>JAFYPF010000023.1 GCA_017547655.1 Clostridia bacterium
CTCCGTATATTTTGTGTGTAATGCGGTCGCCAAACCTTTACACTCATTATATCACGAAGGTTTTTTATTACATATACTAAAGTATTTTTTCGCCCCCAGTAGAACTGGGGGTTGTTTTCCACGCCTAAAGGCACCAAAACATAGGGGATATGGACCTTCTCCCATATCCCCTTTATTTTATCTTATTTTAGGAACAAAACCAACTTTCTTATATACCTTTGAAAGTGTTTTGCTTGCCATATAAGCCGCCTTATCGGCACCCTCTTTCATTACAGACTCAAGATAAGCTTTATCTGCCATAAGTTCGTTAAATCTGCTTCTGACAGGCTCAAGACCGTCTGCAACGGTTTCACCTACCGCCAACTTAAAGTCACCGTATCCCTTACCGCTGAATTCCTTTTCTATTTCTTCCATAGCCTTACCGGTAAAGCAAGAATATATTGTCATAAGGTTGTTTATGCCGTCTTTTCCATCAGCATATCTAACCTCGGTATCAGAATCGGTTACAGCTCTCTTAAACTTGCGGAGTATAACGTCCTTCGTATCAAGTATGCCTACAGATGCGTTTTCGTTTTCGTCGGATTTACTCATCTTTCTCTTGGGATCCTGCAGAGACATTATCTTCGTGCCGCTCTTTTCCATATACCCCTCGGGTATTGTAAATACGTCTCCGTATATCTGATTATATCTCATCGCAATGTCACGAGCAAGCTCAATATGCTGCTTCTGGTCAACCCCAACGGGAACAATCGCTGTCTGATAAAGCAATATATCCGATGCCATAAGTACGGGATAATCAAAAAGACCTGCGTTAACGTTACTTGCATTCTTTTGGCTCTTATCCTTGAACTGTGTCATTCTTAAAAGTTCGCCGTACATAGTATAGCAGTTTAATATCCACGAAAGCTCTGCGTGCGCGGGAACATGGCTCTGTACAAACATAGTATTCTTCTCGGGATCAAGTCCGCATGCAATATATAAAGCCAATATTTCATAAGTTCTTCTTCTCAAATCTGCCGGAACCTGCCTTACGGTAATTGCGTGCATATCAACAACACAATATATGGAATCAAACTCGTCCGCTTCAAACTTTTTCCAGTTTTTTATTGCTCCGAGATAGTTTCCTATAGTCAATACACCGCTTGGCTGTACCCCTGAAAATACTCTTTTAGGCTGTGCGTTTTCCATTTCTGTATCTGTATCCTTTACTGTTATTTCGTTTCATTACCAATTATTTTAACATATTAAAACTTTGTTTTCAAGTAGTTATGCAAAAAATACTTGAATATTAACACTTTATGTGGTACAATAATTCCAATAATCCATGCGAGGTAAAAATCAATGTCCGAATACCAAAATTTCGACGACTATAACGATAATAATGATGATAACGAATATAATGCCTTAAGCGGCAAAAAAATAACTGTCGGTAAAATTATTAAAAAAACATTATTATATTCTTTGCGAATATCTGCATTTTTAGTTATTGCAATCCTTCTCTGGCGTATCTTCTCGGGAGAGCCCCCAAAAAACATGAAAGAGCTTATCTTTACAGAGGCTACCGCCCAAAGCATAACAGAAAATCCCGACAGCTTCATTGCATACCACTATATCCACGAAGACAATCTTACGCCGGACGGAAAGTTTGCAGTAAGTCACGTATATTATATTCCCTCCGAAAAACAGGTTCAGGTTACTGTTCGTTACAATAACAGCACTATAAAAAAGCTCGTTCAGGAATATTCACTTTCGGAAGAACCCGCATTTGAGCCATTTATATTTACGCTTACAGACGGACTCGGAAACACATATACGGAATATAAATATATTTCTGGCAAAAGGAATATGTACAACTACAGAAAACTCGTTTTTGACGGCGTTGATTTCAGCTCTCTTATTATCGAAGAACCCGCATTTAACGCAACCGATGAAGAAGTTGAAGCTTTTGAAGAAATTGCAAAGGATAAGTATATTGTACTCAATGTTTATTACAAAAACGACGTGCTTCTATCAAAACCGTACGGCTCACTTTCGGTTTTCGATTATTCGTACTACAGAGAACCGCTTGATATGAGCAAATACACGAAAAAGTCTCAAACTGTTACCCCAGGTCTTTCTGAACACACAGAATATACAGTAAAAGAAGAGCCTGCCGAAACCACGGAAAATTAACCGTCATAAAGGAGATATATAACAAAATGGTGCTTAAACCCAAAGAATCTATAGTAAGTTACAGATGCCCAAAGTGCGGTACTGCCGTAATGAGTATGGTCGGAACATTCGCACTCACCGGTGACCTCATAAAATTAAAGTGCAGTTGCGGCGAAAGTGAGCTTACTATGGCTTACACGAAGGACAACAAAATCAGAATTACAGTTCCCTGCCTCGCTTGTGAAAATCCACACGTATTCCACATCAATTCCGCTACTTTTTTTGAAAAAGACCTGCTTGAACTTTCTTGCAAGGTGCTTGGAATCAATATTTGTTTTATTGGCAACAAGGATAAGGTTTTTGCGGCTGTCGAAAAAGCAAATAAAGAATTAGAAGAGCTTATGGGAGAATATTCTATCGACGATATCGGAAGAATAGGCAGCAGTCACGAGGGAAGCATAACAGACGCACAGGTTTCTGACCTTGTACGCTTTATGCTTTGTGAAATGAAAGACGAAAATTCCATTCAGTGCAAATGCAAAAATAATGACGGCGAATATGATTTCGAGTTAAAGAGCAATAACGTCGAAATCTTTTGCACAAAATGCGGAGCATCAAAAACTCTCGAGCTTAATTCCGTTCAAAAAGCCGCAGACTTCATCTATATTGATAACCTTGTTTTAGAATAATATCACCGACGTTACACGTATAAATATGAGTACAAGATAATCCTTGTTATTGTAAACAGATTAGTGTAAAAGCTCATTTCCCACAACGGTGATGTTTACTCAATCGTTAGCGCTTTATAAAAGTCCGATTTTTCGGGCTTTTTCTTTTTATCGCATACACTCATATATATAATATACTAATATATTGCTTTAGTATATTGCAATTTATGTAAAATTGTGATATAATGTATATAATTGTGTGAATTATGCATTTTTTCAGAAACACTCTGTAGAAAGGAGAGAACAAGAATTGGTTAAGATTGCCGACGTAATTAAAAACTCACATTCATTAAAATGCGGTATACACCCCAACGATACTCTTATTTCAATCAACGGAAATGAAATTAACGACGTTCTCGACTACAGATTTTATCTCACCGAAAGAAAGCTCGACTTAAGACTCTCAAGAAACGGACAAGAATATTCGGCAATTATAAAAAAAGGCGAATATGACGATATTGGTCTTGAATTCGAAACGTATCTTATGGACAGTAAAAAAACTTGTAAAAACAAATGTGTATTTTGCTTCATTGACCAGCTTCCCGAGGGTATGCGTGATACGCTTTATTTTAAGGACGACGATGCAAGACTTTCTTTTCTTATGGGTAACTACATTACCCTCACCGGCTTGAATGACTCGGACGTTGACAGAATTATAAAAATGCATATGAGCCCTGTCAACATTTCCGTTCACACAACCAACCCAGAGCTGCGTTGCGAAATGATGAATAACCGTTTTGCAGGAAAATCTCTCGAATACTTAAAAAAATTTGCTGAAAACAATATAACTATGAACTGCCAGATAGTTTTGTGCAAGGGTTTAAACGACGGTGATGAGCTTATTAACACCATGCACGATTTGGCTACTCTGTATCCTGCTGTTAACAGTGTTTCAATCGTCCCCGCAGGACTCACAAAGCACAGAGCCGGTTTATATCCTCTCGAGCCTTTTACCCCCAAAGAAACACAAAAGATTATTCAAAAAGTTCAAAACTTTGCTCTGCTCTGCAAAAAAGAATACGGTAGCTCGATATTCTTCTGCGGAGATGAAATGTATCTTAAAGCGGGACTCAATATTCCCCCTCCCGAATATTACGAGGATTTTTCGCAAATTGAAAATGGTGTCGGTATGATAGCTTCCATGCTTGATGAATTCGACTACGCCTTTGAAGAATTAGACGAGACACCCGTTCTTCCCCGACACGTTTCTATAGCGACCGGAAATGCGGCATATCCTTTCATTTCTTCTCTTGCAGACAGACTGCAAAAAAGATTTGAGGGCTTGTCTATTGACGTATATAACATTACCAACAACTTTTTCGGAGAAAATATAACGGTAGCCGGTCTTATCACCGGAATCGACCTTTCAGAACAACTTAACGCTAAAGATTTAGGCTCAACGCTTTTTATACCGCGTGTTATGCTCGAAAGCGAATGTAAAATGTTTCTTGACAGCATGGAGTTAACCGAGGTTTTAGAAAAGCTTAATACAGAAATATCAGTTGTCCCCAATGACGGAGAAATCTTCCTCCGAATGATATTGGGACTTGACGCATAAAAAATACTAACATTTAATCAGGACGGTAAAGTATTATGGAAAACAACACTAAAAAAGAACTGAAAATTGTGCTCAACCCCGAATTGTATGACGAATTACGATTCACCTTTAGACCTGAATTATTAGAAAATATTATTTATTTGCCCGAGACTCTCGAAAACAATAAATGGCAGTGCTGTTGCGGCTCTACAAGCGACCTTGAAGTATGCCCTATCTGCGGAATGGATAAAAACACCGTTTTCTCTAAAGTTAACGCATTATATCTTTCAAGACACAGAAAGGCACGTATCGCAAGAAAGAAAAAAGCCGTTCAAGACCAACAGGCTATGATGGCGGCTCAACTGCTGAAAAAAAACAAAAAACAAAATCAACCCGACGAAAAAAACAAGAAGTTCGGTATATTGGTTGGAGTTATTATTCTTTGCGCTGCTGTAATAGCTTCTATCGCTATAATTTTTAACGAAAATGATAACCCTAAAAATCCGATTGATACGACTATCGGCGGTGTTGTGCAAACTACTGTTCCCGACACTACGCTTTTCGAAACCGAGGATATAACCTCGCCCGAATCTGAAGATACAACCGATATCCCCGAAACCCAACCCGAACCCGAAACTACCGCTCCGATAGTTCCGGTTCAAGTTCCTATTGCTAACAGCACGGATGTTATTTCAACTGTGGCAGACGGAAAATGGCCCATAGGAGCATCAGGAAACGTTTCTGTCGGCGGACTTGTGTATACAAACGGCGAATATGATTATATTGCCTTAAACGGTATCACCGTTCTTGACAAGTCGGGTAACACCGTAAGTACCCTCACTCCCAACAAGGCTCTCGGCATTACCGGAAGCGGTACTTATATATTCTACATTGACGAGCAATACACTGTTCACCGAATAGATATAACCACCAAGGAAGATGTTTCTTTCTCGTTTAAAGCAAGAATGATTTGTGTGTTCTGCGATGAGCTCTACTACGTTCCAAACGAAGGCCCCGGCTTCTATGCCTCCAACTTCTACGGAGACATTACCAAAATTATTACAACTACATTAAATATCTATGCTTTGAATAATACGGCTGACAAGCTTTACTTCTCTACAGACGAAAGTCTTGCTGTTATAACTTCTCAAGACGGAAGTGTTACAACATTCTGTCCCGACGGTGCTAAAACACAAAACATTATAGAGATTACCGAATGTATTTTCTATACAGACTCCAAAGGCGTTCTTAAGTTCTACAACCCCAAGCTCGGACCTAATCCCGGATTTGAATATCCAAAATACGGTATGAATATTACTTACGTTTCAGCCTATGAGAACAGAGTGTACGTCAGAGCAGTCAATCCGACAACGGGCGCTGTCATTTGGTTGTACACCCGTTGGATTCCCGGAACACAGCTTTTTGCTTCCGCCAACTTTAAAACAACTGGAATAACCACTGACTCACTTTACATAACAGGAAGCGCAGTCTATGACGGAAACCTTAACCGTTTTGCCGTCAACTAAACTTTAATACCCCAAAATTAACCACAAGGAGAAAAAAATGTCAAAACCTGTTATTGCCATAGTAGGCAGACCTAATGTTGGAAAAAGTACTCTTTTCAACAAGCTGGCAGGCGAAAGAATTTCTATAGTCGAAGATACTCCCGGTGTTACACGAGATAGAATTTACCACGAAATAGAGTGGACCGGCAGAACCTTGATGATTATAGATACTGGCGGTATCGAGCCTAAAACCGATGACCTCATTTTGAAATATATGCGTCTACAAGCTGAAATAGCTATCGAAACGGCCGACGTTATAATATTTATGACTGACGTCAAAACCGGTCTTACGGCTGATGACAGAGAAATCGCAAGAATGCTTTTAAAAAGTAATAAGCCTGTAGTTCTCTGCGTCAACAAGGTCGACAAGATAGGCGACCTCCCCTATGAGTTCTACGAATTCTATGAACTTGGATTTATTGGCGATCCCATTCCCGTTTCATCAATTCACGGAACAGGCTCGGGCGACCTTCTTGACAAGGTTCTCGAATACCTTCCCGAAGAAACCGAAGACGAAAATGAAGATGATGATGCAATCAGCGTTGCAGTTATCGGAAAGCCTAACGCAGGAAAGAGCTCTATTATAAACAAAATACTCGGCGAAGACAGACTTATCGTTTCCAATATTCCGGGCACTACGAGAGATGCTATCAACACCCGTGTTGAAAATTCGCACGGCAAGTATATTTTCGTTGATACTGCAGGAATTAGAAGAAAGTCAAGAGTTGATGACAGAATAGAAAAATACTCTGTCTTACGCTCTAAAATGGCTGTCGAAAACGCCAACGTTTGCGTTCTTATGATTGACGCGTCCGAGGGTATAACCGAACAAGACGAGCATATCGCAGGTCTTGCTCACGAAGCCGGAAAGCCTACCATTATCGTTGTAAATAAGTGGGACCTTATTGAGAAAGACAACAAGACGGTTACCGAGTTCACACAAAAAATACAGACCGCTCTTGCTTATATGCCTTATGCACCCATACTTTTTATTTCCGCTAAAACAGGTCAACGCATCGACAAATTGTTTGAGTTTATAAACTACGTTTACGAACAGTCGGTTTTGCGTATTTCCACAGGTATGCTTAACGACGTGCTTAACGATGCAGTCACAAAAGTGCAACCTCCGTCCGATAAGGGACGCCGTTTGAAGATATATTATATGACTCAAGTCGGAATCGCACCTCCTACGTTTGTTATTTTCTGTAACGATGCGGAGCTCTTCCACTTCTCATATCAAAGATATATCGAAAACAGAATCAGAGAGGTTTTCGGATTTAAGGGAACGCCTATTAGGATTATAATCCGCCAGAAGGGAGATAACAACGACTGATCATGGATACTTTAAGAGAAATATTTAAAGTTGGAATTGTTAACAAGCTTTTTGGCGCACAGTATATCTCCGAGGAAACAGGCGTTATTCTTTATAATATTCCTTGGCTTTATGCAATTCCCGCATTTATTCTGCTTTTGCTTGTTGGATATTTATTTGGAAGCTTTAATTTCGCTACTTTTATTTCAAAAAGAAAATATAATGACGATATTCGCGAACACGGAAGCGGAAATGCGGGTATGACGAATATGATGAGAACCTACGGCACAAAAGCTGCGGCACTTACTCTTATCGGTGATATTCTGAAAGCGGTTTTGGCTTGTCTTTTGGGTTACATCGTTTTAGGAAAAGCGGGCGCATACGTTGCAGGTCTTGGCTCTATTATTGGACACACATGGCCTCTCTACTATAATTTTAAGGGGGGAAAAGGTGTTGCAACAGCTCTTGCTGTAATTCTTTGCACCAATCCGGTGGTGGCGTTGCTTTTGCTGTGTATATTTGTTGCTATAGTAGCTGCCACTAAATTTATTTCCCTCGGCTCTATTATGTGCGCACTTGTATACCCCATTATACTCGCTAAATTCGGAACGCTTAATATTGTTGAGCTTATTTGTTGTTTTTCGTTGGTGTTCTTACTCGTATTTAACCACCGTTCAAACATAAAAAGACTTCTCAACAACGAAGAAAATAAGTTCTCATTTAAAAAAAGTAAATAAAAACAACAGATGTATGCGTATTTTTACGCATACATCTGTTGTTTTTAAGCCTTTTGATATAATTATCTGTAATCCACTTCCCCTTTTCGGCTTGACAAAAAAATGAAAAAGAGGTATTATATATATTATGCTTTTGCGTTATAAACCTAAAGCTTTTTCCCCCTTTGTAAGTTTATTATTTTTTACGAAAGGAATATTTGCACCTATGAGTTTGAACAGCAAAAATAAAACTCTTCACAAGCTCTTACTATCCGTATTGTTAATCTTAATTACATCGATATGCTGTATCTGTTTTGCATCTGCGGCGGTTATTGATGATGCTACTATACCTAACCTCGTCTTAACCCCAAACTATAATAACCTGAAAGATAACAAACCGAGCAGCTATTCTTCTTTGAAATCGGTTTCATTTTCAAGCGATGAGCCTATTGATTCAATATATATTATTTTTTGGGATAATGCCGTAGGCTTTACCATATCCTCCGTCGATAAAAGCTTTGTTGTAGAAAACACTTTTCTCCACTCATTTACAACACTTCCCGAAGAATTTGCGGACTGTAAAGAATTAACAGTTACATTTAACGAAAAAGCAAACATATCCGACGTTTCAGCTTTTAAGAAAGGTCAATTGCCCGATTGGGTTCAAACTTGGAATGCACCTCACGAAAAAGCCGACCTTTTGTTAAACGTTACACACTTCAGCAACGAACACACTTTCTTTGCAGGTATTATTCCCTACCACGTTGCTAACGGATACCGCACTCAAGTCGTCTTCTTTACCGAAAATACAAACTCAACCAAAAAACACGAGATGTTAGACGGACTTTGGTCAGTAGGTATTAAGAACTACCCCGTATTAAGCGGCTTTTCAGAATCTAACACAAAGACCTCTGCCGATGCTCTTAAAGCATTTGCAAAGGATAAAGTTACAGAGGATATGCTTATAGCTTTCCAGACGGAAAATATTAGAAGATTTCAGCCCCAAGTTATTGTTTCTCACGACCTAAACGGAGAAAACGGTAATGGGCAATACTTATTAAATGCTGAAACCTTAATTAAGGCTATAGAGTACGCAAACGACACTTTGATGTATCCCGAATCATCTGCAAAATACGGTGTATGGAACACACCAAAGCTCTATTTACACTTATATACTGAAAACCAAATAACCCTGAATCTTGATGAAACATTAGATTTGTTTAACGGAAAAACAGCTTTTCAGGTATCTCAAGAGGGATATAAAGCAAACAAATCACAGCAAAACACCTGGTTTACCAAGTGGCTTAACGGAAATGATAACAAAAATGATTCAGCATCAAAAATTGAAACTTATTCTCCATGCCTATTTGGTCTGTATCGCACAACGGTAGGCGAAGATATTCAGAAAAACAGTCTTTTTGAAAACCTCATAAGCTATGATGAACAAATCAGATTGGAACAAGAGTGGCTTGAACAAGAACGTTTAGAACAAGAAAGACTCGAGCAAGAAGAACAAATGCGACTTGAAGAAGAAAGCAAACGTCTTGAAAGCCTAAAACTTGAATCCATTAAAGAGGAATCAAGAGCTGCCGCTTCCGAGCAAAAACATCTCGAAGAACAAAAAATTCAAGCACAGGAACAGGCCGAAAGCGGTAAAAACAAAGGTATACTCGCAATTATAGTCTTCACATGTTCAATTGCAGTATTAACAGTCATTCTCATAAAAAAATATAAATAAAAAAAGAATCGCTTTGCGGTTCTTTTTTTGTTATATACTATTTCTATTTTTTACACCTGTGTAGAAAAGAATTCCACCATAAAATCCAAGAATGTCTGACGTAATTTGTAATTCGCACTATTGTCATTCCAAAACACATACGTCGGACGATTTTCCTCCGGAACTGTAGGCACAAACACTACTGTGTCATTTTTCACACCTCGCCATGATGCTTCGGGTCCCAGCGTTACAGCTAACCCAGCGGATACATACTTTATCATACAGTGTAAATCTTCACAAATCATAGATATTTTAGGCTCAAACCCACACTGATGACATAAATGTATCGTATGATTCCACAAACTATTGTTTTTGTTGATTAACGCAAAGCACTCTTCCTTTAGGTCCTCAAAATTAACGTATTCTTTTGAGGCTAATGGATGTGTCGCAGATACAAGCAACTTTAGCTTTTCGGTAATCAGGCACTTTCCGTTACTGTATTTTTCGTTTGGAGGCGTACACGAAATACACATATCGTAATCTTCAAACTCATTTATATTTTTAGCATGGAATATTCTAAAATTGACATTCTGATATATCTTTCTGAATTCTATAATACAGTTAATTATGGAATCTCTATGATTCTGCACCAGAAGCATTAACTCTCCGCTTAACTCTCCTTCAAAGCTATTAACCCCCTGTATTGCTGAATCCAACTCTGAAACTGACATCGACACAGAACGAAAAAAATCCTCTCCTTTTCGGGTAAGCGTCAACTTGTTTTTGTACCTATCAAATAAAGGTGTACCCAATTCTTTTTCCAATCGGGAAATAGTTTGAGACATTGCCGGTTGCGGAATCATATGATATTCGGCTGCTCGCGAAATATTAAGCATTCTTGCAACTGTTAAAAAGTAACGTAATTGTAAAAGCTCCATCTTTATCCCCTACTTCATTCTAAATATATGTTGTATAGTATATTATATATACCAAATCATATATTTGTCAATAGTCATTTTAACAAGTATAATATCATTTGGAAAAAAAATTACGGAGGTATGCTATATGGATCTCATATCATTAATCGTTTTATGTCTCACGCTTGTTATAGCATTTGTCTTTAAACTAAACAGCGGACTTGTTGCAATTGCTGTTTCTATGATTCTTGCCTTAATTGTGGGAATACCTGAAAAATTTCTAATATCATCTTTTAACAATTCCCTCTTTTTAATGTTGTTGGGCGTAATGTATTTATTTAGCATCGCTCAAGAAAACAAAACGCTCGAACTGTTGTCAAAGAAAATGTTTTCCTTATGCAAAGGAAATGCAAAAGCTTTGCCTATAGTTATTTTCTTTGTTCCGGCAATAATTTCAGCAATTGGTCCCGGTCTCATATCTGTAACCGCATTAGTAAGTGTTTTGATCGTTTCATTGGCTAAAGAAATGGATACACCCGCAATACGCCTTGTTCCTTTCGGTATGCTCGGCGCATTCGCAGGTGGACTTTCAACTATCACTCCATCCGGAATTGTTGCATTAAATCTTGCAAAAGAAAACGGAATTGAGGGTTTGGGAAGCTCTATGCCTTGGAAAATGGCATTGACATGCTTTATTTACGCGGTAATTCTCTACTTCTTCGTATTCAAATGGCATAAAGTAAAGAAAAAATCCCTTCCTGTTAATAACGAAAACACTTCTGAAGCAATCCCCCCATTTTCTTCGAAACAAATTATCACCCTAATTGGAATTTTAGTCGTTGCAATAGTATCGTCAGTCTTTAAGCTCAACGTAGGGCTTACCTCATTCGTGGTTGCTGTTATATTAACTTTGCTTAAGGTAGCCGATGAAGGCGCAGCTCTTAAAAAAGCTCCTTGGAATACACTTATTATGATTACGGGTGTTGGAATACTCATTTCCTTGGTTACAGAGTTAGGTGGTATTGATTTACTTTCTTCTACTCTATCTAAACTTTCGACAACAAAAACGGTTGCCGCAATGATGGCCCTTCTCAGTGGTGTAATGTCGTGGTTCTCTTCTGCCTCCGGCGTTGTAATGCCCACCTTAATCCCCACTGTACCTGATATGGTTCAGTCTGTTCAAGGAGCAAATGCAATTGAACTCGTAAACTGTATCGCTATAGGCTCGAATATGGCTGCTCTCAGTCCGCTTTCAAGTTGCGGCGCATTGATGCTGGCAGCATACTCCTCATCTGAAAACGTTACCGCAAAAGAAAGAAATAAAATGTTCTTAAATTTGTTTATACTCTCTGCGTGTGCATTAGCACTCACCGCCATTTGTGCTTTGATAGGTATTTACTAATAATTAAACATCTCTTGCATACATATCACAAACAAAATCCCCTTATTGTAAGTCTTGTATTTCTCAAGCATTACATTAAGGGGATTTTAATTTATATGAGTATAGTCACGTCTTTTTCCTATTAGAAGCTAATCTTGCTCTGGATATATTCTTCAAGGCTGTCAATAGAAACACGAACCTGTTCCATTGTATCACGGTCTCTTACAGTTACACAACCATCTTCCTTGGAATCAAAGTCATAGGTAATGCAGAGAGGTGTACCGATTTCGTCCTGACGGCGATATCTCTTACCAATAGAACCTGTTTCATCAAAGTCAACCATAAACTTCTTAGCCAACTTCTCATAAACCTCGCCCGCCTCCTCGGAAAGCTTCTTCGAAAGAGGAAGTACTGCGCACTTGAAGGGAGCAAGAGCAGGATGAAGTCTAAGTACGTTTCTTACGTCGCCTTCAGCAATTTCTTCTTCGTCGTATGCATCAATGAGGAACGCCAAAACAACACGGTCAGCACCCAACGAAGGCTCAATACAGTAAGGAACATATCTTTCGTTTGTTTCGGGATCAAAGTAGCTGAGATCCTTGCCTGAATGCTCTGAATGTGCCTTAAGGTCAAAGTCAGTACGGTCTGCTATACCCCAAAGCTCACCCCAACCAAACGGGAACAAGAACTCAAAGTCTGTAGTTGCATTTGAATAGTGAGAAAGTTCCTCGGGCTCGTGGTCACGAAGTTTGAGGTTTTCTTTCTTCATACCAAGTGAATAAAGGAATTCTGCGCAGAAATTCTTCCAATATGCAAACCATTCAAGGTCAGTACCGGGCTTACAGAAGAACTCGAGCTCCATCTGTTCAAATTCACGTGTACGGAAAGTAAAGTTTCCGGGGGTAATTTCATTTCTGAAAGATTTACCGATCTGCGCTATGCCGAAAGGAATCTTCTTTCTTGTTGTTCTCTGTACGTTTGCAAAGTTTACAAAAATACCTTGAGCGGTTTCGGGACGCATATAAATTTGAGACTGTGAATCCTCTGTTACACCCTGGAACGTCTTAAACATCATATTGAATTTACGAATAGGTGTAAAATCACTCTTTCCGCAACCGGTACAAGCTACTCCGTTTTCAGCAATAAAGTTTGACATTTCTTCATTTGTCATACCCTCAACTTTAACGTCCTTGCCATTTTCCTTTGCCCATTCTTCAATAAGCTTGTCAGCTCTGTGTCTCATTTTACAAGACTTACAGTCAATAAGCGGATCGTTAAAGTTTACAACGTGTCCCGACGCAACCCATACTTCAGGGTTCATTAAAATTGCACTGTCAAGACCTACGTTAAGCTTAGATTCCTGAACAAACTTCTTCCACCAAGCTTTTTTTACATTGTTCTTTACTTCAACACCAAGAGGTCCGTAATCCCAAGAGTTCGCAAGTCCTCCGTATATTTCAGAACCGCTGAATACAAATCCTCGATTCTTGCATAAAGCAACAATTTTCTCCATCGTCTTTTCTGTGTTATTCATGATGATTCTCCTATATATTGTTTTTATTTATATTCTTCATAAGCGCCAACGGCTTCGTAAATACTCGGTATAAATACCTCTTCTCCGTACACTTCGGTCGTGTATCCCGGATATGTAACTGTTTTGGTATCATATTTCGGAAATGAGAAAAACAAATCCATATGTTCTTTAAAGTCATCTACAGTAAATTCGGTCTCGAAATACCCCACTATATCGGAAAATAACGAAACTGCAGTCCCTATATATGCGGGAGATGTCAGCTTATAAACCAATGACCTTGAAAAATCAACAATAAGTCTTTCGCGATTCAAATTTGAACCTACCGGAAAATCCGTAAACCTCAACATCGATACAGCCTGCTTCGGTGTCAGCTCTTGATACCCCGCCTTTAAATCAATTTCGTATTTTTCACTCTCGTCAACTTGAACCATATCACATGGTACGTCATACGATATATTACCTATTTTTTTCAAAGCCTTAACGCCGTCTTCGATGCTGATAACCATCAAATGCTCGACCTTTATACCGGTCAATGCAAATACACAGTTCACCATATAAGAAGCGCCCTTTTCACTGTAAAGCTTGGCTATAGTCTTATTTGTCGATTTATTTACAACAGTGTTGGCGGGAATAGATGAAAACATAAACGTCTTGCTTGATCTATCAATTTTCACCAACAATAATGCGTCTGCTAAAATCTCTTTCTTTTTAACATACAAACCGTTTTCGTCATATCCCGACTCCTTGTAGTTAAACAAGCTCGGCTGATAGTCGGTACTTACAAACAAAAAAGTTGTGGACGACACCTCTCCATCAGGAAGCGCAATTTCAGGCTCCTCTTGGGGTTCTTCATTCTTTGCTGATTCCTTAACCGTATTATTATCAGCCCCTGACGACGTATCATTTTCTGACTGAGTAAGCGCCGAAAGAGTCTTTTTCGCAGTCTCCTCTTCCGCAACTGTACTATCCTCAAGTGTAGGAGTGGAAAAACTAAATGACATCGTCTTGTTCAATACAGTAAACATAAGCGCACCAAGTATACACAAGGACAACACGAATGATATTAAAAAATCCCTGATTGAACGCATATTTCTCCCTCCTATCTCCTTATCTGTCAAACTATAATGTTTTATCTTTCAATTATTTTTCGATATTATAACAATCAAATGCTAATAAATACACGTTTTGGCACCCGCAACAGGAATCGAACCTGTAACTAACCCTTAGGAGGGGTTTGTTATATCCATTTAACTATGCAGGCACAATAAATCCACCTTACTATTATAACATATATACATATAAAATTCAAGGTGTTTTTCAATTTTGTTCCTACAATAAATTCATTAAATACACTAAAAAAATCATTTATTCCTATAAAGTAAACCCTCAATATAAACAAAAATAAATAATCCTCGCAACGGAGACACTTCGTAAAGAAGTAGTCTCCGTTTTTCTATATGAAAAGAAAATGACACTTTCAATTTTTGAAAGTGTCATAGTGGGTTACATACTTTGAGATGGGTAAATACCTACCGAAAAAAGGAATGTATTATTTCGGCAGGTAAAATGATATATCTCTTACGAGATATGATATACGGCGAAAGCCGTATGATATATTTCCACTTCGTGAAAATATGATATAATATCCGTTCCTCAATATGCCGCAGGCATATATCATCGCTCGCAGAGCGATATCATATCGAAGATATATCACCCGTTCCGCATAGGAACGGATATCATTGGTGCACCTTCCTTACGGAGGGTGCACCAAAGCGAGGATTATTTATTATCTGATGCCGTAATTATCAATAACGTAATCCATATCCTTATCGCCTCTTCCCGAGAGGTTAATAAGAATTGAACCCTTATCCATCTTCTTTGCAAGCTTCATACCGTACGCAACGGCGTGAGCACTTTCAATGGCAGGAATAATACCTTCAAGTCTTGACAACGCAAAGAATGCATCTATCGTCTCTTCGTCGTCAATAACATCGTAAACTACTCTTCCGATGTCGTGCAAGAACGCATGTTCGGGACCTGACGAAGGATAGTCGAGTCCGCTTGCTACGGAATATACGGGAGCAGGATCGCCATTTTCATCCTTTAGCATAATACTGTTGAATCCGTGCATAATTCCCTCTGTTCCGTATTTCAAGCTTGCTGCGTGGTCACCCAATTTAGGACCTCTTCCAAGAGGTTCAACGCCGTATATATCAACGGGATCGTTCAAAAAGCCTGCAAAAAGCCCTGCCGCATTACTTCCGCCACCGACACAAGCAACAATAGAGCTCGGCAAGTGTCCTGTCATTTCAACAAACTGTTCTCTTGCTTCAATACCTACAATGCTCTGAAAATCACGAACCATCATCGGGAACGGATGCGGTCCCAACACAGAACCGATACAATAAATAGAATCCTTGTATTCCTTGCTGTATGCATCAAAAGCAGCATCAACAGCCTCTTTCAGCGTCTGAAGTCCGTGGGTTACTTCAACAACGTTTGCGCCGAGTATCTTCATTCTCGCAACGTTGGGAGCCTGTTTTTTAATATCAACAGAACCCATATATATATCACATTCAAGTCCGAAATACGCCGCCGCAGTTGCAAGCGCAACACCGTGCTGTCACGCACCCGTCTCTGCAATCACTTTCTTCTTGCCCATATATTTTGCAAGCAAAGCTTCGCCCATACAGTGATTAAGCTTGTGTGCGCCGGAGTGGTTCAAATCTTCACGCTTCGCATAAAGCTGTACCTTCCCCCCGAGCGCATCTGAAAGTCTTTCAAGATGTGTTACGGGTGTAGGTCTGCCCTGAAATTCTTTTCTGATTCGTCTGAGCTCTGCAATAAATTTTCTCGACTGACAAATGGAGTAATACGCCTCTGTAATTTCAGCCATTGCCGCCTTTAATTTATCGTCAATATATACACCGCCGTATTTTCCGAAGTAACCGTTCTCATCAGGATAGTTGTTAAAATAAGTATCAAAATCAATTCCGTTAAATTTCATAATATGTTTCCTCCAATTTATATATAGTTGTTTTTATTTACAAGTTATATGCGGCTCACTTCAAGCCCCGCCATCGTCTGTTTAAAAGCTTCATAAATAATTCCTCCCTTTTGTTCCTTAAAACAAAAAATCCCCGACAGAACACATATTCTGTCAAGGACGAATAAACATCTTATCCGCGTTGCCACCTTGATTCACGGTAAATACACCGCACACCTTTGCAAGATACAAACATATCTCCGACTTCTTACGGGAGTCATATTTCCGTCGCAGAATACTCGGCATATTAAATCGCTTTTGACTGCGCCCTCCGCGGTCCATTTAATGCTCTGTTTTTCATCGGGCTCTCATCCTTCCCCGACTCTCTGTGGAATCATAAACATTTTTATCTCCGCATCAACGGTTTATTTATAACTATGTATGGATTATAACATCATTCTCTCCTCTTGTCAATAGCATTTAGCTAAAAAAAGAACTGCTGCATTTTTGCAACAGTTCCATCTTTGTACTTTTAGCGCGAATAACGTTCTGCAAGTCTCATCGCCTTAATCAGAGGAACAATAAGTATTCCGCATATTAAATTGCTTAACCCGTGTATAGCATCAAACGGTATTCCCGATACAATCCAAGCTATCGTCTGTTCAAATGTAAATCCAAACATTATCGCTTGAGCCGGCGCATATAACGTTCCGTACAGAAAACCGTGCAATGCGCACACAACCATATAAACTACGGGCACTGCTTTTGACGGCATATTCTTCGGCAAAAGCATTACAGCCCCCCAAAGAACAGTCCATATATAAATATATGGCACCCACCATATATTAAACCCATAAAACAAACCGAATACAACCACAAATATGTATATCGGGTACAGTGCTTTTCTTCTGTAAACAACCGTTATAGCAACAATAAACACGCCTATAAGGTGGATATTCGGAAACACTTCCATAGCAAGCTTCGATGCAAACATCAAGCTGCCAAGCATACCGAAAATCGCTATCTCTTTTATGTTCAGCTTCATTATTTGGAAACCTTAAAAGAATATACCTTTCCGGCTTCAACATTCGTCATATCAACACCCGTCATCGCATACTCGCCGTCAACGTAAAAGCCCCAATACGTCTTATCTTTGTCGTAATCGGCAACTATTCCGTTAACCTCTTTTACGTACAAGCCGTAAGGTCCTGCGTCTCCCTTGATAAGTCCAAGCTCAAGCAACGCTTCGCCTACAACATCTTTGTCGGTGTTAATAACAAACTGCGTTACGTTACCCTCAATGTCCACAACGTTAAAATCAAACCTGTTTTTACCTTCTCCGAGAACTCTCGCTCCCTCGTCAGCGTTTGATTCCGCAGAACCGCCGTTTTCATTCGACATTTCTCCGTCACCATTGTTTTCACCCATAGGGTTTTCGGTGAATTCGGCTTTCATCTCCTCGTTTCCGCCTGCATCATTGCTGCAACCGATTGTCATAAGTGCCATAGCCGCTATAAGCACTGCGCAAAGGATTACAGACAACGCTTTTTTTAACTGTCTTGTTGTCATAATCTTTCTCCTTAAAAATATAATTTTTTCTTTACATTCCATCTGTTCCGGCCCTCGCGGAATCTTTTATGAAATGATTTATGCAAAATTCGGATATACCGACTTCGATGCATATTTTTCTGTCTTCTCAAGCATATTGCTCAATGACATTTTCTCCGAAAAGCGGCTTCGGATAAGAAAAATATCTCTTTCGCATCATACGGCGACGGGCTCGTGTAGGATTTTCACCTACTTCCCCAAATAAGCACACACTTATAATACACCCATACAAATATTTTGTCAATAAAAAAGGGTTGAATTACAACCCTTTTTAAATCTTTTTCAGCTTCGCATAAGTTGCCATAAGCTTCTTTGTACCCGCATTATCAAACGCAATTTCGTACAATATATCAGCCCCCATAGGCTTTGCTGAAAGCAACGTTCCCTCACCAAAGGTAATATGTCTTACCCTATCACCCGTCGAAAGGGTGTTTGAAAACTGTACTGTCGCTCTTCGCGCCTCTTTAGGTTTACTTGTAAGCTCCTTTGATATTTCAATAGGTCTTCTCGGTTTAAAGGCGTTCCGTTGTTCATTTGCAGCCTTTTCTGCGTCGGACACCTCTCTGTTTATGTATTCGTCGGGTATTTCCTCAACAAAACGCGACATTCTGTTATATTGAGTCTGACCGAACACCATTCTTTCTCTTACGTGTGTACACACAAGCGCCTCTCTCGCTCTTGTTATCGCAACGTAACAAAGTCTTCTTTCCTCCTCAACCTCTTCGTCAAGCACGTTCTGTCCACCGGGGAAAATCCCCTCTTCCATTCCGGGAATAAACACTACGGGAAACTCAAGCCCCTTTGCGCTGTGTATCGTCATAATCGTTACAGCTTCAGCATCCTTGTCATAGTTGTCTATATCCGCTACCAACGACACTTCTTCAAGATAAGATGCAAGTGTTCCCTCGGGGTTATTTCCCATATATTCTTCAGCGTTCGAAATCATCTGAAGCACATTTTCAAGTCTGTCCTTCTCTTCTTCACCGGCAGACACAAGCATATTCTCATATCCAGAAAGTCTTATCGTCTTTTCTACCAATTCGTTCAAAGGTACTCTTTCGGAAAGCTCTCTTAAATGCTCTATAAGCAAAACGAAGTCACTTATCTTTGTACTTGCTTGCGATAACGCATTATATTTCCTACAGTTTTTCATAACCGTAAACACACTGCAGCCCTCTGCAGCAGCAATTTTTTCAATGGCGCTCATTGTAGTATCACCAAGCTTTCGCTTGGGCTCGTTTACTATTCGCCTTAACCTTAAATTATCGTCGGTATTATTTATAAGACATAAATAAGAAAGAATATCCTTTACCTCTTTACGCTCGTAAAACCGCTGTCCGCAAAGCATACGGAACGGTATACCGCTCTTTACAAATACATTTTCTATAGTACTTGATTGAACGTTCATTCTGCAAAGTATAGCAAAATCGGAATAGTTTCTCTTTTCTTTAATAACCAATTCCACTATCTTGTTTATTATATATTTTGCTTCATCAACCTGATTGTCACAACGGCGCAGAGTTATCTGCTCTCCTCCCTGTTTGTCAGTCCAGAGTTCCTTGCCTTTTCTGCCTATATTGTTTCTTATAACAGAGTTAGCCGCATCAAGTATATACTTTGTTGACCTGTAATTTTGCTCAAGTTTTATAACCGATACGTTTTCAAACGTCTTGTCAAAATTCAATATATTCTCTATCGTCGCGCCCCTGAACTTATATATACTCTGGTCATCGTCGCCTACTGCCATAATATTATTGTATCCACCGGCAAGTAATGATGCCAATACAAATTGAGAATAGTTTGTATCTTGATACTCATCTATACAAACGTACTTGAATTTCCTCTGATAATATTTTCTTACCTCTTCATCAGTCTGCAAAAGCTCAACCGTCTTCATTATTATATCGTCAAAGTCAACAGCATTCGCCTCGGCCATTTTATTCTGATATAAGCTATAAACGTTGGCTATCTTCATAAGTCTGAAGTTTGCCGTGCCGTTCTCGTCTACAGCATCCTTCGCATATAATTCGGGCGTAATAAGCTTGTCCTTTGCTCTGCTTATCTCATTTCTCACAAGTTTCGGATTCAAGTACTTCTCGTCAATATTTAATTCTTTCATACAAGAAGATAAAAGCTTCTTCGTATCATCAGTATCGTATATTGTAAGATTACTCTTATTAAGCCCAATTCTGTCTCCAAACTTCCTAATCATTCTTAAGCAAACGGAATGAAAAGTTCCCGTCCATATATCGTTTACTTCTTCCTGCAAATCCCTTTCAAGTCGTTCGGCTATTTCCTTTGCCGCCTTATTGGTAAACGTAATCGCAAGAACGCCCCAAGGCGCACACGGCTCAACGGCATATTCACGCAAAAGTCCTTCTATCTCTTCTTTGTCGGCAGTCTTTGCATCTTCCAGACGCTCAACATCAGCAAGTTCTAAATCCGGCGGTGTAATATCCGAATAATACGCATTACCGAATTTAATTATATATGCAATTCTGTTTACAAGCACAGTCGTCTTTCCGCTTCCCGCACCCGCCAATATCAAAAGCGGATTATTTACGGTAAAAACAGCCTTCCTCTGCATATCGTTCAAATGCCCGTAAAGAATATCAAAAAGGTCTCTTTTCGCCTTAATAAATCTCTCTTCCAAAGCCGTCATTTTTTTCTCCATTATGTCCCCCTTGAGTCCCTGTGAAAAAGTTTATACGTCTATATTCCACTTCCGTCATATAATCCTCGGAAGCCATTATATATTATAACATATTCCTTTCAAAATTGGAATAAATTCCTTTAAATATTTTTTCATTTTTTTGATGCAACTTCACTCTTTATCCTTATCGGCATATTATAATACCAAGGTATTCATACCTGACTTTTGATATATTATTTTTAAACATATATGGAGGAATTATTATTATGGCTGACAACAAATCAAGCTGTCTCGGTTCTCTCGGCAACAAGGAAAATGTTTGCATTGACACAAACCGTATCCTTGACTCCTGCAGAGATAAAGACTGCTTCGAAGATGTAAAAGTCTTTCTCAATGCCTATGGCAGAGAAATTATCGAAAACGCAACAAGCGTTAGAGCAAAATCCACAAAAATCCTTGCCGCAAACATTAACGTCGAGCCCGTTCAGTTCAACAGAGGCTTCTATCAGATTTACATCAAATACTACGTAAAAGTAGTTTGCGAGGCTTGTATCGGCATGAGCAGAAGCCGTGAATTCGAGGGTCTTGCCGTTTGTGAAAAGAACGTTATACTCTACGGAAGCGAGGGTAACGTTAGTATTTTCAAAAGCGAAATGGGACTCGCAAACACCCTTTCTTGCGGCTGCAACACAACAATGAGCACAAATCTGCCCACAGTTGCCGTTGAAGTTATCGATCCTGTTGTTTTAAACGCAAAAATCGCAGAGCCCAGCCAATGCTGCTGTTGTTGCTGCTGTACTGCCGACGACGTTCCCGAAGCTTTGAGTGAATTATTCGGCGGAGGCCTCGAAGAAACTAACGGCAATAAAAATCTTTACGTTTCGCTCGGCTTCTTCTCGGTTATACGAATCGAACGCCCCGGACAGTATATCGTATCCGCAACAGAGTTTAGCGTTCCCGACAAGGAATGTGTTATGACACAGCCCGACGACCCTTGTCAGGCATTTGCTAAAATGGCGTTCCCCATTAACGAATTCAGTCCCCCCTCGTTAACCGCCAACAAGCGCTGTCAGTAACATAAAAACGTGTGGCAAAAACCACACGTTTTTTTATGCATTTCCTACAGCCGAAAGGCGCTTCTTTCTGCTTTCCTCTTTTTCGGCTACCTTCTTTTCGTAATACACCTTACGTTCCTTATCCATAACGTAAACCGTCCTGTTCGCGCGGTACGTCCTATCTTCATTTCTTCTGAAACGTACCTTTATAAAATATTCTTGCCCACATTCACACTTTATAGCGGATAAATATCTGTCGGGCTTCTGCGCAATCCATTCGCTTAACTCTAATTTTGCGTTGCAATTGTTACACAAAAAAACGGTTATCGCCTTATCGCTCTTGGCATCCTTACAGTATTTATATTTATTCGGAGAATTAAAAGAGTCGGGCACAAGATTTCTCTTGCAATTCGTATAATTCTCAAGCCCCGTCTTCATATCCAAATGTCTGCAAACAGCCGCAGTGCTTAATGCATCATTTAATGCGTCGTGAGCCTCAAACGGCGGCTCTCCCACAAGTTCCATCGCTGTTGACAGCGCACACTGCTTTCCGTGTTTTGTAATCTGCGCATCGAATATAGGTTGGATATTGTAATTTTCGGGAATCCACGATTTATCAATGTTATAAATAACGAGGTTGTCCTCAAGCATTGGTATATCGTCCCACCCCCACGTCAATATACAAAAATCTTCGCCGCACCATTTTCGGAACCTGTCAAACGCCTTTTCAAACGGAATACCGTTCTTCAAATCCTGATTGCTTATCATAGTAAGCTCGGCAACCTTTGAGTGCATCTTTGTATAATATTTAGGACAAATCATTGCATTGAACGTGTCTAACGTTCTGAAATTCTCGTCAAGCTTTACTGCGCCTATCTGTATTATCTCGCCCTTTAAATGTATCGGCTCTTTTATGGCAACCGAAAAATGCTTCGGTTGATTCCATTCCATATCAAGAACTATGTATCTCATTCTTCTGTTTCGTGCTCTTTTCTTCAAAAAAACCCCTTTTCTATCGGGGCTTTTTATTAAACGTTAAATCTGAAAAGTACAACGTCTCCGTCCTTCATTACGTATTCTTTACCTTCACTTCGTACCATGCCTTTTTCTTTAGCAACCGTCATACTTCCACATTCTATAAGCTCGTCATAACCTATAACTTCCGCTCTGATAAAGCCTCTCTCAAAGTCGGTGTGTATCTTTCCTGCCGCTTGAGGCGCTTTCGAACCCTTTGTTATCGTCCAAGCTCTAACCTCTTTCGGTCCCGCCGTCAAAAAACTGATGAGTCCAAGCAAAGAGTATCCCGCTTTAATAAGCTTGTCAAGTCCGCTTTCTTCAAGCCCCATTTCCTTGAGAAATTCCTCTTTCTCCTCGCCCTCAAGCTCTGCAATTTCAGCTTCAAGCTTTGTGCAAATAGGAAGCACCGCAGCTCCCTCGGCATCGGCATACGCCTTTACCTTTGCAAAATGCTCGTTTTCGTTAATATCTGAAGCAATATCGTCTTCGCTTATGTTTGCAACATAAATAACGGGCTTCTTCGTAAGAAGAGGCATATCCTTAAGTATCTCAAGCTCGTCTTCTGTATATTCAAGCTTTCTTGCAGGCTGACCTTCGCTGAATGCCGCAAGTACTCTTTCGAGGAATGCTATCTCTTTTTCATACTTCTTGTCTCCCTTGAGCATCTTCTTTGCTCTGTCAAGACGTCTTTCAACAGCTTCCATATCCGAAAGAATAAGCTCATATTCTATCGTCTCTATATCACGAAGAGGATCAACGTTACCCTCAACGTGAATAATGTTTGTGTCTTCGAATATTCTTACAACGTGGCATATAGCGTCAACCTCTCTTATATGCGCCAAGAACTTATTTCCAAGTCCCTCGCCCTTTGACGCGCCCTTAACAAGTCCTGCTATATCAACAAATTCAACAACCGCAGGAGTATACTTTTCAGGTGTATACATTTCAGCCAATACGTCAAGTCTGCTGTCGGGAACGGCAACAACTCCTACGTTGGGCTCTATCGTGCAGAACGGATAGTTTGCCGAGTCTGCCCCCGCGTTAGTAATAGCGTTAAAAAGTGTACTTTTTCCTACGTTTGGAAGTCCTACTATACCAAGTTTCATTATTCTTCTCCGTTTTCTTATATAATACTTTCTTATTATATATCTTTTCTCTTCTTATATCAAGTCTTTGACAAAAATTTTGTAAAAAAACAATATGATGAAACCATATTTTTACATATCATATAAAAAACAGCGTTATATCCCTTGACATTTAGTAATTTTTGTGATACTATGAATATAGTTAAAAAAATAACAATCTTAATATCTGACGCAAAGGAGTAATAAAATGAGCACTACCATTCTTGTTATCGACGACGATATAAATATCTGCGAAATGCTTCGCGTATATTACGAAAATGAAGGCTATGAAGTAAAAACCGCCAACGACGGCGCTGAAGGTCTTAACGCTTTTAAACTTTATGATCCCGACCTTGTGCTCCTCGATATTATGCTTCCAAAAAAAGACGGTTGGCAGGTTTGCCGCGAAATTCGCGAAATCTCTTCCAAACCCGTTATTATGATTACAGCTAAAGGCGAAGTTTTTGACAAAGTTTTGGGACTTGAGCTCGGTGCCGATGACTTCGTAGTTAAACCCTTTGATATGAAAGAGCTTTCTGCGCGCGTTAAAGCCGTACTCAGAAGATATTCCGCAAAAGACAATAAAGAAGATGATGAGGTTATTAAATTTGACAATATTGAAGTCAGCCTCCAAAAATATGAGCTCAAAATAAAAGGTAAATCCGTTGATATTCCACCTAAAGAGCTCGAACTCTTCTATTTCCTTGCCCAGAACTACAACAGAGTATTCACAAGAGATCAGCTTCTTGACAAGGTTTGGGGCTTCGACTATCTCGGCGACTCCAGAACTGTTGACGTTCACGTAAAGCGTTTGCGTGAAAAGCTTGAGGGCATTTCCGATAAATGGATACTTAAAACTGTATGGGGTGTCGGATACAAGTTTGAGATCCTTCAGTAAACAATTTATACAAACTACTTAAAAATATCCGCCCCGAAATCTTGGGGCGGATTTTTTCGAGGTGTATTTTTTATGATTAAGAGTATTTTTACAAGATACATAGTTGCATTTATGAGCATTATAATCGTCAGCTTTGCCATACTTGCATTTATTGTCGGTTCGATGATTACCACCTACTCGAATGACGAAAAAAAGTCAATAACTACCGAATCGGCTTTTACACTCAAGGAGTTCTTTGAAAAAGAGCTTTATCAATCCGATACATCGGATTTGCAGCATTTCATTTATTATAACTATGCAAATTTGAGACGTACCCTTACACTGTTTACAACGTACGAAAAAGACCTCGTTCTCTTTCTTACCGACCTTAACGGCAAAGTTCTTATAACCGACCGACTCGCCGATTCGGAGTACGTAAATGCACAGGTTCCCAAAGAAATTATTAACCAGGTTCTTTCCGATGGTTCTTTAACCGACGTTTCAAATATGGGCGGACTTTTTGAAAAAGACCAGATATACCACGCAATTCCAATGTCAAACAATACGGCTTCTTACTGCGGTATTATCTTTGCAGTATCCACCGAAACCTCTCTGACTTCCCTCTCGGAAATAATGATAAGAACTGTTATTACGGCTATGCTTTGGGTTATGCTTGCGGCGCTCCTTACCGTTTACTTTATAAGCGAAAAAATAACTGCACCGTTGAAGAAAATAAGCAAGGCGGCTAAAGAGTTTGCAAAAGGAAACTTCAAAGTGCGAGTTCCCGTTAATGGCTATGACGAAATTTCACAGTTGGCAGAGTCATTTAACAATATGGCAGAAGAGCTTGAAAACCACGAAAAAACACGAAGCGCATTTATCGCCAACATTTCGCACGACTTAAGAACCCCTATGACGTCAATATCAGGCTTTATCGACGGTATGCTTGACGGCGCAATTCCGCCCGAAAAATATAAGCATTATCTAAAAATCGTTGCAACAGAGGTGAAGAGACTCTCCCGTCTCGTATCTTCCTTGCTTGAAATTTCAAGATTTGAAGCAGGTGAAAAAAAACTTACCATTACTGAATTTGACATCTGCGAAATGGCGCGTCAAATCGTTCTTTCTTTCGAAAAGAATATTGATGAAAAATGCCTTGACGTTGATTTTGACTGCGCTGAATTTAATCTACTTGTTAAAGCAGACAAAGACTCTATTCACCAAATACTCTATAACATCTGCGATAATGGCGTAAAATTTTCAAGAGAAAACGGCAAATACAAAATTTCTATAAAACAAAAAGGAAAACAAGTCTTTATTTCTGTCTATAACGAAGGTCAAGGTATTTCTCCCGAGGACCTGCCCTTTATCTTTGACAGATTCTATAAGAGCGATAAAAGCCGCGGACTCGACAAAACGGGCGTTGGACTCGGACTCTATATTTCAAAAACCATTATAGAAGCTCACGGTCAAGAAATTTGGGCAAAAAGTACATACGGCGAATATTGCGAGTTTGTTTTCACACTCGAAAAAGCATAAAATAATCTTATTTACAAAGATATTAAAATAATTCAATAAAAAAGTCATTTTTTATTAAAACTTTACTGATATTATCATTTTAGTGATTGATTTTATGATTATTACATAAAAAGGAGGTATGAGAGTTGAATAAAGATACCACCCCAAAGGCGGACGCCGATTTGAATAAAAACATAAACGGCACCTTAACAAGCAATTCTTTCCGAACGTATCTTAAGCTACACGAAAAAAAACACTATTTTAATATCAAATATTTTTCTCTTTACCTCGTTGTAATTATATTACTTTTAGTATCAGTTTTGATTTTTGCATCAACTATAAAAAAAGCGTACTTCAACTCTGCCAGTGAAACAAAAGATACTTTCGATAACATTAACACTATAAAAACCAACTACCAAAATAATGACGCCATTAAGCTCGAACCCGTTAGCCAAGAGCTGTCAGGTCTTTTTGAAATACCCGTCGGTATGAAAATTGTTGAACTCAATTCCAATAATCCGATTACAAACGGTCTAAAGGTTAATGATATTATAGTTTCTGTCTCGGGGAAAACAATAAAAAACTTCTCTGATTTCGAGGAAGCTATTGAGTCACTTGAAGAAGAAAACTTTTTAATCTATACTATTTACAGAAACGGAGTTTATCAAACAATTCCTACTTTAGGAGAATAAAACCTCAAAATAGTGTACTTGGGATTAAACCCTACGTACACTATTTTTTTAATCTCGATAATGCTCTATTGACATATTAGTCAGCTAATGTTAAAATAATACTACAGAATAAAAACAGGAGTGAAACTGCTATGGCTGAAAAATACGTCGTTTCCCTTGAAAGTATAATAAAAGACTTCCAGCTTGAAGTCCTTAATATGCCCGAAGATAAAAATATAATGATTGAATCCTCGGACATTAGCCGTCCCGGACTTCCTCTATCGGGATATTTCGGTTACTTTGACAGCACACGAATTCAAATTCTTGGAAAAACAGAATACGGTTATCTTGAAGATTTTCCAATCGAAGTACAGCTACAAAGACTCGACTCATTCTTTGAACAAAAGCCTGCGGCTGTAGTCGTTACATCAAGTCTCGAAATATCTACTCAAATGATTGATATAGCTAAAAAATATGACGTTCCACTTCTCCGCACAGAATGGAGAACGTCGGAATTCACCGCTAATATAATCTCTTCACTCAAGGTCAGCCTTGCTCCGCGTATAACAAGACACGGAGTGTTGGTCGACATCTACGGCGAGGGTATGCTTATCATAGGCGAAAGCGGTGTCGGCAAAAGTGAAACTGCAATTGAGCTCGTAAAAAGAGGTCACAGACTCGTAGCAGACGACGCTGTTGACATCAAAAAGGTATCCTCCAAAACCTTGGTCGGCTCTGCCCCTGAACTTATCAGACATTACGTCGAATTGCGTGGCATAGGCGTTATTGACGTATGCAGAATATTCGGCATGGGCGCTGTTAAGGATACAAAGAAGATTGATATGATTATTAACCTTGAACCTTGGGAAGACGGTAAAATGTACGACCGTCTTGGCGCAGACACTGAATATACAGATATTATGGGAATCAAAATTCCTACCACCACTATCCCTGTCAATCCGGGCCGTAACCTTGCTATTATACTTGAAATTGCTGCTATGAACAACCATCAAAAGAAAATGGGATTTAATACTGCTGAAGATTTAAACAACAGACTTATGAATATGATACCTCAATAAAAAAATACTCGGATTTTTTCCGAGTATTTTTTTATTGTATATAATTTAGAGAATATCGGCCTTGCCCATATTCTCTTTGGTTTGGTGCCTTAAGGCGTGAAAAACAAAAAAAGATGCACGAAAGCTACGTACTCTTAAGGACAGTTTTAAAATTGAACAGAATACGATACCTACCGGCAGGAGGACAGAGGGCTATATGCTTTCTGTCCTTTTTGCTTGCTCTGTACAGAGTTATAAATAGCCTTCTCCTGTGGGAGAAGGTGGCAGCCGTAAGGCTGACGGATGAGGAGTCTTTGCTCGTGGGAACACCTCATCCACCGCTATCGCGGTCCTCCTTCCCCCACCGGGGAAGGCTTTTTTTATACCCTGAAAGTCCATCTGTTTTTCTTGACAAGCACTGCATTTGTGGACACAAATGCAAAATACGGCATACCTCTTTCGAGATATACCGTATTCTTGAAGACTATCCTTTAGGGTACGCCCCTAAATTCGTGCATCTTTTAATTTTTATTGCAAATCAAATTATTTTGCAGCCTTTTTCTTCTTAAGAACAATTGCTACAACTACACCTGCAATAACAACTGCTACTACTGCTACAATGATAATTACAGCAGTGCTGCCGGAATTGTTGTCATCAACATCAGGAGCTGTTACCTGTGTCTCGGGTGCTTTTTCATCAGCTACGGGATCCTGTGTTACTCCTTCAGTAGCGTCGGGAGTCTGGTCTTCTACGGGCGGCTGTGTTGCTTCTTCAGAATCTGCGGGTTCAGTAGCTGCAGATGCCTCTTCAAGAGCCTTCAAAAGTTTATCTGCAGTTACACCTGCGGGATATCTGATTTCTGTTATGTCTGAAACAAGTACGTTTGCATAAGCGAGAGCAAGTGTATCACCCTTCCAACGAGAGAAGTCGATTGCAGCTCTTGCAGGCAAATTGTTTGTCATATTCATCGGCGCCTGGCAGATTGAATATGCGTTGCTGAAATCACCGCCGGAAATTGAAATAGATACAATACCGTCTTCATTCAACATACCTGTAGGACCTACGCCCCAGATGTCACCTTCAAAGTAACCGCCTTTAATTGTAATATTTACGTTACCGCTAAAATCTGATGTACCCTGAACTGTTCCGTATACGTTACCGAGAACTCTTGTTGTGCCTTCAATTGTAAGATATACGTTTGCATTTTCAGTGTTATAGTTCTTTGCTGTACCGAGCTGAGCTCCGCATACTCTGTTATATGTACCGGACTTTACGAGAAGTGTGGGGTTCTGACCGTTACTACTTTCCCATCTGGTACCTGCTGCAATAGAAGGATAGTGAGATGCAACACCCTCAAATTCCCCATCTGAAGGATAGCAATTAATACCTTCGCCTATAAGTGTACAGTAGTTTGCGAATGTGAGAGCACGTCCGGTGCCAACTGTTTCAATATCAAGGTTTTCCAAAATTGTGGATCCACGGAAAGAAATCATCGCAGGTGATGCAATTGTAAGCTTTGCGCCTGCTTCTTTACGGTAGTCAACACCGTCATATACAGATGTAATCTTAATTACGTTGTTTTTGTATTCTGCTGTGTAAGAATCACGCACAATAGAACCGTTGTCGTTACATTCCTCTTCACCGATATATACAGGTCCGCAAATAACGATTGTACCGCCCTCTTCAGCAAGTATTTCAGTTGCCTGATACAATGCTGTCATAAAGCTCCATTTTTTTCTTTCTGCAGTGGGGTCAAAGCTTGCGTGGTCATAGGTCTGCAAGGGGTTGTCCGGATCCGAACCGGAGCCGTCGCCTTCGAGTTCGCCGATTACTTCGTGATTTTCATTTCTGGGAGCATCTTTAATATAGTAAACCTTATCACTTCCGGGTTTAAGCGCGTTGGGATCAGCTCCCGCTTCTGTGTTAGGCTCTGCAGATGCGCTGAATGTAAACATAGATGCTAAAAGCGCAAGTACGAGAGCAAAACTAAAAAGTACTTTTAATTTTTTCATTTGAAAAATCTCCTTTTAAATTTTTATAATTAAAGAATTAATTACCGTATGTGAAATCAACTCTTGCGAGTTCAACGTTGCCATGCGACAAGCCGGTTTCCAATACAAACGTATATTCATTACCCTTTTCAAGCTTGTCAAACACAGAAACCATAGAATTTCTTACGCCCATCTTGTATATACTACTGAAACGATTGATCTTTTCAGTCATAGCAACTCTATTGCCGTCTTTGTCAAAAATTTCAGCTCTCAAGAACTGAATCGGGAAATTAGATTTTACAGTACCTGTAAGTGCGCCCTTTGAAAGCAATGCAGCTGTAATCTCTTTATCAAGTCCGATATAAGGAATTTCCATTTCGCTCAAAGGCTTGTTGTATGCCGCAAACGTAATCGGAATATATCCGGCACTGAAAAGTTTTTCAAAAGTATATGTGTGGTCAACGTACCATGTCGTATTTACGCCGTCTGTTCTTGACTTGTCAAACGCATTTGTAGATTCAATGCACTTAACGTAGCTTCTTGAAGGAATAACCTTGCCCGCACCGTTTCTTACAACAGTTGCAGGTTCTACAACAACACGGCAGTGCATCAAATAGTTTGTAATTTCTGTTATATCGTAAATAACGTCGCCCCTCTGAAGATTTGAGTACGCTTCATACATTACTTCTTTTCCGTTAAGTTCACAAATCTCGTGTGTAACGTCGGTCTGTTTTCCCTCATATTCACCAACAAGCTCCATCCACCAGTCAGTATTTCCGGGAATCCATGACTGTACTCTACCGCTCTTATGAGGCTCAAACTGCTGATAAGCAATAATTATAGATGAATAACAGTTAAGTCCGGGAGCTTCTTCCCAACCAAACTTATCGGGAATATATTCTCCGTCTTCAATTTTGTCTTCAAAGAACGAGAAGCTAACGGGAGTATCTGTATAAGGAACGCCGTGGTATACGGTTCCTTTTTTGTACGAAAGTCCAACATCCCAGTTGCCGTTGTCCTGAATCATACTAAAGTCTTCTTTTGCAACCCATTTAATAGATGCGCATTTGTACATATAGTCAACAAGTGCATCTCTGAAGTTTTCGGGAAGATCGAACTCTTGTACCTTGTAATACTGCGCCTTCTCTTCTTCGGTGAGTCTCTTGGGCTCATTTTTCTTGTCATCAACAACCGTTTCAACTCCGTCTCCGCCTGCGGTTTCACTCGAAGTCTCATTGGGTGTCTTCGTCGTTTCATTTCCGCACGATGCCATGCACAACACAAGCAACAACGCGGTTAACAAAAATAAAATCTTTTTCATAAGGGTACCTCTCTTCTTTGCTTAAAACAAGTAATTAGAATATTGTTATTATACCACAAACCTAAATTACAGTCAAGATTTTTTGTACACAAATTGATTATTTATGCACTATACACAAAAAGTATACTTTGTTTTTTTGCACAAAATCAATTTTATTTTCCGTATGTAAAATTAACTCTCGCAAGTTCAACGTTTCCCGGAACTATACCCGCTGTCAACACAAACGTATATTCCTTCCCCTTTTCAAGGGTGTCAAACATATTAGTAAAGGTATTTCTTACCCCCATCTTCTTAACGTTATAAAGATCACACTTATCCTTTGATGCAACAACGTTGCCTGACTTGTCAAGTATATCTACTCTTCCAAATACAAGCGGGAAATTCGACCTAATCACCCCCGTAAACATTCCTTTTGAAAGCAGTGCGGGTGTAATCTCCATATCAAGACCAAGATAAGGAGCTTCCATTTCGCTTCTGGGTTGGCTGTACCCCTTGAGGGTTATAGGTACATAATTGGAGTTGAAAAGTTTATCAAACGAATAGGTGTGGTTAACGTACCACGTTGTTTTTACTCCGTCGGTTCTTGTCTTGTCAAACGCATTGGTAGACTCAATACAAGTAACGTAGCTTCTTGAGGGAATAATCTTACCCAAACCGTTCTTTACTATTGTAGGCTCATCTACTACAAGACGACAATGTATGTTACCGTCACCTATTATTTTTACGGTATAAATAATATCACCTTTTTGAAGAAGCGAGTAGCAATCGTAAATCTTATCTTTTCCGTTGAGCGTACATATCTCTTCCGTTTTGGTAGTCCCCTCTTTATATTCGTAATCCCCAACAATATCTAAACAGAATTTACTATCTCCGGGAAGCCAATGGTGAGATGTCATTTGAGTAGGTATAAACGTTTGATAAGCTTCCTGAATTGCAGTATAACAATTCAATCCCGGCTCGGTTTGATATCCTAATTCTCTGGGAAAATATTTGCCGTCAACAATCAAGCTGCTAAAATGATCCGCCCCGGAAGTACAGCTTGAATAAGGAACACCGTGATATACGGTTCCTTTTTTATACGAAAGATTTACCGACCACGAATTGTTATCACTTGTAGTCGAGTAATCCTCTTTCGGTTGCCATTTGATTTCAGCACACTTATACATATATTTTACAACAGCATCTCTGAAATCCTTGGGAAGATCGAATTCAACTACCTTGTAAAAAGCAGCCTTTTCTTCTTCGGTGAGCCTCTTGGGTTCATCTTTATTGTCAGCCTCAACGGTTACGTCTCCGTTCTCAATCGTCGTTTCATTTGCACTTTCTGCAAGAATGTCTGTCGATTCGTTTCTACACGAAAACAAAACACTCGATGTCAAAATCAACAAAAACAATACAATCGTCTTTTTCATTTGATTTTCACCTCACATATTTTTATATACGGCAATCAGCACGATATATCGTATATATTTATTATACACGGCACTATTATTATATTCAATAGATAATACCCAAAATTTAGCATTTTTTCAACCTTTTCATCAAAAGTTCCGAAGATAGTCGTTTACTATTTTTTCAAGGTCGTCGAGAGTCGATGCGTGGTTTACCTTTTCTCGTGCCGATGCCGCACCCTTTTGTCCCTGTATATACCACGCTAAATGCTTTCTTGCTTCCATAACGCCCGTATATTCACCCTTGTAGTCTATCATTAGCCTTATATGCTCCATAGCTACTTTCATTCGCTCTTCCATGTTAGGAACACTGTACGCTCTGCCCTCTAAATACGCCGTTATCTCTTCAAACAAAAAAGGATTTCCCATAGCCCCTCTCGCTATCATAAGCCCGTCACAGCCTGTATATTCAAGCATTCGCTTCGCATCGTCGGCTGTGTTTATTCCGCCGTTTGCAATAACGGGTATATTTACAGACTCTTTAACGGATTTTATTATATCAATATTTACGGGATCACGGTACATCTGCGCTTTCGTTCGTCCGTGTACGCATATCGCTTTTGCGCCGTTCTCTTCTACAATTTTTGCAACCTCAACAGCATTTATATGTTCATCGTCCCACCCCGAACGTATCTTTACCGTTACGGGAATATCTACCACCGCCGAAACTGCCTTGACTATTTCTCCCGCAAGCTTGGGGTTCTTCATCAATGCGCTTCCGTCGCCGTTACCCGCTATCTTCGGTACGGGGCACCCCATATTTATATCAATCCCCATCGGATAACACGTATTCTGACAAGCCTTGTAATTATTGGTCGCAAGCTTCTTTGCCGACTCTGCCATTATCTCAGGATCGCTGCCGAATATCTGTACAAAAAAGGGAGCCTCATCTTCAGAAAATGCCGCAAGTATTGCCGTCTTTGTATCGTTGTAGTGCAGTCCCTTTGCCGATATCATTTCCGATACGGTACATTCTGCGCCGAATTTTCGGCATACACTTCTAAACGCACGGTCGGATACTCCCGCCAACGGTGCTAAAAACAATCCGTGATTTAATTCAACATTACCGATTTTTAACAACTTTAACCCCACCCTTTCTTTTTATATTTGCAAATCGCATTACACTGTATAAACAAAAATCCGTCCTCTTGCGAGAACGGATTCGGTTTGGCTGCGGAACTAGGATTCGAACCCAGACAAACAGAGTCAGAGTCTGCCGTGCTACCGTTACACAATTCCGCATCAACGCCGTATATTATATCAAAACAAAAACGTTTTGTCAATAGTATTTTTTAAAAATCTTTATTGATTTTTTGCATAATTATCATATCGTTTATTGTTCGATAAAAATATATTTCTATACCTAAAACACACCGATACATAATAATTTAATCGCTTTTCTCTTGAAATTTTCTTTTCCTATGCTATAATACCCTTATGGAAAGGCGGTAAGTTTTTATGGCTCTGTTTGAAATGCACTATTATTCAAAGGCTTTGGGGCAACACGTTACGCTCAACGTTATACTCCCCGAAATTTCCAAATCACACGAGGGCGTCGGCTCACCTGAGGGCGAATACAAAACCCTCTACCTCTTGCACGGTCTTACCGACGACTGCAACGCTTGGTTGCGTAACACCCCCATCGAACGATATGCAAAAAAATATAAAATTGCTGTTGTTATGCCGAGTGTCGCAAGAAGCTGGTATGCCAACACACCTTACGGCGTAAACTATTTTACCTTTGTTGCAAAGGAATTGCCCGAGGTATGCCGCAGTTATTTTAAGGGCATATCGGCAAAGCGTAAGAATAATTTTATTGCCGGTCTTTCAATGGGCGGTTACGGCGCACTCAAAACCGCCTTAACCTATCCCGAAGACTTTGCGGGTTGCGCTTCGCTCTCAGGTTCGCTCGATATTACACGCAAGGGTAGACCTACCAACATCAAGGAATGGCGCGGCAACTTCGGCTTCGATTTGCCCGACGCTTTGGCTCTTGAGGGCTCGGAAAACGACATTTATGCACTCGCAAGAAAGCTTATTAAAAAAAATGCTTCTTTCCCCAAGCTGTTCTTGTGGTGCGGAAGTGATGACGTAATCATTAAGTTCAACAGAGATTACTCTCAATTTCTAACCGAGAACAATATCCCTCACGTATTCAAAGAATCAGAGGGAGACCACACTTGGAAATGGTGGGATTTACATATTCAAGACGTACTTGAGTTCTTCTTCGGAGAATAATTTAAGCACTTTTTTGGGCGCAACCGCAATTATTGGGTTGCGCTTTATTTATTTGATTGCAATTTGGGATATTATATGTTATAATAAAAGAAAATTTTTCTTGTGAGGCCTTTTTTTATGAAACTTAATTACAAACGTACACTCCTTGTGGGTATGGCTTTCTTTCTTATCCTTGCCTTTTGGCAGGCCTATGACGCCATTATCCCCCTTATTCTCACAAATCACTTCGGTTTGACTCAAGCCGCTTCGGGCGCTGTTATGTCTATCGATAACGTACTCGCTGTATTTATGCTCCCTATTTTCGGCGCTGTTTCCGACAGAACCAAAACAAAGTACGGCAAAAGAACACCTTTCATCTTTTTCGGTACTATCGCTTCGATAATATTCTTTATCGCTCTTACCTTTATAGACAACTATCAGCTTGCAAAAGTTGTCGCCGCAGGTATTCCCGATATTCAGCAAGGCACAATGACGACGGCTGAATACTCGGAATACGTTAGACAGCTTACAGTTGATTTAACTATGCAAAATCCTCTTCCGTTGATTGGATTTATCGCAACTGTTCTCGTTGTGCTTATCGCTATGGCAACGTTCCGTTCGCCCGCAGTTGCGCTTATGCCCGACGTTACCGTTAAGCCTCTTCGTTCAAAGGCTAACGCAATCATCAACCTTACGGGCACTGCCGGAGGTATTATTGTTCTCGTTCTTGGTATGGTATTCGCTACGTCTAAAAATTACTATATGGAATATACGGGTTACGTTATTGCCGTGTGCGCCGTAATGCTTGTCGGATTCATTATCTTTATTCTCTCCGTTAAAGAAAACAAATGGGCGGAAGAAATGGAAGAACAGTCAAAGCTCCTCGAAGACAAACAACCAAGCGAATCGGATTCCTCTCGCAAACTATCTAAAGGCGAATTCACTTCCCTACTCCTTATCCTCGCTTCGGTTGCGCTTTGGTATATAGGCTATAACTCGATTACAAGTAAATATTCTGTATACGCTACAAATATTCTCGGATTTGATTTTAACTTTACACTTATCATCGCTCAAGCAGCGGCTATCGTTTCATATATCCCCCTTGGTATTCTTTCTTCTAAATTCGGCAGAAGAAAAACCATACTCGCAGGTGTCATTATTCTTGCTACGGCGTTTTTTATCGGTAACTTCGTTACACCGACAACGCCCGAGGTTATAATGTACCCCGTATTCAGCCTTGCGGGTATCGGTTGGGCTACGATAAACGTTAACTCATTCCCCATGGTCGTTGAACTCGCTAAAGGTGGCGACGTCGGTAAATATACCGGTTATTACTACACCGCTTCTATGGCGGCGCAAATCGTCGCTCCTATCCTCTCGGGATTCCTCTATGACCTCATTGGTATGAGATATATGTTCTTCGCTTTCGGTACGGCTTTCGTGGCATTTTCGTTTGTTACAATGCTGTTCGTTAAGCACGGAGATTCTAAACCTTTGCCTAAAAAAAGCAAGCTTGAAGCTATGGACGTCGATTAAACTATGATTTACTTTTTGATTATATTGGCTTTTATATTATTCTGCATACTGTTGTATACTTTTGTTTTGGTTAAACCGAAAAAGCATAACAGCTATAACAAAAATCTGCTTTGCAATTATGCACACCGCGGACTTCACAGCGATAATATCCCCGAAAACTCCTTGGCAGCCTTTGGCGCTGCCATTCAAAACGGATACGGAATCGAGCTTGACGTTCAATTATCAAAAGACGGTGTGGTTATGGTATTCCACGATTATACGCTTAACCGTATGACAGGCGTTGAAAAAAAATTGTCGGATTTATCTGCCGATGAATTACAAAAGCTACACCTCAACGATACAAACCAACCTATACCCGCTTTCAGGCAGGTGCTTGAATTAGTCGACGGCAAGGTCCCATTGCTCGTTGAATTAAAGGGCGAAAACCTTGATACTGCTCTTTGCGAAAAGGTTGCCGAGCTTCTCTATGATTATAAAGGCGATTACTGCATCGAATCGTTTAATCCGCTGTTGATTAAAGCTATAAAAAAATATCTCCCGAACGTCTTCTGCGGTCAGCTCTTTACAAATGTTTGCAGAGATAAGAAAAAACATTCGGTTTTGAATATCGTTTTGACCTTTATGGCTTTGAATTTCATTGCAAAACCTAATTTTATTGCATTTAACCAAACAGACAGAAATGCACTTCCCGTTATACTTACAACTAAACTCTTTAAAGCGCCTAAATTCGTTTGGACCATTAACAACAAAGACGATTTTGATACGGCTTTGAAAAATAATGAGTACGCAATCTTTGAAAAAATAGCAGCATAAGATTTAATTTCAAAAAAATCTTCCTTTTGTCTGTAAAATTTTTTTGTGAATGCATAGAGGATATATAAATGAAAAACCACCGTTATTTTTTTAACGGTGGTTTTTCATTGTCTATTGTTTCTTCTTTACTTTTTCTTTTCTGCCGTCGGGATACTGTACGTAAGTATTGTCAAGTATGCCTCGCATTGATGCTCGAAATTGCTTTAAATACTCGGCGCGAAGTTGGTCTCGTTCCGCTTGTTCTTCAACTGTCAACCCTTTCTCTTTCGCCTTTTTCGCAAGTTCGTTTATTCTCCCAAGTAATTCGTCCATTTCTTTTTTCTTCTTTCTGTCTTATTTTAGGTCAACTATGGTTACGCCATAGTCGCCCTCTCCGTATTTTCCTGCCCTAAATGACTCAACACGGCTATCCTTCTTCAAATACTTCCAAATAGCTGTACGTAACGCTCCCGTACCCTTACCGTGAAGTATCGTTACCGACTTAACCGAAGATATCTTCGCATCGTCAAAATACTTGTCTATCATAAACCACGCGTCGTCGCCTATCTGTCCTCTTACGTCAATCGTCGGCTTGAAATCTCGCTTGAATGATGCAACCGCACTCACTCTCGCCTTCTCCTTCTTCGCCTCTATCTTCTTAACGCTTTCGTTCAGTACAAGGTTTGATATATTCGTCTTCGTCTTCAAATTGCCCGTCCGTACCTCAACCACACCGTTTGCATTCGGCAGTTTCGTTACCATTCCGAGCTTGTTTATGTTAACAAGCAGCACCTCATCGCCTATCTTTAATGGTCTCGGCAATGCATACCCCTCACTAACCTTACGTTCAATAACAGGATCAATCTCTTCGTCGGCAAACTTAAGTCTTGTTCGAATTATATTTCTCTGCTCCTCAAGTCTCTTCTCCGCATTTTCAGCATCCTTTTGCTTCTTCATCTTGTCAAGCTGTTCAAGCACAAAATCACTCGTATTTCGCGCACTTCCCAGAATTCTCGCCGCCTGCTCTCTTGCGTTTTTGAGTTCCCTTTCAGCCCTCTTTTCAGCCTCGAAAATACGGCTCTCGGCAGCCTTCTTATAGCTCTCAAATTCGGCTTTCATTCTCTCAACTTCTTCTGTCCTCGTCTCAAGTTCCATTCGGCTTTCGTCAAGTCTGCCTATAACCTCTTCAAACTTCTTGTTCTCTTTTGATACAAGCTGTCTTGCGTGGTCAACTATACCTCCGTCAAGTCCCAGTTTCGAAGAAATCTCAAACGCATTCGATTTACCGGGCGCACCTATAATAAGTCTATACGTCGGCTTCAACGTATTAACGTCAAACTCGCACGAGCCGTTCGTTACTCCCGCAGTTTCAAGCGCATAAGCCTTTAATTCTGCATAGTGTGTCGTAGCCGCGCACAATGCGCCTCTATTTCTAACGTATTCAAGCACCGCCATAGCAAGTGCCGCTCCCTCAACGGGATCTGTTCCCGCGCCAAGCTCGTCAAACAGTACCAACGACTCCGATGACACGTTTTCGGTTATCTTAATTATGTTAACCATGTGCGCAGAAAACGTCGACAACGACTGCTCTATACTCTGCTCATCACCTATATCTGCGTGTATATCCGAGAAAACGCATATTGATGACGATTCCGAGCAAGGTATATGAAGCCCCGACTGCGCCATAAGCGCAAGAAGTCCTATCGTCTTCAACGATACAGTCTTACCTCCCGTATTAGGGCCCGTTATCACAAGTGTATCAAAATCTCCGCCGAGCGACACCGATATCGGCACAACGCTCTTCTTATCAAGCAACGGATGTCTTGCGCTAACGAGATTATATTCTCTTTTCTCGGTTATAGTCGGACTACACGCCTTCATCGAAACCGACATCTCTGCTTTCGCAAAAATAAACGCAAGTAGAGTTATATTCTCATAATCGAGTGTTATCTCCTCTGCAAAATCGGCGCACGCCGACGAAAGCATATACAAAATACGCTCAATCTCAAGCTTCTCTTTGTTCTCAAGTTCGCGAAGCTCGTTGTTCGCATCAACAACCGGCATCGGCTCTATAAACAACGTCGAACCCGTTGACGACGTATCGTGTACAAGTCCCTTTACCTCGTTCTTGTATTCAACCTTTACGGGAATAACGTATCTGCCGTTTCTTATCGTTATAATATTCTCCTGCAAATACTTCGAATAAACAGGGCTGTTTATATACTTCTGCAAAGTATCTCTTATCTTCGTATTAGTGTTTCTTATCTTTCTTCTTATATCCCCCAAAGCAGGACTTGCTTCGTCTTCAACAGTATCCTCCGATGGTAACGCTCTGAATATCCTGTTCTCTAAATTCTTGTCCGTATAAAGTCTGCCGAATATTTCCTTAAGCCCGTTATCTTCTCTTATATCACACTTCGAATACTCGAGAAGTCCCCTTGCCGTGCGTAATACGTTCGCTATCTCAAGCAACGTAATAGGTGACAAAACGCCCCCCTTTTTCGCATTGTCTATCGAATGCGATACGTCTGACACGTTACCAAAAGAGGGCATACCGTTCCTATTCAAATATTCCAACGCATCTGTCGTCTGGTTCTGTATATACTTTATCTCCCAAACGTCATTTGTCGGAACGAGCCTTTTAGCCATCTCCTTTGCGCCTTGTGTGTGCGCAAACGATGCTAAAATATCAAGAATCTCGCCATATTCTAAAGTTTTTATCGCTTTTTCAAATGCCATTATTTTTTCTCTCTATTTTTTTATTTGTTCGTTATATAAATCAAGTGTAACAAATGATTTGCCTACCTGGTGAAGCAGATATTTCTCGCATATATTCGAAAAATCCCTGAAAGGCTCTTCGTTCAGCATAAACGAAAACAGTCGCTCTATCTTCGAATTCGAAACGTATTGAATAGCTACAACCACCGACGGCACAACTGCTATATACGTTCCCATACTCTCTTTTTCATAAGCATACTTTTGTTCTTCCTCGTACGACATTAAGCAGACTTTGCATAGCATATCGCCGTTAACCAAATCAAAATAATATACTTCCTCGCCTACAACTCCGCAGTTACGGCAATTAGACACGTTCGGCCCCACTCCCATCTCCACACAAGCACGTAATTCAAATGCGCTTTTTATCTTTGTAGGTGGAAATAAGTCTGCTGACAGCGCATAAAGCGAATTCAACAGCAATCGCAATACTCCGTCCTGTCTTTCGCCCTCAACGCATATCTCGTTTACTACCTCAAGGAAATACTGACCTAAAAACAGCTTGTCAATACTGTTCACTATATCAAAAAACGCCTCTATGTAATCCGCCTCTTTTATATAGTAAAAGTCCTTCTTGCGATTCAATACGTATTCCGAATAACAAAATAATCTTGTCGACGTAAGATATTTACTCTTGTTGCTTCTTGCGCCATGACAATACACGGATATAAGTCCGTATTCCGCAGTCAATACACTTATTATCTTGTCATTGTCCTTATACTGTGTAGACCTTGTTACTATTCCCTTTACCTTAATTAAATCATTCTCTGCCATCAGTCAAGTTTAAAACCGAAATTGGATATTACAGACTGTGAATCTCTCCAATTTTCCTTTACCTTTACCCAAATATTCAAATATACTTTCGTATCGAAAAATGCTTCCATATCTTCTCTTGCATAACTGCCAATTTTCTTTAAAGTCTCACCGCGTTTGCCTATTATAATACCCTTGTGGCTTTCCTTCTCGCAGTAAATAGTCGCATTTATCTTGAGAAGCTTCTGTCCCTCTTCAAAAGACTCAACTATTACTGCTGTTCCGTGCGGAATCTCCTCGTCAAGCGTTCTTAAAAGCTTCTCTCTTATTATCTCGGCGGCAATCTGTCTTTCGGGTTGGTCTGTCAATGCGCTCTCGGGGAAAAACCAATCGCCCTCTTCCATAAAGCCTTCCGCTTCTTTCAATACTATATCGGTTCCGTCATTTTTAACTGCAGAAATCGGTATAATCGAATTGAAATCGTGCAACGCAGAGTACGCCTTTATGCACTCGCCTATCTGCTCGGGCTCTGCCTTGTCAGTCTTGTTTATTACAAGAATTGAGGGTAACTCATGCTTCTTTATTCTTTCAATAAAGCCCTCTTCAATTTGTCCGGGTTCATAAGTCGCATCAACAACAAGAATCACCGCGTCCGATTCTCCTACAGTCTTGCGCACGTTCTTTACCATAATGTCGCCGAGCTTCGTCTTGGGCTTGTGCATACCGGGGGTATCAAGGAATACGTACTGGTCCTCGCCCTTTGTGAGAATACCCGTTATTCTGTTTCTTGTTGTCTGCGGTTTCTTTGATACTATCGCAATCTTCTCGCCCATAAGAGCGTTGAGTAACGTTGATTTTCCTACGTTCGGTCTTCCTACTATCGCTATAAATGCTGTTCTTTTCATTTCTACCTCTTAACTGTTTTAATTATCTAATCTGTCCTATTTGTTTTAATACTTCTTCTTGCTTTTCAAACATTTCTTTTTCGTCTTCTTCGCTTGTTTCGTGGTCATAGCCAAGAAGATGCAAACAAGAGTGTACGCACAAAAATGATATTTCTCGCTCAAGCGAATGTCCGTATTCTTCCGCTTGTTCTTTTGCCTTTTCGAGCGAAATTACTATATCTCCCAACATATCGTCCTCGTCCATAGGGAAAGATAATACGTCGGTCTCTCGGTCTATTTCTCTGTATTCCTTGTTCAGTTCTCTTATATTCTCATTGTCGGTAAGGGTTATCGATATTTCGCAGTCGTTGTCAACCCCCTCATATGCCAACGTTCCCTCTACCGCTTTCTTTACAAGCTCCTCGTATTCGGGAACAAACTCAATTTTTTCTTGCTCGTTCGTTATATAGTAAGTTACTTTCATATTCAGTTAACCGTCCTCTTTATAATTTTTTGAGTCTTCGCCTTTTCCATATTATCTTTTTCGTACTTGTCGTATGCATTGATTATACGTTGTACAAGCTTGTGTCTTACAACGTCTCTCGACGAAAAGCTGTGGATATATATCCCCTCAACGTCTTTCAATATCTTCATAGCCTCAACAAGTCCGCTCTTCTTACCAAACGGCAAGTCAGTCTGCGTTATATCGCCCGTTACAACCGCCTTCGTGTTAAAGCCGAGTCTTGTCAAAAACATCTTCATCTGCTCGGGGGTGGTATTCTGCGCTTCATCAAGTATTATAAACGAATCATCAAGCGTTCTTCCTCGCATATATGCCAAAGGCGCTATCTCGATTACGCCCTTTTCAAGATTGCGTAAATAGTTCTCTCCGCCCATCATCTCATACATAGCGTCATAAAGTGGTCTCAAATACGGATCAATCTTGTTCTGCAAATCGCCCGGTAAATAGCCTAACTTCTCTCCCGCTTCTACCGCAGGGCGAGTCAATATAATTCGGCTGACTTCTTTATTACGAAGTGCGGTAACCGCCATAGCAACCGCCAAAAACGTCTTACCCGTTCCCGCAGGTCCTATACCCATAACAACCATATTATTCCTGATAGCATCAACATAGTGCTTCTGCCCCACCGTCTTCGCCTTAATCGGCTTACCTCTCGACGTAATGCATATACAGTCGTCGCCGTAATCTTCAAGCTCGTCTGCTCTGCCGTCCTTTATCATACTTATAACGTAATCAACGTTTTGTTCGCTTACGTTGTCGTCAAGCACCGACAGCTTTTTCAAATAAGACAATGCCGCGTGCGCCTTTTCAACGTTTTCCTGCTCTCCCGACACAACAATCGCATTTCCCGCCGTTCTCTCGGTATCTCTGTTCGTTATACGAACGCCAAATGCATTCTCAATCATCTGCACGTTTGAATCAAAATTGCCAAATATTATCGACGTCTGCTCAAACGTATCGGTCAGCAATACTTTTTCTGACATCTATTCTTTTCCTTTCGAATTATTACGTATTGTTCTTTTCTGTCTGTATCTCTTTTTCAAGCGCTATATCTGTTATGCAATACACCTTGCATTTCAGCTTATACCCTTTGTCCGTTACAGTCTCCTCAACGCTTCTTTCAAGCACCTCGGAGTCCTTTAATTCCTCCGTGAGTATTTTACTTAACTGTAATTCAGCTTCTTTTCTTGCGCCGTCTTCATCTAATTTTATCGTTTCTTCGGTATATTCAAGTCGGCTCGTCTTCGTTAATACAAGCGGAAGTCTTACTCTGTCAAACAACACAAGTCTTTCTCGGTCAATTACTTCGTCATACTTTTCAAAATTATTCTTTATATCAGAATATATGTCTATATCTCTGCCGAAAAAGCTGACAACACTCTTCGTCTGTCGGTTGTTTGTATATGTCTTAACTGTCTTTTCAAAGGGAACGTATACCTCAAACTCTCTCGTCACGTACGCATAAACGCACCCCGTTGAGCGAATTATATCAAACCCGTAAGCCTTTTCGTAAAAACCGCTTACAAGCAAGTCTCCCTCTTTGACTACCGATTCCTTTTCAACAACCGTCTTTCCCGAATATACGGTCATACTCTCAATCTGTCCGCTGTATTTCGCAACAAGGTTTGATGCAAAATATCCCTTATCTTCATTCCGCTTCTTTCGTTCGCGAAGCTCAACCTTTGCTGTCGTTCCCTCCATATTTACGGATATAAAAGAAAAGTCCTCCGACCTCTGCAAAAAGCTGTTACATAAATCGTAATAGTCAACACTCGGTATATAGGTTCCAACACCAAAACCAATATCCAAAAGCTCTTTTTCAACTGCACTGTCGGATATATTTTCATTCCCCGAAAAGGTTATCTGCCATACATAATTTTTCGACGTATAAAGAAGTACGCAAAAAACTAATGCGCCGACAATCACACCGTATCTTTTTTTATAGCGCATCAGGAAAAATGGCAAACCTTCCCCTCTTATACTATAAACTTTTATCCCCGATTTGTCAAGCAAACTTCTCACTTTCTTGTATTTTGAAAGCCTTATAAAAAAAGAAAATTTTTCATTCTCTCGTTTCATTTTTTTAGCAAGTATTCCGTTTCGGTGCAGCTCGTTTATGCAGCTCTCGGTATCGGACTCGTTGCACTCAAAGTTCACACGCCCAAACACAAAATCAAGTAACATTCCCATTATTCCCTCCAAACGCAACTTGGTCTATATTACCCGATATGCACAAGGTTGCGTGATAATAGTTTTTTAACGTTAAGTTTTTCCCAAATATATGAATTTTATCTCCGCATACTTCAAGTGCTATATGATCATTTTCGTATTTTTTTATGCTTAAAACGCCGTCAACCGTTATTTCTCGTCTGCCCGAAAGCGTTGCAGAAAATTCACGGCACATTTCAGTTAACGGCAATTCCGTCAATTCCGATAACCCCGACATCATTCGGTAAATACCCCTTTTCATGTATATTCCCCCGTTTCCTCTAATAATATTTATCAAGACATCTTATGCGGAGGTGCAATTTTAAATGACTATTACAAAAGGCTTCACACTGTTTAATATATTCTCATTTTTAACCGTATTTCTGTTCTTTTTTCTGCTGAAATCCCCTGTCCTTGCCTCTGAATCGGTAAAGATTGGAATTTCCGTCTGCCTGACAAAAGCAATCCCCTCCCTCTTTCCTTTCCTCGTCTTAAATGAGCTTATGCTGTCTTGGAAAATTTTCGATAACCTCGGAATAATTTTCGGCACGCCTTTTAGCAAAGCGTTAAAAATAAAAAGACACAGCTTTGCTGCCTTTTTGTCGGGCTGTCTTTTCGGGTTCCCTTTGGGTACGAAAACTGCGGTTTCGCTGTACGAAAAAAAACTTATATCCAAAGAAGAGGCAGAAAATCTTATTTGCTTTTGCTCGAATACGGGACCGGCTTTTATCATCGGTATTGTCGGCACTGCCCTTTGCAGTAAAAAAATTGCTCTCGCTATCTATGTCAGTCAGATAATTTCGGCGTTGATTATAGGACTGCTTTTGCGAAAAAAAGGAGATTATCAGCAATCGCCCTTTTTCGATACAAAAACATGTTTCTCTCTGTCGGATATTCCTAAAGCCGTTACCGACAGCGTAATGCCAATACTAAATATATGCGCTTTTATTTGCTTCTTTTCGTGTATTTCCGCCTCTTTTGAAAATATACTTACCGCTATCGGTGCAAATGAATATATTTCAGTTTTTATTATCGGTCTTTTTGAAATTACCAAAGGCATATCTCTGCTCGAAAACTATGGAACTGATTTTGCTTCGATCTTTTGCGCTGCTTTTATTTTGGGGTGGTCGGGGCTGTCGGTTATATTACAAAGTATAAGTATTACATCAAAGGCCGGACTCGGTTGCAAAAAATTCGTCATTTCAAAAGCCTTGCAAGGTCTTATTTGCGCCATTATTTGTATTATTATTTGCAAAATCTTCAAATTGTATTGAAAAATGCACCCATTTTGTTTATAATAGGTGTAGTATAATGAAAAAGAGGTTTTTGTTATGGCTAAACGTAAGGATATAGACTATGTGAAAATGTGCCTTTTCTGCGAAAATGCAACTATTCTTAAAAGCGATACCGATTTGCTATGTAAATATAAAGGAATTGTCAGCGAGGATTACGTTTGCCGTAAGTTCGTTTATGACCCTCTCAAAAGAGAGCCGAAACCTATTCCTAAACTCCCTACTATTGACAAAGATGATTTGCTTTAATTGTATATCAAAAAACACCGACTTCATCGGTGTTTTTTTGTTATACTTCATATATTTACTGTTACTTTGAAGAGGTCGCCGTCTATTTGAACGTCAAAGCTGCCGCCCTGCAGTTCTGTTAAACTCTTTGCTATCGACAGTCCAAGACCGCTTCCCTCTGTATTTCTTGCTCTGTCTCCTCTCACAAACCTTTCTGTCAATTCTTCGGGTTCAATGTTCAGCGGCTCTTTTGATATGTTCCTGAATATTACCGAAATTCCTTCTTCTGCTCTCATTGCCGATATATATACTCTTGTATGCGGTTGGGCATATTTGCAGATATTATTCAGTAAATTGTCAAACACGCGCCACATCCTCCGTCCGTCTGCCTCTGCAACAAGTTCTTCTTCACTTACGTCGGTTACCAAAGTCAATTCTCTTTCTTTCATTTTCTCTTCATATTCGGCTACTGCCTGTGACAAAAGCACACCTATATCCGTCTTTTCAAGAGTTATCTGTATATTCCCCGTCGATGCCTTTGACGCTTCAACCAAATCCTCCGTCAGCCTCTTCAGTCTGCCTGACTGCCTTTCAAGAACCTCTAAATATTCTTCTGAATTCTCGCCGTTCAACCCCTCTCGTTTAAGTAATTCAACGTAGTTTATTATTGATGTCAAGGGTGTTTTTATATCGTGTGAAACGTTGGTTATAAGTTCAGCTTTCATTCTCTCACTTCGTACGCTTTCGGCAACTGCAACTTTTAAACCGTCGCCTATCCCGTTTAAGTTTTCTCCGTGCTCCTTGAAATCCAATATCATAAATTGTGTATCCACCTTATGCTCGGTATCCCCGGCCGCTATTCTTTTTGCCGACATCTTCAAGATTCTCATACATAAAGCAAAATACAATATTAACGGAACAATAAATATCTTTTCGAGGAACCACAGAATTATATAATCCTCTATTCCCATTGCTATAAACAATACTTCAACAAGTGTCAGTCCCAATACCGTTAAAACCGTCTTGGCTATCAAAGGAAGTCTTGATACCGCACATATAAATCCCTTAAAAAACGTCTTTGTTATTTTATATATACATTTAAAGCAAAAGTAAATTACCGTATTCTTGTACCAACCGTCTGTTTTTACTCTTGCTGCAAACGTCATACACATTCCGATTGCCATAGATGCAAACAGTATAACTCCTAAACCTAACAATACTAAAACACTAAAATCTGAGTATCCATAGTCATATATTATTTCTAAAACAAAGTAAACAACTACCAAATTCACAAAACAGTACAAATCAAACGGTATCTTGTTGAATTTGCAAATGTGTATTCCATCAACGCCTTTCTTGTGTCCTGCACCGAGCATAAGAATTACAAACAAAAATATACAAATCAATAATGCTGCTACTGCATAAACAAAGATGGCATCCTTAAACGCTATTCCTATATTAGCTAACTTCAAATTTAGATATAAACCGTCTTTCGTTACAGGCTCTCTCAATGCACCGAAAGTAATGTCTATCTTTCTCTGTTCCCCCGTTCTGTATACCAGCTTTAACAAAATTTGGTTATCGCCCATTTCTTTCAAATCGGTCGAAACTACAAGTCTTCCCTCGTTTTCAAAATCCGCTATATACGTTCTGACATTTGAATATCCCGACAATGTTGCATAGTGGGTATTCACCGAGCTTCCGTCGGATACAAAACAGTTTATCGCTGTATGTTCTGTCTTATACAACTCATCCGTTTCAGCCAAATTAGAAGCTTGTATGGTCCCCTCGCTGTCTATTGCCTTATATCTGAAATTGGTATTTCCAGGTGCTAAATGTCCTTCCATTACATAGGTATCATATCCGTTTAACTTGTCGTTTAAATAATCTTCAACCATAGATATTCCATTATAACTATACACGTATGACTCATATATCTTGTCTTTCAAACTCACACCGTTATCAACGTATACATCATACGATATTAATCCACATATTCCAACTACAGAAACATAAAGCGAAAATATTAAAAACACAAGCAATATAAACGATACAATCTTTACTGCCAAATTTTGCGTAAATGCTCTCATTTTTCTCTGTCCTCCATTTTATAACCTTGTCCCCAAACCACCTTTATATATCGCGGATTCTTGGGGTCTATCTCCGTCTTTTCCCTTAAATGCCTTATGTGTACCGCTACGGCATTTTCAGCACCTATGGGGTCTTCTTTCCAAACTTTTCTATATATTTCTTTTGGGGAAAACACCTTTCCCTTATTCTGCATTAGAAATTTCAATATATCGAACTCGCGCGGAGTCAAAGCTACCTCTTCGCCGTCAACGGTTACTCTCTTTGCACCGTCGTCTATATATAACCCGCCTAAAGTTAAGTCAGTTTCTTTTACACTTCCTCCGCCTAAGGAAAAATATCTTCGCAAAGCCGATTTTACCCTTGCTATTACTTCAACGGGATTAAACGGTTTTGTTATATAATCGTCAGCACCAACGTTCAGCCCGAGTATCTTGTCGGTATCTTCGGACTTGGCTGTTAAAAATATAACGGGAATATTTGAAATCTCCCTTATTCTTGTTAATGCCTCCATTCCGTCAAGCTTCGGCATCATTATATCAAGCAAAACTAAATGTATATCATTATTCCTAACACAGTCTAAAGCCTGTTTACCGTCATAGCTTTCAAAACAATTATAGCCCTCCGACGTCAGATATATTTTTAATGCGGATACAATATCCTTTTCATCGTCGCAGATAAGAACGTTGTACATTGTTTATCCCTCTTCCATTTGTTTTTCTTGCCTTAATTATAGCACTTTATATTTTAAGATACAATACGGAAACCCTTTAAGATTTTATTAAGATAGTGTTTTCACCTGTGCATAGAGATAAAGATACCAAGCTTTAAAGTTTTTCTCTCCATCCTCAGATGGAGGTAAGACAAAGTGACTGCTTATTTTATGTAAATGCATAGAGGTAAGGTTTCTTTGCTTGCTTTCATTAAAGGGTAGCGGGAGGGGACACCCCTCCCCTACAATATAGTGATAATGTTTGTGCAAACAACATTAAGTGGTCATTCTGAGTGGAGCGACTGAAAAGTCGCGGAATCGAAGAATCCCATTATCGTTTTATATAATTTTATGGGATCCTTCGACTACGTCGGTATAAACCGCCTTCGCTCAGGATGACCATATAATGAAGTTCGCACAAACTCGATATTCAAAGGTTCATTGCCAAGCTTTCTACGAAAAATGGACAGTCGAGGACACCTGTCCCTACAATATACCAATTTTGTTCGTGCAAATAATATTAAGTGGCACAAACCAAGCAAAGCAAGGTTCTTTGCCAAGCTTTCTTCCTTAAAGAAAGCGGGGTTCTTTGCCAAGCTTTCTTCCTCAAAGAAAGCGGAGGTTCTTTGCCTACTTTCTTCCTTAAAGAAAGTAGGGGCAAAAAAATATCTCCTTCATAAACTGTAGTGAAGGAGGTTTAAAGAAAATTATGAAAAAATGTATAATCGCTATCAGCTCCGTCAATCACGCTATACGGAGCGAAAAGTTCCTTTCAAGCAATGGTATTAAATCTAAAATCGTTAAGTTACAGCCTAATCTCACAAAAAAAGGCTGTGCCTACGGTCTTGAGCTAAACTGCAAAGACCTTCCCGCCGCTATATCATTTCTCGATAATGCCGGTATTCCCTATTCAGAAATATTGAGGTGATTTATTTTTGATATACTTCGACAATGCCGCTACCACATTTCCAAAGCCCCCTGCCGTCGTTAACGAAATCATAAGCTGTATGTCCTCCTACTGCGGTAATCCCGGCAGAAGCGGTCATTCTCTTTCTATAAAATCCGCTGAAAAAATCTATGAGTGCCGTGAGCTTATTTCAAAAATGTTCGGTATTGATAACCCGACCAACGTCGTCTTAACGCAAAACACCACCTATGCTATCAACATCGCCCTAAACGCCTTTGCAAAAAGAAAAACGCATATTCTTATCAGCGATATTGAGCACAATTCGGTATATCGCACGGTTGCATCTCTTTATAAATTCGGTATCGACTACGATATTTTTACAGTCGACCCGTTTAATATTAACAACACTCTTCATTCGATAAAACAAAAAATGCGCCAAAACACTTCTATACTCATCTGCGCACACGTCTCAAACGTATGCGGCATTACTCTTCCCATCTTCGAAATAGGAACGCTATGCAAAAAATACGGTATTTACTTCATTGTAGACGGCGCACAAAGTGCGGGTACTCACTCTATAAATATACAAAACTGTAATATTGATGCACTATGCTGTCCCGGTCACAAGGGACTTTACGGACCGCAAGGAACGGGCTTTGTTGTTTTCAATGACAAATACGCAACCGAAAAGCAACTAAAAAAGCTTTCGCCGTTTATCTACGGCGGCAACGGCTTTAATTCAGCCGACAAAAATATGCCCGATATTTTACCCGAGCGTTTCGAGGGCGGTACCCTTAACACCCCCGGTATTGCAGGTCTTGCCGAGGGAATTAAGTTTGTCAATGCAAGAACCGAATCTGTTATCTTTGAGCACACGTGCGCTCTTTATAACAGTGCGGTCGATATTGTAAAAAGTCTGCCCGATACGGTGGTATATTATCCCGAATTAAATGAAAGCTCAACGCTTCTTTTCAATATAAATAATATCGACTCGGATACTGTTGCCGACAAGTTAAATGACAGCGGTATTTGTGTCCGTGCAGGGCTTCACTGCTCTCCTCTTGTCCACCAAAAACTTAACACCCACAATGGCGCTGTCAGAGTATCTTTCTCATATTTCAACACATTTTCCGAGCTTAACGTATTCTATAACGCTTTAAAAAACATCGTTTTAAATAGATAAGAGCTTTCCCGTTTATTTTACGGGAAAGCTCTTATCTTAATCGTAGAAAAAATGTTTCAAAACAATTCTCCACCTCAAAAATGATATTGTTTGACTCGGCAGCAAAATAAACAATAAATTGAGGCTGAGTTAATAACTCAACCTCTTTTTGTTTTATTCTTTTACTGTTATTGATTATACCTGCGCCAATGCCTGTTCTATATCTTCAATTATATCAGCCGCATCTTCAATTCCAACAGAAAATCTGATAAGGTCTGAACCTACACCTGCCTCTTCAAGCTGCTTGTCCGAAAGCTGACGGTGTGTTGTACTTGCGGGGTGAAGTACGCATGTTCTTGCATCTGCAACGTGTGTAACAATTGCAGCTAACTTCAAGCTGTCCATAAACTTCGTCGCCGCTTCTCTTCCGCCCTTTATACCGAAAGATACAACGCCGCAAGTTCCGTCGGGCATATATTTTTTAGCCAAGTCATAATACTTGTTGCCCTCAAGTCCGGGATAATTTACCCATGTAATCTTATCATGCACTTCAAGATACTTTGCAACCTTAAGAGCATTTTCACAATGTCTCTTTACTCGCAAAAATACTGTTTCGAGTCCGAGGTTAAGCAAAAATGCGTTGTTGGGAGACTGCATCGAACCAAGGTCTCTCATAAGATGCGCTGTCGCCTTTGTTATATATGCCACATTTCCGCAGTCCTTCGCATATACCATACCGTGATATGATTCGTCGGGCTGTGTAAGTCCGGGGAATTTGTCTGCATTTGCAAGCCAGTCAAACTTACCGCCGTCAACAACTACACCACCGAGAGCTGTCGCATGTCCGTCAAGATATTTTGTAGTCGAGTGAACAACAATATCTGCGCCGTGCTCAAGAGGACGGCAGTTAACGGGTGTCGGGAATGTATTGTCAATTATAAGCGGTACGCCGTTTGTGTGCGCGCACTTTGCAAAAAGCTCAATATCAAGAACAACGAGCGAGGGGTTTGAAAGGCTTTCTGCAAATACTGCCTTTGTGTTAGGCTTAAACGCCGCCATAAGCTCCTCTTCCGTCGCATCGGGAGATACAAACGTTACGTCTATTCCCATCTGTCTCAAGGTTACGTCGAAAAGGTTAAACGTTCCTCCGTATATCGCAGATGTGCTTATCAAATGGTCGCCGCATCTGCAGATATTAAATACCGAATAAAAGCTTGCCGCCTGTCCCGACGACGTAAGCATAGCGCCTACTCCGCCCTCAAGCTGCGCTATCTTTCCTGCCGTATAGTCGCAGGTCGGATTCGCAAGTCTTGTATAAAAATATCCCGTCTCTTCAAGGTCAAACAGTTTACCCATCTGTTCGCTTGATTCGTATTTATACGTCGTGCTCTGTACTATTGGCATTACTCTCGGTTCGCCGTTCTTCGGTTCGTATACGCCCTGTATGCATTTCGTGTTAAATCTGTAATCTTTCATATTCTTGCACCACCTTTTTTACTTTACCTTGTAGCTGTCCTTTAAGGATACAATTCTGTTAAACGTATTTTCATGCTTTGAGTCAAGTGTGTAATATCCCATTCTTACAAACTGGAACTTGTCGCCTATCTTTGCCTCTTTAAGCGCAGGTTCTGCCTTACAGCCCGTCAGCTTCTTTACAGAATCGGGATTAAGATAATCGTCATAAGTCTTGTCCTCGGGCATATTGTTCATATCTGCCTCGGTAAACAATCTGTCATAAAACATTATATCGGTATCCATAGCATACTTCGCAGATACCCAATGGATTGTTCCCTTTACCTTTCTTCCGTCAACGGGATTTCCGTTGCCCGTCTCAAGGTCCGCCGTACACCTGATTTCCTTTACATCACCGTTTTCGTCCTTGATTATCTCGTTGCACTTAACGATATATCCGCCCATGAGTCTTACTTCCCCGTCGGGCTTCATTCTGAAAAACTTTGGAGGAGGAACTTCAGCAAAGTCGCTCTTCTCTATATAAAGCTCTCTTGTAAACGGTACTTTTCTTGTTCCCGCATTTTCGTCGTTGGGGTTGTTTGGCAGTTCAAAATACTCAACCTTGTCTTCGGGATAGTTCGAAATAACTACCTTTACGGGTTCGGTTACGCATATTCTTCTCTGTGCTGTCATATTAAGCTCTTCTCTCAAGCAATATTCGAGAAGCTCTATATCAACCAAGCTATACGCCTTTGCAACACCCGCGCGCTTAACAAACTCAATTATCGACGAGGGTGTAAAGCCCCTTCTTCTGAGCGCGCAAAGTGTAGGCAGTCTCGGATCGTCCCAACCGTCTGCTATGCCCGTCTCTACAAGCTTACGAAGATAACGTTTACTCATAACTGTATAAGTTACGTTAAGTCTTGCAAACTCTCTCTGCTTCGGCTTTTGTTCAAAGCCTATATTGTCTATAACCCACTCATATAAAGGTCTGTGATTTTCAAACTCAATCGAGCAAAGTGAATGTGTTATCCCCTCGAGCGCGTCCTGTATCGGGTGCGCATAATCGTAAAGAGGATATATGCACCACTTGTCGCCCTGTCTGTGGTGGCTTGTATGAACTATACGGTAGATAGCGGGATCCCTCATATTCATATTGGGCGATGCCATATCTATCTTCGCTCTTAACGTTCTTGTTCCGTCTTCAAATTCGCCATTTCTCATTCTTTCGAACAAATCGAGGTTCTCCTCAGGCGTTCTGTCTCTGTATGGGCTGTTTTTACCCGGAGTCGTCAACGTGCCTCTGTATTCACGCATCTCATCAGCAGAAAGGTCGCATACGTATGCCTTACCCTCTTTTATAAGCTTAACAGCAAATTCATAGCACTTGTCAAAATAATCCGAGCCGTAGTATATACCTCCGTCGGGTTCTGCTCCAAGCCACTTCAAGTCCTCCAAAATGGAAACAACGTATTCGTTGTCCTCCTTTGCGGGGTTTGTGTCGTCATATCGCAAGTTAAACTGTCCGCCGAATTTTCTTGCCGCAGAGTGATTTATCCATATAGCCTTCGCGCTTCCTATGTGAAGATACCCGTTAGGCTCCGGCGGAAATCTCGTGTGTACGTGTGTATAGCCGCCCTCGCGAAGGTCTGTTTCAATTATTTCTTCTATAAAATTACCATTCGTAATCTCGTCCATCTTTATACCTCATCAAAACGCATTTGCTGCCTTTTCCAAACGGCTGAGCACTCTTTCTTTTCCAAGTATTCTCATAATCTCGTGCATATCGGGTGAATTAGTTCTGCCTGTTACTGCTATACGCAGAAGCATACTTACGTCGGCTACGCTACCCTTAAAGTTCTCGGGGTTTGCCTTGTATTCTTTCATATCAGATGCAAAACCGTATTTCTCGCTTATCGCCTTTACCTTGTCAAACCAAACGCCGTTGTCGTCGTTTTCGTCATAGTTTGCCGCAAATTCGGTAAAGATATTCTTTACGTCTTCACGTGCAAACTGTGTCGGAATTTCAGCCTCTGCCTCAAACAAACTGTCGTAAAAATACGACATATAAGGCTTAACATCTTTCCATACCGCAAAGTCTTTTCTCGGCTTCTTGCCGCCTCTGCCCATCGCAAGTATTCTCTTTGCGTATTCGGGGTTAGTTTCAAGCAACTCTGCAAAATCCTTGTCGTATTCGTCTGCCCACTCGGTTACTCCCTCGTAAACCTCGTCTGCAGTCATTCTTGAAATCGCATTCTTACTTACGTCATTCAGCTTATCAAAGTCAAACAAAGCTCCCGACGTACTCATCTTCTTTATCGAGAACGGAAAATCAAGATATGACTTGTCGGGGTTAGCCATTCTCCACTCCTCAAAGTTTGAGTTGAGAAGTGTCATAACGTATTCGTTTACGCTTACGGGCGGATAACCGTTCTCTCTGTAATCGGATACCGCGGCTCCGTTATCTCTCTTTGAAAGTTTCTTCTTGGAGTTGCCCTCCATCTTCATAAGCTGCGCTATATGCATATATTTAGGCAACTTGAAGTTCAAATATCTGAAAAGCATTATGTGCTTCGCCAAAGACGGAAGCCACTCTTCACCTCTGATAACGTGTGTCGTGCCCATAAGATGATCGTCTACTGCGTGCGCAAAGTGATACGTCGGTATACCGTCGCTCTTAAGCAATACAAAGTCTTCATCATTTTCGGGTACTTCAAGCTTACCCTTTATCAAATCAACAAAAGGTGTCTTTTTCTCATTATCGCCGTCGGAAAGTATACGAAGTACAAAGGGGTTACCTTTCTTTATCTGCTCCTCCGCTTCTTCGTAAGTAATATTACGGAGCTTCTTTATCTCTTCTTTTTCCGTATCGGGGTTATTGTGCCAGTCCTTGTTCTTTATCTCTGCTTTCTTGTCGGTCGCATGAAGCGCTTCAAGCTCCTCTTCGGTGGTAAAACAAGGATATGCCTTTCTCTCTCTTACAAGCTGCTTTGCAAAAGTCTGATATATCTCGCCTCTCTGACTCTGTCTGTAAGGTCCGTATATACCAAACTCCTTTTCGTCTGCCAGTGCGCCCTCGTCAAAGTGTATCTGATAATAAGCCAAAGTCTCGATTATGTCCTTTTCTGCTCCCTTAACCTCTCTCTTCGAGTCGGTATCCTCTATACGAAGATAAAATACTCCATCGCTCTGATGTGCAAGTCTCTCTGCGATTCTTGCAGGAAACAACGTTCCGAAATGCATAAAACCTGTAGGCGACGGAGCAATTCTCGTTACCTTTGCGCCCTCGGGCAAGTTTCTCCTCGGAAATCTCGCCTCAATATCCTCGGGGCTTCCTGTTATATGAGGAAATAAAAGTTCTGCTAACTTGTTGTAATCCATCGTCTTCACCTCAAAGTTTTCATATATATGTTGTTATTCTTTTCGTAATTTAAAGTCGTACTTTCGCCGTGTCCGGGATATACCGCATAGTCCTTTTCGAGCGCTCTGATCTTCTTCATCGAACCCAACATAGCATCAAAACTGCCTCCGTACAGGTCCGTTCTGCCCACAGTCTCTTTGAACAACGTATCTCCCGATACTATCCAGCTGTCTGAAATATAGCATACAGAGCCCTGTGTGTGCCCCGGTGTATGAAGCACCCTTAACTCTTCTCCGCCAATCTCTATTATGTCGCCGTCAGCAAGTAAATGCTCAACGTTTTCAAACTCAATCTCTTTTCCCGTCGCACCTAACATATGATTTAAATTCGGATCGTTAAGCATCTTCAGGTCTTCTTTGTGAATATATAATTCCGCACCGCTCTTTCTCAAATCATCAACCGCCATTATGTGGTCAAAATGCGCGTGTGTCAAAAGTATCTTGTCTAATTTAAGTCCAAGCTCATTCAGCTTATCCTCTATTATATCGGCATTTGCCGCAGGATCAATAACAGCCGCCTTGTTGTCTTTGCCGTATACTATATAGCAATTCGTCTTTAACGGTCCCAAAATAAGTTGTGTTATATTCATAAAAATCACCCTGTTCCTTTTTTAGTTATTCGGAAATACTCCCTCTTCAAGCATTCCGTCAAAATTACGTTGGCGAAGCACCTCATATACCGCTATTGCAGCCGAGTTTGATAAATTTAAACTGCGAAGCCCGTTTCTCATAGGTATTCTGACGCACCTATCTATATTTGCCTTAAGCAGCTCCTCGGGCAGTCCCTTTGTCTCCTTGCCAAACACAAGAAACACCCGCTTTGGATATATCGCCGTTACGTGAGAAACCGGCGCTTTGGTAGAAAAGAAAAACATTTGTTCATCTTTGTTCTTCTCAAAAAACTCGTCTGAATTCTCGTAATACGTTATGTCAAGCTGATGCCAATAATCAAGCCCCGCCCTCTTCAGTTTCGCATTGTCTATCTCAAAGCCCATAGGCTTTACCAAGTGTAATGCCGCGCCCGTCGCCGCACACGTTCTTGCTATATTCCCCGTGTTCTGCGGTATCTCGGGTTCAATAAGCACTATGTTTATGTCTGCCATCTTTTCACCTATTATCCCAAAGTATATTTAATTTTATATATTATAATACATATATTGCCTTTTTTCAAGGGATATAACAAAAAAACAACAGAGCGCACTATAAAAACGTGTACTCTGCTGTTTATTTTTTTAAATTCTATCGTACGTAACTCAAAAAAAACGAAAAAAGGAATTTCCCAACGATGTCTCACACAAACACAAAAACACGTCGGATTACCAATGTGCAATTAAATTATGTAAGGTCCACAAAAAATCACATAAGGTTATCGTCGTATTTCGCGCGTTCTCCACCAATATATTTAGCTCTCGTTCTTGCGCACACAACGTATGCCGAGCCGATAGACTTTCTTTCTACTCTCAAGGGCACGGCTACCTCTTTCAAATGCATACCTATAAGTGTCGAGCCTATATCTATTCCCGCATCAGCCTTGATGTGTTCAACGGCTACAGGATCCTTGAAAGTCTTATATGCAGTCATTGCAAACGCTCCGCCCGCATGAAGCTGCGGTACAGCGTTAACTATCTCTTCCCAAGGCTTCAACGCCGCTCTTTCAACTATCAACGCTCTGTTTAAATGCTCACAGCACTGTACTGCCAGATATACTCCCTTTTCACAAAGAACCTTATATATCTCACCAAATACTGCCTCTGCAACATCAACGCTTGAATCGCTTCCAATCTTCGAGCCTCTTACCTCACTTGAAGAGCTGCCCATTACTACAAGCATTCCACTCTTAAGCTTTGCCGCCTCGCAAAACTGCTCTGCCAACTCTCTCGCTTCACTTCTAATTTTCTCTATCATATTCTTATCTCCCTTCAAGGATACGTCTTTCTAACGCAATTATACCACCAAAGCCGACAAAACTCAAGTGTTTACAAAAAAAAGACAGTATATTTTCAAAACACACTGTCTTTTTAGCCGTTTATCTGTGTCTGCAATTATCTCTACCCGGCTCGTATAATTCCCCTACGTTTACAAGTATTATATCGTCTCCTATCTTATCTATTTTACACCACGGTATATTAAATCCGTCAACCTTGCCAAACAAGCTCACCTTTTCGTCTTTAGGTACTACGAGTGACATTATCTTTCCGTCGCAAACGTTAAATTCCACGTCTATAACGCATCCCAACCGCCTGCCGTCGCATATATTTATAACTTCTTTGTTACGTAAATCTGTTATACAACATTTCTCAAACATACGCATTATCCTTTTTCTTTAGAGAATAATGCAGATAAGTCCGCCCGAGCCTTCGTTTATTAACCTCTGCAAGGTATCGCCGAACTTTAGTCTTGCTTCGTGCGGAATTTGCGCCAATTTGCTGTTCAGTCCCTCATTTATCAGCTCGTACAGAGATGTGCCGAACATATTTGATTCCCATATTTTTTTCGGATCTTCTTCAAACTCTCGAAGCATAAATTTTATCAACTCCTCCGACTGCTGTTCCGTTCCCACAATCGGGTTAAGCTCGGTCTGTATCGTCGCCTTTATCATATGAACAGAGGGCGCCGAGGCCTTTAGTTTTACACCGTAAGAGCCCTGCTGCTTTGTTATTTCGGGCTCCTCAAGTTTTAAGTCCTCAAGGCGGGGCGTTACTATTCCATATCCCATTTCCTCAACATCACGTAACGCCTGCTCTACCTTTTCATACTCCCTCTTTATCCGCGACAATTCAATCATCTGCGATATAAGCTGTTCTTCGTTTTCTATCTCAAGCTCGGTCATTTCCCCAACTGTCTTATAAAATAATCCCTCGGCAAACTCTGCCAATACCTCGGCATTTCCTTTACCTAAATCAATGTTAGCCGTATTAACGCCCGTTACGTATTCATTCTTGCCGAGCGCTTCAAACTCACTTTTTATATCACCGATTTTTCTTATGTTTTCAGCACTCTCAAATATGCTGTCGGTTATGCTCTTTCTTATCTTGTGTTCGCCGTCCAATGCATAAACCCACTCGGGAAGCTTTACCGATATTTCTCTTACTGGAAACTCTAACAGCACCATTTCAAGTATGCTTTCAATATCCGCTCGGTCAAGCTCAAGGCAGTTTACCAACGCAACCGGTGCTCCGTATTTTTCTTCAAGCTCATAAGCAAGTCGCTCGCTTTCGGGGGCATCGGGTGTAGCTGAATTGAGTACTATAACGTAAGGCTTATTTATTCTGTTTAACTCACCCGCAACTCTTTCCTCGGCTTCTATATACGCATTTCGACCTATCTCGCCTATTGTTCCGTCAGTCGTAACCAATACGCCTATCGTCGAATGGTCGTTTATTACCTTTCTCGTTCCAAGCTCCGCCGCCTCTCCGAACGGCATCGGCTGTTCGCTCCACGGGGTGTTTACCATTCGAGGATTTCCCTCCTCTATCGCCCCCAACGCATCGGGAACAATATAGCCTACACAGTCAACCATCTTTACACGCATTGTCGATTTGCCCCCCAAGGTTACGCTAACCGCCTCGTCGGGAACAAATTTCGGCTCGGTCGTCATCACCGTCTTCCCCGCCGCACTCTGCGGCATCTCATCACGCGCCCGTTTTTCTTCGTATTCCTCCGTTATATTCGGCAATACCGCCGTCTCCATAAATTTTCTTATAAATGTTGATTTACCCGTTCTTACAGGACCTACAACGCCTATGTATATATCGCCACCCGTTCTGGCAGATATATCTTTGTAAATGCTCGTATCTGTCATACAATTTTACCTCTTTTTTAGTTTTTTCTTTTGGTAAACTGTATGAGTCGGGCTATAATTTTATGACAAAAAGCACATAAAAACTTACTTTCTTCCCCCCCTCCGCTTTCTTTAAGGAAGAAAGCTTGGCACCTACTTTCTTTAAGGAAGAAAGTAGGCAAAGAACCTTGCTTCGC
>JAFYPF010000024.1 GCA_017547655.1 Clostridia bacterium
AACATATTCAAACAACCCCTCAGTCAGCTTCGCTGACAGCTCCCCTTACACAGAGGAGCCTACCGCTGCGGCGGGATTGCTCAACGGCAAAAGCCTCTTTTGAACCACCAGCTTAGCTGGTGGTTTTCATATACCAATAAAGGCGCAGCCAAGGATGAGGGGGTGGCGGGGAGAAAACTTCGGCGCTTGAGATGGTTTCTCCCCGCCAAATCTATAGAAATTGTCTTTTCTAAAACAAAAGATGCTATATGATGCTTTTGTCATCATATAGCATTTTTATTTTTGTTATTAGCCCTGCAAACGTAATACCAACGCTCGTCGTTCTCGGTATATTCATCAAAACCGTAACTCGAATATACGCCAAGAACGTCAAACGATGCATTTTTCAGCATTTCACGCAATTGCTCATCAGTATACATTCTTTCCCTCTGACTCTCGTCAAAGCGCTCGTACGTATTATTTTTCTTTTCAACGAAAAAGCTTAAATCAAAATCGCATATACAAGTCTTTTCGTCAAATGTATTTTGCCAAGCGCACAAAACACCGTCGGACTCAAGAACATACGCATTGTTTCCGTAAATATTCTTAAACTTATGCGGAGTGTTAACGTCAAATATAAACAGCCCACCGTCATTCATAAAATTATTAACAAGCGCAAACGTCTTTTTCAGCTTTTGGTCATCGGTAAGATAATTTATACTGTCAAGACAGCAAACAACAGCATCAACAGTTCCATACAAGTCAAGCTCACTCATATCTTGATTTAAAAACAGAATACTCTGTTCGTTGTCGTAAGCCTTGTTTTGCGCTTCCATAAGCATTTCTGCCGACAAGTCAACACCGATAACTTCGTAGCCGCACTTTGAAAGCTCAACCGACATACTTCCCGTACCGCAAGCCAAATCAAGCACAAGTTTAGTTTCTATTTTGCCGAACTTATCAATTATATTTTTCACAAAATCTGACCAAGCCGTATAATCGATCTCGGGATTCAGCGCATCATACACCGAAGCCAGCACCTCATATTGTTTGTATTTCATTATATTTTCTCCTATGACATCAAAAGCGAAACAAATTCCTCGGCTGTCATACCCGATATACATTCGCCTATAAGCTTATCATTTATTTTACTCTTCAGTGACTCTGTTTCAAATCTTGTATCTGTCAATATATTTTCTATTTTACTAACGTCACCGACACCAAAAAAGTCGCCCGATATTTTAATACCGTTGATTATACCGCCCTCGACAGTTAAGTCTACTGCAACCGAACCGAAGTCAAACCGCTTCTTTTTCTGTGCCGAAAGTTCTTTAGATTTTCCAAAGTTCCAATCCCAGGCAGAATACTTTTCATCGGCAAGTTTTTGCGTTAACGTTATATCATCTTCTGTAAGATTAACGATTTCCGAATTCGTTTCTTTGGCTACGTAATCCTCAAGATAATCCATAAACTCTGTAACAGACATATCGGTCTTCAAAAAGTCCTTTATATTGCAAACTCTGTTACGAACACTTTTTATACCCTTTGACTTTATTTTTTCGGCGTCAACCTTTAACGCCCCCGAAAGCATAGATAGGTCGGCAGAATAAAGCAAAGTGCCGTGGTGCAAAGTTTTACCGTTATACGAACTTTGAGCGTTGCCCGAAATTTTTCGGTTGCCTATCATAATGTCGTTTCTACCCGAAAGACAAACATTTTCAATGCCAAGTTTTTTTAAGGCTTCTATTATAGGTCTTGTAAAACGCGCGAAATCAAGAACAGCCTTTTCGGTTTCGGGTACGATAAAAGAAAAATTGATATTCCCGACGTCGTGAAAAACAGCGCCCCCGCCTGTAAGACGGCGAACTACCTTGATGTTGTTTTTTTCTACGTAATCAACGTCAAGCTCGGCATAAGCATTTTGGTTTTTGCCGATAATAACCGCTCTGTCGTTGCGCCAAAGCATAAATATATTATCATTCTTTGTGTCGAGCAGATATTGCTCAAGCGCCAAATTAAAATATGCGTCGGTGCTGTTGTTTTTATATATAACCATTATTTTACCTTTATTTTATCTTTGATTTTATCAAGAATAAACGAAAGAGGTATGCCGAGTCCGTAACAAGCAACAAGCTGACCTGCGCCGACCGTTAATGCATTAAAAAGGAAGATTGTGTAAAAACTTCCCTCTCCGCTTTGTGTCATAGAAAGTGCAATAACAAGTCCGATGACTACAGCGTTTGTAAGTACGGGCGGAAGCGGTGCTAACCACCTGCCGAATTTTCCAAGCTTTTTGCACTGATTGGTTAAAAGCGCCGCCAAAAGCGTTGCCAAACTACCGAATATTACGTCAAGAATAACGATATTCGGGCTGAAGAAGTTGGATATTATACAGCCTATAAAAAGCCCCAAAATAGCCTCGGGCATAAAGAAAGGCAATATAGTTAATGCCTCTGAAATTCTTATTTGCAAATAACCGAAAGAAAACGGATATATAACCAAGGTTACGGCAGCATAAAGAGCCGCGATAATTGCCGCCCTCGTTAAGTAGTGCGTAACTCCTCTTATTCTCTTTCCCTTTTCAATTTTGTCAATCATAGTAGAACGTCCCCCTATCATTAATATATTTATTATATCATAATCAGTGGAAATTTCAAGTAAATTTTATGTGTTGACATTGCTTTTTTAAGATGTTAAAATATATAAGAAGAAGGTGATTGTTTGAATAGAGTATATATATTATACGTACGCCCATTGCTTAACGAAGAAGTGTATAAATACTATTACGACAGAGTGGGCGAGTATAGGCAGAAAAAAGCCGATAGACTTGCTTCACCTATAAGCAAAGCACGTTCAATAGGAGTCGGCGCACTCTTAAGATTTGCCGTTGAAGATTGTACCGATTATAATTTCGATAACCTATCATTTTACGAAGATAAAAACGGCAAACCGAAAGTTTTAGACGATATATTCTATTTCAGCCTATCACATTCGGGCGATTACGCCGTATGCGCAATATCCGACACCCCTGTCGGTGTTGATATTGAAGAAGACAAAGACCTACCCGAAAAAGTAAAAAAACGCTTCGCCAAAGACGTAACCGAATGGACAAAGAAAGAAGCGAAAGGCAAACTTACGGGAAACGGATTTTTTGATTCTACTCCCGATACTTACGTTTATACCCACAAAAAAACAGACGGTATGTTGATAACCGTCTGTTCAAATAAAAAAACTACTGATTTTCTATATTATCATCTTCCCTACCCTTGTAATTAAGGGTAGTTTTTTTATTCCCCCTACTTTCTTGAAAGAAAGTAGGCAAAGAACTTTACCTCTCTTGGTTTGTGCAACTTAATAATATTTGTACAAACTAAAAGCCTCCCCAACGGGGGGAGATAGCAACCGAAGGTTGACGGAAGGGGCTTTTTCCCACAAAAAGTAGGCAAAGAACTTTACCTCTCTTGGTTTGTGCAACTTAATAATATTTGTACAAACTAAAAGCCTCCCCAATGGGGGGAGATAGCAACCGAAGGTTGACGGAAGGGGCTTTTTTCCACAAAAAGTAGGCAAAGAATTTTTCTCTCTGGGTTTGTACGACTTTTTTCCCATTATTCAAAGTTTTTGAGGGTTTGGGAACTTTTTTCAAAAAGTTCCCATAAATATTTTTAGGATTCTTAAACCCTTTTTTAAAAAGGGTTTAAGCCTTTAATAACAACTGATGAACTTTAAACACGTCTCCGGCGCCCATAGAAACAACGAGGTCGCCTTTTTGAGCGTTATTTTTAACGTAATCTGCAATCTTTTCAAAGGAATTAAAATAGATCGCGCCGTCAATCTTATCGGCAAGGTCTTTTGAAGAAATACCAAAGGTATTTATCTCTCTTGCAGCATAGATTTCGGCAAAAATAAGGTTGTCTGCCTCACCAAAGCTTTCGCAAAATTCGTCAAACAGTCCTGCAGTTCTTGAATAGGTATGCGGCTGATAAACGCACCACAATTTACCTTTACAGAGCTTTTTCAGACCATGCAAGCTTGCCTTTATTTCGGAGGGGTGATGCGCATAGTCGTCGTAAATAACAACGCCATTTCTTTCGCCTTTATATTCGTTACGGCGGTTAACTCCTTTAAAGGTAACCATACTTTCAGCCGCCTTTTGCGCATTAAGCCCGTGCAAAATACCGACAGCAATAGCGGCAACAGAGTTCACAACGTTATGCTCACCGGGAACAGAAAGCTCGACCTTGCAAATCTCCTCTCCCTTATGCGCAATTTTAAACGTATTGTACCCGTCTTCATTTTCTTTTATATCATATCCGTAGAAATCCAAAGTATGGTCATTAACACCATAGGTTATAAGCCGACCCTTATAGTCTTTAAGAGCATCCATAAGGGTCGCATCGTTGCCGCAAGCAACAACGGTATGCGCCTTATCGGCATAAGTTGCAAAAGACTGTTTAATCTGGTCAAGAGAATGGAAATAATCTACGTGGTCCATTTCGAGATTAAGCAAAACGGCAGTATCGGGATGGAATGACAAAAAGCTGTCTTTATATTCACACGCTTCAAAAATAAAGCCGTTGTTATCGCCGATTCTGTATGCGCCTCCGCCAAGTTCGGCAGTATTCGCGCCGTTAAGAACGGTCGGCTCTTTGCCGTTTTCAATAAAGACGTGAGCAATCATACCGGTAACACTGCTTTTGCCGTGCATACCCGCAACGCCGATTCTGTTTGTATATGAAAGCATCAATTTACCCAAATACTCTGCTCTGTTTATGCAAGGCAAACCGCTTTCACGAGCATAACAAAGTTCGGGGTTAGTATCTGCGATAGCCGCAGTATATACAACGGCATCATACCCCTTTAGGTTATCGGCAGAATGACCGATAAATATCTCAATACCCTCCGAGCGTAATTTCTGCGCCATATCTCCGTCGTTGGTGTCAGAGCCGCCAACCTTTATTCCGTGAGTGTGTGTTATACTCGCAAGACTGGACATACTTATTCCGCATATCCCTATAAAAAATATCGATTCAGCGCCCTCGAGTAACATAAATCTATTGTTTTCATTCATTCCAATCACACCGCCTTCTCTTCTTCATTTGTCATTTTTTATATATACAGCACTACTGTTTTGTTCGTAATGCACAAATCGTTGACAAATGTTTATAAAAAAGTTCAAATTTCTTCCAAAAACAGTAGTATAAAATTCATAAAATACTGTTATACTATAATGGATACAATATTATTATACGTAGGAGGTAAACTTATGGTTATTACTGATATCAAAATCAGAAAGACATTCGACGAAAGTCCAATGAAAGCAATCGTATCAGTAACCTTCGACAACCAGCTTGCAGTTCACGACATCAAAGTAATCAACACTAAAGACAAACTGTTCATTGTGATGCCAAGCAGAAAGAATTCAGACAACACATATCGCGATATCGTACATCCGATCAATGCAGAGTTCAGAGCATCACTTGAAAAAGCAGTTCTCGAAGCATACGAGGCAAAACTCGCAGAAGAGAGTGATGATCCCGTAATACTCGGCGCCGAAAGCAACTGACAGTTAATTCTCAAAAATAAAAAACAGGCTTTGTCCGCGATAATATTCATTGGGCAAAGCCTTTTTTTATTCAGTTAAGCTTATCAAGTATAGCCTGTTTGCTTCTTACGCCCACTTCTTTTGCAACAATTTCGCCGTTTTTCATAAACACAAGTGTCGGAATACTCATTATTCCGAACTGTTGAGCGAGATCGGGCTGTTCATCAACGTTAATCTTACCAACTTTAGCCTTACCCTCAACCTCGTTTGCAATTTCATCAACAATGGGAGAAAGCATACGGCAAGGGCCGCACCAGGTTGCCCAAAAATCAAGCAATACGGGAACGGGGGATTTGATAACTTCTTCATCGTAATTTTCTTTTGTTATAGTAATAACAGCCATTTGTTTTCTCCTTTTCAGTTATACTTATTTTATATTATTCCCCGACTTTAAGGAATGATACTTCTTAATATATTAACAGGCAATTCCCGAATTTACCGAGTAATACCTATTAAATTTTACTTAAGCGCAATTGCCGCCTTTGCTTTAGCAACAATATCAGCGGCAGTCAAGCCGTACATTTCAAGCAGCGGAGGAACCTTACCGCTTCTGCCGTATCTGTCGTCAACGCCAACCTTTGTTACAGGAACGGGGCAAGTTTCAGCCAAAACTTCACATACAGCGCTTCCAAGACCTCCGATAACGCTGTGTTCTTCAGCAGTTACGATAGCTCCTGTCTCTTTTGCAGCCTTAACAAGAATATCCTTGTCGATAGGCTTAATTGTAGCCATATTGATAACTCTTGCGCTGATACCCTCTTCAGCAAGCATATCCTTTGCGATAAGCGCCTGTTCAACCATAAGACCATTTGCAACGATAGTAACGTCCTTACCGTCAGCCATCTGAACACCCTTACCGATTTCGAACTTATATGTTGCTTCATCGAAGAGCGTGGGAACAGCAAATCTACCAAATCTCATATAAACTGGGCCATCATGAAGAATAGCCGCTTCAACAACAGCCTTTGCTTCAACAGCGTCTGCGGGACAAATAACTGTCATACCGGGAATAGTACGCATTGTAGCGAAGTCTTCGTTACACTGGTGCGTTGCGCCGTCTTCACCAACGGAGATACCACCGTGAGTAGCGCCGATTTTAACGTTGAGGTGGGGATAACCGATAGAGTTTCTAATCTGTTCGAAAGAACGACCTGCAGCGAACATAGCGAAGGTAGAAACGAAAGGAATCTTACCTGTTGCGGCAACACCTGCAGCAACGGAAACCATGTTACCCTCTGCGATACCGCAGTCAAAATGTCTTTCGGGGAACTTTTTCTTAAACATTATAGTCTTTGTAGCTTCAGCAAGGTCAGCATCGAATACTACAAAATCATATTTTTCACCAAGCTCGGCAAGCGCCTTGCCGTAAGCCTCTCTTGTTGCAATTTTATCTGCCATGTTATTAACTCCTTCTTTAGATTAGAGCTGAGCCTTAAGCTCTGCTACTGCCTTTTCGTATTCTTCTGCATTAGGCGCCTTTCCGTGCCAACCTGCATTGTTCTCCATAAACGAAACGCCCTTGCCCTTTGTTGTCTTACATACAACCATAGTGGGCTGGCCCTTTGTAGCTTTTGCTTCCTCAACAGCCTTTTCAATCTGATTAAAGTCGTGACCGTCGATAACGATTACATTCCAACCGAAAGCCTTAAACTTTTCGTCGATAGGCGTAGAGTTCATAACGTCTGTAATAGCGCCGTCAATCTGGAGTCCGTTGAAGTCAACGAATGCGCAGAGATTGTCGAGCTTGTAGTGAGAAGCAAACATAGCAGCCTCCCAAACCTGACCTTCTGCGATTTCACCGTCGCCGAGTACGGAATATACACGGTAGTCTTTGTTGTAAATCTTACCGGAAAGAGCCATACCGCAAGCGGTAGATATACCGAGTCCCAAAGAACCCGAAGACATATCAACACCAGGAACGCCCTTCATATCGGGATGTCCCTGAAGATAGCTGTCAACTCTTCTGAATGTTTTAAGGTCTTCCTTGGGGAAGAATCCCTTTTCTGCGAGAGCCGCATAAAGACCGGGGGCGCAGTGTCCCTTTGAAAGTACGAAACGATCTCTGTCTTCCCATTTAGGATTCTTGGGATCAACCTTCATTTCAACAAAATAGAGATAAGTGAGAATCTCGGCGATAGACATAGAGCCGCCGGGATGGCCTGAAGAAGCGCTGAAAACCTCTTCAAGAATATCAAGCCTAATTTCTATAGCTTTTTTTTGCAGTTCAGCGATTTTTGCCTGTTCCATCAGTTTTCCTCCTAAAAGCAAACAATACTTTAATTTATAGTAATTTTTATAAACTTTTACACTCATATTATTGTACAATGTTTCTCCCCTTTTGTCAAATATTTTTTGAAAATATTGAGCGTTTTTCCAAAAAACTTTATTATTTATTGCGCATTTTACGAATTGGTGTTATAATTTATATCAATACTATTTATATTATTTTCAGTAGGGGTGATTTTATGAAATTCAGTGAAATGGAATACAAGCGGGCAGACGCTTTGGAAATCGGCAAAATCTTTGAAAAACTTACCGATGAAATAAAAAATGCAAAGAGTGAAGAAGAGATTTTTTCCGCCCTATACAAGCAAGAAGAAATAAGCTCTCACTTTGCAACTATGGCAAATCTTGCATACGTGAGACACAGCATAAATACCGAAGACGAATTCTACGACAAAGAAAACGACTATTATGACGAAAACGGACCCGTGCTCCAAGAAAAGAGTACCGAGTTTATGTTAGCCCTTATGGATTCGCCCTTTAAAGGCGCTGTAGAAAAAAAGTACGGCAGCCTTATGTTTAAAAATCTCGAAATGGAGCTTAAATGCTTTTCTCCCGAAATTATTCCCCTTTTACAAAAGGAAAACAAGCTTGTCAGCGACTATCAAAAACTCGTAGCATCAGCGCAAATTGACTTTAAAGGCAAAAAGCTTAACATTTCACAGCTCGGCGTATATAAAGAAGACAGTGACAGAGATACAAGAAAACAAGCGTTTGAAGCCGAGGGTAATTTCTATATGAGCCACGCCGAAGAGCTTGATACGATATTTGATAACCTCGTAAAGGTACGCACGGAAATTGCAAAAAAACTCGGTTTTAAAACGTTTACCGAGCTTGCATACCTCAGACGCACACGCAACTGCTATACCCCCGAAATGGTAAAGAAATTCAGAGAGCAGGTAAAGAACGACCTCGTTCCCGTTGTTGCAAAAATAAAAAAAGAACAGGCTGACAACATTAACGTTGACACCCTAAAACTCTATGACGATACGACTTTCTACCTCGACGGTAACCCCAAACCCGTAGGCACTCCCGAGGATATACTCGCCGCAGGAAAGAAGATGTATGAGGAGATGTCTCCCGAGGCTAATGAGTTTATTAACTTTATGTACGATAACGAGCTCCTTGACGTAAAAGCGAAAAAAGGTAAGGCTGTAGGCGGTTATTGCATAACATTCCCTGAATATAAAGCCCCCTTTATTTTCTCAAACTTTAACGGAACGGCAGGCGACGTCGAGGTTCTTACACACGAAGCGGGACACGCTTTTGCCGATTATACCGTAAGAGACTTTGATATTGAAGCAAACAAAAATCCGACTATGGAATCGTGCGAAACCCACTCTATGTCTATGGAATTTTTTGCATGGCCCTGGCTCGAACTGTTCTATAAAGACGACACGAAGAGAGCAAAATTAACTCACCTTAAAGGCGCTTTGATTTTTATTCCATACGGCTGTATCGTTGACGAATTCCAACATATAGTTTACGATAATCCCGACCTTACACCCGCCGAAAGACACGAAGCCTGGGCAAAACTCGAAAGAACATATCGCCCCTATATCGATATGACGGGCGTTCCTTTCTATGGCGACGGCAGAGGCTGGCAACGCCAACTTCATATCTACCACTATCCTTTCTATTATATCGATTATTGCCTTGCGCAAACTGCGGCATTGACCTTTAGAAATATTATGATGACCGACTATAAAGATGCGTGGGATAGATATATGAAGTTTGTTAACGAAGGCGGAAAGAAAACCTTTGTTGAACTCTGCAAAGTAGCAGATATAAAAACACCTTTCGAAGACGGCGCTTTAAAAGAAATAGCTTTAGCAACAGAAAGTTGGCTCAACGAACAAAAATAGCCCGCTTTCTTTCGAAGAAAGCTTGGCAAAGAACTTGCCTCTCTGGGTTATGCTACCTGTTATCGTTTGTACAAACATCACCTCTGCACTGTAGGGGGCGACGTCCTCGACGCCCCGTAAAAAAACAAACAAGTTTGTACAAACAAAAACATTTCTCTACACAAAAAAACAATTATTTCGGGCAGCCAATGGCTGCCCTTTTTAAAGTTTTCGCAGAGGGGATTTAAAGGGGAGGAGCCTTTTTCAAAAGGC
>JAFYPF010000025.1 GCA_017547655.1 Clostridia bacterium
AACATATTCAAACAACCCCTCAGTCAGCTTCGCTGACAGCTCCCCTTACACAGAGGAGCCTACCGCTGCGGCGGGATTGCTCAACGGCAAAAGCCTCTTTTGAACCACCAGCTTAGCTGGTGGTTTTCATATACCAATAAAAGAGAGTATGGTTTTTACCATACTCTCTTTATTTTTTACTGATTTGCGCTCGATTTTCTGCTTAAATCGGGAACGGTTACAAGCTCATCGTGTAAAGGATGTCCCGAACCGAAATTAAACGTAAGCCTTACGTGGGTATTGTCAACGTATTCTACACTTTGAAGCAGGGTTCTTATAGCGTCGGCGGTGCAACTAAACGGCGGTCTTAATATATAGCTGTAATTCGTCGTATTGTATGCATCTCTCACAACAATCAAAAGGTCTCCGTTTGATGAAAACTTTGCAAACACAACCTTTGTGTCCATTAAGTGATGCAATTGGTATTTAGACTTCGTCGTATAAAAATCATTTTGCGGATTGTAATATTGGTCTCTCTCTTCATATTCCAATCGAACCATAGAGTCGTTATATTCGGTAATTATCGGTTTAGTGCTCAATATCTTCCTCGAAGATACCGCCTGTCCATCTGCCTTGTATATTACAAACTCGTAAACCGCCTCTGCCTTTTTATACACCTTATGATACTTACCCTCGGATATAAGTTGAGAATTTTCTCGGCTTACCTCCTCAAGATTACAATTCGGATGAACGTTCTCTAAATAATATATCTCAAGTAAATCCCCCGACAAAAAGCTTGTCTTCTTTACTGAATATACGTATACGGTATTTTCGGAATATTCGTTACCAAAAGTAAAGTCAACAATCTTTTCGCCGTTATCCGTTGTCCTCTTGTATCTGTCAGATATATCTTCTATGGGGCGGCCTACGGATAAAAGCATATAATATTTCGAATAATCCACCTCGGGAAGAACTTCTTTTATCCCAAGATAATCCTTGACCTTTTTCTCGTGCCCGAAGTCTGTTACCTGATATACCATGCAGTATTCATCTCGCAACCCATAACCCGAAAACCTTTCGTCTATCCTAACGCTGTTCTTCAAAACGTCACGGTCAAAGCTAACACTGCCTACTTCTTTAAATCCCAACAAAATTTGGTTTGACGTCGGCAATTCAACAGTCGCGTCAGAGGGTTCTTTATTGCACCCCTTTACCACTCCTAACACCAATGCCAACAACGCAAGGCCTACAGCTACTACAGTAATAAGCTTTATTATTCTTCTATCTGCTATCATAACTCCCCACCCTGCTTTTTTTCTAACGTAATCTTATTTAACGTTTTCTTCTATAAATGCTGTCACTGCCGCCAATGCCTCGTCTACCTTCGATGCATCTTTTCCGCCCGATACAGCGCTGTCGGGACGTCCGCCGCCGCTTCCGCCCGTAAACGCACCGAGCATTCTCGCAAGGTTACCCGCATGAGCTCCCTTTGCAACAGCCTCCTTACCGCAACATGTTACAAAGTTAAGCTTGCCGTTCGCCATAGCCGCCATCGCAACTACAATGTCGGAATACGCGTCCTTAAGCTTGTCACACGCCTTTCTTGCCACGTCTACGTTCATTTCAGCCGATTTCATAACCGCTACCTTTACGCCGTTAACCTCGACTGCATTATTGTAAAGGTCTGCAGTCTTCGCCTCGGACAACTGCGCATTAAGTCCGTCGATAACCTTTTTTGCATCCTTAAGCTCGGTCTGAAGCTGTTCTATTCTCTTCGGTATATCGGTAATATTGTTTACCTTAAGCTCTTTTGCTACGGAATTGATAAGGCTGTTCTTTTCTGCAATATATTCAAGTACGCCGTTACCGGTTACACCCTCTATTCTTCTTGTACCCGCGGCTACCGACGACTCGGATATAATCTTAAACAACGCAGCCTCACTCGTATTCTTAAGGTGCGTACCTCCGCAAAGCTCTGTAGAAAAACTGCCCATCTGCACTACTTTTACCGTACTGCCGTACTTCTCGCCAAACAGCGCTATTGCGCCCATCTTCTTCGCCGACTCAACATCGGTTTCGGTCGTCTTAACTTCCAATGCATTAAGAATCTGCTCGTTTACTATATTTTCAACCTTTTCTATCTCTTCGGTTGTCAATGCGGCAAAGTGACTGAAGTCAAAACGAAGTCTGTTTTCATCAACGTATGAGCCCGCCTGTTCAATATGATTGCCAAGCACCTCACGTAACGCCGCCTGTAGCATGTGTACTGTCGTATGGTTTCTCGATATTGCCCTTCTTCTCTTCGCTTCAACAGATGCAGAAACGCTGTCACCCTCAAAAATCTCTCCGTTAGTCTTCTTGCAGATATGCATATAAATTCCGTCGTGCTTCTTGGTGTCGATAACCTCATATTCGCCGTGAATACCGCTTATCTTACCCGTATCGCCTACCTGACCGCCGCTTTCCGCATAAAATGGCGTCTTGTCAAGTATTACAGTCACCTTTTCGCTGTCTTCGCTTTTCAAAACTGCCAAAACATTTGCATGAACCGTTGTTTCTTCATATCTCGAAAACTCGGTCTTTTTAAGTTTCTTCAACTCATCAAAATTTTCTGCAGTCCAACCGAAATCGCCAAGTGTCACTCTCGCTTCTCTTGCTCTTTCTTTCTGTTCCTGCAAAAGCTTTTCAAAGCCCTCTGTATCAACCCCAATTCCCGCCTCTGCAGAAATCTCTCTTGTCAAATCTATCGGGAAGCCGTACGTGTCGGAAAGCTTGAACACGTCTTCGCCCTTGAGGGTATTCGTATTATCTGCCTTTGCTGCCTCTATAAGCTTTTCAAGCATCTCCATACCCTTGTCAACAGTCGCCGCAAAACGTTCTTCTTCGTTTTTGATTACTGTCTTGATATAAGAAAGTTTCTCTGTCAACTCGGGATATGCAGTAGCATTTTCTCTTGCAACAACCTCGCATATTTCAGCAAGGAACGTTCCTTTAACCCCAAGAAGTCTGCCGTGTCTTGCCGCGCGTCTCAAAAGCCTTCTGAGTACGTAGCCTCTGCCCTCGTTTGAGGGATTTACACCGTCGCATATAAGGAACGACGTGCTTCTGATATGGTCTGTAATTACTCGAAGCGATATATCTTTCTGCTTGTCCTCTCCGTATTTTACGTTCGTAAGCTCGGATACCTTTGCCATTATATTCTTTACAGTATCAACCTCGAAAAGATTGTTTACGCCTTGCATAACGCAAGCAAGTCTTTCAAGTCCCATACCCGTATCAATATTGGGATGCGCAAGGGGGGTATAATTTCCCGCGCCGTCTCCGTCAAACTGCGTAAATACAAGGTTCCAGAATTCCATAAATCTGTCACAGTCGCAGCCGGGCTTACAGTCGGGAGAACCGCAACCAAATTCCTCGCCTCGGTCAAAGTGCAATTCTGAGCAAGGTCCGCAAGGCCCGCTTCCTATTTCCCAGAAGTTATCGTCTCCAAGCCTAACTATTCTTTCGGCGGGAAGCCCTACTTTGTCGTGCCAGATATTGTATGCTTCATCGTCTTCTTCGTATATCGTTACCCAAATTTTCTCCTCGGGCAATTCAATAACCTTTGTGCAAAATTCCCACGCCCAAGTTATTGCCTCTTCCTTGAAATAGTCGCCAAACGAAAAGTTTCCGAGCATCTCAAAAAATGTTCCGTGTCTTGCCGTTATACCAACCCTTTCAATATCGGGTGTACGTATACACTTCTGGCAAGTAGTCATACGCTTCTTCGGCGGCTCCGATTCTCCCTTGAAATATTTCTTCAAAGGCGCCATTCCTGCATTTATAAGCAAAAGCGATTTGTCATCGATAGGTACAAGCGGGAAGCTCTTGTGTCTCAAATGCTCCTTGCTTTCAAAAAATGATAAATAAGCTTCTCTTAAATCGTTAAGTCCTGTCCACTTCATTTTCTATATTCTCCTTAAAACTCTATATCCGCTATATCATTTTCGTTAGACTCTTTTCGGTCTTCGGAAATTTTTACTTTTACAATATCTTCAAATTTTGCATTCGGATTCTGATACAAAATATTCAACACCTGCAAAAAATCTCTTATTATCTCTCGAGGGGTAATCATAGTCCCCGCACCTGCTCTGCCAAGACTATCCTTCAGAAATTCCGCCGTCTGTACGTCGCTTACCGGTACTTCCCAATTGTAATTCATACCGTGTAAATTCTTCACTCTCGTTACAAGCGCATAAAGCTCATTGTCGTCAAGCCGTTCAAGTCTTATAACCGGCCCCATAAGGTTCTTATACCCCATATCAGCGTATTTACCGTCTTCAAGTCGGCTCTTTAACGCCTCGTAGCTGTATAACCCTCTTCGCCTATCCTCAAGAAACATAGGCGTTCCGCCGAGAATTATCCCGAGTCCTTTTGAATTGCCTTGAAGTGTATCATTAAACATCGATAAAAGCTTCTCGTAATTCGCTTCCCTCGATACTCGGTTCGTTATCTTATATAAATTTACACACTCATCTATAAATACAACAAAGCCCTTGTAGCCTATTCTTCTTACAAAAAACGCCAACAACTTTATATAATCGTACCAATTTTCATCGTTTATTACCGAATAAACGTTTAACTCTTTTTTCGCTTCGCTCTTTGTTAAATATTCGCCGCGCAACCACCGTAACGCACAGCCCTTTAGTCCGTCATCGTTACATTTAGTCGCTTTGTAATACGTATTCACAACATAAGCAAAATCAAAGCCGCCTACATGGCTTTCTGCCTCTCGGGTTACCTCAAATATGCGCTTCTCAACCTCTCGGTCAAACTCTTCGCTCCCTGCTCTGTAGCCCGCCATTGCCGTCTCCGACTGTATATTCGATATCCACTTGGCTATAAGTGACTGCAAAGCGCCCCCCTCGGGCGACGTCTTCGTGCACATATTCTTTATAAGCTCTCTGTAAGTCGCTAGTCCATTTCCCTTTGAGCCGTACAGTCTCCTCTCGGGAGATAGGTCCGCATCACAGCAAACGTAATTCTTCTCAACCGCATATCCCTTTACAAGCTGCATAAGAAAGCTCTTTCCGCTTCCGTATCGCCCTATAACAAGCTTCATAAACGAGCCGCCCTCGGATACGTTCTCAAGGCTGTCCAAAATCGAGCTTACCTCGCCCTCTCTGCCTATCGCTACGTAAGGCGCACCCATTCTGGGCACTACCCCCGCCGAGAGACTCTCAAGCAAAGATACCAATATTCTTTTCGGGACTCTGTTTACTTGTTGAGCCATTCTCTTATCTCCTCTTCATATTCGGAAATCAATACGTACCGCCCGTCTTTTTCCTCGATACCTATATCACCTAACAATTCAAAGCATAGCTCGTTTACTACCTCCGCTAATGTCTCGGGCAGCATATAGCTTTCTTCGGCTGTCTTTATAAATCCGTCGTTGTCGCCCCTCGCAATACACAATATAGCCGATTTCGCTATATCAAGCGCCTCGCTTTCGAGTGAGCTTTCCTTTTGATTTCTCTCCGTGTCTTCAACAGTCTCATCTTCATCTTCTTCGTACTCAACCAAACGGTCGGTCAACTGCCACGACGTTTCTTCTATTTCTTTCGCCTTTTCAAAGGATACAGCAAAAGGCTTACGTTCTTCTTCGGTTATTATTTCAACCTTTTCTTTCGCTTTTCTTTCGTAATAAACGCAAGGCAAGTTCTTGTCAAAATATTCGTTCAGTATATGCTTTTGCTCTTCCGTTAAGTTCTGTATGCCGAGTCTTGCTCTTATGCCGAGATATGCTCTTATCCTATTTTCGCAGTACCGAACCATATCGGTTACTATAAAAGATAACTCTTTTACGTTTTCCGTCTCAAAATAGTCTATACTAATCTTCCGCTTCGAATCATACGAACAAACAGCTCCGCTGAAAGCATCTCTTACTATGCTTTTCTTTATAAATCTGCCGCTGCCTATATCAAATCTGCCGTCGGATAATGCCAACCTCTTTACTGCGTAAAACATTCCGCCCCTTATATGCTCGTAAAAGGTCTTATAGTTTCTTTCGTCAATATATTTGCTCTTTCGCCACTTGTATGACGATAACCCCTCTACAAGCAATAGTGCAAATCTGTCCTCATCGCTTTCAGAATAGTAAAACTGCTTGAACGAAGCCATATCCACAGTCTCGGTATAAAACGAGCTTATCCTCTCTATCGGCGCATCAAGTCCGTTTATAAGACAGTAGTCGCATACCCATTCGGATAAAAATTTGTCAAGCTTCGTATAGCTATTCCTGTAATGCTCCCATATATCGCATATAAGCTGCAATCCCGTTTCTGCGGGAATTATATGGGGAAGATTGATTATCTCGTATATATACAGCAAAATGTAACTGCTGTCGGTGGGGATATACTTCTTGTTTCTAACGCAGTCTCTCCAGTAAAAATACCATTCCCTTTGCCTCATCGACATCTGTACATAGCTCGGCATATATGAGAAATATTTTACAGGGGCAGTCTCGCTTCTTTTTAAGTTGTAATACTTCTCTGCGTCTAACCTAAATCGCTCGTAAAACGTATATTTAGTAGGCCAAGAATATATTGATACGCTGTCAATAAAACCGTTTTCGGGAGAATACTTTGAAAGAAGCTTCGACTCTTCCATACGCTTTTTTATCGGCTCTGTCATAGGCACGTAATTTCCGCCCTTGCCGTCAACAACAAGTATCGCTTCGGATGCTTTTTCACCCCTTTTTTCATATCCCTTGTTGTTCGGCGGGGTTATATCACCTATATCCCAAAACTCATCTAATTCTTCAATCTTTGAACGTCTTAACTTTCTTTCGTCCTCGTTCTTAAAAATCATCTTCTCTACTCAATCTCATTCAATATCTTTTTCCCGAAAAACACCAAAAATCTTTCTTTATATTATAACACAAAAAAAATTCTATGTCAATTATTTATACAACAACTGCACCGCCAATATCAGTCAATTTTTCGTCTGAAAGGCTTATAACTCTCTTTCCTGTATATTCAATAAATCTTTTTATCTCTCCAAAATCCCTATGCTCTTCTATATTGCCAAAAAAACAAACGCTGTCGGCTAAAACTACAGAGCTTCCGCCTATAAAACCGCAGTCATATCCCGGCAGCAATATGTCCTCTTTCCCCACAAGCAAACAATTGATTGAATTCGCCGTATATGCCTTGTATAACCCTTTGTCGGTGGTAATGAAATTATTGCCATCAACTCGACAGGTCGAACACGCCGTATATCCCTGTCGAACACCTACAACCTTCTCGGCTAACTGCGTTATCGTTTCTGACGTATATCCGCTTTTTGAAAAAAGTATTTTTTTATCGGTCAATACCGCATTAAAGAGTATATCCCTCGGATATTCCTTTGAAACAAATTCGTCCGTTGTTTTTACCTCTACGCCTACCAAATCAAATATCCGAATGTTTTTTCTGTAATATTCTTCAAATGTATATATAACTCCGCTATGAAAAAATATAAGCATATCCGCATGCGATGAAATGCCATTTTGAAGCTTGTCATATTCGGGAAGCTTTATTACCTCATACCCCATTTTGACTAATTCGATTTTACATTTTTCACTGATGCCTTTTCCAACAAGTATTTGACTCATAACAGTTTACCTCTTTTGTATAAAAATAAGAGTAAAGCCCGGACGATAATCCTGTCCGGGCTGTAGTACTTCAATATACAATTAGTTAGCTCTTGTAACCTTGTTTGAACGGAGACAGCGAGAGCAGACATTAACTGTCTTGGGCGTGCCGTTTACAACTGCCTTTACCTTTCTGATATTGGGTTTCCATACTCTGTTTGTTTTACGATTGGAGTGAGAAACATTAAGTCCAAATGCTACACTCTTACCGCAGAAATCACACTTTGCCATTCCAATGCACCTCCAGTTTATGATAAATCAAATAATAAACATATTTTTTAACAAGAGTTATTATAACACAACAATTTCCAAATTGCAATACTTTTTTCAAAATATTATTATCTCTTTTTTTATTTCTTTTTCTGTTCAAAAATATTTATTGATTTTATAATAAAACAATTGACATATCAACATATTTGTGCTAAAATAAGTCAAATATTTAGATTTTAAGGTGGTATTGCCATGAAAAAGTTTTTCAAAAGAGTTCCCGCTTTGATTATAGTTTCTTTAATTATTATTTTAACGGTCGCTTTTGCCGTAGTTGCTGCAAACAGTACCGCTATCGGAACGTGGCTCGGATACGTTGTAAATGACCAGACAGGCGAAATTCCTGCAGGTTTGCAAGATATAAACAACAATGGTAAGATAGACATTCTTGACGTTATCTTTGCGGTTAATAACTCCTCTGATACTGTAGCTGACACCTATACAATAGGCATTTACTAATAACAGACATATAATTAAGCCTCATCAAAATTGATGAGGCTTTTTTGTTCGCATAACCCCGAGAAGCAAAGTTCTTTGCCTACTTTCTTTTCTTAAAGAAGCTCTATCAATCAGCTTTGCTAACAGCTCCCCCAGAGTGAGAGCTTTTGGAATTGCACAAACCAAGAGAAGCAAAGTTCTTTGCCTACTTTCTTTTCTTAAAGAAGCTCTATCAATCAGCTTTGCTAACAGCTCCCCCAGAGCGAGAGCCTTTGGAATTGCACAAACCAAGAGAAGCAAAGTTCTTTGCCTACTTTCTTTTCTTAAAGAAGCTCTATCAATCAGCTTTGCTAATAGCTCCCCCAGAGTGAGAGCCTTTGGAATTGCACAAACCAAGAGAAGCAAAGTTCTTTGCCTACTTTCTTTCAAGAAAGTAGGTTAGGGTTCGTTTTTGTCAAAGATTTGAGCTATTATAATTGCGGCAAACATAACTACGCAACCGATTATTTCTCTTATTGACATTCTCTGCCCAAGAAGAATCCAACCAAAAAGCGCCGCAAACACCGATTCAAGGCTCATTATAATAGATGCTACGGCAGGCTGCAAGTCTTTCTGCGCTATCGTCTGGAACGTATAGCCTATTCCGCAAGAGCATGCGCCCGTATAAAGAATAGGCACCCATGCTCCGAGTATACTCGATATATCGGGACGTTCAAATATAAACATCAACACTGCCGACAATATACCGCACACGTAAAACTGTATGCACGATAATTTAAGCCCGTTATATATAGCAGCATACTTATCTATCGCCATTATCTGAAACGTAAACACAATAGCGCATATAAATACAAGCGTATCACCCGTAGACAAAACGAGCGACTCTTTCATACACAAAAGATACATTCCCGCCATCGCCAACGCAACGGCTATCCACACGTTTACGCCTATTTTCTTCCTTAAAAACAGACCGAATATCGGTATAATTATTATGTATAGGCTTGTCAAAAAACCCGCTTTTCCTACGGTCGTATATATAATACCGTACTGCTGAAGCGTACACGCTATCATCAAAAATATACCGCATACTGCTCCCCCGACGAAAACGCCTTTCGGATTATAGTCCGCCTTGTTTTCTCCGGGGTCTTTTTTTCCTAACGTAAATACAAGCGGCAATAACACCGTTCCGCCTAAAATAAATCTTACAGCCTGAAACGTCAACGGTCCTACGTACGCCATTCCCTCGCTTTGAAATGACATAGCAGCACCCCATACGAGTGCCGCTATCGTAAGCATTATGGCTGCTCTGAATTTCTTAAAACTCATAATTCAAAACATTTCCCCATTTTTAGTTAAATAATATTTTTTCCGCAGCCTCAACAGCAGCTTTAATGCAATCATCACACGATGCCGTCGGAGTTCCCGTATCACTACCCTTAATCTCCGAGCATATAAATGCTCCGCAATCATTCTCAAACTCGTCAACTATCTTCGCCGTAGTCTTATACGTTCCCGACTTGGTAGAGTTATCAACGCCGCCACTGCTCGAAACAAGTCCGCATAATGCAACAGCTCCCGTAAGCGCACCGCACGTATTCTTGCGGTTACCCATACCCGCCCCCAAACCCTCGCTGATTTTATATAGGGTTACTTCGTCAATACCCGTCTTATCAGCAAAAGCGCAAAGCACCGCTTGAGCGCAATTGTAGCCTTTGTTATGCAACTCAAAAGCCTTTTCTAAATATTTACTCATCGTTTTTCTCCGTTGTTTTTTCAGCAGAATTCTGCCTCATCTACATAATCGTCGGTCAATATCTCCATTTCGCCGTCGTCATACATATACTCGTCATCACCGAGGAATTCAGAAAGAAGGTCCTCTTCCGCCTTAACCCTCTTCGCATGCTTGTAAAGCAATATTCCGCCCGCTATACCGCCTGCCGCCGACATCGCCAACAGTACCGTCGCAAGATTCTTCTTCTTTGCAAAAAGCAAGAAAAACAATACCATCATCGAAACCGACTGAATTACAAGGGTTATTCCCGCATAAAAAGCTGTCTTCTTAATCATATCTATATCCTCCTAAATTTATATCTGCGCTTGTGATTTCAAGTATGCATTGATAAAGCCGTCTATCTCGCCGTCCATTACAGCCGAAATATTACCGTCTTCATAGCCCGTTCTCGTATCTTTAGCCAAAGTATATGGCATAAATACGTATGACCTTATCTGTGCGCCCCACTCGATATTCGTCTTGACACCCTTGATGTCTTCAATCTTATCAAGCTTTTCACGCTCTTTTATCTCCATCAGCTTCGCCTTAAGCATCTTCATCGCAGTTTCCTTGTTCTGAAGCTGACTTCTTTCCGTCTGACAACCTACAACAATTCCTGTCGGTATGTGCAAAATTCTGATAGCCGAGTCGGTCTTATTGATATGCTGACCGCCCGCACCGCTTGAACGGTGAGCCGTTATCTCAAGCTCTTCTTCCTTAAGCTCAATCTTTCCGTCGTCTTCAAACTCGGGCATAACCTCTACCGATGCAAAAGACGTATGTCTTCTTCCAGATGCGTCAAAGGGGGATACACGCACCAAACGGTGTACTCCGTTTTCGCCCTTGAGGTAACCGTAAGCATTTTCGCCCTCAACCATTATTGTAGCGCTCTTCAAGCCCGCTTCGTCGCCGTCAAGCCAGTCGATAAGCTTAACGTTGAAGCCGTGGCGTTCGCCCCATCTTGTGTACATACGATAGAGCATCTGAGCCCAGTCCTGCGCTTCTGTGCCGCCGGCACCGGGGTGGAATGATACTATTGCATTATTCTTATCATATTCACCTGAAAGCAAAGTTGCTATTCTTCTTGTTTCAACTTCTTCGGTTATTGAATTTTGTTCAGCCAAAACCTCTTCGAGAACACTCTCGTCATTCTCTTCAAGCCCCATTTCAGCCAAAACAACCGCATCTTCGCATCTCTTCTTTAAGTTCGAAAATGCCTCAATCTTGTCTTTCATGGATTTTATCTGCTGTAAAATCTTACTCGAATCTTCCATATTCCAAAAGTCAGGCGCCAACGTCTTTTCTTCAAGGCTTGCCACGTTAACTTTCAGCTCTTCTATCTTCATCGCATTGCCGAGCTCGTCAATATCCGCATCAAGTCTTATAAGCTCACGCTTTGCCTCTTCAAGTTGTATAATCAAGGTCTGTCCTCCTAAATAATATCTTTATGACTATCCGTATTATTATACACAATTTGCGCTGTTTTGTAAACAGTTTTTTTCAAATATTTTCGTGTTTTTAGCCCCCGTTATCTTTCAGTGGCGGGGTTGGTGTCGTTATAAATTTCGGTGTAAATATCCATATCAAAATTCTTTATAAGAATTTCTATTCTCGGGCATACAACGTTCTCGGTAAAATAGTGCCCTGCAAGTACAAGGTTGATACCAGTTCCTTTCGCTTCTTGCTGACAGTTATAGGGCGCTTCACCCGTTATAAGCGTGTCACAGCCGCACTCGTACGCTTCTTCAATATACTCCTTACCGCTTCCGCCTACAATCGCAACCTTTTTTACCACTCTTCCGCTGTCTACGATAGTAAGCGAGCCGTTAACGTTAAGAGCCTCCTTTATAAGTGCGGCAAAGCTTTCGGTAACACTTGAATTCTTATCCAAATCAATCTCACCCATTCTGCCTACGTCGGAGAAATCGGTTACATTCTTTAATCCCAACAAGTCCGCTATTGCATCGTTTACGCCGCCGCTTACCTTGTCAAGCCTTGTGTGGAATGAAAATACCGATATATCGTTCTTTATAAGTTTGCAAAGCTTACGTGAAAGGTAGTTGTCGGCGTCAATATTCTTTATACCGTGAAATATTATGGGGTGGTGGGATATAATGCAGTCAAAGCCGTTTTCAATGGCATAATCAATAGCGCTTTCGGTTACGTCGAGGCAGATAAGCGCCTTTTTAACGTCCTTTTCTCCGTTCGGCACAACCATTCTTCCGTCGTTGTCCCAATCACACGACAGTTCTGCGGGGATCGCTTCCTCTAATCTGTTGTATAACTCATTTATTGATGCCATAATATTTCTCCTTTATATCGGTTAGTTGCTTTAAGCAGTCGGTTTCTTCCGTTACATCAAGGTTTGCCCTTTTCTTACCCTCTATCTTTACTAAAGTCCTGTCGATTACTCTTTCGATAAGCTCACCAAAAAGCTCTTCCGCCTTTTCTATGTTTATCTTGCCGACAAGCGATTCCGCTTCGCTTATAGCACGTACATTTCCGTCGTATTCGGCACATATTATCTGATATAATTTGCCTTCTTTAACAATATGCTCGTCGGTTATAAGATAGCCGTTTTTGCATAAGTACTTTCGTAACGAGCCTTCTTTAGTCATAGGCTGTATTATGAATTTTACGTTATGCTTGTCTATCGTTCCCTCTTCAAGTATCTGCTCAATAAGCTCTCCGCCCATTCCCGCTATTACTACACAGTCGGGCGAAAATTTTTCTACCCCTTGTAATCCGTTCGTTAAGTACGTATCTATTTTGTTTTGGAGGTTGTTTGTTTTTATGTTGTTTATCGCCTTTTGTAAAGGCATTTCGTTTATGTCGGCGGCTACTGCTCTTTTTATCTTGTCCTTTTGCGCAAGATATACGGGCAGCTTACCGTGGTCTGTGCCTATGTCTGCCAATATAGCCCCACTCGGTACACAGTCGGCTATACGTAACATTCTTGAATCAAGTATTGTTTCTGCCATTTCGTACTCCGTAAAAAAAGGGGCTAAAAAATAAGCCCCTTTTCTCTAAATTAGTTCTTCGATGCAAAATATGCGTTAAGCTTTTCTACAAGCTCGTCTGCATTTGTTCCGTGAACTGCGCATGCTGCTTCAATGCTTTCGCCTCTTGATGCGGGGCAACCGAGACAATGCATGCCGATTGCAAGGAAAAATTCTGCTGTACCTCTATCGTAATCGAGTACATCTCCGATAATTGATTCTTTTGTTACTTTCATTTTCATTTACCTCCGTGATAATTTTTTATTGTATATATTATACCCTTTTTTTGTGTGGTTGTCAATGTTTTTGTAAATTTTCGCATTTTTGCGCGGGACGTCGAAGACGCCGTCCCCTACCAATATAAAAATTTTGTCCGTGCAAACGATATTGAGTGTCACAAACCAGAGAATTGAGTTTTCTTTGCCTACTTTCTTTCGAATAAGCCCTCTCCGTCAGCTCCGCTGCCACCTCTCCCGTAGGGCGAGGCTTTTGTTCGTGCAAATAATATTGAAACACACAAACCCAAGAAGCGAGGTTCTTTGCCAAGCTTTCTTCCTTAAAGAAAGCGGGTTGACTTTTTGGAGGGAATGAATTATAATCAAGGTGTAGGATAGACGTTGTGTTTATCAATAAAAATACGAAAGAGAGATTTAGAAAAATGGACTGCATTTTCTGTAAGATTGTTAAGGGAGAAATCCCGTCAAATAAGGCGTATGAAGACGAATTTATATTGGCTTTTCACGATATTGCACCCCAGGCACCCGTGCACGTCATCGTTATCCCCAAAACGCACATTCAGTCGGCTAACGAAATAACTGCCGAAAACAGCGACGTTATCGCAAAAATATTCGAGGTTATTCCCAAAATTGCAAAGGATTGCGGTCTCGAAAACGGTTATCGCATTATTACCAATATCGGAAACGACGGCTGTCAGTCGGTTAAGCACATTCATTTCCACATTCTCGGCGGAAAAAAGTTGGCTGAATCTCTCGGCTGAAGGACTCTTTTGCTCAAACGGTTGACTTTATTGAAAAAAGCATCTGCGGTATCGTTCATTTGAGGCGTTAGGGGTTAGTTGGTTTTGGTTAAAACTATAGGAAAACAGTCCTATGGAACACCTATAACGACGGTCATATCGGACACCGTTTGCGTATATGTTGGCATTTTTTGAGCCTGTATGATTGGAATAAATATATGAATAAGGTTCAGCAGTAAAAAAAGAAGCGTTTTACGCTTCTTTTTTCGTTTGTACACAAAAAAACGCAAAATCTCTCCTTGAGTCTCGCATTCGCTCGACAGCTTCCTTGCCAAAGAAAGCCGAGACAAAGTAAGTTCTTGTTTGGAGTTTGTGTAAATCCGAGGGACAAGTTTTTTGCCAAGTTTTCTGCAAAATAGCCCCTTCCGTCAACCTTCGCCCATCTCCCATAATTGGGAGGCTTGGGATTCGCACAAACCCGAGAAGCAAGGTTCTTTGCCTACTTTCTTTCCTTAAACAATATCGGGAGGGGAGACCCCTCCCCTACAATTATCTGATAATGTTCGCACAAACCCTTTATCAAAAGGTTCTTTGCCTACTTTCTTCCTTAAACAATATCGGGAGGGGATACCCCTCCCCTACAATTATCTGATAATGTTCGCACAAACCCTTTATCAAAAGGTTCTTTGCCTACTTTCTTCCTTAAAGAAAGTAGGTCCTTAAAGAAAGCGGGTTATTTGGAGGATTGTTTCTGCATAATGCCGAGAATGGTTACTATTACGGGTACGGCTATTACGGTCATAACGGTTTCCGGTCCGAGGTAGGTCACGTTATATACAAACGAATAGAGCCACATTCCTACCGTCTGCACGTATTCGTTCCATTCTCCGTTCTTCGTTATCTCATACCATACAACCGCGCCGTTCACAAAGTGACTCGCAAATCTTACGATACATGCAAACAACACGCCGCATATCGTCGCTACGGTCATATTCGTCTTCTCGTTCTTCGTAAATCTTACTCTTCTGAATACTCCCGCAAGTCCTATCGACGTATATGCAACAATATAGTCAAGCAATATTACTACAACTATTCCCACTACCGTCGGCACATATGCAAAGTTGCCTGCGCCAAGCCACAGCTTGAATATCGAAAATATAAACGACGAGCCGAGCCCCCAACCGAGACCGTGTCTTATTGATATTATCATCAGCGGTACCATCGAAAATAGAGTTACAGAACCGCCGAGGGGCGCTTCGTAAATCTTTATAAACGACAATATTATAGACGCCGCTATAAATATAGCGCATTCTACCATTGTCCTTGTCTTGTTTTTCATAATTTTTTTACCTCTCATAGCTTTTGTATATATATGTATATATGTAAAAACTTCATACCGCCAAAAACATACACGTATTTGTAATGCTTTAAGTTTTTGCTTACTTCTAAACTCGCCACTCCGGAAATGGCTGTTACTTTTTTGGGGAATACAAAAAATTCCACCCGACAAGTCGGGTGGAACTAAAATAAGCTTCTCTTCTTTCTATCTTCCTACGCCGGCATTATCCGTTTCAGGTTTAAAGGGTTCGGTCTTTTTACCGTCTCAGCTTTTTACAGCACCCCTGACAGTATTAAGTTGTCTTTTTTTAATTACTTATTGAGCATCTTTGCGATTTCGTCACCGAGATTGTCTTCTCTCTTCTGGAGACCTTCGCCCTTTTCATAACGATAGAACGAGTCAATCTTGATTGAACCGCCAAATGCCTTTGCGCAAGACTCAACGTACTTTGCAACTGTCATAGAGTCATCCTTAACGTATGCATTTTCTGTCAAGCAGTTTGCTTCATAGAACTTGCCGAGCTTACCTGTAGCAATCTTTTCGAGAATCTGGTCAGGCTTGCTTGCGTTCTTGGGATCGTTCTTGAGCTGTGCCTTGATAATGCCCATCTCTTCTTCAACTGCACTTGCGGGAACTGCTTCTCTGTCAACGTACTGAATGTTGGGATATGCAGCTACCTGAAGTGCAATATTCTTTGCCATTTCCGCAAAGCCTTCGTTGTTCTTTGCTGCATCATCAGCAACAAACTTAACGATAACGCCCGTTGTACCCTTACCGTGAATGTAAGAGCTCATTACACCTTCAACTGCGAGGAAACGACGAATAGACATATTTTCGCCAATCTGGAATATCTTATCCTTAAGCGCTGCTTCAACAGTCATACCGCTTTCCATAACGAGAGCGTTGAGTGCTGCAAGGTCAGCAGGATCATTATCAATAATAAGCTTGAGAATTTCCTTTACAAATGCCTGGAAGCTTGCGTTCTTTGCAACGAAGTCTGTTTCGCAGTTAACTTCGATCATAGCTGCCTTTTCGCCTTCAACAAGGATATCTACAAGACCTTCTGCTGCAATTCTGTCTGCCTTTTTAGCTGCAACAGCAAGTCCCTTTTCTCTCAATATCTTTATAGCTTCATCAAAATCACCGTTTGCTTCAACGAGTGCCTTCTTGCAGTCCATCATACCGCAACCGGTCTTTGCTCTGAGGTCGGATACTGCCTTTGCTGTAATTGTAGCCATTTTCTATTCCTCCGATATTCTGTTATTTTTAATTATTCAGCTCTTTCTGCATCTTCTGCAGCTTCTGCTTCTGCAATCTCTTCAACAGCGCTTTCGAACTGTTCGCCCTGCTTACCTTCGATAATTGCGTCTGCAATTACAGATGCTATAAGCTTGATAGCGCGGATAGCGTCATCGTTACCGGGAATAATGTAGTCTGCATCATCGGGATCGCAGTTTGTGTCCATAATAGCAACTACGGGAATACCGAGCTTCTTCGCTTCGAGAACTGCGTTCTTCTCTTTGCGAGGGTCAACTATAAATACGCATGAAGGAAGTCCGGGCATATCCTTGATACCGCCGAGGTTCTTCTCGAGGTCTGCAATCTCCTTCATTCTCTTTGCAACTTCCTTCTTGGGGAGAAGATCGAATGTGCCGTCTTCCTGCATCTTGAGAAGGTTGTTGAGTCTGTTAATAGACTTGTTGATTGTCTTGTAGTTGGTGAGCATACCGCCGGGCCAACGTACGTTTACATAGTACATTCCGCATCTCTGTGCTTCTTCCTTGATTGCGGAAGCTGCCTGCTTCTTTGTACCAACAAAGAGCATTGTGCCGCCTTCTGCTGCAAGGTCACGTACAAACATATACGCTTCTTCAAACTTCTTTACAGTCTTCTGAAGGTCAATGATGTAGATGCCGTTTCTTTCTGTGAAGATGTACTCAGCCATCTTAGGGTTCCATCTTCTTGTGTGATGTCCAAAATGGACGCCTGCTTCAAGCAGTTGCTTAATTGAAATTACTGACATTTTTAATGTCCTCCTTCGGTTATTTCCACCATACAGCCCTTTAGATATTGCACCGAAGCCAGCCATATGTGTGAATTTTCATACTTGAGTATTATAACACCATATAATACACTTTGCAAGTTTTTTTTACAATTTTACAATTTATTTACATTTCCCCTCCTTGACAAAACCATCTCTAATCGGTATAATAAGTTAGCGGCGGCTAACTGTTGTTTGTCGGTTATATAGAAAGGTATTGTTTATGACACTTAAAGAACTCGCGATAGGAAAAAAAGCAAAAATATTATCTGTAGGAGGAGAGGGGGCTTTGCGCCAACATTTTCTCGATATGGGCGTTATCCCCAACACCGAGGTCAAGGTTGTCCAGTATGCGCCTATGGGAGACCCCGTCGAGCTTTTAATTCACGGTTATTCACTCACGCTCCGTCTTGACGATGCGGCGCAAATCGAAATTGAGCCTATCGAGGACAGTTGTGAAAACACTCCCTCGAAAATCCCACCGCGAGCAAAAAAGCACCACCCCGGTCTCGGCGAGGGCGGTATATATCACGAAAAAAACAACGAAAACCCTCTTCCCAAAGACACGGTGTTAACGTTTGCCCTTGCAGGTAACCAAAACTGCGGAAAAACTACCCTCTTTAATCAGCTAACCGGCTCAAACCAACACGTCGGCAACTTCCCCGGCGTTACGGTCGACAGAAAAACGGGTAAAATCAGAAACTATCCGAACACACTCGTTACAGACCTCCCCGGCATCTATTCGCTTTCCCCCTATTCGGCTGAAGAGGTCGTATCAAGAAACTTTATCATCAACGAACACCCTCACTGTATTATAAATATCGTCGATGCCACAAACATCGAAAGAAACCTCTATCTCACAATGCAGCTCCTCGAGCTCGGTATCCCTATGGTACTTGCGCTCAATATGATGGACGAAGTTAAGGGCAACGGCGGCACTATATATATAAATGAAATGGAAGAATTGCTCGGTATCCCCGTCGTTCCTATTTCCGCCGCTAAAAACCAAGGCGTTAACGAGCTTATTAAGCACGCCGTACATATCGCTCAATACCAAGAAAAGCCGCATAGATATGACTTCTGCAACAAAACTGCAAAGGGTGGCGCTATTCACAGATGTCTCCACAGTATAATGCACCTTATTGAGGACCATGCGGAAGATGCCGATATACCCGTCCGTTTCGCCGCAAGCAAGCTTGTCGAGGGCGATACGATTATACTTGACTCATTAAAGCTTTCGGATAACGAAAAAGAAACCCTTGAACATATAATTCTTCAGGCGGAAGAAGAGTCGCAACTCGACCGTTCTGCCGCTATTGCCGATATGCGCTTCTCCTTTATCAAAAAGCTTTGCGCAGAAACCGTCGTAAAGCCGAGCGAAAGTAAGGAACATTTGCGCAGTCGCAAAATAGATAAAATTCTAACGGGTAAATATACCGCCCTCCCCGCATTCGTGGGCGTTATGGCGCTCGTATTCTGGCTGACCTTTAACGTTATCGGCGCATATTTACAAGGTCTGCTCGAGTCGGGCATTGATGCCATTACAGGCATCGTCGACGGTCTGCTCACAAATTGGAACGTAAACGGCGCTTTGCACAGTCTTGTTATGGACGGTATCTTCAACGGCGTCGGAAGCGTTTTGAGCTTTATTCCCATTATCGTTATACTCTTTCTGTTCCTCTCGTTGCTTGAAGACAGCGGTTATATGGCAAGAGTTGCTTTCGTTATGGATAAGCCCTTGCGCAAAATAGGACTCTCGGGCAGAAGTATCGTGCCTATGCTTATCGGTTTCGGCTGTACCGTTCCCGGCGTTATGGCAAGCAGAACTCTTCCCTCCGAACGTGATAGAAAAATGACTATACTTCTTACGCCATTTATGAGCTGTACCGCAAAACTCCCCATCTACGGCTTCTTCGCAAACGCTTTCTTCCCCAAATATTCGGGACTTATAATGGTCGGTCTTTACTTCCTCGGCATTATAGTCGGTATCATAGTTGCTCTTATCTCAAAAAGCACCGCTTTTAAAGGTGAGGCTGTTCCCTTTGTTATGGAGCTTCCCAACTACCGTATGCCGGGTATTAAAAACACCGCCTTTCTGCTTTGGGATAAAGCAAAAGACTTCCTCGAACGCGCATTTACCGTTATTTTTGTTGCGTCTATCGCGGTTTGGTTCTTGCAAAACTTCGATTTCAGACTCAATATAATATCGGATTCACAAAACAGCATACTCGCCGTTATCGCAGGTATAGTTGCTCCCGTATTCGCTCTGCTCGGCTTCGGCGATTGGCGTGTCGTTACCTCCCTCGTTGCAGGTTTTATGGCTAAAGAAAGCGTAGTTTCTACACTCTCGGTACTCTTCGGCACAACTGCCGCTATGAAAAACGTCCTTTCTACCTCTGCCGTTTTGGCTCTCCTCGTATTCTGTCTGCTCTATACGCCTTGCGTTGCGGCTATTGCGGCTGTTAAACGAGAGCTCGGCGGAAAATGGGCTTTCCTTATGGTTGTCGGTCAGTGCGTTTTAGCTTGGATTTGCGCCCTGTTGGTAAGAACCGTCGCTCTTTTGCTCGGTCTTGCATAATTATATGAATTGGAGAATATTATGATAAAAGCTGTACTTATCGATATTGACGACACTCTGCTCGACTTCAAAAGAAGCTCGGAAGAGGCTATCCGTCTCTGCTTTGAGCATTTTAGCTTGGATTTTAACGACAACGTTATAAAAACCTTTCACGAAATAAACGACGAGCTCTGGCGCAAAATCGAAAGAAAAGAACTCACAAAACAAGAAATGTACGGTCTACGTTGGGTTACGGTCTTTCATGCGCTCGGTATTGAATGCGACGGCGTCGAAATGGAAGTTCTGTTCAGAAGCACACTTTCGGGTATCGCTGAACCTGTAGATTACGCATACGACTTGCTCGAATATCTATATAAAAAATATCCCCTCTACGCCGCAAGCAATTCTTCGTTTGCTCATCAGCAAAAACGCATGACACAGTCGGATATGTTAAAATATTTCAAAAAAATGTTCGTCTCCGAAACCGTCGGCGCTCTTAAACCCGCAAAAGAGTTCTTCGACTTCTGTTTTGCCGAAATGGGTAATCCGCCCCCTAACGAAGTCGTTATCATAGGCGATTCGCTTACGTCTGATATTAGCGGTGGGGGTAGCTATGGCCTTAAAACAATTTGGTTCAATCCCCTTGACAAAGAATTACCTTCAAAACTTTCGCCTACCTTTACGGTTAAGGATTTGAGGGAAATTAAAGATATTCTGTAATATAAAAAAGGCATCGTTAGGCTCCTTCTCATAAGGATGTTTAACACAACATTTGTAGGGACAGGCGTCCTCGACTGTCCGCAACAATCAAATTTCGGCAGAGAACTTGTTTTCTCTGCCGATTTGTGTTATAATGAGCTTAACGAAAAGCCTTCCTACGGGAGGAAGGTGGCACGGCGCAGCCGTGACGGAAGGAGCCTGCGTGACTTTAGGTGTGTGCTAACTTTATCGTAACGCACTCTCCCTCAGTCGCCTTCGGCGACAGCTCCCTCCCGGAGGGAGCCTCTGGATACGCTCGTTCATTTTTTGGGGTATGGGCTTTGCCCGAAGCCGTTGTAATACAATGGCGAAACTGGCGATAAAACAGAACGATAAATAAGAATTTGACAGGAGGTAATTATGTCTGATTGGCGTCTTAATGGACAGGAAGATTATCTATCCAATAAAACCCTTTATAAGATTACATTCCCAGAATTTTGGAAAACTGCGTACAAAGATAAAAATGCTTTTTTTCAGAAAATCGAACGCTATGCCGAAAAGCATGTCGAGGAAACAAACCGCGGGCATGAATACCTGGAAGGTGAAAAAATCCAACACTTTTGGCATGAACACTGCGAATTCTGCTGGGATAAGGCATTAACAGATAAATTATGTACATTCTATTGCTCAGAAGATATGTATTACTGGATATGTGAAGAATGCTTCCACGATTTTCAAAGTAAGTTCAATTGGCAGGTAGGAACGACAGAAGAAATACTGCCCAATTCAGAATTATAATACAAGCAGTTCGACAAATTCCAATTTATCGAATAGAATAGAACGAACCCCGACTGACTTTTGAAAATCAGTCGGGGTTATCTCTTTGTCTTCTGCGTATTAAATTTTTGCGTAAACGGACAGTCGAGGACGCCTGTCCCTACAAGGACTTGCTAACATCCTTATGAGAAGTCTGCATTTGATGCCTTTTTTATCTTTTTATAAGCTTTGACGTAATCTCGGATACTCTTATAATAACGGGTGCCAACACCATATTCACTATAAGCTCGGGAATGAAGTTCGTCAAAATAACGCCCGATACTATAAACATAATCACTGTCTTTCCTGCGCCCGATGCAGCTCCGCTTACAAGGTCGCCAAAGAATACGAGTACTCCAGCCAAGTAGAGTCCGGTATTTACTATAGGACAAAGAGCCGACGCTGTGAATACCGCTACGGTCTTATTCTTCTTGGAAAGCAACTTATAAACCAATCCAGACACCAAACCTGCTATCGTCGTCTTCAAAAGACAGAGAACAATCGTCACAACAGGTAAAAGTTGGAACATCGTTGCGCTAAACGGATCGGGGGTAAAAACAACCTGATATACAACGCATAAGCCAAGAACCAATCCAAGTATAGCACCGTTAAGTGGTCCGTACAACACCGCCCCCAAAACTATCGGTACAAGCGATAACGTAATATACGCCGCGCCTATCGGCGGAATAACGATAAATAACTGCAACACTGCAATTATTGCCGCAAACATCGCTGTCATAGCAAGCATTTGCGTCTTATTTTTGTTTCTTTCAATTGACATAATAACATTCCTCCTGATACTCTACCTAATAATTTTCGGGTATAGTATAACTTCATTGTATTTAATAATTCCAAAATGTCAAGTAATATAACAAAAAAAAGCCTTAAAAAAGGCTTTTTTGGTTATCTCTCTTTGATTTTTATAATTATTACAGTAATAATCAGCAATACTACAATTCCGCCGACTCCTAAAAATACCCACTTAAAAATGCTTCCGTCAAAGAAACTGTCTATCATATCCCCTTTGTTATCCTTTTCAGCCTCGGTCTCCTCAACAACAGGCGCGTCGGTCTCGGGTGTTCTCTCCTCCTCGGTCTCTTCGGGTACTGTCGTCTCGGGCTCACCCATCTCCGCAAAGCTATATCTTTGGAACGTCTTTTCTATCGGATCGTACATATAAAGCTGTTTCTGTCCCGACGTTCCTATCGCATATATCAAACAGTGGTTGGGAACTTCCGACCTCATCGGTACAAACGCATCTCTTTCAACGCCGTTTACTATATACTTACCTATCTCATAGTCTATAGGCGATTCTGCCATATTTATATCAAGAATCAAAAGCGAGTTCGTCGCTTGTCCTGCATACTCGAACGGCTTCGCTGTCATATTCGCAACATCAACGTAATATAAACCCTCGGAAACGTTTGCGTTACCGAGCAAATATACTGCGGGGTACGCTCTCTCGTCATATTTTATTGCGCTTACCGTTACGTTGTTTAACGTTATCTGTGTCAGCTCAAACCCTGCGGGTACCTTATCTGCGCCTATCACGTTCGAAACCTCGGCGTTTATACCCTCGCCTACCGTCAAAAATACGTCCGATGACAACGGGTTCTTGCCCCTCACTACCTTAACGGTATAAGTATTCTTCGCTCCGTTTTCCGCCGTAACGGTTATCGTAACAGTATTCTCACCAACAGCCAACGACTCCGCGCCCGATACGTATACCGATGCGCCCTTGTGGTTCTTTATCGCCGATACTGTAACCGACGTTATCGCAAAATCAACGTTTGCCGTATATGAATTCACACTCGGCGAAAATGCCGGACTTAATGCGCAATTGCTTATCGTCAGTTCCTTTAACGTCGCATCAGATGATGCCTCGGGAACGGGTATTATTTTTACTGTCGAGTCGCCTACTGCATAAGGAGCTATATCGTCTCCCCCTCCGCTTGTAAACACACACCCCGACGGCTTCAGCTTCGTCGTTCCCGTCTTCAACGCCTTGAACGTCAACGTACAGCTCATCTTCGACGTCGAGCCCGAGCTTACGTAGTCAACTAATCTTATAACGCCCGGATTGCTAACATGGCTGAAATTGCCCGACGATCCCTTTGCCGATACAAACTGCAAATATGATGAATCATACGATATATTCGCTTCGTATCCGCCTATCGACTCACCCTTTACGTCTACAACTATACTAACGTTGCTTCCTACCGTTACCGTCGGATCTGTAAACCATATACTCGCAGATGCCGCATCTGCATCTATCGCAAAAAACACAGAAAGTAAAGCTATCAAAACCACTAATGTTATCTTACGGTTTATTCTGTTTTTCATAGTTTTTCCTCCGTTATTTTTAAGAAATTACGTTCGTTCCGAGAATATGGTTTCTTATCTTGAGTAAGTCGCTTATGTTTATACTGCCGTTTCCGTCAATATCTCCGCTGTACACCTGTACCGCAGAAAATTCGTCCGAACCCAATATTCTGTTTCTTATCTTCAAAAGGTCGCTTATATTAACCTTGCCGTCAGAGTTCAAATCCCCCTTAACCGAGGCTCTGTAATCGGCATACTTTACGCCGTTCGTACTGCATACAGTAATTATGTCGTCAGTTGCTATAAGGTCGTTGTCCGTCTTCTGTATGCCTGCTGCGTTCGTTACGGTAACAAGTCCTGCGGATACAAATTCCGTTCTGAACGCCCCCACCGTCTTGCCGGGAGCTATGCCATATACTATATTGTCTTTCGGCAAGTATCTGTCAGTAAACGTCAACTCACCGAAATTATCGGGGTTTTCCTTCGCTACGGTAAGCTTATATACTCGCACCGTTCCGTTGCCCGCCGTTACCTTTATTTCAAATACGTTCGTTCCCGTAATCAACGGCTGATTACCCGCACCGACTATCGATGCCGTAGAATCCATAGGTACTGCGTTAATAGTTATCGAGCTTGTCGCAGGCGGTACAACGAGCATATACTCAAGTACCTCCGTATCAAAGTTCGGTGTCAGCTCAAATCCGCTTACAGAAAGCGATGACAGCTTCATATTCGGCGAGCCGTCAAGTGTCGGCTTCGGATATGCCGTATCAGCCATATTCTTATATACGGGTATGTAGAACGAAAGCGGTGTCGTTCTGAGCTCCTCGGTATATCCCTTTGCAAGCTTCGTCGCCTCTACTGCCGCGCCATATACCGACGTCATATAACGGTGTGTAAACGGATTCGCTCCCTGAACGTTATATCTCTTTAAATACAGTGTGTTCTGTCCTCTTGTCAAATATCCGTCGGCATAAAACTGCGCGCCGCCTCGTATCGCCTTGAGTCTTGTGTTCCAAGGTCTTCCGTATGACGTACCGGCACCATCGTTACCGCCCTTTGCATACCATAAACCTCTTTCTACTGCGCCCATTCCGTTTGCGCTATATGCGCCTATATTAAAGTAGTTGAAATATCCCTCATATCCCGCATACGTTCCCGATATTATAGTCGAGCCTTGGCTGCCTACTTCTATAATTATCATAGACGAAAGCACGTACGGGTTAATCTTGTAATCAACCCCTGCGTTATAAATCGCAGTCGCATAATTCAACAAGCTGCCGTCGGTGTCGGTTACGTCATTTTCCATAAACGTACCCGCTAATATTCGTCTTACACCCTCTATATTCTGTACCGATGCATCATAACTCTGCTCAAGGAACTGAAATACCGAGTTCGCTCCGAGGAAGTTTCTCGGGTCCATATAATGTCTTATCAAATCCCTCGATGCTCTAACCCACCTGTCGCCGTCAAATATCTTCCACGTGTTCGACGCCCAGTCGTATGAGTCGCCCTCTATCGATTTCCACGAGGACGGATTGTTGTTCTCTACCAACGCCACGCCGTGTTCCTTGTCTACCGCATATTCAAAATCCCACTCAACGTGCTGCGCCTTGAATACCCAGTTCGGATATAATGCGTGTAATTCCCTTAAATACGGCTTGTACGATTCGGGAAATCCCTGTTCGGTTAAATATGCCTCGAAATCTACCGTCGGCGGTGTCTCGGTCGGTGTATCTCCTCCCGTCGTCTCGTCGGGTGGCGTTGTTTCACTCGGCGGTGTCGTTTCTTCGGGTAATATCTCCAAATATGCCGACGTCACGTATCCCGTAACAGTTCCCGTATTTACCAAATACCACTTAACAGAACCTGCTACGTCTTGTTCTCCCAAAACGGTAACTATATCTCCACTATTTAATCTTCCTATTACCGAGCCGTTAACCGGTTCGGAACGTACGTTTAAGGTATATCCCGTTGACGTCGTAACCTTGCCTCGCCTTGTCGGCTCTGCGGCAAACACAGTTACCAATACGCTTACTACCATTACCATCACAAGTATGGCTGTAATCAACGCCTTCGTTATTCCCTTTCCGCTTGTTTTTAATATCATATCTAACCCCTTAATGAGTGTGTATATTCCTATGTCTTAACACATAGATATTATACTAAAAAAATCGAATTTTGTCAACAAAAGTTATCCTATAATATTCATCCATTTTGTGCAATTTTTTATAATTCCATATTTTCCCTATAATAATTTTTACTTTCTTCGGCTATACTCTTGTTGTAAACATTTTGCCGATACACTCTTTCGGCTAATCTATTTCAAGGAGATTTTTACAATGGATAACAAGAATCAGAACAAGAACCAGAACACCAATCAGGCTAACAAAACTAACAAGTCTAACAACAGCACTAACTCTAATAATAGCGAAAACAAGTCCTCCAACAATCAGAACTGCCGCTAAATAAAACAAAATTTCCACCCGTTGTAAATCGGGTGGATTTTTGTTTTTTGTAAATAATATTAAGTGGAAGAAACCCAAGAGCCGAGGTTCT
>JAFYPF010000001.1 GCA_017547655.1 Clostridia bacterium
CCTATGGCATCAGCAACGGGCTCAAATGGTGCACTTTTATTAACAAATAACGGTGATGTATTGTTTGAAATTCACACCGGAGATGCCGATATTACAGGTCAGCTGTTTAAGTGGAGTTCTGGTTGGCAAACAACTATTAATGGCAGTAAATGCGTGAAGTTTGTTGAAGACGGTACCGGCAACTTTAGCGGAACATTCTACTTAAATAACATAGCACAGTACTTGGATATTTCACATGTTTCCTCTGGAGATATTGCTGTATTACAAAATGGTAAAACAACAAACGGATATACAAATCTTATTAACAATTGTATTGCAGACAAGAACGTTTACTTTGCAAACGCAGGCACAGAGCTTCCTGAAGTAGGAGCTGCACTTGCCGGAATCAAACAGGTTGAAGTTGTTCCTGAAACAAAGTTCAGCGATCTTACTGCTAGTCCGGTTATAATCTACTCAAGCCAAGATAATTCAGAACATAATAAGATTGCTGACTATGCGCTCTACACAAAGTTTGACGCTTTGTCAGAAAGTCCGAATGCATTTGTATACTATGCAGCAGATAAAGACGGCAATGTTACAGGCGAACCCCTTACACAGGTTTCTGCGGATCCTTCCCAGAAGATCATTGTTAAGTCCGGTTCATCATATTCTGCTCCCACAAGCTTGAACCATATATTCAGAATGTCAGCTGCTAACCTTATTCTCGAAAGCGACTTCTCGATTATAGTTAAGTTTAAAGACGCATTGACTGAATACTACGAAAATGTAACTCTTGTAGGAACAGATAAAAATGGTAATGAAAGAGTTATTTCGGTATATTCAGACGTTGTAGATGAAATGCGTTCGTTCATATATAAGAACGTATCTGCATATACTCTCGGAGATGATATACAGTTTAAGCTTCGCGCAGAATACGGTAAAGAAACAGTAGAGACTGCAGTAACACCTTACAGCGTAAAGAGATACTGTGATAATCAGTTGAAAGGACTTAATGAAAAGACACCTTTGTCAACATTGTTGGTAGATATTCTTAACTATGGAGCAGCAGCTCAACAGTATTTGTACGCGAATACAGATGTTGTTCTTGTAAACGCTCATTTGACAGAAGAGCAGAAGGCGTTTGGAACAGAAGGTTCAGTACTTTCAGATGTTGAATCTGTATACTCTCAAGATGAATTTGATGGAGCAACTGTTAAATGGACAGGCGCAACATTGATGCCTCAAGAAAAAATAAAGATCAGAGCTAAAATACGTCCTGAAGATATGAGCATAGATCCTGCTACATTGAAAGTTGGCGTAGTAGTTGGTGGCGGAGAAATGACGTATGTAAGCGGTTCTTCATTTGAGCTTATATCTGAAACAGACGGATACTATGTATACTTCGATGCTCTTGAACCCAATCAGTTGAGAGATACAATTGATTTGACTGTATACGATTTGAATAATAATCCGCTCAGCAATACTGCACATTACAGCGTAGAATCTTATGTATGTAGTAAGAAAAATGACAACAACCAGAACTTGGTAAATTTCTGTGATGAAATGTTACAGTACGGTGATTCACATTCTGCGTATGTAAATTCTCTTATACAGAATGGTTAATTATAAATCAATCCTGGAAAGGAGCGTAGATATGAAGAGAAATATTTTTGAAGAGCCCAAAATTGAAGTATTGGTATTTGACTCACAGGATGGAATTTTGACTGCATCTGAGATACTTCCTGATGATAACTGGGAATATTAAAAATTTGATTTAATTCACCTATTATACTCCCGAGAGATTACTCTCTCGGGAGTATTTTGGTAATATTTGAAAATGCTTAAACGATTGAAATAATCCGGAGTTATTAAAATGAAAAAATGTGACGTATTATATATTCATTCTACAAGGAATCCCATTGGAAAAGATGATATGAAATTTGCTATAATGCCTATGGGAATTATTGGGATATTGAATAATTTTAAATTAAAAAATATAGAAGTTATTGGAATTAACTATGCAATTGAAAAAACTGTTGATTCTTCATTTGAGATTTTAGATTTATTAAATAATATTGAATACAAGATTTTAATGACAGACCTCCACTGGTATGAACACTCATTTGGGGCAATGTACGTTGCAGAACAGTCAAAAAAAGCAAAGCCGGATATACCTGTAATTATAGGCGGATATACGAGTACGATATTTGCCCAAGAAATAATGCAGAATTTTGATTGTGTTGATTTTATTGTTACGGGAGACAGCGATTTACCTACAGAAATACTTGTTGAAAGACTTTTGGGCAGAACAAATACGGAACTTAAGAAAATACCGAATATATGGTACAGAGAAGATGGAATCAAATGTTCTGAAGAGACGTGGGTACAGACTGATTTAGATTCTATTGATTTTATAAATACGGATTTTTTTGAGCACGAAGAATACGTTCCATATCTTTCAACAAGCGGTACGAAAAGGGTAAAAAGCGGACGATGGATATGTATTGCAAGGGGGTGTCTCTATAATTGTGCATATTGCTGCGGAGCAAATGACAATATGGAGGCATTGTTCCGAAGATGCAATGTATTGACACGTTCTCCGGAAAAGGTTGCCAATGATTTTTTTGAATTGGAATCAAATGGAATATGGCATGTTTCTCCAAGCCATGATTTTCAAATGTTTGGGAAAAAGTATTACAAACCGCTTTTTGAAGAAATCAGAAAGAAAAATATAAAACCGGGACTATATCTTGAATGTTTTCAGTTGCCAAGCAAGGATTTTATTGATGAGATAGAAAAAACGTTTGACAGAAAAAGGACGATTTTGGTTATATCTCCCATAAGTGGTAATGAAAAGTTACGACATGAAAACGGTAAAACGTTCTCAAACGAAGCTTTTTACAAATCAGTAGATTATATTATAGCCAAAGGAATTGCTATTCAAATTTACTATACGATCAATCCGGTTGGTGAAACAAAAGAACAGTACGAGGATACGTGTTTTCAAATGACGTATTTAAGACAGTTTTACGGACTCACCAATAAAAATATATTCTATCAAAGAGTTGTACTCGATCCCCTCGCAGGTATGAGAAAGTGGAATGATATAGGCGCAAAATATAATACCTTTATGGATTATTACAGTTATTGTAAGGATACAACGGTTAATTGCGCTCCCACCGGTTATAATGATATCGGCGAGGTTCCAAACGTTACAAAAAGAAAAATGTATAATGATTTATTTGGCATAAAAGAATAAATATAGGGCTGTATCATTAGCAAAGATTTGCTTTTGATACAGCTCTTTTATCTTTTTATAAAAAATTACATTCACCTATCCAAAACCGACAAAATCCTTGCGCACTTTGTGATACCATAAATCTTACAAAAGATATAAAAAAGCAGGTGATTTGACTTATTGAAAGAATAATATACGGCGACGTGCTGATTGTCATCAATTTCAGCATGGATTTTCTTGCACTCTTTATCACCGCCAAAATAATGCACATAAAGCTAAATCCAAGAAGGATAACGATTTCGAGTATTATCGGGGCGTTATATTCGCTTGTAATTCTGTCGTTAAATCTTCCGACGGTTATAGGAGGAATTATAAGTATCGGAATGGCTTTTTTGCTTACCCTTACCGCCTACGGAAAACAAAAGACATCAACGTTTCTAAAAAATACGGTTGTATTTTACATAGTTAATTTCGCGCTCGGCGGCGGAATAACAGCTATATGCAATTTACTTAATATGTGGCAAAACAAGAGAAACGTTTTGATAAACGGTGCGTTTGACGTTATTTACGGAGACCTGCCGTTTGGCATTTTGGCGATTCTTGCGCTTTTGTGCGGCTTTTTTTCTCTTGTTTCGGGGAGACTTATTAAAAAAAAGAGTGCAGAAAGAAAATGTTTTCTCTATATATCGTTTAATCAAAATTCAACTACACTTGAAGCGCTTGTTGATTCGGGAAATTTATTGAGAGAACCGTTAAGCGGAAAGGCGGTTATAATCGTTACATTCAACGAAATACGAAAACTTATTCCGATTGAGCTTATTCCGTTATTCAAATCAAAGGATACAAGCCTCCTCGAGCATAGTGTTTTTGCTTCGAAAATCAGAATAATACCCATATCTACGATAGGCGGTAACGGTTTATTGTTCGGACTTTTGGCGGATATGGTCAAGCTTGATGAAAAAGAGGTTGACGTCTATATAGCGATAACTACCGAATCAGATAGCTTCGGCGGTTTCCCCGCCGTTGTTCCGCTTGAAATAATACAATAATTTTTAATGAAAAGGTGAAGAAAATGTTTAAAATTCTCTCAAAAGCTTTAGAGTACGTAAAAAAAATAATTATTAGAAAAGAAAACGGAATATATTACATAAACGGCCCCGAAACGCTTCCGCCTCCGCTTGACACCGAGGAAGAAAACGAGTGTCTGCAAAAGCTTTTGCAGAATGACAATATCGCAAAAAACAAGCTTATTGAGCATAATCTCCGACTTGTTGTTTATATAGCAAAGAAATTTGAAAACACGGGTGTGGGACTTGAAGACCTTATTTCTATAGGAACTATAGGACTTATAAAGGCGATAAATACGTTCAATCCCGAGAAAAACATTAAACTTGCCACGTATGCGAGTCGGTGTATTGAAAACGAAATACTTATGTATATAAGGAAGATTAACAATCACAAGCTTGAAATATCCATAGACGAGCCGATAAATATAGATTGGGACGGAAACGAGCTTTTGTTGTCCGACATATTAGGTTCTGACGCGGACTCTGTATACAGCGATCTTGAAATGGACGAAGACAGAAAAACGGTAAAAAAGGCGATAACCGAGCTGAATGACAGAGATAGGCTTATTATTACACTTCGTTTTGGTCTTGAATCGGGTAATGAAAAAACGCAAAAAGAAGTTGCCGACCTCCTTGGAATTTCTCAATCATACATTTCCCGTCTCGAGAAAAGGATTATTGAAAAGCTTAAAAAGGAAATCGGCAACAAGATTTAACTAAACAAGTCTGCCAAGTCTTCAAACCATTCAAGTATACGAAACCGAATGACGTATTTCGGGGTTTCCGAATCGGTAAGGACCTTTATTTGGTTTGGGGTAAATCCCGTCGCGACCAATTCTTCTTCTGCTTCAGCCGCCTCTACGCACAGGGGAGGAAACAGGACACACCACCAATTTTGCCCCTCGCTTTCGCCAATGCTTACCTTTAACGAATTATATCTGCCCGACGGAAGTCTGATGTTGCCGTACTGCCTTTCGGGGTAATATTCTTCGTCGAGGGTTATTGTAACGCTGTCACTGTTTCCTGCGTTACGTATAACGTTTTCAGCAACGGTTTGCAGATTTTCAAGGTTTTCTTCATACACGTTTTTTGCTTCCGAAAGGCTTGAACATCCTGCCGACAAACGTGACGTTTCCTCAACCAATGCATCTCTGACAAGCAGCTTCAAGGTCTGGTCTTCCGTGCTGTCAGAGTTGGCAAGTACGTGCAAACGCAGTGTGTTTTCGTATATTTCACCCTCGTCTCTTACGGGTAAAAACGGCATTATCAGCATAAGTAAGCATACGGATACGCAAAATGTAATTTTTGTTTTCATAATTTTTAAACCACCTCTTTTCGGTTAAATTATTGACCGATACTGACGTGATTATTCAAATAATTTTTGTTAATGTTGATTATTTAGGCGTATACGTAACAATAATTACAAAAAAGGGAGGTTTTGGTTATGTATATGGGAACGCAGAAGAAAGCCGTGGTCCTAAAACCCGGTGTAAACAGCATAGTTGAAGAGGCTTATTTTATTATTAAGGACGATTTTTCCAACATTAAAGAATCCGAAATGATTAGAGAGGCGAACAAAATACTGAAAAACAATATGGTAGGGAGCTTCTTCTTTGAAAACGAAAAAAATAAAGAGTCGAAAGCGCAAAAAAATGGCGTTACCTACTTTTTGTTGGGCGCATTTTTGTCATTCGTCTTGTGTACGTTTTTCTTTCTTTTGTTAAAATAAACACAAAATATCATTTTGTTCATATTGTAGTCATAATCATTTGTTATAATGTCAATACATTGATTTGTGCGTTTTAAAAACATAAGAAAGTATCGTTTAGATCGCCTGTTGCGATACAATTTCTTATGTACATATTGAGAAAAACAAAGCGTGTTTTTTGTACATGCTTTGTCTTTTCGTTTTGATTTTTTGAAATATTATTTTTGAAAGGAATTTTTATGCAGAAAAAGAACAACGCCAAACTTCGTGTTATAAGCCTTGGCGGACTAAATGAAATAGGCAAAAATATTACCGTTTTTGAATACTGCGACGATATAATTATAGTTGACTGCGGACTCGGCTTTCCCGACAATGAAATGCTCGGAGTGGATTTGGTTATTCCCGACATTTCATATCTTGAAAAAAATGCTTCGAAAATTAAGGGTATTTTTCTTACTCACGGTCACGAGGACCATATCGGCGCTATCCCATACGTTTTGCGTACTATTAACCCGCCGATATACGGAACAAAGCTTACTCTGGGAATTATTGAAAACAAGCTCGCGGAGCATGTTCTTGATTGTAAACCCGACCTTATATGCGTAAAGCCCGGAGATGTTGTTAAAGCGGGTGTATTCAGCGTTGAATTTATTCACGTTAACCACTCTATAGCCGATGCTTGCTGTCTTGCTATAAAAACGCCCTTGGGTATGGTTATTCACTCGGGAGATTTTAAGCTTGACCTCACCCCCGTCGACGGAGATATAATGAACGTAACAAGATTGGGTGAGCTTGGCAACAAAGGTGTTACGCTCCTCCTTTGCGAATCCACAAATGTGGAAGAGCCGGGATATACTATGTCGGAAAAAACGGTAGGAGCATCTTTGGAAAATATTTTTATGCACCATACCGATAAAAGAATTGTAATCGCAACATTCTCTTCAAACGTTCACCGTGTTCAGCAGATTATCAATACAAGTGAAAAGTACGGTAGAAAGGTAGCCGTTCTCGGCAGAAGTATGGTTAATATTGTTCGCGCGGCGAACGAACTCGGTTATATGAATATTCCCGAGGGGACACTCGTTGACATAAGCGAAATTAAACGTTTCCGCCCCGACCAGTTGACACTTGTTACGACGGGAAGTCAGGGAGAGCCGATGTCTGCGCTTTACAGAATGGCTTTTTCAGACCACGATAAGGTTGTGCTTGATTCAAACGACCTTGTAGTTATCAGCGCTCACCCCATTCCGGGGAATGAAAAGCTTGTTAACAAGATTATTAACGAGCTTATGAAAAAAGGAGTTTCGGTTTTTCAGGATAACTTAATTGAAGTTCACGTTTCGGGACACGGCTGTCAAGAAGAATTGAAATTGATGCACGCTCTTACGAAGCCCAAATATTTCGTACCTATTCACGGCGAATGCAGACACCTTATGCAGCACAGAACCCTTGCTTTGCAGATGGGAATGTCACCCGAAAATATACTTGTAAGTGATATTGGCAAGGTTATCGAGGTTGACAAAAAAGGAATTCGATTTAACGGAACCGTTCCCTCGGGTAAGATACTTGTTGACGGTTACGGTGTCGGAGACGTAGGAAACATTGTGCTCAGAGACAGACGCCATTTAGCGCTTGACGGACTTATCGTTGTGGTTGCAACGGTGGATATAGAAGAACGAACCGTAATTTCCGGCCCCGATATTATATCAAGAGGGTTTGTATACGTAAGAGAAGCGGAAGAGTTGCTTGAGACTGTTAAAGAGATTGCGACTGATACGCTTTGGAATTGCCTTGAAGAGAATATAACCGATTGGACTCATATTAAAAACAGAGTTAAAGACAAGGTAAGCAAATATCTCGTGGACAAAACAAACAGAAAACCTATGATTCTGCCTTTGATTATGAACGTGTAAGAATATTCCTCGATTTTTTTTGCTTTTTTTGCAAAAAATGTTAAAAAGACTATTGCAATTGACTTAAATTTGTGGTATTATATTCCTACTGTCTAAAATTATGTTTAAAAAAGTTTTTACTATTCGGAGGATATATAAATGAGTGGATTCGAAACCATTTTAGGGGTTATACTTTTAGTAGCTGCCGTATTTATTGTTATCGCAGTACTTATGCAGGAAGGCAAATCAAAGGGGATGGGCGCAGTAAGCGGCGGAAGCTCCGACACTTTCTTTGGAAAGACAAAGGGCAAGACTTGGGAAAAGACGCTTTCTAAACTTACAACTATCGTTGGTGTAGTTTTCGTCGTTTTAGTACTTGTTGTATTTGTTATTCAAAAGGACATTGATCCTGATGACCACTTTAATCAGAATATTGATGTTCCCGACACTACTGTTGAAGAAACAACAAAGACAGATCCCGAAGAGAGCGTAGACGAAACAACTGCCGAAACAGCAGACGAAACAACTGCTGAAACAGCAGACGAAACAACTGTAGCATAAGCTTTATTGACTAATCAAAATCCGCCTTCCCTTGAAGGCGGATTATTTTTTGATAATATAACAAATGTGTGTAAGAATCACCCTATTGTTAGAATGTTTGGAGAAATATTTAATGGAATTAACAGAATTAAAAGAAAAGATAAAAGATTTTTTGAACGAGGAAGACTCTTCGTACAAACCGTATGAATTATACGAGATTATGTGCGATGATGAGACAAACGAATACGACGTGTTTTACAAATCGCTCGGCGTACTCGAAAGAGAGGGCGAAATTGTTTATACCAAAAAAGGGAAGGTAATGGCGGTAAGGTTCTCGGGTGTTGTAAAGGGAACGTTCAGAGCATCTGCAAGAGGGTTTGGGTTTGTTACTCCGAACGGCGCTTTAAACAAGGAGCGCGATATATTCATCTCCCGTGATAATACGTTTGATGCTATAGAGGGCGATACCGTGCTTGTGAGCCTCACAAAGCCAAGAAATAGGATAACGCACGGTCAAAGCGAAGAGGGGAAGGTAATTAAGATAGTTTCGCATGGTCTCAAAACCTTTACCGGTACGCTTCTTATTGCAAGGGGGAGAAATAAGGCGAGATCTGTTTATTATATAGTCCCCGACAATAAAAAACTGAATATAGATATTATTATTGAGAAATTTGACCTTGCCGATGCAGACGTAGGTGATAAGGTTGAGGTTGAGATAACAAAGTATCCTACAGGCAGAAATGCGGGTAAGGGTAAGATTGTTACCGTGTTCGGCGAAAGCGACTCGCTTCTTGCTAACTATAATGCAGTTTTGCACAGCCATAATATAAAGACTCTCTTTTCCAAAAACGTGCTTGAGGAAGCAGACAGATTAGCGGAAAGGGATATAGTTGCCGAAGACAGACTTGATATCAGAAATAAAACTATATTTACTATAGACGGAATAGATGCAAAGGACCTCGACGATGCTATATCTGTTGAAAAGACCGAAGATGGATTTGTTCTCGGGGTTCATATTGCCGACGTGTCAAGTTACGTAACGGAGAATTCTTTCCTTGACGAAGAGGCTATGATACGAGGTACAAGCGTATATTTTGCCGATAAGGTTGTTCCGATGCTTCCAAAGGCTTTGTCAAACGGTATTTGCTCGCTTAATGCAGGGGTGGACAGGTATACTCTTTCGGCATTTATATCCTTAAATAAAAACGGTGATATACTTGACGTAGATATTAAGGAAAGCATAATTAACTCAAAGATACGCGGTGTATATTCCGAACTAAACGACGTTATTGAAAAAAATAGTAACTCTGAATTCTTTGAAAAATATTCGTGTGTCTTGAATGATGTTTTGCCGACGATGCTTGAGCTTTATGAGATTTTAAGTAAAAAATCGGCAAGAAGGGGCGCGCTTGATATAGAAACGAACGAAGCGAAGATTATTGTTAATGAGTATAACGAGCCGACCGATATAATTAAGCTTGAACGCGGAACGGCAGAGATGCTTATTGAGCAATTTATGCTCTGCGCAAACGAGGGTGTGGCAAACTGGTTGTCTTGGCGAGATATGCCTTGCGTATACCGTATCCACGAGGTGCCCGATCCCGAAAAGATTCGAAGCTTTGATATTTTTGCGCATAACCTTGGAATAAATACAACACCGCTTCACTCTAAAAAACTGCACCCGACAGCACTTCGTAAGGTTTTGTCGGATGCAAGAGAAAAAGGGCTTGATTCTATTCTCTCAAAAATATTGCTTCGTTCGCTTATGAAGGCAAAATATTCTTCAAGTTGTTCTGCTCACTTTGGATTGGCTATAGATAAATACTGTCATTTTACATCTCCAATCAGACGTTATCCCGACCTTGCGACTCATAGAATTATAAAAAAGGTTCTGCGAAACGAGATAACCGATAAGAACCTCGGTAAATATGTTGCTTTCGCTTCTCAAGCCGCAATAAATTCAAGTGAAAACGAAGTTAAGGCGCAGATGGCTGAAAGGGATATTGAAGACCTATATAAGTCGGTTTATATGATGAATTATATCGGCGAATCTTTCAAGGGTGTTATAACAAGCGTAACGTCCTTCGGCTTTTTTGTTGAGCTTGAGAATACCTGCGAAGGCTTGGTTCCTGTTTCTTCGCTTGATGGATATTATGAATTCGACGAAAGAAACTATACTCTTTCAAATGGCTTTGAAAAGTTTAGTCTCGGTATGGAGGTCGAGGTTGTAATCGAAGACGTGGATATTATAACTCGCAAAACAGATATGAGAATAGTGTAATTGTTTCGTTGTGTCTTTTTAAAAATTCTCCATTTTATCAGAAGCTTATATTATTAGTATAAACGGGAACGGGGACTAATATAATCATCTAAAACCCACGCAAAATCGTTGTTTTGTCCAGTGGGAATTGTATTGTACAATAGTGGTTGAAAAAATGCGTTTTTTGCACTTATGGCGCATAAATATTTGAAAAAAATTTATTGACAACAATATTTGCAGATGATATAATCATAATAGATAAAAAATACTAATTTCTTTTATAAAAGGAGATTTTTACAATGAAAAAGAAAGCATCGGATTTCCGTTATAACACTGGTGAAACCAAGGTTCCGTGGCCTGCAGTAGGTGAAAACTACAATGCAGCTGACCTTATGAAGGTTATTGAATTTATGATGCAGGGACAGGGCGATGAGTATGACAATGCGCTCAAGGCTGTTGCTGACAAGATTTATGACCTTGACAAGGTATCAAGAGCTCCCGGTAAGCTCTCTCTCGACGTACATGTTCAGGCTGCTGAAGAAGCTTGCGATAAGTACCTCGGCACAGAGAACTCTCTCTTCGTAACAAACGCTACGGCAGGTTTCGAAATTGCTTACAAGTATGCAAATATCGGCCCCGGCGATGAAGTTATCGTTCCCGCTATCACATTTATCGCTACAATGGCATATCCTATTTCCGTTGGAGCAAAGATTGTTATCTGTGACGTTGCTCCCAACACAATTAACATGGATCCCGAAGACCTTAAGAAGAAGCTCTCTCCCAAGACAAAGATGGTAGTTCCCGTTCATATCGGTGGTTACCCCTGTAACATGGAAGAGATTATGAAGGTTACAAAGGAATACAACAAAGATATCGTTGTTCTTGAAGATGCTGCACACGCATTCGGTGCTATTTACAAGGGCAAGAGAATTGGTACAATTGGTGACTTCGGTGCATTCTCGTTCCACGAAGTTAAGAACGTTACATCTTTCGGTGAAGGTGGTATCGTTTGCACGAACGTTGAAGAAATGCGTCCTTTGATGGCTCGTTGCAGATTCTTCGGATCTGACTTTGGTGCAAAGCCTATTGATAACTGGTTCTACAACGTTGATGCTATGCCCGGTAAATACGGTCCTTTCGTAGCTCTCAACAGCTCTACAACAGAAATTCAGGCTATCGGTCTCAAGCTCCAGGTAGCTCGTAATGAAGAAATTATTGCTCAGAGACGTGCTAATGCTGCATATCTTACAGAAAAGTTTAAGGCTAACGACGCTATTATTCCTCAGGATATCGGCGGCGACGATGTTCAGCCTACATTCCACCTCTACTTACTCCAGATCGATCCTGCTAAGGCAGGCGGTGACGTTCAGGTGCTCAGAAAGAAGCTCGAAGCTAAAGGTGTTACAAACCTTCCTCACTTCGGTCCTCTTTACAGATTCAACATTCTCAAGCAGCTTGGTTACGACGTAGAAGCTATGTCCGCTTCTTGCCCTGTAGCTAACGAAGTATTTGACCACAGATTTACACACCTTCCTCTTTACGGTATTGACCAAGAGCAGGTTGAGTATATGGCAAATGCAGTTCTTGAAGCAGTTGCAGAAATGCAGAAGGGGCTTTAATCTCTGAATAGGGAATAGAAGTCTAAATACAAAAATATAGAACCGTCGATTTTCGGCGGTTCTTTTTTATGATAAAAAACAAGATATGTATAGCTATAAATAGCATAAAAAAACACCCTCGGTTAAACCGAGGGTGTAATAATATGTTCTTTATTCAGATTAATGAACGATGCATCTTTCTGTATCTTTATCAAATATGTGCATTCTGTCGATTTCGATAGCAATCTTAACCTTATCGCCTGCTCTAACCTTTGAACGAGAAGAAACACGAGCTGTGAGCCTCTGTTCGAATGATGTGAGGTAGAGGTAGATTTCAGCGCCCATAAGTTCTGTAACTTCAACATCTGTTTCGATAACGGTTTCAGCAAATTTAGCAAGGTGTTCTTCGTCGTCGTACAAGCACTCAGGACGAATACCTGCAATAACTTCCTTGCCGATATATTCATCGAGATTGGAGTCTTCGAATTTAGACTTCGGAACCTTAAGTCTGTTTTCACCAAATACGAAGTAAACGTCTTCTTCGCTCTTCTTCTTTTCAAGAGTACCCTCAACGAAGTTCATGGGAGGTGTACCAATGAAGCCTGCAACGAAGAGGTTAACGGGAACATCGTAAAGGTTTTGAGGTGTATCAACCTGCTGAATGATACCGTCCTTCATAACAACGATTCTGGTAGCCATTGTCATAGCTTCTACCTGGTCGTGAGTTACGTAAATAAATGTTGTACCGAGCTTCTGGTGAATCTTTGTAATCTCGGTTCTCATGGTTGCACGGAGTTTAGCGTCAAGGTTTGAAAGAGGTTCGTCAAGAAGGAATACGCGAGGTTCACGAACGATTGCACGGCCCAACGCAACACGCTGCTTCTGACCGCCGGACAAAGCCTTAGGACGTCTGTCGAGAAGGTGGCTGATATCAAGAATACGAGCTGCTTCTTCAACGCGGCGCTTAATTTCTTCCTTGGGTGTCTTTCTGAGCTTAAGACCAAATGCCATGTTGTCAAATACTGTCATGTGAGGATAGAGAGCGTAGTTCTGGAAAACCATCGCAATATCTCTGTCCTTAGGAGCAATATCGTTAACGAGCTTATCACCGATAAAGAGCTCGCCTTCTGTAATTTCTTCAAGTCCTGCTACCATACGAAGTGTTGTGGATTTACCGCAACCGGAAGGACCAACGAAGATAATAAATTCTTTGTCTTTTACTTCAAGACAGAAATCGGACACGGCTGTAACGCCGCCCGGATACTTTTTGTAAATGTGTCTAAATGATAAGCCTGCCATTTATAAAATCCTCCTAAGATTAATTCAAAGTACGGTTGTCGTTACCGTACCCGAAAACATACTTTTTTATCTATAATATTCTAACAAATTTCTTGTAATTTTTAAAGATGTTATTTCCCCAAAATTATACTATTTCATTTGTGCAGTTTGCATAATTTAAAATAATAAATTGTGAATACATAATTTGAATAAATATTACCAAACTCTAATATATTAGAACTATATCGTACCTTTCATAGTAAGAGCAATACGTTTTTTATTTAAATCAACGCTTTTTACCTTAACGTTTACAACATCGCCTACGGAGAGAACTTCAGACGGGTGCTTTATAAATCTGTCGGAAATTTCCGAAATATGTACGAGTCCGTCTTGGTGAACGCCGATATCTACAAAGGCGCCGAAGTCTATAACGTTTCTGACCGTACCGGTAAGCTGCATACCGGGGGTGAGGTCGCTCATATCCATAACGTCTGTGCGTAGTATTGGCTGGGGAAGACTGTCTCTTACGTCTCTTCCGGGTTTTTCGAGTTCGTTTACTATATCCACCAAAGTGGGTTCGCCTACCTTAAGCTCTTCGCAAACCTTCTTTTTGCCTTCCATATCTATTTTTAGACGGAGGAGCTTTATTTTTTCATTACCTATATCCGCTTCGTCAAGACCAAACTTTTTGAGGAGGCTTATTGCGATATCATAGGATTCGGGGTGAACACCGGTGTTGTCGAGTATTTCGTCAGAGTTAGATACACGCAAGAATCCTGCGCACTGTTCAAATGCCTTTGCTCCGATTTTGGGAACCTTGAGTATTTGTTTTCTGTTTGTGAATTCGCCGTTTTCCTCTCTGTATTTAACGATATTTTTGGCGGAAGTCATATTTATTCCCGAAATATATGAAAGCAAAGAATAACTTGCCGTATTTACGTCAACGCCTACTGCGTTAACGCAGTCTTCAACAACGCCCGTCAATGCAGCATCGAGTCTTGCGGGCTTCATATCGTGCTGGTACTGTCCTACACCGATTGATTTGGGATCAATCTTAACAAGCTCTGCCAGAGGGTCCTGAAGTCTTCTTGCGATAGACACAGCGCTTCTTTGGGTTACGTCAAAATCGGGGAACTCTTCTGTACCTAATTTTGAAGCCGAATAAACCGATGCGCCCGCCTCGCTGACCATAGCGTATTTTACGTTCTCGGGAATATCCTTTAATACGTTTGCGATAAATATTTCACTTTCTTTTGAAGCTGTGCCGTTTCCGATAGCGATTGTATCAACACCGTATTTTCTGATAAGTTTTTTAACCTTTTCCGCAGACTCTTCTATTCTTTCCTGCGGCTTTGTGGGGTAGATAACTGCCGTATCAAGCACCTTACCTGTTTTATCAACAACTGCCAACTTACAGCCCGTACGGTATCCGGGGTCATAACCCATAACCGTCTTGCCCTTTAAGGGGGCGGACATAAGCAGGTTTTTGAGGTTTTCTTCAAAAAGCTTAATAGCGCCTTCACTTGCATCGTCAAAGAGGGCTGAACGTATTTCTCTTTCGATAGAGGGGGCAATGAGTCTGTCATAACTGTCTACTATAGCTGCAGATATATATTTTTTCGCAGGACTGTTTATATCGGTTATAACTTGATTAAATAGATAGTTGAGAATAATATCGCTGTCGATATCTATATCGGCTTTAATAAATTCTTCTTTTTCTGCACGGTTAATAGCCAATATTCTGTGTCCGGGCAAATCCTTAAGACTGCCCGAAAAATCATAATACTGCGCATAAACGGAATCTTCTTCCTTTGTTTGCTTGGTAGTAATCTTTCCGTAACCGAAAGTTAAGCTTCTGATGCTCTTTCTGTATTCTGCATTGTCGGAAACGTCCTCTGCTATAATATCACAAGCGCCTGCCAATGCTTCTTCGATGTTGGTTACGCCCTTTTCTTCGTTTATGTATTCGGCTGCAAAGTCTTCGAATGATTTTTCGTACGAAGCCTTTTGTTCCATAATAAGAGCTGACAACGGTTCAAGACCTTTTTCTCTTGCGATGGAAGCTCTTGTTTTTCTGTGAGGCTTATAGGGGCGGTAAATATCCTCGACCTCGGTAAGTATTTTTGCGCAGAGCAGTGTATTTTCAATTTCCGGCGTCATTTTGCCCTGCTCGGAAATAAGATTAAATACCTCTTCTTTTCTCTTTTGCAGATTGCGCAAATAGTTTAATCTGTCAAAAAGGTCTCTTAATATTTCGTCATCAAGAGAGCCTGTAAGCTCTTTTCTGTATCGAGCTATAAAGGGGATTGTGTTGCCCTCGTCGATGAGCTTAACCGTGTTATCTACCTGTATTTGCTTTATGCCGAATTCCTCGGCAAGTGTCTTGTTGATATCCATATATGAACTCCTTTATTTTGTCTGTCTTAAAAGAATATCGATTTCGTCTTGTGTAAGATACCGCCATTCGCCTCTTTTTAAAGAGGTATCAAGCGAGAGTGTGCCGAATTCCACACGTTCGAGAAAAGTAACTTTATTATTTACCGCTTCGAGCATACGTTTTATTTGGTGGTACATGCCCTCGACAATTGTGATATAAATCTCGTTTTCGCTGACCTTTTGTACATTGGCGGGACGAGCGATGTCGCCCTTGTCCAATTGTACACCGGTTTCGAGCAATTTTATGTCATTTTCTGTAACGGGAAAAGCGGTTTTTACATAATAGATCTTGCTGACGTGTCTTTTAGGCGACAAAAGATAATGTGAGGTTGCTCCGTCATTTGTGATAATGAGAAGACCTACCGTATCTTTATCCAATCTTCCGCAAGGGAAGAGTCCGCATTTTTGTAAGTCTTCGGGCAAAAGAGAAATAACAGTATCTCCGTCTTTTCCGTCAGTCGATGAAACAACTCCCGACGGTTTATTCATCATTATATATATGTTGCTTTTGTAAGAGATGTTTTTTCCCATAAATTCAATCACGTCTGTATCGGGGTTAACTTTAATATCCGATTTTGAAATGATATTACCGTTAACCTTAATCAACCCCTGCTTTGCCGCTTTAGCTGACTCTGTTCGGGAGGCAAGCCCCATAGAGGACAGCAGCTTATCAATTCTCATACTCAAAATAATCACCATTTTAATATTGTATATAGGCTATAAACGTTAGAGCCATTACTCCGAAGAACAAGACGCCGAGAATAAAGCCTATTCCGAATTTGTTAAGGTTGTTTTTCATAAAGCTTATTTTCCCCCTTTTTAGGTATAGTATGGAGGAAAATACTGTTATATATACAAGACCAACCAACAATCAATTTTACCACAAATAAATAAAATTTTCAACATTTTTTGTTAAAACCTTGATATTGTTGAAAATAAATGTTAAAATAGTATGTAGTTTAAGAATGTGTATGTATATTTGAATAATGTTTATTTTAAATTGTACTTGCTGTGATATAATTTGTATATATAGATAAAAAGAAAGGTAAAATCGACTATGATTAAACTGCCAAATTATCATCAAAATTTAGAAGTATTGCATTACAACTGCGAAGAACCCAGAGCGTATTACATTCCTTACTCAACTTTTGAGGGAGCGAAGAGGGGACAGCGTTCAAAATCGGAGTATTTGAAAACTCTTTGCGGTGAATGGAGCTTTAAGTGGTATCCTACCGTATATGATGTTGAGGAAATTGCTGCCTATGACGTTAACAGCGCAGACAATGACAGGATTGACGTTCCGTCGAGCTGGCAGACTTATCTCGGACGCGGTTACGATACGCCGAACTATACAAATGTTCGCTATCCTTTTCCAATAGATCCGCCTTATCTTCCCGACGATATTCCTTGCGGTCTTTATATGCGTGAATTTACGCTTTCCAAATCTGATATTGCAGACAAAAAGACGTATATAAATTTCGAGGGCGTTGAGTCTTGCTTCTATCTTTGGATAAACGATTCGTTTGCGGGCTACAGCCAGGTTAGCCATATGACGAGTGAAATTGATGTAACCGATTTTGTCAAGGCAGGAAAAAACACTATCAAGGTGCTTGTATTGAAGTGGTGTGACGGAAGCTATCTTGAAGACCAGGATATGTACAGATATTCGGGTATTTTCAGAGAAGTGTTCCTTCTTTTCAGAAATGAAAAGCATATCCGAGATATATTTGTGCTTCCCGAGCTTGACGACCTTTACGAAGATGCAACGCTTACTATAGATACAGACGTTATAGGCGGCGGAGAGGTTGAATATTTATTCTATTCACCAAACGGTGAGCTTATTAGAAGAGGCACATTTGAGGCAGATACCGGAATATCTTTCGGAGTTGCTTCTCCCGAGTTATGGAGTGATGAATCACCGCTTCTTTACCAGTTGTATCTTGTATACGGAAACGAGTATATAAAGGTTGATGTTGGTTTCAGAAGATATGAGATTATAGACAATATTATTCTTATAAACGGTAAGAAAGTAAAAGCTAAAGGTGTAAACAGACACGACAGCCATCATCTTCTCGGTCACGTTACGCCTATGGAGCATATGCTTGAGGACCTTTACATACTAAAGCGCCACAACGTTAATATGATAAGAACAAGCCATTATCCGAATGATCCGAGATTTCTTGAAATGTGCGACAGACTCGGATTTTATGTGGTTGACGAAGCTGATATAGAAACGCACGGTATGGATTATACTAACCAGAATTTGACTAGTCAGTTTACACGTCAGTATATATCCGACAATCCCGAATGGGAACATGCGTATGTTGACAGAGCGAAGCTCATGGTTGAAAGAGACAAAAACCATGCGTGTATAATTTTCTGGTCGCTTGGAAATGAGGCGGGTTACGGATGTAACTTTAAGGCTATGAGCCGTTGGATAAAGAGCCGTGATAACAGCAGACTTGTTCACTATGAAGGTGCAAATGCCGAACTCTATACCGACAGAATACAGCAGGTTGACGTTGTTGACATGGAAAGCCGTATGTATCCCAGCGTTGAATACTGCAGAGAGTACTTTGGTATGCCCGAATATACACAAGCATTATTCTTGTGTGAATACAGTCACGCTATGGGTAACGGCCCCGGTGATATAGCGGATTATTGGGAAGTTGTATATGAAAATGACCGCTTTTTTGGAGGATGCGTATGGGAATATACTGACCATAGTGTGTTGATAGACGTAGATGGTAAGGGTAAAAAAGGCTTTACCTACGGCGGAGACTTTGGTGATTTCCCGCACGACAGTAACTTCTGTGTTGACGGCCTTGTATATCCCGACAGACGAGTTCATACCGGTATGCTTGAAATGAAGCAGGTTTATAAGCCTTACAGAATTAAGGTTACAGATATTGAAAAGGGCTTGTTTGAGGTAAAGAATCTTCGTAACTTCAGCGACCTCAGTGATATTGATATTGTTTGGAATATCGAGTGTAACGGAAAGATTATAAAAGAGGGTGTTATCAATTCTCTTGATATTGCTCCATTTGAAACAGTCGAGATTGCAATTGATTTGTCAGGGGCGTACGGTTACAGTTATTTGAATTTTGCGTTTGTAACAAATTGTACATCCGAATGGGCTGATACGTGCTATGAAATAGGACACGACCAGTTTGAATTGCCTTGCGAACACGAAATCGTAAAGAGCGAAGATAAGGGCTATAAGGTTGAATATACTGAATGTGATAAATATATTACCGTTAGTGTAGGAGACGTTGAATATCGATTTGACAGACTCAGAGGTTTGCTTGTAGGAATCAAGGATGACGGAAAAGAAATGCTTGAAAAAGCAGTCAGACCGAGAATATGGCGCGCACCCATAGATAATGACAGAAAGATAAAATTGCGCTGGAGAAAAGAATTTTTCAATACCTGCAAGACGAAGTGTTATTCGATTGCGGTTGATAGCGCGAATGACGAAAGCGTAACGGTATTTTGTGATTTGGCGGTGTGCTCATACATTGTAATGCCCGTATGTAAACTTCGAATTGCATACACCGTTACAAGTGACGGAAGACTTGAAATATCTACTAACGTTGACGTTGATCCCGTTGCAACTTGGTTGCCGAGATTTGGTTACGAGTTTGTTATGAGAGCGGGAGCCGAATACGTTAAATACTTTGGATATGGTCCAGTTGAAAGCTATGTTGACAAAAAGCTTGAAGCTAAAATGGGCGTATTTAATACGACGGCTACAGATAACTTTGAGCATTATGTAAGACCTCAGGAAAACTCATCGCACTATAATACAAAATGGGCGACGGTAGCATCAGCTGTAGGTCATGGACTTATGTTTATTAAGAAGAGCGGTTTCGAGTTTGGAGTATCTCATTTCAGTGCAGAGTATTTGACAAAGACAGCGCACGATTACGAGCTTGAGCCTGCAAAAGAGACATACGTTAGCATTGACTATAAGCAGAGTGGTATCGGATCGGGTTCTTGCGGTCCCGAGCTTAACGAGAAATTAAGATTGAAAGAAAAGAATTTCAGCTTTGATTTCGTTGTTATGCCTGTAAGAACGGGCGACGTAGATTGCTTCGAGGAGCTTGACAGAACATAAAAAAAGATGCGTGTGGATTTTCCGACACGCATCTTATTGAATACAAACGAGGGTATATGGAAAAATCCATATACCCTCTCTGATTATTTATGTAGGTTCTCTTTCAAAGAAATATTTGCTCCTGTATCTGTAAATACTGAGTACAATTCCCAATGAGATAAACAGGCTTAATATAGATGAACCGCCGTAGCTCATAAAGGGAAGAGTTATTCCGATTATAGGCAGAATACCGAGTGACATTCCGATGTTTTCTACAGTTTGCGCAACTATCATTGCGGCAACACCTCCGCATATTGCAGAGCCGATGTCTTTACGAGCTATAAATGCCGTTGATATTATACGGAAGACGATAAGGACAAGCAGTAACATAAGTATTGAAACTCCTATAAGCCCCAACTCTTCTGCTGTTACTGCAAATATCATATCGGTGTGATTATAGGGGATAGTGGGAGCTATGGTTGAGTCCATATATCCCGTACCGAAGATTGAGCCTGCGGATATAGCCTCTTTTGAAAGTATCTGCTGATATCCGTACCCTAACGGGTCTGATTCGGGGTTAAAGCCTACAAGTATACGTTGCTGCTGATAGGGTTTTAGGAATTGCCATAAGTAAGGGGCAGCAAGAACTACAACCGCCGAGCCGCCGAGCATATAAAATATGCTTAATCCCTGCGTAAAGCACATAACAATAGCAATAAACATAAATACAAGAGCAGAACCGAGGTCGCCTTGGAGCATAATAAGTCCCGTTACCGTTCCCGCGTGCAGTACAAGCAATAAAACGTTAAGCGGTTTGTTTATTTTTCCTTTAATTGAATCGAGATGCTTGGCAAAGGTGATGATAAAGCATACCTTTACAAATTCAGAGGGTTGAACGTTGAGGGCTATACCCTCGAATTCTATCCAACTTTGATTTCCTTGCCCGACTCCGATAAACAATGTTAAAACAAGAACTGAAACCGATGCTGTAAACAGAGCTATGCACAGCTTGGTGTTTAGAAACATTTCATAGTTTACAAACGACAGAATCAGCATAAAAGAAATACCGAGAAAAACCGCAAAAGCTTGCTTGGTAACGTAGGCGGTTGTGCCCCCCCGCGTTGCGCTTGCAACCATAAAAACGCCGAAGATTGACAATACTATTGCAATAATTGCCGTAGTATAATCAAACAATGTTTTGTTTTTGCCGAATTTTTTTCGGTATTTGAACATAATTATTTCCTTTTATTTAAAATTAATATGCTTTACCCCAGTATACCATATGAGTAGCTTTTTTGCCGCAGCATACACAAGTATCACCGAAGTGTTCGCTGTCCATAGGAATACATCTTGAGCCTACGCCGGTAAGCTCTTTAACCTTGTCTTCACAAGCCTCGTCGCCGCACCACATAGCCTTAACAAATCCGTCGCCGTTTTCAGCGAGTTTTGCGTTGATTTCGTCGATTGATTTGCATTCGTACGTGTGTTTTTCGCGGTTTTCAAGAGCTTTTTGGAATATACCGTCGCGCACCATTTGGAGTTTTTCTGCAACCTCTGTTTCGAGATTGTCGAGGGAAACGATATATTTCTGTCTGTCATGTCTTGTAACAAGAACGCACTGGTTGTTTTCAATATCGCGAGGTCCCATTTCAAGACGTACGGGGATACCCTTCATTTCATACTCGGAGAACTTCCAGCCTGCAGAGTTGTCGCTGTCATCAAGTTTAACTCTGAAGTGCTTTGCAAGTCTGTCGCGTACTTCTGCACACTTTTCGAGCACGCCTTCCTTGTGCTGCGCTATAGGAATGATAACAGTCTGAATAGGAGCAACTGCGGGAGGAAGAACGAGACCGGAGTCATCACCGTGAGTCATAATAATAGCGCCGATAAGTCTTGTGGTAACACCCCAGCTTGTTTGGTGAGGATATACTTTTTTGTTTTCCTTGTCGGTGTACATAATATCGAATGCTTTTGCAAATCCGTCTCCGAAGTAGTGGGACGTACCCGCCTGAAGCGCTTTACCGTCGTGCATCAATGCTTCTATAGCGTATGTAGAAACTGCACCGGCAAATTTATCGCTTTCTGTCTTTTTACCTTTAACTACAGGCATAGCAAGATATTCTTCGCAGAATTTTGCATATACGTTGAGCATTTGCTCTGTTTCGAAAATAGCTTCTTCAACCGTTGCGTGAATGGTGTGTCCTTCCTGCCAGAGAAATTCTCTTGAACGGAGAAAAGGTCTTGTTGTTTTTTCCCATCTTACAACGCTTACCCACTGATTGTAAAGCTTGGGCAAATCTCTATATGAATGAATAATATTTGCATAGTGTTCACAAAAAAGTGTTTCGGAGGTAGGACGTACACAGAGTCTTTCTTCGAGTTGTTCTTTGCCGCCGTGAGTAACCCAAGCAACTTCCGGAGCAAAGCCTTCGACGTGGTCTTTTTCCTTGTTGAGAAGACTTTCGGGAATGAACATAGGCATACATACGTTCTCGTGACCGAGTTCTTTGAACATCGTGTCGAGAGTTTTTTGTATAAGCTCCCAAATAGCGTATCCGTAAGGTCTGATTACCATACAGCCTTTAACGCTGGTGTATTCTATAAGCTCCGCTTTTTTGCATATATCCGTATACCACTGGGCGAAGTCAACGTCCATAGAGGTTATATCCTCTACCATTTTCTTGTCTTTAGCCATAATCTAAACCTCTTTATATGAAAATAAATCTATCTACATTATTATGCAATAAATTACGGCAATTGTCAAGCGGTTTTCGGTATTGACTTTTTTATTGCGTACAATAAAAATAAAAAATATTATAGATTAGTATGCAGAAGAGAATAATGGTATGGCAGAACCGAAGAAAATAGTTAAGGATGGCGCTTGTACTTTAAATTTCTAATTTGTTTAAAGTTGTGCAAATAAAAAAGTGATTGAAAAAATCAAAGATATATGATACAATACTTTTGTTATAATTGTCGGTAAATTTCATGTTGTTTTGAAACAAAAAATTCGAAAAATTTAGAGAAGAGTTTTATTATGAAAAACTTTGTAAAATTCTTGGTGATTGTTTTTTCGGTTGCAATCACTGCGTCTTTGGTTTCAGTTAGCTCTCTTGCGGCAGAGCTTATTGATCCTAATACACTTCAGCCCGGAAGCAATAAAGTTATTTTTATCAAGGATGCTCCCAAAGACGCAAACAATCAGATTATTGGAAAACTTGAAGGTGACGGAACGGGTTTCGATGCCGAAAATCCTTTACAGCCTATCGCACCCGAAAATTTCATTCATGATGATCGGTGTACCGAATGGTATTTTCAGACAGCTTTCTATCAGGCGACGGAACTCTTGAAGGATGACGGTGGTACAATCGTTATTTGCGGTCCCGTTTACCTGGGTGTGAATGATAGTAACGCTTCCGATGGTTCTGTAATAGACATATTTACAGCAAAATACGGTGAAAACACAATTAAGATTACATCAGTATATAATGGTGTTGACTACCGTGAAAAAGCAGGAGCCAAGATTGTACTTGAATCTCCCGTTGGAATCGGTATGGAAGGCAGATCTATCTGGGAGAATATTGATATTGCTACAGCAAGTGCATCCTGTGTAATTTCTTTTAACAACTTTGCTACCCTTGTTGGCGAGGGAGTTAACTGCTATCCGACAGACGAAGCAATTAAAGGCATTGAATCAAACTATGTAAGCCTTACCGCAGGACACAGATATTTGGGCGGTGTTGACCTAACAACAAATCTTGTTGTTAAGTCCGGTACTTATAATGTAATAGCTGCCGGCGAATGGGGCGTTAACAACCGAAGGGAACTTAAGGACGATGGCACTGTAATTCGGACAAACAATCTTGAGGGTAATACAAACGCAAATCTTGTGATTGAGGGAACAACAACTGTGTATGGTGAAGTTATCGGAACCAATAAAGAGGGCGCAGAGTTTTCCGGTAATTCTACCGTTACGATAAACGGTGGTAAATTCAAGTGTGAGTTCAGTATGGTTGGTAAGACCGGCTTGATGAATACTGATGGTAAAGTTACATTGAAGATTAACGGCGGTGACTTCTCCGATGCATGGGCTATCAATGATGCGACAGCAGGCTGCGCAAACAATATGCCCGCAGTATCTATACTCGATTTCTCGGGGTGGACGGGTGAGCTTTCTGACCTTGCAAATGCATACGGTGTTGTAACAGAGTTTTCCGAGATTAAATTACCCGCAGGTGTAACCGGCGGACAAGTGTTGGTTGCAGCCACAACAGCTACAGAGCTTGCAGAGACAGAGCTTGAAGTTACGACTCCTATAGAGACAGCTTCCGCAGTTACAGAAGCTGAAGATGTTGAAACAAGTGCTTCCGAAACAGAAGCTCCCGTTGTTGATGGCGGAGCCAATATGACAATCGTTGTTATTGCAATTGTTGCGGTAGTAGTAATTGCGGGTGTAGTAGTTGGTGTCATTCTTGCAAAGAAAAAGAAATAAATTTAATCTAAACCCAATAAAAACAGCCTCGAAAAGCGAGGCTGTTTTTGTTTATGTGCAGACTTTTTGTGGATATACAGAAGTATTTTGTTTTACTTTTTTGAATAAATACAGCCACAATAATTTTGTCTGTAAAGGCGGTGTTTTTCCGAGAGCTCAATAGAGCGTTTGTATCCGTTTTTCTTTTTGAAATCGGAATAGAGCCACTTTACGGAGCTGTTTTCCGAAATGGCAAAACCTATATTGTTTAGTCTTACTGCGTCTTTGTGCGGACTGATTGACAGGGTTGTTGAGAAATAATCAAATTTATTTATTTGTGCGTGTTCAAAGGTTTTTTTGAGTCGCAGAGAATAACAATTGGTACATCTGGAACCACGTTCTTGTTCATCTTCTTTTCCGATGGCCATCTTGGTAAATTCGTTGGGTGTATATTCCGCAATAATTATTTTCACATCATCAGAGAGATTCATCTCATTTACTAAACGAGTTAGTTCGTTTGCACGGAAAATATATTCATCAAACGGAGCAATATTAGGGTTGTAAAAGTAAAGTGTTATATCAAAAAAACTGTTTAGATATTCGAGAACATAACTTGAACACGGAGCGCAACAAGCGTGAAGCAATAGCGTTGGTTTTTTCTTTTCCAACTTAATTATGTTTAGTTGTTCATCGAAAATTTTTTGGTAATTTATTTTTTCGTCCATACAAAAAAGGGTTCCTTCGTACTGTAAAGTGTCTGTTAATTATATATTATAGTGCAGTTTTTAAAAAAATCAAGTTGAAATATACCGAAAATCGCACAAAGTTCGTTGACAAGTTTTCAATAATATGGTAATATATATATTGATTATGGATTTTTGAGGTTGTATGATGGATTGGTTGCTTGATGTATTTAAGTTTGACAGTTTACAAGCAGGTATAGCGCAAATGATAGGTTTTATAGCTCTTGTAGTTGCTATGATATCATACCAGATGAAAACTCAAAAAGGAATCGTTCTTATTCAGATAGTAAGCTGCACTCTGTTTGCGACTCATTTTTTGATGTTGAATGCATATACGGGTGCTATGTTGAATCTAATTGCTGCAGTTCGTTCGGTTGTTTTTGCGAACAAAGATAAGAAGTGGGGAAAGAGCAATTGGTGGATTGTATTTTTTTCATTGGTATGTATTGTGGCGGTAGGTTTTACTTGGGAAGGCGCGTTAAGCTTGATGCCTATGCTTGGTATGGTGTTAACTTCAATAGCTTGGGGAATAGAAAAGGCGAGTCTTGTAAGAATGATATCATTGCCAAGCTCACCGTTGTGGATTGTATATAACTTTATCTGCGGTTCGACGGCAGGGGTGCTTACCGAAGTGTTTGTTATGGCATCTATTATAACTGCTATAATAAGACTTGACTTGCCGAAGAAAAAGCAAAATAAATAAAAAAATGGAGCCGATGGTGGGGATTGAACCCACGACCTGCTGATTACGAATCAGCTGCACTACCACTGTGCTACATCGGCAAACCACGAGGTATTATAACATAGGAAAATTACTTTGTCAAGAGGAAAAAAGTTAATGAAGCTTACAAATATCGGAACCGTAAAAAGCTTGATGGAAAAGCATGGGATAAGGTTTCAAAAGAAGTTTGGACAGAATTTTCTTATAAGAGAAGAGATTCCGATGCGAATAGCCGATGAATGTGGTGCGTGCGAAGATGACTGTGTGCTAGAAATAGGTCCTGGCATCGGTACGTTAACCCGTGAGCTATGTTCTGTTGCGGGGAAAGTGGTTGCAGTTGAGATAGACAGCGGACTGATTCCGGTATTAAAAGAGACCTTGGCTGATTTTGATAACGTTGAAGTTATCAATTCGGATATAATGAAAATTGACCTAAACGCGCTTTATGAAGAAAAATTCAAGGGGAAAGACGTTTATGTGTGCGCAAATTTACCATACTATATAACAACCCCCATTTTAATGCTTTTGCTTGAAAGCAGACTGCCGTTCAAGAAGATGACGTTTATGGTACAAAAAGAGGTAGCCGACAGACTTTCATCAAACTCAAAAGAGGGTGATTACGGTGCAGTTACAGCATCGGTAAGTTATTACGGCAAGGTCGAGAAGCTTTTTAACGTAAGTGCGGGAAATTTTATGCCTGCGCCAAAGGTTGACTCGGCGGTAATACAAATAACGCTTTATGATGAGCCACCCGTAAAGGTAGTTGATGAGAAGTTGTTTTTCAGGGTGATAAGGGCGGCATTCGAGCAAAGAAGAAAGACTCTTATAAATGCTCTGTCGGGGAAAATGGATATAAGCAAAGAGGAAATATCTGATGCGGTTATAGAGGCGGGACTTGATCCTAACGTGAGAGGAGAACGTCTTGATATAGCCGAATTTGCAAAATTATCCGATATTATTAAACGCAAACAAACAGAGAAATAAACTCTGTTTTAAATAAAGAAAAAATAAAAAAATATTAATATTTTTGGAGGCAAAACCAAATGACAACCAACAAGTATGTAAACGAATGGATCAACGAAATGGCTGAACTTACTTGTCCTGACAAGATCGTATGGATCGATGGTTCGGACGAACAGAGAGAGGCGCTTCGTGAAGAAGCATGCGCAACATCCGAAATGTATAAGCTTAACCAGGATAAGCTTCCCGGATGCTATTTGCACCGTACAGCAATTAACGACGTTGCACGTGTAGAAAACAGAACATTTATTTGTACTGAAACAAAAGAAGAAGCAGGACCTCTTAACAACTGGATGGCTCCCGCTGAAATGTATGAAAAGCTGAAGAAACTTTACAAGGGCTCATATAAGGGAAGAACGATGTACGTTATTCCTTATTCTATGGGTATTCCCGGATCTGACTTTGCAAAGATTGGTATTGAGCTTACAGACTCTATCTACGTAGTACTCAATATGCTTATTATGACAAGAGTTGGAACAAAGGTTTTGGCAGCTCTTAAAGATGACGATGCAGGCTTTATCAAGGGCCTCCATGCAAGAGCTGATCTTGACGAAGAGAACAGATACATTGTTCACTTCCCTCAGGATAACACAATCTGGTCAATCAACTCCGGATACGGCGGCAACGTTCTTCTCGGTAAGAAGTGCTTTGCTCTTCGTATTGCATCTTACCTCGGCAGAAAAGAAGGCTGGATGGCTGAACATATGCTTATTCTCGGTATTGAATATCCCAATGGCGAAATCAAGTATATTTCTGCTGCATTCCCCTCTGCATGCGGTAAGACTAACCTCGCAATGCTTATTCCCCCCGAAATATATGCTAAACAGGGCTACAAGGTATGGTGCGTAGGTGACGATATTGCTTGGCTCCGTGTTGGCGCTGACGGCAGACTTTGGGCAGTTAACCCCGAAAACGGCTTCTTTGGCGTTGCTCCCGGTACAAACGACAAGTCTAACCCCAACGCACTTAAGACAACAATGCGTGATACTATTTTCACTAACGTTGTACACAACCTTGATGACAATACAGTATGGTGGGAAGGTCTCGACAAGAATCCTCCCGCAAATGCAATTGACTGGAAGGGTAACAAGTGGGACTTCACCAAGTACGACAAGAAGGATAAGTCTACTTGCGGTGCACATCCCAACTCCAGATTCACATCTATGGCAATTAACTGTCCTTGTATTTCTTCTGAATTCAACAATCCCGCAGGTGTTCCCATTTCTGCAATCGTATTCGGCGGCAGACGTGCGAAGACAGCTCCCTTGGTATATCAGTCTCGTAACTGGAACAACGGCGTATTCGTTGGTTCAATCATGGCTTCCGAAACAACAGCAGCTGCAGCAGGTGCTGTCGGCGTAGTTCGTCGCGATCCTATGGCAATGCTTCCTTTCGCAGGCTACAATATGGGTGACTACTTCAAGCATTGGATTGAAATGGGCACAAAGGTTACAAACAAGCCCCTTATCTTCAACGTTAACTGGTTCCGTACAGACGATGAAGGCAACTTCATTTGGCCCGGATTTGGCGATAATATGCGTGTTCTTCTTTGGATACTCGCACGTTGCGAAGGAAAGGTTGACGCTGTAGAAACAGCAATCGGTTATGTTCCGAAAGCTGAAGACATCAACATTGAAGGACTTGACATCGATATTAACGTTGTTAAGGAGCTCGTTAATGTTGATAAAGCAGTATGGAGAGAAGAAATCGACGGTATTAAAGAATTCTATGCGAAGATTGGCGATACAGTTCCTGCAGAACTTAAGGCTGAACTTGCAACTCTTGAAGCTAACCTCGCATAATTAAAACAGCAATATTTTAACCGGATGTGTGTGGGTGTTTTCCCACACACATCTTTTGCATTTATTATATCGGATATATGGATTTATTCATGTATTCGGTATTTGTTATTTTGTGCAGTTTATAACATTTATGTTTTGCTTGTTTGTTAAAAAAAGAGAAAAATAGAAAAACGTGGTAATAATCTTGTTTTTTGCTTTTTCTTAGTGTACAATATAATTGAGATAGTAAAAAAGTAGTTGAGATTAAATGAAAATTATATTAAGCTTACGTTTTGACAGCGGTCCTTCTGTGTTTTTATTTGAGTCTCATTTTCTTACTGTAGAACATAAAATGAAAATCGCAAATTAAGGTGCATAAACCGCTGTGTAGAGGTTCGGTTTATGCACCTATTTTTAACCTCCAAAGACAGACGAAGTAAACTGTAGTATTCAAACAAAAGCGGAGGTTTGAAATGAAATATAAAAATCGTATTAAATTTTTAAAATGTATATCAATAACTATAACTTTAATAATACTTGCGAGTTGTATTCCAGTGAGTATATTTGCAACTGAAAATGATACGTCTGTTTCAGAAATGTCATTACAATCTGAGCAATCGGTAATATGAAAGGAGCGATGTTAGATGAAAAAGAGAATAAAATGGACGGTTATTTTATTGTTGTTTTTAGTTTATGCAACATTGCTCTTGGGCTGTACAAATACTGAAGAGCCAAATGTGGATAATAACGAAAATACTTCTGATAGTTTAGAAACAGTATTAGAAACAACCGAGGATGATGAACGTCAAAAATTATGGGAGGATTTTCATAAAAATTTTGTTGTTCCATCGTGGGAGGATAATACTGAAAAAGATGATGATGAAACAGCAAACAGAATTTATATTGATGAATTCTATAATATTGATATACTTATTAACATCATAGATGAAGAAGAGATATTAAAATACACTTTTAATGATTTTATATACAATTATGACAGAGAGCTGCCGGTGATATATCAATATATAAAAGGATTAAATGTCAGTAAGTCCGATTTTATAAAGGCAAATGAGATATCAAAAGAATATAACATAGCAAGCGATATGCTAAACTATGAAGGAAGAAAAGTTGTATATACAGATGAACAAATTGAAGCTTTATATTCTGATGATAAAGGCAAAATTTTTGAAAAATTCGGCAGTGAAGCATACTATTTTTTTGAAGGAAAGATATACGACTATTATGAGCTCATTTCGCTTGATAATGAGTTGTGGGAGAAGATTTTGTTTGCGGACGAACCGATAAGATTTGCGCAATATTTTAGCGTAACTTTAGCTGAAATGTATAAAATTGATTATTTTGAGGTTGAATGTTTTCACGCTAAGGTTTGTGCAAATTTAATATATTCCATAGACGATTATTATAAATTATCACTATCTGGAAATCCTTTTTATTCTTTCGAGTGTGCGCCCTATGGTGAAGAGGTTTATCCGGGGCTTGGAGGATTGTCAGAAATAAACAAATATTTTGAAACTGAATTAAGAAACAAGTCAGTGGCAGACCTTGACTATTTGCCGCCTGCGTATTATCTTGTCGAAAAGTTTTCGATGAAAGAACGTAAAGAAGAATTTTATAATTATAATGAATACTTAAAAGTAACCGAAGTGGAAGGTGGGTATTATAAAAATCCTATTGAGGATCGAAATTTTGAGTTATTGTTTGGAGAGCATAGCAAAGAAGAAATAATAAATGCCTTTAAATCTCCCGCAGCATTTTATTTTGAAGGGGTATTGTATATACTCAAGGATCTAAAAAATGCTGATTCTGAGTTGATTGATAAAATGGGAGCAACAACGGAGTTTAGGGAGTATTTACTTCGATTAGATGAAATATGGGTTTATAAAGAGGCGGAAGCTGAGTACGGTTCTCTTGTAGACGGATGGCTTGAAAAATATTATGGAATAAAAGAATAAAATAATATAGTTGTTTTTGTGAAAGATGAAGAAGTTTTTTATATTATTTAGTGTGTTAACAATCGAAAAATGCACTTGGTAATACAGAAAGGAGCGATGTTAGATGAAAAAAAGAGTAAAGTGGACGGTTATTTTATTGTTGTTTTTAGTTTATGCAGCATTGCTCTTGGGCTGTACAAACACTGAAGAGCCAAATGTGGATAATAACGAAAATACTTCTGATAGTTTAGAAACTGTATTAGAACCAATTGAGGAATTAAATAATGAAAGTTTTCTTTGCTATAAAGGAGAATTTTATAGTATTATAGATTTGTTTTACGAGTTTCAGAAAGATAGAGATTTTTTGTTGGAGTTTGTATATTGTGCTGATGATGAAACGAAAGCAAAATTTTTTAACTATGTAAGAGAGTGGGGGGGCGGCGATAGTTGTGATGCTGTTGAAGGAATCCGTTTTTTAAAAGAATATAACATAATCAATATGTATAATTGGGGGAGATTGGGTACATTGGATGCTTATTATCCCGCTGTGTTACACAAAAATGGATTTCCGAGTGTTTTTTATAAAAGGGAAGATGTAAGACAACATTATAATGAGAATTACTTGGAAATGGGGGCAGATGAATTAAACTATTTGCCAACGGCATATTACTTGATTCGCGATTTGAATTTGAAAGAACAAAGGGAAGAATTTTATAGCTTAAATGAAGAACGTGTTGTTCCCTTGGAAGATATTGGGGCGTGGTTTCTTTTAGAGGAACAGTTTGAAATTTTGTTTGGAGAATATGACGAGAAGACAATTATGCGAAAATTAAAAAGTCCAACGGCCTTTTATTTTGATGGAAGACTTTATAATATTATTGATTTAAAATCGGCTGAAGTGGGACTGATAGAAAAAATGGCACAGGGAGAAGATTTTAAGCATTTTTTACAACAATTGAGAGAATTTCAGGTGTTTAAAGAGGCAGAAGCCGAGTACGGCTCTCTTGTAGACGGCTGGCTTGAAAAATACTATGGTATAAAAGCTTAATATAACAAAAACCTCTTATTTTATATATTGCATAGGTTTGGATTATTTGATATAATAGAGATATGAGGTGGATTTTATGACGGTATTTGTGTGTTTAGATGAGAATAACGGAATGTCATTCAATAACAGAAGACAAAGCAGGGATTCAAGGGTAATTGAACAAATAAAAGCTATATCTATGGGAAGAAAGCTTTATGTGGATAGTTATTCGGCGAAGTTGTTCGAGGATTTTGAGATTATAGTTGACGATAATTTTTTAGAAAAAATGACCGAGGGGGACTTTTGTTTTGTTGAAAAGTCAGATTTAAAGGAATATGACGAAAAGATAAAAAAACTTATAGTGTTTAAATGGAACAAAGATTACCCTTTTGATAAACAGCTTGATATAGGTTTTGAAAATAGACAACTTAAAGAAAGTTATGAATTTGAGGGGATTTCGCACGAAAAAATAACCTGCGAGGTATGGGTTAGATGAAGAAAGTATATTTTGTTTTGGCGGTAGTGTTAATTGTATTTGCGTTTATTGCATACATAAATATAGTTCCGCCATATTCTGAACCTGAAAAAGAGCCGTTGCCGCAGGTGTCTATCGGATATTTTGATTATACGAAAATCCCCGAGTTTGACGGAGAAAAGCCATACGTTGTTGTGAATGACAACAATCCGTATTTTGACGAAAAAAGCTATACTACCAATTCATATGAGGAGTATGGAAAGCTTGATAACAAGGGAAGATGCACGTACGCTATGGCGTGTATCGGCAAAGATTTGATGCCGACCGAGGAGAGAGGTTCTATAGGCTCGGTTAAGCCTACCGGGTGGCAAATATCAAAATATGACTTTATTGACGGGACGTATTTGTATAACAGATGCCATCTTATAGGCTATCAGTTGACGGCTGAAAATGCGAATAAGAGTAATTTGATAACAGGCACAAGGTATATGAACGTGCAAGGAATGTTGCCGTTTGAGAATATGGTTGTCGATTACATAAAGGAAACCGATAATCACGTTTTATACAGAGCAACCCCGATTTTTTTAGATAATGAAATGGTAGCAAGAGGCGTATTGATGGAAGCAGTTTCAATAGAGGATGACGGAGAGGGAATATGCTTTAATGTGTTTTGTTACAACGTACAACCCAAAGTACAAATAGATTATATTACAGGAGATAATTATACCGAAGAAGAAAACAAAGAGAATACTGTTGACAGTACTGCGTCATATATATTAAATACGAGTTCTCGAAAGTTTCACAATCCCGATTGCGCCTCTGTTGACGATATAGTTACAGAAAATAAAAAGAGCTATAAAGGTACACGAGAAAATCTTATACTTGACGGCTATTCTCCTTGCGGAAAATGCAAACCATAAGAAAAAATGAGGCTGTACACAATAAAGTGTATATCCTCATTTATTTTTACTGTTCGTCGTTTGTGTCGGGAATAAAGCTGTTGATTTCATATTCTGCGCTTGTTCGAAGCTCTATTCTGTCGTGCGTAATTTGTGTTATTTGAAGTGTTTTGTAATTATTAAGGTCAATGTTTTCTATAGCTATACAATGTTCGTCGATGAATACAACATCTTTTGTTTTACCGTTAAGCTTTATTTTTGTATATTCGTTAAATTTATTTCCGCTTATCAAAAGGGTATTTTCGTTATATTCAAGTGACGTAACGTAGATATCGTGTACTCCCATTTCGATATTGGTAAAGTTGTAGGGACTTACACCGTCATACGTTATTTTATCGCCGTAAAGAACGTCATATTCAAGCATTTCAAGCTTGTTTTGATAGTTTTCAATACTGTCAGATATTTGATGAAGTTTTGTTGTTGTTCCGAGGTTTGAGCCGAGCATTGAAAGAAAATGAGCCATAAGCTGATAGCTGTTTAAGTTTTTGTTTTCGCCTGTTATATCGTAATTTGCCCAAACTGCCCAATCGGTTTGGTATTTTGAGCCTTCCAACAGCTTGTCATCTTCTATGTAAATAGTGGGAAAATGGTCTCCGTAAAACAAAACAACGGTAGGCTCTTCAAAAGTTTTCAAATAGTTGATAACTTTTCCGATGAAAGCGTCTGTTTCATGTAGCTGTTCTACATAATATAGATAGTTAGCTTTGTTTTCGGCTACTGTATTATTTTGCAATTCAACCTGAATGTCGTGTTCGGACGGTAATTCTTCATCGGGATATTTACCGTGAGCCTGAACGCTTACGGTAAATACGAAATCGCGTCCCTCGGTGGAAGAAAGACAGTCTATTATTTGTTCGGTAAGTATACTATCTTTTGCCCAACCGAGCGTTGTGAATTCGGTGTTATACATCATTTCAAGAGGTATAAACGTATCAAACCCCAAAGAGGAATATATAATGTTGCGGTCATAGAACGTAGCCGTATGGTTGTGAATGGCGTGAGCTGAATAACCGTATTCCTTTAATGTGAATGCAGGTGTTTCGCAGGTTGATGACTGAAGAATGGTTTTGTAAGGGTATTCCCCGGGACCGAAGTGGTCGAGGTTCATTCCTGTAAGTATTTCAAACTCCGTATTTGCAGTTCCGCCGCCTATAGAGGGCACGGTGATAAGACCGTGAGGATAGTTGTTTTTCAAATATGTAAAATTAGGAACGGGGTTTGAAGTAGTAACAAGGTTTGAAACGCGGTTAATATCAAAAAATGATTCAAGCTGAACAACGAGAATGTTTGGCTTTTTGTCGGGAGCAATATCCACGTCGTTGTTTATTTCTTCCAAAATACTTTCGACAGTATCGTTGGCATATTCGGGCGGTTCGCTTATTCCCACGTCAAAGATGCTTAATGAGAAGCAGTAAGCAAAACCGTAATCCTCGTAAGCCTCGGCAAGACTGGGAAATTTTTTGCTGAGATGACCTGTTTGCATTCCCACAGTTCCCGAAATAATCATTACTATAACTGTAATTATGACAAAAAGGCTGTTTCTTTTAAAGTCAATTTTGGTTGATGCGTTTTTCTTCCAAAAGATGATGAATAGCGTTATAAACAGAAGACCGCCGATTATAATAAGAGAAAGTTGGAACAGGTTAAGATATATATCGATTATTCCAAGCATATTTATCGCAATGGAAAAGTCGATTGCAGAGAAAGGTGTAATTCTGTATGAAAGCACAATGCAGTTAATAAGAGACAGAATAATCCATACAGATGAAACAGTTGCCAAAGCGAATGCTTTTTTGGGGAAGAAAAGGGCTGCCGAAAATGTTACCAAGATAATCAAATAATTATAAAAAAATGCGTAAGGAGAATTAAAAAGAAATGAGAAGGCTTCAAACACGGAGTGCCTGCTTAACGATTCAGATATGATAAGCGTAAAAAAAGTAATGGAAAGGCAACGCCAAAATGGGTGAAGATGAAGAAATGAAATTGCTTTTTTTGAGCAACCCATAAAAAGCCTAATTATTTTATTTTCGGAAATCTTTTTTAAGAAATTCATAATCTAATCCTTTTCATAATAAAACATAAAGAAGGAATAATGCGAATTTATTGACAAAAATATTTGTACAATGTATAATATTTTAAGTATAAGATATATACACAAGAAGAAATATAACACTTTTCTTTTACAAAACTGTTAACAAAACGCATTTTTTTATTTTTTTAATAAAAAATCCGGAGGATTGTATGGCAATATATAAAATAGCAGATATATTTGTGGAAATGACTCCGTGTCATGACCGCTTGAAAAAAAATGCTGAAAAGTATTTATATACCGGAAATGACGTCCCCGAGAATGTGATGAAAGTTGAAATTTCCGATGAGATATTGAAGATGAAAAACGAAGAACATTCTTATCTTTCGGCAGAGGACTGTGAATATATATTTTTTGGAGCTTGTTTTGCAGTGCGGATTTTGAAATATAACGGCTTTGTGCTTCATTCGTCTGCGATTTCTTATAATGGAAATGCATATTTGTTTTCAGCAAACAGCGGAACGGGAAAATCGACTCACACGGGTTTTTGGCAAGATGTTTTCGGAAAAGAAAATGTAACTTTTATAAACGACGATAAACCTGCAATAAGAGAGATAAACGGAGTTTTTTATGCATCAGGCTCGCCTTTTTCGGGAAAAAGTGATTTGAGTAATAATATTATCGTTCCTTTGAAAGCGGTGTGTTTTATACACAGGTCAGAGCAAAATGAGATAAAAAGATTAACACCGTCAGAGGCAATGGGGCTGTTGTTTGAACAGATATTAAGGCCGAGCCGGTCGCAGTCAATAGATTTATTGTTTGAAGTATTGGACAGTTTTTTTTCAAAGGTGCCTGTTTATTCGTTGGGGGTAACGTATTCTCCCGACTCGGCAAAGTTTGCTTACGAAGCTTTAAATCAATAACAATATAAAGATAGGATACTTCAAATTTGCTTGAGTTTTCTATCTTTATTTTATAGGCATATCAATTTTCCCATAGCTAAAGTTTGCTAGGGGAAAATTATAATTTTCTAATAGACTTTCCTAAAATTTATTATGTTTTGAAATGTTAATTAACTTTTGATATTTAATTAATTATTTTTATTGTTAAAATTATGTTTTTAATTATATTGATATATAAAAAATTTGCTAAAAAAAGAAATAATTTGCTTTATTTCCCGATATAATATATGAAAGCATACAACGAATTGGAGTCAAGTGAAGTGAATAAGATTAATGATACCGAAATAATTAAAATGCTGTTTGAAAGAAATGAAAAAGCTCTTGAAATTATTCAGGAGCAATTTGGGAAGCTTATTAGACGTATATCGATGAATATTTTTAATAATATAGAGTACGCAAACGAGTGTTTAAACGATGTTTTGTTAGATGTTTGGAACTCTATTCCACCTACTTCGCCCTTATCTGTTGCATCTTACGTTTGTATGCTCTCAAGAAGACGGACTATTGATGTTTTGAGAAAAGAAAATGCCGATAAGCGTAAAAGCACTGATTATAAAAGTGTTGAAATTGAACTTGCAGCAATTGATGATGGCTTGGATGATTTGATTGATAGTGTAAATATAACCCAAATTCTTAATGTTTTTTTGGCGGATATATCGGCGACTAACCGGGAGATATTTATAAGTAGGTACTATGATTTTGAATCAATAAAAAGTATTTCGACAAGACTACATATGACAGAAAATTCTGTTAATACCCGTTTAACGAGAATGAGAGAAAAATTAAAAAAAGAATTATTAAAAGGAGGAATATGTGTATGAAGGGCTGAATTAAATGTATGAAAGTAGGTTTATAAATAAGTAAAATGTATGGAGGGCATTATGAATAATAGAATATTGGTTTCTTTGAGTTATATAGATTTAAAGTATATTGATGAACACATATATAATGCTGTTGAGGGTAAATCGAAGCATACCCCTAAAATAAGATATATTATTGCGGCGTGTTTAGTTATTGTTTCGTGTTTGATTATAACTTTAACATTTTTTAAGCGTGATGGTAAAAATTTATTTTCAAATTATAAATCCGAAGAAATATTTGAAAGTTTGGAATTGCCGTTAAAGCCCGAAGAAAAAGTTTCTGTAATATACAGAAATGCCCCCTATAATGGGATAAACGGTGATGTTTACATATCTCCTCCGTTGGACGGGGATGTTCAGGTCGATATTGATTTGTTTGAGGTGTTGGAATCCGAAGAAATAAAAGAAAACGACGTATTAGCTATTAGAGTTTGTTGTGTTTCTTCAAAATATCTGGATGAACAACTTGCCAAAAAGAAAACAGATCTCACGCAAGGTGTTGTTAAATATTACTTGGATTATACAAGACATTCACAAGAAATGCACTCGGGAGAGAATAAACAATTTATAGAGGGGTGTAATGAATGTAAACGGCTTTATGATATATATACCGGAGCAGAAGAGAATTTTGAAAATGATTTAAAAGCTTTTGAAGCCAAACAACGTGATTTAATTGAAAATAGGGTAATAACTTATTTAGAATCACTTGGCTATGTTGTAAAAAACGGAACTATCGTTTGGGGAAATTGTAAGATTGATACGGAGTCACAAAATACAGAAAGATATATTTTAGTTTACTTAACAAAAGAACAAATATATTCGTTGACAGCTCCTGCTGATATAGGACTTATACTTGAACATGCGCCGAGTTGGATGGATACAGGAGAAGAGCTTGTTTTTCATGAACCTTTGATTGTTCTTGATTAACAGAAATAATTATTGATATAGATAAATTAACGTTTAGGTTTAAAGCTGTTTTATAAACAATAAAGAATCTTTTAAATTTTTATGTAGAATAAAATAGAGAATCAAAAAGGGATTGTAATTCCCCAAAAAGAGAAAAAAGCGGTTGTTTTCTGCCCAATGGCATTAAACAACCGCTTACATTGTTTATAAATTTTTACAGATATTGTCTAATATCGTTTGCAAGATTGTTTTCGAGAGAAATAAGGTCTTTTGCAATATTTTTTGAATATTCGTCTGCCGCTTTGTATTGGTTGAGATAGCGGCTTAAAGATTTAACACCCATATTACAGCCGTCTGTCATAAGGTCAGCGACGGTGTTGTCCGATTCATCGACTGCTAATTTTGCGTTGGTTTTTATCCATGACATACCCTTTGCAATAGGATTAGGCTCTTTTCCGTCATCGCTGAAGCGGTTGAGCTGAAGTCTTATTTTGCTTTCAAGATCTTCATGGTCTTTTTTACATTCGATAAGTTTTTCTTTGAATTCTCTGTTTTTAACCGTATCAACTACGTCTTCAATTGAGGATACGCCCATTTTTACGCCCGAATCACATTCGCGAAGAAGTTTTATTGTATCGTGTTCTATCATTTTTTAACAAAATCCTTTCTTTGTATTTGTATATACAGTATGCCCCGAAATTTAATTGTATAGCCTTTTATTGAAGTATTTTTAAAAACAATAATATTGTTTTTTGTTGAATTGTGTGATATAATTTTTTTAAGTATATAAAATCGGAGGCTTTTTATGAAAATAAAAACCAAAAAATTGCAGTTTGAAAAATTAAACGAAATAAAGAGACCGAAGCACTTTAATCCAAAGAGGCCAAATATATTTTTCAGAACGCTTGTAAGAATACTGTCGCAGTTTGATATGTGGGCGACAAGATTTTCATATACAAAAACAGATATGGAAAAGGCGGGAAACGGACCTTGCCTTATATTGATGAACCATTCAAGCTTTATAGATTTTGAGATTGCAAATAAAATTTTATATCCGACACCGTTTTGTTTTGTGGCAACGACCGACGCATTTGTAAGCAAGGCTTGGCTTATGAGAGAAATAGGCTGTATTCCGACACAAAAATTTGTAAACGACGTTACTCTTATATCCGATATGGCGTATGCATTAAAAGAACTCAAAACAAGTGTTCTTATGTATCCAGAAGCAGGATACAGCTTTGACGGTTGCGCTACTGCATTGCCCAGAGGGTTGGGAAGGCTTGTGAAGAAGCTCGACGTGCCGGTAATAAGCATACACACGTTTGGAGCATTTTCACGCGATCCTCTTTATAACTGTTTGCAAAGACGAAAGGTTAAGGTAAGCGCAGATATTTCCTGTATACTTTCACTTGATGAGGTAAGAGATAAGTCAATAGCCGAAATAGACGAGATTTTGGATAAGACTTTTACATTTGATAATTTCGAGTGGCAAAATGAGAATAAAATAAAAATAGACGAGCCGTTCCGAGCAGATGGGCTTAACAGAATATTATATAAATGCGCCCATTGTCAAACCGAAGGCAAAATGGAGGGCAAAGGAACAAAGCTTATATGCCATGAATGCGGAAAGGAATATGAGCTTGATGAATACGGAAAGCTAAAGGCTTTAGAGGGCGAGACTGAATTCAGCCACATTCCCGATTGGTATAAATGGGAGAGGGATTGTGTAAGGCAGGAGATAGTTGAAGGAAGCTACAAGCTTGACGTTGACGTTGAAATATGCGTTTTGGTTGACTACAAGGCTTTGTATAAAATAGGCGACGGACATTTGATACACGACAAAAACGGTTTTTGCTTGTCGGGGTGTGACGGAAAGCTTGAATATACCCAAAAGCCACTTGTTTCACATAGTGTAAATTCCGATTATTTTTGGTATGAGATAGGCGACGTTATAAGTATCGGAAACAGAGAAACTTTGTATTACTGTTTTCCGAAAACGAAGGGAGATTTTGTTGCGAAGACCAGACTTGCTGCCGAGGAAATGTATAATCTTGTAAGACCCAAAAGAGAGAAGGCTAAAATATAAGGTTAGAGTATATTGATAATTGATACTTATAGTTGTTTTTTTTTAGCTTTTTGGGCGATGTTTCCGACGTTCTGGCGATAAAATCGGAAATGGGACTCTGGTTAAGGCATACAAGGCTGATGACAAGGAAGAACTTAAGAAGTTTGCGGAAGAATATCTGCCCGATTTGAAGAACAGGGTATTGGAACTACGTTCATATCACAAGGATTGCTGGTTTAAGATTTATAAGGCATTTGGTTGGGATATAATGGACCTTCGTTACGGGTCTTTGCTTGTGAGAATAATGAGTGCCATTGAAGCGGTTACCGATTATCTTAACGGTAAGCTTGAAAGAATAGAAGAGCTTGAAGAAGAGAGACTTTATTTTGACGGATTTAAGGGCCCGATTCGTTATATGAACGCATACGGACGTATAGTATTGCCTTCAAGAATTGCTCCCGATGCTTAAAAATAAAAAAATTTAAATACTTCTTGACTTTAGCATAGAAAAGTGGTATTATACTTATATAAATTAAATGTGTTGACGAAAACAAGTAGATAACGTCGAGACTCTTACAGAGAATTGTCGGTTGGTGCGAGACAAAGACGACGATGTTGTTGAATACATTTCCGAGCGGCTTATCCGAACTTATTCAGTAGGGTAAGACGGGAACGCCCGTTACAGCGTTAGAGTCTAATAGCTTTTTGACTACGGACTTAATGAGAACCAATTGAGGTGGTACCACGGTGTAATAATCGTCCTCTGCGAATTGTTTTCGCAGGGGACATTTTGTTTGTTATAATTATTGGTATACGGGCGGAGCCCATATACCAATATGTTAAAATTAGAAAATAAAAACTTAAGATATATAAGGAGAAAAAATGGTAATAGCAGATTTTTTGGAAAGAAATGCGCGTCTTTACGGAGATGAAACCGCATTGGTTGAGATAAACCCTTCCGAAGAAAGAGATAATGCGGTAACTTGGAGGGATTTTAGTCTTATTGAAAATACAACGCCCGATGTCCCCTACAGACGTGAGATAAATTGGAGACAGTTTGATGAAAAGGCTAATAGATTTGCAAACCTTTTGCTGAGTCGTGGCATAAAGAAAGGGCAGAAGGTTGCTATTCTTCTAATGAACTGCCTTGAATGGTTGCCTATATATTTTGGTATATTGAAATCGGGAGCGCTTGCAGTTCCGATGAACTTCAGATATTCGGGAGATGAAATTGAATACTGTCTTGAATTGGCGGACGTAGACGTATTGGTGTTTGGACCCGAGTTCACAGAAAGACTTGAAACCGTACCGAATGCTCTTGATAGACTAAAGTTTAAATTTTTTGTTGGAAGAGACGTTCCTGCGTTTTCCGAAAGCTATCTTGAGCTTGTAAATTATACCTCGACAAAGGCTCCACCCATTATGGTTGGAGAAAAAGATTATGCGGCGATATATTTCTCGTCGGGAACGACGGGCAGACCGAAGGCAATTTTGCATAACCACAGAGCATTGGTGTGTTCTTGTGAAACCGAACAGAATCATCACAGTCAGTCGAGAGACGACGTATTCTTGTGTATTCCCCCCCTCTATCATACGGGGGCGAAGATGCACTGGTTCGGAAGCTTACTTTCGGGAAGCCGAGCAGTGCTTTTAAGAGGTGTAAAGCCCGAGTGGATTTTGCGTGCTGTAACTGAAGAAAAATGTACAATTGTGTGGTTGCTTGTTCCGTGGGCGCAGGATTTGCTTAATGCTGTTGAAGACGGCAAGATAAATCTTGACGATTATATGCTTGAACAGTGGAGACTTATGCATATCGGTGCACAGCCAGTTCCGCCCAGTCTAATTAACAGGTGGAAGAAGAAGTTCCCGAACCACGAATATGATACAAACTACGGTTTGTCCGAATCTATAGGCCCCGGATGCGTACATCTTGGCGTTGAGAATATTCATAAGGTTGGCGCTATAGGTAAACCCGGATATAACTGGGAAACGAAGATTGTCGACGAAAACGGAAATACTGTAGAGCAGGGTGAGGTTGGAGAACTTGCAGTTAAGGGCGACGGCGTAATGCTTTGTTACTACAAGAACGAAAAGGCTACGAATGAAGTTTTGAGAGACGGATGGTTGTTTACCGGAGACGTTGCAAGAATGGATGAAGATGGATTTATTTATCTTGTTGACAGAAAGAAAGACGTTATTATTTCGGGCGGTGAAAACCTGTATCCCGTTGAGATTGAAGACTTCTTGAATACTAATACAAAAATAAAGGACGTTGCGGTTATCGGTCTTCCCGACGAAAGACTTGGCGAGATTGCGGCGGCAGTTATTGAATTTAAAGAGGGAATTACAGCAACAGAAGACGAGATAAATGAGTTCTGTCATGCACTGCCTCGATATAAGCGGCCTAAAAAGCTTATATTTGCAAAGGTTCCCAGGAATCCCACCGGAAAGATTGAGAAACCGGTATTACGTCAGATGTATGGAGCAGGCAGACTTGTAGAGGCGCAGACAACAAAATAAATTTGAAATTATTGAGCAAAAATCAGGTGGAAAAATGTTTATAAAAATTGCAATGTTGGTAGTATTTTTTGGTACGATGATAGGTATTGGTTTGTATTGCCGCAAACACTCAACAGACGTTAACGGTTTTGTACTTGGCGGAAGAAGTGTCGGTCCTTGGCTTACGGCATTTGCTTATGGGACATCGTATTTTTCGGCAGTTGTTTTTGTTGGGTATGCAGGACAATTTGGTTGGAAATATGGTATTGCAGCAACGTGGGCAGGTATTGGAAATGCCATTATCGGTTCACTTCTTGCTTGGATAATACTCGGCAGACGTACCCGTATTATGACACAGCATCTTGACAGCGCGACGATGCCGCAGTTTTTCAGCAGCCGTTATAACAGTCAAGGCTTGAAGCTTCTTTCATCGGCTGTAATATTTATATTCTTGATTCCGTATACGGCATCGCTTTACAACGGACTTAGCCGTTTGTTTGGTATGGCGTTTGATATACCTTACGAGGCGTGCGTAATAGTAATGTCAATATTGACTGCGATATACGTTATAGCGGGCGGATATATGGCTACGGCTATAAACGATTTTATACAGGGAATTGTTATGATAGTCGGCATAATAGCCGTAATAATAGCTGTTCTTAGCACTCAAGGCGGACTTACGGCAGCTATGGATAGCTTGAGTAGAATATCAAGCGGAGCCGAAGGCATAAAGCAAGGGGCTTTGACTTCGTTTTTTGGTCCCGATCCGATTAATCTTGCGGGAGTTGTTCTTCTTACTTCACTCGGCACTTGGGGACTTCCGCAGATGGTTCAGAAGTTTTATGCAATAAAGAACGAAAAAGCTATAACAAAAGGTACTATTATTTCAACGATATTTGCGCTTATAGTTGCGGGAGGATGTTATTTTCTCGGCGGCTTCGGCAGATTGTTTACTCCTGATACGACGGCTGATGGGGCTGTGATTTTTGATTCGATTGTTCCGAATATGCTTAAGGGTTTACCCGACGTGTTGATAGGTGTAGTAATAGTACTTGTACTTTCGGCATCAATGTCGACGTTGTCTTCTCTTGTTTTGACGTCAAGCTCAACTTTGACTCTCGACTTTATAAAAGAAAAGATACACAGAAATATGAATGAGAAAAGACAAGTGTTTGTTATGCGTGTTTTGATAGTTGTGTTTATTGTTATTTCGTCAATAATTGCAATTGTTCAGCACCAGGGAAGTGTTTCATTTATAGCGCAGCTTATGGGTGTGTCGTGGGGCGCATTGGCAGGTGCTTTTCTTGCTCCTTTTCTGTATGGATTGTACTGGAAAGGCGTAACGAAGGCGGCTGTATGGGTAAATATTCTTTTTTCAACGGTTGTTATGATTGCAAATATGGTTGTCAGAAACGTATTCCCGACTATTTTGCAATCGCCCATAAATTCGGGAGCGTTTTGTATGCTTGCAGGACTTGTAATTGTGCCTGTGGTTAGCGGTTTTACAAAGAAACCCGACGAAAAGATGATTGAAGACGTATTCTCTTGCTATGCTCAAAGCGTTACCGTATCGGTGAAAGAGCATATGGGATAAAAATTTAGAAAAATGTAAAAAATTAAAGGCAATATATTGTTGAATATATATTGTGTTTGTGGTATAATAATGGCATTATTTTTTGTTAGATTCCTCCGTTGAGTAGCGGAAAGAAAGAGAGGAAAATATAGATGAAACAGCTAATGTTAGGTAATGAGGCTGTTGCGAGAGGTTTATTTGAGGCAGGATGTTCGTTTGTTTCGAGCTATCCCGGAACTCCGAGTACTGAAATAACCGAATGTGCGGCGCAGTATGCTGAAATTTATGCGGAATGGGCCCCCAATGAAAAGGTAGCTATGGAGACTGCGTTTGGTGCGGCTTTGGCTGGTAAGAGAAGCTTTTGCGGAATGAAGCACGTTGGACTTAACGTTGCGGCAGATCCGTTGTTTACTATTTCTTATACAGGTGTTAATGCGGGAATGGTTATCGGTGTGGCAGATGATCCCGGAATGCATAGCTCACAGAATGAGCAGGATTCAAGACACTATGCAAAGGCGGCGAAATTGCCTATGCTAGAGCCTTCCAACTCAAAAGAGGCGCTTGAATTTGCAAAGATTGCTTATGATATATCCGAAGAATTTGATACTCCCGTATTTTTGAAGATGTGTACGCGTGTTGCTCACTCACAGAGTATAGTTGAAACAAGCAACCGTGTTGAAAGATCGCAGGTTGAATACGTTAAGAATCCTTCAAAATACATAATGATGCCCGGATTTGCAAAGAAGAGACATCCCATTGTTGAAGAAAGAATGACTAAATTGGCTGAATTTGCGTCAACCTCTTTGCTTAATAGATGGGAAAAAGGAAATGATAACAAGGTTGGTATTATTACTGTCGGAACTTGTTATCAGTACGTAAAAGAGGTTTGTGGAAACGACGTTAGTATATTGAAGCTCGGTATGGTATGGCCTATTTCCGAGAAGATGATAAAAGAGTTTGCAGCTTCTGTAGAAAAGGTGATAGTTGTAGAGGAGCTTGACGGCTTTATCGAAGAATTTTGCAATGCGCTCGGTATTAAGACCGAGGGTAAGAGCCTTTTCTCTAACATTGATGAGTTGTCTCAAAATAAGGTTGCAAAAGGCCTTGGTATAGAATATACCGAGGGAAATGCAGTAGATGCGGTTATTCCCAATCGTCCTCCCGTTATGTGTGCAGGTTGTCCTCATAGAGGTTTGTATTACGTTTTGTCTAAATTGAAGCTTAATGTAATTGGTGACATTGGTTGTTATACGCTTGGTGCAGTTGCCCCCCTTAACGCAGTAGACAGCGTAATTTGTATGGGGGCTTCTGTTTCGGGAGTACACGGCTTTAATAAGGCTAACTACGGCAAGACAGACGGCAAGACAGTTGCTGTAATTGGTGACTCGACGTTTATGCATTCGGGTATAACAGGTCTTGTAAATATTTCTTATAACGATTCCAACAGTACTGTTATTATTCTTGACAACTCTATTACGGGTATGACGGGCCATCAGCATAATCCAACTACAGGATTTAATCTCAAGGGTGATCCTGCGGCAAAGGTTGACATTGAAGCATTGTGTCGTGCTATCGGTATAAATTCGGTAAGGGTTGTTGATCCTTATAATATAGCTGAATGTGAAACCGTAATTAAGGAAGAATTGGCAAAGGAAGAGCCATCTGTTATTATTTCAAGACGTCCTTGCGCACTTCTTAAATACGTAAAGCATAAATCTCCCGTGATGGTTTCTGCAGATAAATGCAAGAACTGTAAGATGTGTATGAAGATAGGCTGTCCTGCAATCAGTATGGTTGACGGAAAGGCTGTTATAGATGCAACGCTTTGTACGGGTTGTGGCGTATGCACACAGCTTTGCAAATTCGAAGCGATGCAGGAGGCAGAAAAATGAGTAACAATACGAAAAATATAATGATTGTCGGTGTCGGCGGACAAGGTTCGCTTCTTGCAAGTAAGCTTCTTGGAAGATTGCTTCTTACAAAGGGATATGACGTAAAAGTTTCCGAGGTGCACGGAATGAGCCAGAGAGGCGGTTCTGTTGTAACGTACGTGCGTTTCGGAGATGCTGTATATTCTCCCGTTATAGATGAGGGCGAAGCAGATTTTATAGTGTCTTTTGAGCTTCTTGAAGCTGCAAGATGGACAAGGTTTTTGAAGCAAGACGGTAAGATTATTACCAATACTCAACAGATAAACCCTATGCCCGTTGTAACGGGCGCTGCAGAGTATCCAGCGCAGCTTGTTGAAAAAATGAAGAATGACGGATTTAACGTTGATGCAATAGATGCTCTTGAACTTGCAGAAAATGCAGGTTCGTCGAAAGCTGTTAACCTTGTGCTTATGGGTAGACTTTCAAAGTATTTTGATTTTACTGAAACAGAATGGATGACGGCAATTGAGGATAGTGTTCCTCAAAAATTCTTGGAAATGAACAAAAAGGCATTTGCATTGGGTGCAAATGCATGAAAGGAGGAAATGAAGTGGAAGGATACTATCAGCCCGAGATAGAAACAGCAACTCGGGAGGAAATGAAGGTTATTCAAAGTGAGAGATTGATTAGAACTGTAAAAAGAGTATATGAGAACGTTCCTCACTATCGCAAGAAGATGGAAGAAATGGGTGTAACTCCCGAAGATATCAAAAGTGTAGATGATCTTTGTAAGCTTCCTTTTAACTATAAGCAAGATTTGCGTGATACATACCCATACGGAATGTTTGCAGTTCCTATGAAGGACGTAGTAAGACTACATGCTTCGAGTGGTACTACAGGTAAGCAGATTGTCGTAGGCTATACGGAAAATGATATGGATTTGTGGGCTGACTGTTGCGCAAGAGCGTTTACGGCAGCAGGTTGTACCGATGAAGATATGGTACACGTTTCATACGGTTATGGATTATTTACCGGCGGACTTGGCGCTGATGGAGGAGCGAGAAAGTTGGGAGCGACTGCAATCCCCGTTTCAAGCGGTAATACACAAAGACAGATTACTATTTTGAAAGACTTTGGTTCAACTATACTTTGTTGTACTCCCTCGTATGCGTTGCATATTGCCGAGACACTTCACGATATGGGTTATACCAAGGACGATATAAAGTTGAAAGCGGGTATATTTGGAGCTGAACCCTGGACGAACGAGATGCGTAAGCAAATTGAAGATATGCTCGGACTTAAGGCGTTTGATATTTACGGTTTGACAGAAATAATCGGTCCCGGTGTTGGTTTTGAGTGTTCAGAGCAGACGGGTATGCATATAAACGAAGACCACTTTATTGTTGAAGTAATTGATCCAGATACGGGAGACGTACTCCCCGACGGCACGCAGGGCGAACTTGTTTTTTCTTGCATAACAAAAGAAGCATTCCCGATACTCAGATACAGAACGAGAGATATTGGTGTTATTACAAGAGAAAAATGCTCTTGCGGCAGAACACTTGTTAAGATGACAAAGCCGAGAGGCAGAACCGACGATATGCTTATTATCAGAGGTGTTAACGTATTTCCGTCGCAGATTGAGACTGTTCTTATTGAAAAAGGATATACAGCAAACTACCAAATTGTTGTTGACAGAGAAAATAACTTTGACAGTATTGAAGTACGAGTAGAGCTTTCTCCCGAAAACTTCCGCGATACAGTTAAGGGGCTTGACAAACAGGCGAAGGAACTTTCCGAGGGACTTAAGGTTATTCTCGGTATCAATGCGAAGGTTATACTGATGGAGCCTAATTCGCTTCCTCGTTCTGAAGGTAAGGCTGTAAGAGTTGTTGACAAGCGTAAGCTATTGGATTGAAATATAGGAGGAGTAATAAAATGGTTAAGCAGTTATCGGTATTTATTCAAAATAAATCAGGAAAGATAGCCTCTGTTACAAGAACACTTTATGAGAATGGAATTGACATTCGAGCTCTTTCTATTGCAGATACGGCAGATTTTGGAATATTGCGTATGCTCGTTAGTGATGTTGAAAAAGCAAGAGAGGCGTTGTCTAAAGAAAACTGTATTGTAAGCGTGAATGAAGTTGACGTTGTATCTGTTCCCGATAGTCCGGGTGGATTGGCAGAGGTTTTGCAGAAAATGTCAGATGCGCATATAGATATTGAATATATGTATTCTCTTATAGATAGGGGAACGGAAGATGCGTATATGGTGTTCCGTTTTGCCGATGATGCCAATGTACTTGACGTTCTTGAAACTAACGGCTTAAAGACTATTCCCGGATCGCAACTTGGGCTCAACTGATTATTTAAATAGGAGAAATGATATGCAGGAATTAAGCAGAAAGACAAAACATTTTACAGATTCTGTTATACGCCGTATGACCAGAATCGCTATAGCGAATAACGCAATTAACTTGGCGCAGGGGTTCCCCGACTTTGATCCTCCCAAAGTTTTGACAGACAGACTTGAGGAGATTAGTCAGCTCGGACCTCACCAGTATCCTATTACAATGGGTGCGCCTAACTTCAGACGTGCTTTGGCTGAAAAGTGCGGCAGATTTATGGGCAGAAAGATTGATCCGGAAACAGAGGTTGTTGTTACAATCGGTTCGACAGAGGCTATGGTAGACACATTGTTTGCTATTACTAATCCGGGTGACAAGATAATTATGTTCTCGCCTTATTTTGAGAACTATCGCGCGCAGACGCTTCTTGTTGATTGCGAACCTATATTTGTACCCCTTATTCCCCCCGCATTTAACTATGATGCAAACGTACTCGAAGATGCATTCAAGCAGGGCGCAAAGGCAATCCTTATTTGTAACCCATCGAACCCCAGCGGTAAGGTGTTTACAGAGGCTGAACTTAAGCAGATAGCTGACCTTGCTATTAAGTATGATACATACGTTATTATGGACGAAGTTTACGAGCATATCGTATACGAAGGACATAAGCATATTTATATGAATAGCCTCCCCGGTATGTGGGAAAGAACTATTTCTTGCAGCAGTTTGTCAAAGACTTATTCTATAACAGGTTGGAGACTTGGTTATGCTATAGCTCCCCAGCATATTATGGATAAAATTAAACAGTACCACGACTTTAATACCGTTGGTGCTCCCGCACCTCTTATGGAAGCGGCAGTAGTTGGACTTGAGCTTCCCGATAGCTACTATGACGAGTTTGGTCAGCATTATGCGCATATGAAGAAGATATTTACCGAAGGTCTTGACAGACTTGGTATTGAATATTCCGATCCGCAGGGAACGTACTTCGTATTGGCTAATATAGGTCAGTTTATGAAGAAAGGTCAGACAGACGTTGAATTCTGTGAGCAGATGGCAGCAAAGGTAGGAGTTGCAGCAGTTCCCGGAACGTCATTCTTTATGGAAGACGTGAGAGATATCGTAAGACTTCACTACGCAAAGAAAGACGAGACACTTTACGAAGCGCTTGAAAGACTTGCGACAATTAAACAGAAATTGGGTTAATACAATAAAACAATCCCCGAAGCATTTTGCTTTGGGGATAAATTTTTTTCAAGAGTCTTTTTTTAAAAGTTTTGCGGTAATTGCTACATATTACATTTTTATTTTTAAGTGGATAGAGGCGATTTATAACGAAATATAAAAATGTTGATTAAATTACGTATATGTGGTATACTTATTAGAGATAAAATAAAAATGAGAGGAAGACGGTTATATGGAAAAAACAAAGCTGTCAAAAAAATTCTGGATATCATTGTGGATATTCAGTCTGACCGGACAAATTGCATGGGTAGTAGAGAATATGTATTTTAACGTATTTATCTACAAGATGTTCAATGCGTCAGCCGAATCAATATCATATATGATAGCGGCATCGGCTGTATCGGCTACCGTTACGACTGTAATAATAGGCGCGCTGTCAGATAAAGTAGGGAAAAGGAAGATATTTATTTGCGGCGGATATATTATCTGGGGAATAACGATAGCAAGTTTTGCTTTTATAAGATTAGATACGATAAGCAGTTTGTTTCCTATGGCAGCTTCGGCGTCTGCGATTGCAATTACGCTTGTAATTGTAATGGACTGTATAATGACCTTTTTCGGTTCTACGGCAAACGATGCATGCTTTAATGCGTGGCTGACGGATATGACCGACAGCACGAACAGAGGTACGGCAGAGGGTATAAATTCTATGATGCCGTTGTTGGCTATGCTTGCAGTATTTGGTGGTTTTATGTCTTTTGACTTAAACGAAGCAAAGAGTTGGACTGCGATTTATTTGATAATAGGAATTGCAGTAATTGTTATCGGAATACTCGGTATATTTTTAATTGAGGAAAAAAGAGAAAAGATACAAGAGCAGCAGAATTATTTTGTGAATATAATATACGGTTTTAGACCGTCGGTAATAAAGAAAAATGCAAACCTTTACGTTACTCTTGCCGCATTTGCGTTATTTGGCACATCCATACAGATATTTATGCCTTATCTGATTCTTTATTACAACGTGTCTCTCGGCATGGAGAATTACGTGCTTATAATGGCACCTGCAGTTATTATAGCGGCGGTATTTACGGCATTGTACGGTAAGGTATATGATAAGAAAGGTTACAGGAAATCCGTACTTCCAACGCTTATTTTACTTTGTATAGGTTACGTTGTAATGTGTTTATTTAAATCGACAGCTCCCGTATTTGTGGGTTCATTGTTTGTTATAGGCGGATATCTTGCGACTGCGGCTGTGTTTGGAGCTATGATAAGAGATTGCACTCCCGAGGGAAAAGCGGGACAGTTTCAGGGATTGCGCATAGTGGGACAGGTGCTGATACCGGGTATAATAGGCCCTGCGATTGGTGCAAGGGTGCTTAAAAATGCCGAAATGATTGTAAATGATGACGGAACAAGCAGTTTTATACCGAATGAAGGTATATTTGTAGCTGCGCTTATTGTAGCGATTGCGCTAATAGCGGTGCTTTTCGTACAGTTTGCGTTTATGAAAAAATATAATGGGGATACAAATAAAAAATATGAGTAATTTTGCAGAGCTTTATACAGAAGAGGGATTGAATTTACCTGAAATTCCGTGGGATATTTACCCAAGACCTTTGATGAAAAGGGATTCGTTTTTGTGTTTAAACGGCGAGTGGGAGTTTTGCGTTCGTCGTGGAGATGAATATACAGAGACTGAAAAAATAAAAGTGCCGTTTTCACCCGAAACGCTGTTGTCGGGCGTGGGAATAAATTTAGACGAGGAAGTTTACGATTCTTTTGTTTATAAAAAGCAGTTTTCTTTGCCCGAGGGGTTTAACAAGGGGAGAGTATTGCTTCATTTTGGGGCAGTTTCGAACTATTCGGAAATAATACTGAACGAGAAAACTATTGGCATACACCGAGGGGCGTACGATTCATTTTTCTTTGACGTAACCGATAACCTAAAGAGCGAAAATACCCTTGAGGTTTACGTAAAGAATATACTTCGTGACAATTTATTGCCTTATGGAAAACAGAGCCGAAAGCGAGGCGGTATGTGGTATACTCCGACCTCGGGCATTTGGCAGACCGTATGGCTTGAAAGTGTGCCTAACGAATATATAAAGAATATCAAAACAGAGATAAAAGATGACAAAGTAATAATAAAAGCTGAAAGCATAGGCGATGCAAAGGTAAAACTGAACACAGACGACGGCATATTCGAATATAATATGAATAACGGTGTATGCGAGATAGCGCTTGATGAGCCGAAATATTGGTCACCCGAAACACCGTACTTGTATTATTTTTCTGTTGAAACAGAAAAGGATAGAGTTGAGTCATATTTTGCATTCCGCACACTTGAAATAAAGAGGGTAGACGGATATGAAAGACTTTGTTTGAACGGCAAGCCTTACTTTTTCCACGGTTTACTTGACCAAGGTTATTGGAGTGACGGCGGAATGACACCGCCATCGCCTACCTCGTACGAAAAAGATATTATGGCTATAAAATCATTAGGTTTCAATATGCTTCGAAAACATATAAAGATTGAGCTTCCGCAGTTTTACTATGATTGCGACAGGCTCGGTATGGTTGTATTTCAAGATATGATAAACAACGGTGATTACAGTTTTTTTAGAGATACTGCCTTGCCGACGATTGGTATAAAGACTCTGAACGATAGATGTTTGCACAAAGACGAAGCGCCGAGAGATATATTTGCCGAATATATGGAAAAGACGGTTGAGATATTGGGCGGCTACCCGTCGATTTGTTGCTGGACGATATTTAATGAGGGTTGGGGACAGTTTTGCGGTACGGAGATGTATAAGAAACTGAAAGAGATTGACAGTACGAGGTTTATTGATACGGCGTCAGGGTGGTTTAAGGGCGTTGAATCCGACGTTGATTCGGAGCATATATATTTCCGCAAGGTTAAATTAAAAGCAAGGAAAAAGCCGCTTGTTTTATCGGAATTTGGAGGATATTCGTATAGGGTAGGGGGGCATATATTCAATCCCGACAACGAATACGGCTATGGTAAATATAAGACACGCGAGGATTTTGCAAAAGCATTCTGCGACCTTTATTCAAATGAGATATTACCGCTTGTAAGAAAAGGTTTGTGCGCATCGGTATATACGCAGGTATCCGACGTTGAAGACGAAACGAACGGACTGTTTACCTATGACCGCCGAGTGTTAAAGGTTAACCCTAATGAATTTGCATCTATTTCGGAAAGACTTAAAAAGATATAGAAAAACGCTGTAAGTTATTTAGCTTACAGCGTTTTTTATTATTTTAATTTTACCCTAAAAAATAATCTCTTTAATGCTTTTGCGTTAAAAGGAATAAGCGGATATAGATAAGAGCGTTTGCCGTTAACTGTTTTATTCGAGGCAATAAGCGCCAATGAAAGAAAAATTCCGACAAAAAATCCTACAACGTTGAAGAGGGCGGTTAAGAGAAGTAAAAGGACTCTCAAAAATTTAAAAGCATATCCGAGTTCATTACTTGGTTGCGCAAAGTTTGCAAGTGAAACGAACGCCATATACAGTATAACTTCGGGAATAAACCAACCGCTTTGTACCGCATATTCGCCGAGAATAAGCCCCCCGATAACGCTAAGTGAATTGTTGAGCGCATTCGGCGTATTAAGCGAAGCAAGTTTCAGACCGTCAATTGCAAGTTCGAGTATAAAAAGTTGAATGATTATAGGCAATCCGCCCGTATATGAAACTTTTATAAATTCGAGCCAATTCGGTAAGAGTTGCGGATTGCTTATAAACAAATACCAAAGGGGCGTCAAAACAACAGTCAGTCCAAAAATAAATATACGGAGTAGGCGCATATAGGTTCCAACCAATGGCGGATGATAGTAGTCGCCCGTTTCTTGCATAAAATCAAAAATAGAGGTAGGCAATATCATAGCCTCGGGCGAGTTGTCGCAAAGAATAATAACACTGCCCTCGAGTAGCATAGCCGTTGCTGCATCGGGGCGCTCTGTATATCTTATTTTTGGGAAAGGGTTATACCATTTTTGGGTAATAAGACATTCCGCCAAGCTTTCGTGCCCCATAGAAAGACCGTATACGTTAATACTGTTTAGTTTGTCCGAAATATATTTGATAAAGCTCTTATCCGCTTTATCGTTCATATAGACCAATGCGACGTCTGTTTTTGTGTTTTTGCCTATAGTAAAGTGCGAAACTGTCAAGGCTGGATTTCTTATTCTGCGGCGTATTATAGCGGTATTTTTTAGGATAGATTCGACAAATCCGTCTCTTGCGCCTCTGATAACACGTTCGTTTTCTGGCTCGTCAACCTCTCTTGAGGGAAACATACGAGCGTTTATGTTGATTCCGGCATCCAAGTCCTCGACGAGTAGAACCGTTTCTCCCTTTAGCACTGAATCGACCAATATTTGCATATCGGCAGTTTGCTTAACTTCAATATAGGGTATATTCGCATTGATAAAATCGGTGGGAGAACAGTTGTCGGGGATAGCGGACGTGCGGTTTTCCATAAAGAATTCGACAAGTCTTTCGAGCAAGTCGCTTCTTACGCAGCCGTCAATAAAATACAAGCAAGCAGCTTTATTATAGAGGGTAAGCTCTCTTTTGTTTATATCAAAACTGTCATTGACACGCAGAAGTTTATCAAAATGTGTTACAAAATCCTTAAAATTAGTATATGGCATAAAAAAACTCCGTATTTATGGAAATTATGATAATATAATTGTTTCCAAAAGTACGGATAATATAACAAAAGAAAACACGGGCATTTTCGCCCGTGTTTTTTATGAAATAAGCGATTTATAATAATTTTTCATAGCCAAAGCATCTTCAGCCATAGTGCCGTCGGATTCGCAGATGATTCTCGGCGAAACGTTTTCTTTAGCAATAGCTTCCATAAGAGGCTCAAATGGGGGACCGAAGACCGAGTCTTCGAATGTGAGATGCTTTTTTTCACCGGCATTTGTAAACTCAATTTTTGAAAAATGGCAGTGAAGAGTATTAGCATAACTGTCGCCGAGTTTTTCGGCTATTGTGTTGAATACCCGTCTGTAGTCGTCGACCGAAACGAAGAAGTTGCCGATATTTCTCGCATTCAAATGACCGAAATCGACTACGGGGCAGAGCCGCTTGTCGATTGAGCAAATATCAAGGACTTCGTCGAGTGTGCCGAGTTGATTAAGCTTACCCATAGTTTCAAGAGCAAGTGTAACTTTGGTATCGCCGACAGCTTCAAGAGCTTTGTACATAGTATCTTTTGCAAGTGAAACAGCTTCTTCGCGCGATATTTTCGATGCGCTTCCCGTGTGAATGACAATAAGTTCAGCATTCATAAGTTCAGCCGCAGCGACACTTTTTGTAATATAGTCTATGCTTTTGAGTCTTTTTTCGGGTTCGATTCCCGAGAGAGATATATAGTAAGGTGCGTGAAGTGACATACGAATATTGTGTTTTTTAGCCTCTTCTCCGATTTTTCTGAATGTATCTTCGCTTCCGAATAATCCTTTACCTGCTTGATATTCGTAACAGTCGAGACCAAATTTCGAAACCCATGCGGGGGCTTCTACAGTGCTTTTTTTGCCGGAAGCATAGAAGGAGAGGGAGTTACCGCCCGGACCAAATAGTGCGCTCATATATTTTTCTTCGCTTTCTTGTTGTAATAATATTTAATGAAGGGCTTTTCGATAGCTGATTTGCATCTGAAGAAAGGAGTTTCGACTTTTTTGATAGTGGGAACCCAAACGGAGGTAATGCCCGACACTCTTGCTGTTATGACGTCGGTTAGGAGCTGGTCGCCTACCATAACGGCGTTTTTCTTTTCTTCGCCAAGAATTTTCAAAGCATTTTTTACGGTACGACGTGAGGGCTTACCCGATTTATAGAGATAGGGAAGATTTAACTTTTCGTTAAATTTTTCTACTCTATCCTTTTCGTTGTTGGAAACGAGGATAAGCTTGATTCCCGCGTCGGTTATGGATTTAACCCAAGCGCAGACATCGTCGGTAGGATTAGGCTCATCGTAGGGGACGAGCGTGTTGTCGATATCGCAAAGGACGCAAGTTTTTTCTATACTTTTCAAGAATTCGGGAGTGATTTCCTTATATGTATCAAAATCATAATCGGGAAGTAAAGGATGCTTCATTTAATATACCTCTTAATAATGTACTTCTTATATTTTACCATAAAACGACATTATAAACAAGAGGTATTAAAAAAAAAGCATTTTATAAGACTATAAGTTGAGGCACAAACCCAAGAGGTAAAGTTTTTTGCCAAGCTTTTTTCAAAAAGCGGGAGAGGCAAAGTTCTTTGCCTACTTTCTTTCAAGAAAGTAGGTAGTTTCTTTTTTGTATGCGTTCTTTTTACCAAAAGAACGCATACAAAAAAGCCGTGAGGGGAACACGGCTTTTTGTTTTAAAGCTTAAGCAGCTTTAAAGGGGAATAATAGGGATAAAAAAATTAGGAGAATTTATTTTTCAAACGCAAATTATCGGCAATCATGGCGATAAATTCGCTGTTTGTGGGCTTACCGCGGTTATTTTGGATAGTATAACCGAAATAGGAATTGAGAGTATCAATATCGCCTCTGTCCCAAGCGACTTCGATAGCGTGTCTAATAGCACGTTCGACTCTTGAGGAGGTGGTAGAATATTTTTGCGCAACGGATGGATAAAGGATTTTTGTAACCGAGTTGATGATATTATTATCTTCAATAGCCATCATAATAGCGGTGCGAAGATATTGATAACCTTTTATGTGTGCGGGTACGCCGATTTGATGAATAATTTTGGTAATTTGAGTTTCCATATCGGCGAGGGGAGCTTTTTGAGAATAAGTATTTTGATTTGAGCGATAATTTTTAGATGCGATTCTGATTATACGTTCTTTTAGGGTTGTATAATCGAGAGGTTTAACGAGGCAATATTCAGCGCCGGCTTCAGTAGCTTCGGAGAAGATATTGGGGTTATTGACCATAGAAATGACGATGAATGCAGGGGGATTGTCCATATCCTTAACTTTGGTTATGACTTTGATAAAATCAAGTTTTGAGAGCCAAGCGTCGAGAATGACGAGATCTGGGCGGAAGAGTCTGATTTTGTTTTCGGCATCTTCGCCGTTTGTTGCAAGTTCTACTGATTTAAAGCCGAGCTTTAAGAGGTTGTCCTTGCAGCCTATACGAAACTCAAGGTTTTCGTCTGCGATAAGAATTTTTATTGATTGTTCCATTTTCCACACACTCCGTAATAGTTTGTTCTTTAGTTCACAAATACATATTACCATAAATTTCCAATTATTGCAATAGGTTTTTAAATAAAATACTTACTAAAAAATTTTGTCGATATGTGGTTAAAACTACCAAATTTTACCAAATAACAAAATTAAGGGTTGGGAAATAGCTGTTTTAGGGGGAATATTTGTGCAAACAATATCTCTATATTGTAGGGGGCGACGTCCTCGACGCCCCGTTAAAAAAATATTTGTACGAACATTTCCTCTATGCACATGCATCAACCGAGTACCTACTAACTCAACATAATTACACAGAGGTAAAAACAAAACAAGCTTACCTTTCCACATCTTTGAAAAAGTAAACTTGTTTTATAGCTCTTGTTATTATGTTATATGCATTTATCTCACGATTTTTTCAAATAGTCAACTTGGGATTTAGTGAGGTGGCGCCAGTTTCCGGGGGGGATATCGCCGAGTTTTATACTACCGATAGCAACGCGTTGGAGTTTGGTAATTTCGAGTCCCGTCTGTTCGCACATTTTGCGAATCTGTCTGTTTCTGCCTTCGTAGAGCTCCATACGAATAACGGTATAGTTATCTTTTCGTGTAACAATATCACAAGCAACGGGAAGAATTTCATAGTCATCAATAATCATAGGCTTTCCGAGTGCTTTCAGTTGTTCGGGCGTAATCTCGGTTTTAACCCTAACGTGATATATCTTCGGTATACGATGGCGCGGATGCATAAGCTTATTAGCGAGGTCGCCGTCGTTAGTAAGAAGCAGCAGCCCCTCGGAATCCATATCAAGTCTACCAACGGGGTAAACTCTTGTTCCAACGTCTTCAACGAGTTCCGCAACGCATTTTCTTGATTTATCGTCGGAGAGGGTAGTAACGTAACCTCTCGGCTTATTCAACATAATATAAACTTTTCGGTCATTCTGTTTGATTTCAACAGGCTTACCTTTGTATGTAACCCGGTCTTTACCGGGGATAATCTTCTGACCGAGTTCGGCAGGCTGACCGTTAACCTTAATTCTGCCTGCTTCAATCTCTTTTTCGGCGGCGCGTCGGCTCATGATACCTGCCGTCGAAATAAACTTTTGAAGACGGATTTCTTCCATAATTATATAATACTCCTGAAAAAGTCTAAAATAGATTTTTTATATTTCTTCTGATTTACGTCATTTTGTGCCAACAAATCAACTCTTCCGATTTCCTCGCCGTTATTGTAATAGATAATGTATCCAACAACATCATTTTGCTTTATAGGCGCAAAGAGAAATCTGTCAACGATAAGTTCACTCGTAATATTTGCCGTTTTCGCTTCGCAAGTATAACTAAATCCGCCGATGTTTGTAACCGTTACATAGTTGGCAGTACCGCCAACCACGGGAATTTTAAGCGTTATGCCGTTCGGGTCAGCAAGATGATAGGTCTTAACCTTTTCAAAGCCGAGATCGAGCATAGCTTTATGGTCGTTCCAATCGTTCGGCGCATTAAGTGTAACTGCAATAACAACAGTGCCGTCTTTTTCTGCGGCAGATACAAGACAGCGCCCCGTTTTTTTTGTAAAGCCCGTCTTTACACCAATAGCGTTATCGTATATCTTTAGAAGCTTATTGTGGTTAACGAGAACACGTGTCCCCTCGCCGTTGTTAAGCGGAATAGTCTGTTTAAAGGTAGACACTATTTTGCGGAACGTTTCATTTTCGAGCGCGTATTTTGTTATAACTGCGAGTTCATAGGCAGTAGTATAGTGATTGTCGTCGTATAGGCCGTGCGGATTTGTAAAGTTTGTATCTTTAAGTCCTATACTTGCCGCTTTTTCGTTCATAAGAACGGCAAAATCATCGACACTGCCCGCAACCTCAATGGCGATTGCAGTAGCGGCATCGTTTGCGCTTTGCAGAAGCAGAGCATATAGCAACTGTTCCATAGAAAGCGTTTCCCCGTAGGTAAGATAGATTGAAGAGCCTTCAATCCCGACGGCTTCATTGGCAATTTGCACCTGTGTTTTAAGTGGGCATTTTTCGATAGCGACGAGGGCAGTCATTATTTTTGTAGTACTTGCCATACCCATTCTCGTATGCGCATTTTTTTCATAGATAACAGAACCGCCGTGTCCGTCGATTACTACAGCGCTTTGCGCCGACGTTGACAATGCGGAGGTGTTTATGCACAGAATGGCGCCAAACAACGCTACAAGCAATAGAATTATTGATTTTTTCATATAGATACTCCGTTGAAATTAAATATAACTTTAATAGTATTTATTTCAAGCAGAGTAGGTTTATATGCAAAAAACTATATGGGAAGAGTTAGTTTATTCGCCTTTTTCTTCTTTTTTAAATACGTTTTTGATTCTTTCCAAGATGTCGGGAGATTTTTCGATAATATTGCCTACTGTTGCAATTTTATTTGTGGTTGTATCGGGTGTAGACATATTGAGAAGCTCAACCGTAGAATCGGGTTTAATAACCAAGAAGGCCATAGGTGTAACCGAAACGCCGGTACCGGAGCCGCCTCCGAAGTTGTTATTTTTTTCGGTTTGTTCTTTTTTAGAGGCATAGTCGAGACCGCCCGAAGCGAAGCCAAGCGAGATTTTTGATACGGGGATAATCGTAACACCGCCCGCAGTTGTTACAGGTTCGCCTATAACAGTGTTTGCCTCAACAATACCTTTCAAGCTGTCAAGAGTGGTTTTGATAATATCATTTTGTTTGCTGTCCATAGTAGTCCTCCTAATGGATAGTTTATTTATATAGTTTTAATTATTTTCGATTGTGGTATTTTGTCCTTTTTTCTTTATATACGCCATAAAAAATTTAAGGGTAAGTGAGAGAGCGTGCCAAACTCGGAGACCTAATGTTATATTGATTTGGGCACTGGTTTTACCCTCCAAAAAATCGGGTTCGACTTTAATGCTGTTTTTCTTTTTTACGTCAACGTTGGTCAAATTTGAGAGCAATTCAACGATATATGTCGTAAGCTGACAAACACCGCCGTAGGCAACTGCCGTTTTAGCGGCATCATCTGTTCCTATCGTTATATGCATTTTGATTATTTCTACTTTAAGATAACGCCCAAAAGGAGACATAACGTTTTCAAGAATAAGTTTGATAAGCTCAAGTATTTCTTTCAGTTTAGCAGATTTGTCCTTTTTTGTATCTTTTGCGTCGGACGTGGAAGAGTTTTTGTCGGGTTGTTTTTTTGCTTTCTTTTTGTTTAGCTTGTTTTGCTTTTTTTGAAGCGCTTTCAGCGAATAATCTTTAGGTTTAGGCTTTTTCTGCTGACGTGGGAATAGGTTAATATTAAAAAGCAATACTTTTAGTTTAACCGAAAAATCACTGTCATAGACGAGACAAAGGCGAACCTTTAAAAACAAAAGGAGAACTATCAATGCAATAGGTATAAGAAGTATAAGCCACCACATATATACGTTTCCTCCTTTTTTAAAATAATTGTGTGTTGATTATTTGGTAACTGTTACTTCTTCGGGTGTCGGCTCTTCCGTTTGTTCTTCTTCGTTTACGTCAAACGTCAGCATTTCCACCGAGGGAAGCTGATCGAGAGAGGTAAGACCGAAGCAACGGAGAAAGTCGAGAGTTGTTCCGTAAAGAGAAGGTCTTCCGGGAACGTCAAGTCGTCCTTTTTTCTCAATAAGATTTTTTTCAAGGAGAAGTGCGACGGAGTACGAGCTGTCGAGACCTCTGACTTGTTCTATGTATGCGCGTGTAACGGGCTGATGATATGCGATTATGGCGAGTACTTCAAGAGAGGAGTTAGAGAGGTTACCTCTGCCTTGTTTAATACCGAGGGCCATTTTTACGTATGACTCGTATTCGCTCTTGGTACAAAGCTGACAAGCTTTATCGAACATAAGGAGCTGAATACCTCTCGGCATATCGCTGTTATTATATTTTTCGGCAAAGTCCTCGACCATTTTTTTTGCAATTGCAGGAGTGGTTTCGAGAATATCGGCAATTTTGTCGTATGAAACGGGGTGTCCTGCGGCATAAAGCACAGCTTCAATTATTTCAAAATTTTTTGACATATCAAGTTCATTCTGCATTTTCGTTTACTGCCTTTCGGTTAGAGTGAGTATTGAGGATAATATTGAGTTCGCCGCTGTCAGTTTCTTCAAGTTCTATTCTTCTTGCTTTTGCCAGTTCTAATATAGCCATAAAGGACGCCACAAGCTCGGAACGATTTTCGCAGAGAAGCATAAGATTATCAAACGAATCACGGCCTTGTCTGCGGAGACGTTTCATAATGGAAAGTATTTTTTCCGAAACTGATACCATTCTTCCGCGCAGAAGAGGGGCAAACACCTTTTCGGGCGGAGCCGAATAAAGCTTACTTCTGTTAATAAGTCTGACAAAGGCTTTTTGAAGAAGAGTCGAATCCATATCGGTCGGCTGTTCATCTCTTTTTACGGGGAAAACGTCGCTTTCCTTTGCAAATCTACCCGAGTATTCGGAAAACATATCGTTAAGCAAAACTGCGGCCTCTTTTGCTTTTTTATATTCAAGCAAGGCGGCGGCAAGGGCTGCTCTAGGATCCTCTTCGTCTTCTTCATCTTGTTTCGGGAAGAGCATACGGCTTTTTATGAGCATAAGCTCTGATGCCATAGCGATAAATTCCCCCGCAATATCCATATCCATTTTTTCCATCATGGACAGATATTCCATATACTGATCAAGAATGAGGGCGATGGGAATATCACAAATATCAATTTTGTTTTTAGCAATAAGCGAGAGCAATAGGTCGAGAGGGCCTTCAAATACCTCTAACTTATATTTTGGTGTTACTTCTGTCATACAAATAGTCCTATAATCAAATTTATAATACGTTGCATACCGTCCGAAAGTCCCGATACGATAAGAGTCAGCGGAGTATCAAGTATGCCTGTAAAGAGAGCTACCATAATAATTATCTGTATAATCTGCTCGTACTTCATAAACTTGAAATACGCTTCGTCGGATAAAAATACAAATGCCAAGCGAGAGCCATCGAGAGGCGGGATAGGTAGGAGGTTAAATATTGCGAGAGAAAGGTTCATATAGTGCAGGCTTATAAAAAACGTCAACAATACGTACCAAAGGTTAGCCGCAAACTGTGAGCCGCTGAAAAACACGTACGATTCATAGATTACATTGTAAATAATAAGTCCTGCAAATGCGAGTAATACGTTGGATATAGGGCCTGCCGCCGCAGTAATTGCCATACCTTTTTTGGGGTTATTAAATTTTCTTGCGTTTACGGGGACGGGTTTTGCCCAGCCGAAGCCGAAGAGGAACATACACAGTGTTCCGATAACATCAAGGTGTTTCAGGGGATTTAAAGTGATTCTGCCGAATATTTTTGCCGTAGGATCACCCATTTTATAAGCCGCATATCCGTGAGCGCACTCGTGTAACGAGAGGGATAGAAGAACTATCGGAATACGCAACAGTAACATAATTGGGTCAAAATCACCCGAAAGAATACTTGTAATCATAAGTCGTTCCTTATCAAATCTTCGTAGCTTTCTTTTGCTACTGCAATATATTTTTTGTTTTTCGATACCATAACTACAGGCGGACGTGGGAGTTTATTGTAGTTTGAAGCCATAGAGTAGTTATATGCGCCGGTGCAGAGAACGGAAAGTATATCGCCTCTGACGGGATTTGCTATTTTAGTATTTTCAGCAATAAGGTCACCGCTTTCACAGCATCTACCTGCAACGGTACAGGTGTAATCTGCCTTGTCTCCCGCTTTGTTTGCAAGAAAACAAGTATAGATCGACTGATAGAGAGCGTATCTGGGGTTATCGGGCATACCGCCGTCAATTGATACGTATTTTTTGAAACCGGGTATTTCTTTTACGCTTCCTACTGTGTAAAGTGTAATACCTGCCGCAGCGACAAGCGAACGTCCGGGTTCCATTAAAATCGTAGGCATAGTTATGCCGTTATTTGAAGCGTAGGCTTTAATTTTTTCGGCAATAGTGTCGATATTTTTTCCATAGTCGATGATGGGATCTTCTTCGATGTAACGAACGCCCATACCGCCGCCGAGGTTAAGGATTTTTGTTTCGTAACCCGTTTCGTCTTTTATCTGCTTTATGAATTTAATCATAATTTCAGCCGCATCAGTAAATGGTTCACATTCGAAAATTTGTGAACCGATATGGCAATGTAAACCGCAGAGCTCAACGTTTGAAAACGAGAGAGCGTGTTTTACGATAGCCATAGCCTGACCTGTTTCAATAGCCGAACCAAATTTGGAGTCAACACTGCCGGTTACGATAGCTTTATGTGTATGGGGATCAATTCCCGGGGTTATACGGAGAAGGATTTTTTGTTTAATGTTTCTTTCTCCCGCTTGTTTATTTATTTCAGTAAGCTCTTCGTTATTATCGACAACAAAATAACCTAATTTGCAGTTCATGGCAAATTCAATATCTTTTTCGGTTTTGTTGTTGCCGTGGAAGAATACGTTGTTCATATCAAAGCCAGATTTATAAGCGATATACAATTCTCCGCCCGAAACAACGTCGCAGCCGAGACCTTCATCTTTTGCGATTTCATATATTTTTTTGCAAGAAAAAGCTTTGCTTGCATAGAGGGGCATACTTCCTTTTCCGAAGTTTCTTTCGAGGGCAGTTTTGTATATTCTGCAGTTTTCTCTTATGAGATCTTCGTCCATAACGTAAACGGGCGTACCGTATTCTTTAGCAAGTTCGACGGTATCGTATCCACAAAACGTAAGGTGGTTATTTTCGTTGATTCCTAAATTTTTGTGTAACATAGTTTTCCTCAATATTTGTTATTTAGATGTATCGCAGAAGCTTAAAATCTGCGCCCAAACCTCGTCTTTTCCCTCGTTTTTTAATGAAGAAAAGGGAATAATAGGTGTATTTTCTTTTACTGACGGATGCGTTTTAATAAATTCAAGCATATTGTTTCTGTCGGTTTTATTGGTTTTATCCGATTTTGTAACAACTATAAAGTAGGGGATATTTGCAGAGTTGAGATAGTCAAGCATCATTACGTCGTCGGCGGTTGGACCTGCTTTCATATCTATAAGTTGAGCTACAGCCTTAAGAGAGGCATCGCCCTCGTTACGTGCGGTAAAAAATCCGTCAGTAAGTGCAGACCATCTTTTTTTATCTTCGGCGCTTCTTTTTGCATAACCATATCCGGGTAGGTCGACGAGGTAGAGCTTTTTGTCTACCGAGTAGAAGTTAACGGTAATGGTTTTACCAGGAGCCGAGCTGACACGTGCCAGTTTTTTTCTGCCGAGGAGGGTATTTATAAGCGAACTTTTACCGACGTTTGATCTGCCGGAGAAAGCTATCTGCGGAAGAGAGTAGGCGGGAAACTGTTTGGTTGTTCCTGCTGTTATTTCAAGATTAGAGTTTTGTATATTCAGCTTCATAACGACCTCGTTGCACGTGTTTTGTTTTTTGGAATATCTATACAAGACGTGTTTTTAAGATTTTCAAGAACAGAATTTTTTGAAAGCCTTTCGTCAGCAAATGCATTTTTGATTACGTCGTCAAGGGTTGAGCAGAGTATAATCTCAAGTCCCTCTCTTGCCGTTTTGTCAATCTCTTCAAGGTCTTTTGCGTTAGCTGTGGGGATAAGCACCGTTTTTACGCCTGCTTTATAAGCAGCCATTGTTTTTTCGCGAAGACCGCCTATAGCGAGAACTCTGCCTCGCAAGGTAATTTCGCCTGTCATAGCAATATCACGACGAATTTTTCTCTGTGTAAGTTCGCTTAAAAGTGCGGTGGTAAGGGAAACACCCGCCGAGGGACCGTCTTTGGGAACTGCGCCCTCGGGGACGTGGATATGTATATCTTTTGTTTTGTAGAAATCGGGGTCAACGCCCAAAGCTTCGCAGTTGCTTCTGATATAGCTTACGGCAGCTTTAGCAGATTCTTTCATAATATCGCCGAGAGAGCCTGTAAGTTCAATTTTACCTGTTCCGGGCATTGTTGTAGCCTCAATTCGTAAAAGGTCTCCGCCGACAGATGTATAAGCAAGACCGTTTACCGTTCCGACCTCGTCGTGCTCGTATATAGCATCGGGAATAACCTTTCTACTTCCAAGGAAATCTGTAATATTTTTATCTGTAATACGAATGGAAGAAACAGCGTCTTCAACAATTTTCTTTGCAGCTTTACGGCATACCGAGGCTATTTCTCTTTCGAGGTTACGTACGCCTGCTTCTCTGGTATAGAAATCGGCAATTTCCAAAACTGCGCTATCGTCAAAACGGAGCTGTTTTTTTGTAAGACCGTGTCTTTTCAACTGCTTTGGAACGAGATGGTTTTTTGCGATAGAGAGTTTTTCGGTGCGTGTATATATCTGGAGTTCAATAACTTCCATTCTGTCAAGTAAGGGCTTCGGAATAGTGTCAAGCGTATTTGCGGTTGCGATAAACACGCATTCCGAAAGGTCAAACGGAAGCTCAATAAAGTGGTCGCGAAAGTTTTTGTTTTGTTCGCCGTCGAGCACTTCAAGAAGAGCCGAAGAGGGATCGCCGTGGCTGTCGCGAGTTAATTTATCCACCTCGTCAAGAAGAATAAGCGGATTACGTACTTTAGCCTGACTTAATGCGTTTATAATTCTGCCTGGCATAGAGCCAACGTACGTTTTTCTGTGCCCTCTTATATCTGCCTCGTCTCTTATTCCTCCGAGTGCAACACGAACATATTTGCGGTTCATAGCAGTAGCGATTGATTGAGCAACGGAGGTTTTACCCGTTCCGGGAGGGCCTACGAGACAGATAATTTGGTTTTTTAATTCGGGGTTAAGTTGTTTTACCGAGAGATATTCGATAATTCTTTCTTTAATCTTTTCGAGTCCGTCGTGGTCTCTGTCAAGTATCTTTTTTGCGTAAGCAGTATCGAGTCTATCTTTTGTAGTCTTTGTCCAAGGCAGTTCGAGGCAGGTGTCGAGATAGGTTCTTATAACAGCGCTTTCAGCAGAGCCGAAAGGCATTTTCTGAAGCTTGTACACTTCTTTAACGAGTTTTTTCTCAACGTCTTTGGGGAGTTTTTTGTCGTAAATAGCATCAAGATAATCCTCTGTTTCGTTATCGCCGTCGCCATACCCGAGCTCACTCTGAATAACTCTCATCTGTTCGCGCAGATAGTGTTCTCTTTGATTTGATTCAAGTCTTGCAATAACCTTTTTGTGAACGGAAACCTCGGTTTCAAGAATTTTGGTTTCTTTTTCAATAATTACGTTCAAAAGCTCAAGACGTTTAAAGGGATCGAATTCATTGAGTATATCCTGTTTATCGTCTATCGACGTAAAAATGTTACAAGCGATATAATCTGCAAGGAATCCGAGAGATTTTATTGTTTTTACCGAGAGCTTAATATCCTCGGAAAGATTGGGGAGAAATTTTGCGAACTTTTCGAAATTCTGCATAGTTTCTCTGATAAGAGCTTCGCCTTTGATACCCGCTTCATTTTCGGCGCTTACTTTTTTGCAAAGCGTATCGGCAAAAAGCTTGTCGCCCTTAACGGTTATCGAGAGAAGAGTAGCGCGACAAAAGCCGTCGAAGACGATTCGTAGGTTGCCGTTAGGAAGCTTAAGGTAATCTTTAACCTTAGCTGCAGTACCGACGTTTTCGAAATCCTCGACCTTTTCACATTTTTTGTTAGTAATATCCTTGGGGGAAACAAGGAATACGGGTTCATCTATTTCTTTAGCGAAAATACAAGCTTTTTTAGCTGTTTTATCCGATATTTCAACGCTTTGCGGAATAGAGGGGAAAACAGTTATTCCTCTTAACGGCACGAGCTGCAATGTCATTTTTTCTGCTTTTTCTATGTATCTAATCATTTAAATCTCCTTGGTTTTTTGCGAGTGTGCTTTTTAGTTTCGTTTAAAAAGTGTACAACACACCATATTAACACAATATTGTAACACAAAACTTTGGAAAAGTCTACATTTTTTTGTTAATATTATTATAAATATAATGTTGATTTAAAAAGTGAGAAGAGTTTAACGGTAAACACACCCATGTATCACCGCTACCATCGTGGGCAATATTACTCCGAGTTAAATGCGTAATGTTACGTGAGCAAATGCAAGGTATATCATTTTTGTTGCATTTGTCTCCCGAAATACAGTGCTCGTCAAGAAAAAAGGATAGAGAACGTAAAATTCTCTATCCTTTGTCTGTTTGTACGGATTTACTGCTTTATAACAGGTATTCTTTTTGGAGCTTTTTTATATATTTACGATTTTACATTGCAAGTAATCGAGTTGGTCTTGGTTGTGAGTTATCACAATGCAAGTCTTTTTCTTTGCGTATTCGATTACCATATCCATAATATCTTTTGTTCTGTCGGCATCTATCCCGTTAAACGCCTCGTCAAGCAGTAATATATCGCCGTCGTATGCAAAGGCTCTTGCGATTGCAACACGCATTTTCATACCGCCAGAAAGCTCGTCTGGATATGTATTTAAGTCTTCTTCAAGACCTAATCTTGTCAGCCAAAATTTTGCTGTAGCCTTTGCTTTTTCGGTATTGCCTAACGGAAGAGCCACGTTTTCAAGCACGGTACAACTTGGCAAAAGCCTTGGTTCTTGAAATACATAGGAAATGCTCTTGATATTTCCGTATTCTATCTTTCCCGTATACTTTTTATCTAGTCCTGCTATAATTCGCATAAGAGTTGTTTTTCCGCAGCCCGAATTGCCTTTTATGGCTAAAATTCCGATTTCGGCTATTTCAAGATTAAATTTGTCAAAAAGTATCTTTTTGCCGAATCTCTTTGAAAGGTTGGTTATCTTCATTTTGTGTTTGCCCCCCTTTTCCTTGCGGTCAGTTTTTTTACCGTTTGCATAAGCAAAAATTCAAGTATAACGCTTATTACTATAACAGTTATTGTCCACGTAAATACGTCTACAGTTTCAAGATAAGTTTTACCTTCATATAACTGTTTACCTATAGAATTTTTGGGGAATGACAGTACTTCTGCCGCAACTCCCGCTTTCCAGGCAAGACCGAGAGAAGTTTTGAAACCGGCTAAAAAGTAGGGAAGTATTGATGGGAAGTAAAGTTTCGTCAGCTTTTGTTTCAAAGACAGGTTATATATCTTTGACATTTCTATTAAATCGTTGGGGGTGTTTTTTAAGCCTTCGCACACGTTGCCGTGTATTATTGGAAGTACCATCAGAAACGAGATGAAAGAGGGAATGGTTTCTTTGTTCAGCCACACCAACGCCAATATAATAAACGATGCGACGGGAGTAGCTTTTATTACGGAGAGAATAGGGGCTAACAGTTCGTCGAGAACGCGTATTTTTGCTGTAAGTATACCAAGAAAAGTACCTAACCCAACAGCAATCAAAAAGCCCGAAAGTATACGCCATACAGAGTTTGCTATTATGACGTAGTATTCCTTTTCGCCCATAAGTTGAATCAAGCGTTTGAAGACCTTGGCAGGAGTGGAGACCAAAACTGCTGAATCAACCTTTACGGCAATTATTTGCCACACCATAACCCAAAAAGCAAGGACTATTAAAGCCCTTGCGAGTTTGGGTGTTTTTTTAATAATAGAATCTATCATCGGGAAGCCTTCCGCCTACTGACGATGCGTTTGCTTCAAAAAGCACGTTCAGCATCTGTGAAACGTAGGATTTCATTTCCTCTCCTGTGATAAGGCATATATTGCAGTTCGGGATAGCCTTTTTTGCAACTGCTGCCTTGGGGATTATTCCTGCCTTTTCGATAAGCGTTGATGCTTCGTCAATGTTGTTTTTTACAAAATCAACCGAACTCTTATATTCTTCAAGGAACTTTGCAACCGCTGTGGGATATTTTTCCGCAAACTCCTTTCTTACTATGATACAACCCTGAACAAGCTTGTATTCGGAAACCTTGTCCCATTCTTTTGTTAAGTCAAGAGCAATTCTAACCTCGCTGCCTGTTGTTGCAGACGTTACCTGCGGTTCGGGGAGCATACCGATTGCTACAGAATTGTTTTTGAGCTTGGTTGCAAGCTCTGCGTGTTCTGCAAGGAATTCTATAGTTACGTCTTTATCGGGATTGATGTTGTTTTTTGACAAGATATAACGGAGTACGTATTCGGGATTAGAACCTTGACCTGTTGCGTAAATTGTTTTGCCCTTTAAGTCAGCGACACTGTTGATTGTGTTGCCGTTTTCGAGCATATACAAGACACCTAGCGTGTTTATACCTGCGACTTGAAGCTTGCCTTCGGTTTTGTTGTAAAGAACAGAAGCAAGGTTAACGGGTACTGCCGCGATGTCGTAATTACCCTTAATAACTTCAGGGCTGACCTGGTCGGGAGCTGAAGCTACAGTAAATTCGTAGTTGTAAGCTGTTTGGTTGTTTGTATCGGATTCGATGAGCTTTGCCATACCCATACCAGTTGGACCTGCAAGGGTTATAATACGAATGGATTCGGGTTTTTCTTCTTCCGCTTTCTCGGTTTCTTCTTGTGTTTCGTTTGGTGTTTCGCCCTTGGTTTCTTCTATGTTGGCTTTGGGGGATTCATTTGCGCAAGATGCAAAGACGAAGAGGGAAAGTATCATGATGACTGCCATGATGAGTGCTGAAAATTTGATGTTTTTCATAATGTTTCTCCATAGATTTTTCTAAATTCTTCGGGTGAAGTGATTTTGATTATATTGTTTTCTCTTGTTATAAAGCAGTTTGCTTCAAGTACGTCAAATGCTCTGTAAAGCGATGCTCTGCCTATGTTAAGATTTTGTGCAAGTTTTGTCATATTCATTTCGATTTTTACCGTGTTGTGTTCCGTTGGTAGGGATAAGAGGTATCCCGCAAGTTTTTTTTCGGTGCTTCCTGCGGTAAAAAATGCAATTTTTTTGCTTAAAAATCTTATTTTGTCCGACAAGAAGCAAATGTAGTTTTTTGTAAAACCAATGTCTTTTTTTAACATTTCTTCAATACAAGTTTGAGGGATTACTGCGTACGTGCAGTTATCCTTTGCGATGATTGATGTGGCATCACACCTTTCACCGAAGAGGGAAGCCATACCGAATACTCTGCCGACTTTTAACGTATTCAATATAACTGGGTGTGTTTTTGATGTTCCGTAAACAGAAGCGATTCCTTCAAGGAGGATGAAGAGACTACGTTTTTCGGTGTCAAATGTTTCGCCTTTTTGTATTTTGCATATTGTGCAGTTGTTTGCGGCGTACTCAATTGTGCTTGATGCAGCTGACTTGAAAAGCGGTGATTTAGAAAACATTTCTGTTATTTTTTCTTTTTTCAAAATATCACTCCTTTCGAAAAACTGTCTCAAATGATACGCTTTTGCGCTTGATTGTATTATAATATATCTCTCATTTTTTGTCAATGAATTTCTGAAATAATACTAAAAAATATTGCGTATGCAGTTAAAATACAAGCGCATTTCCAATAATCCCCCTTATGCATTTACAAAAAGTTATCACAAACAAAATATTCCCTCTATGCACTCACAAAAAGTCCGCACAAACAAAAATTAAAATTATTTTTGTGTAAAGTGTTGTAAAATAAAAAAAATTGTTTTATAATAATGAATTGTTGAAAAAAGAAAGATATTTGTTTTAAGGTAGGGATATTGATGAAAAGAGAAGACCTTCGTAATATTGCGATAATCGCTCACGTTGACCACGGTAAAACAACCCTTGTTGACGAAATGTTAAAGCAGGGCGGTGTATATCGCGAAAATCAGGCTACAGAAGAAAGAGTTATGGACAGCAACGCTATTGAAAAAGAGCGCGGCATTACTATTCTTGCAAAGAATACTGCAATACACTACAAGGACGTTAAAATTAACGTAATTGATACTCCGGGACACGCTGACTTTGGCGGTGAGGTTGAACGTATACTCAAAATGGTTAACGGCGTTCTTCTTCTTGTTGATGCTGCGGAAGGCCCTATGCCTCAAACGAGATTTGTTCTTCAAAAGGCGTTGGAGCTTAATCACAGAGTTATCGTTGTTGTAAATAAAATAGACAAGCCCGATGCTCGTCTCGATGAGGTTGTTGATGAAGTTCTTGAGCTTCTTATTGACCTTAACGCTACAGACGAACAGCTTGACAGTCCTATGATATTCTGTTCGGGAAAGGCGGGGACATCATCGCTTTCTCCGTTACAGCAGGGTACCGATCTTGTTCCTTTGTTTGAAACGATTATTGAGTATATGCCTGCTCCCGAGGGTGAACCCGATGATGCTTTACAGGTGCTTGTATCTTCAATTGACTACAACGAATATGTGGGCAGAATTGGTATAGGAAGGGTTGAAAGGGGTACCATAAAGCAAAATCAAGAGGTAATGATTTGTAACTATCATACCGAGTTGGCGCCCAAGAAGACCAAAATAGTATCTATGTATCAGTTTGACGGACTTGGAAGAATGCCTGTAACAGAAGCTAAATGCGGTGATATTATCTGTTTTTCCGGAGCTGAAGATATTACTATCGGTGATACTATTACGTCTATCGAAAAGCCGGAGCCGTTACCTTTTGTTAAAATCAGTGAGCCTACACTTGAGATGACTTTCTCCGTAAATGACAGCCCGATGGCAGGTCGCGAGGGTAAATTTGTTACTTCGCGTCAGCTTAGGGACAGACTTTACAAGGAATTGCTCCGCGACGTGTCGCTTCATGTTCAAGACGGTGAAACAACAGATAGTTTTAAAGTAAGCGGAAGAGGCGAGATGCACCTTTCCATACTTATAGAAAATATGAGACGTGAGGGTTATGAGCTTTGTGCAAGTACCCCCAGAGTTCTTATGAAAGAAATTGACGGCGTACTTTGTGAGCCTATGGAAAGAGTATCGATTGACGTTCCCGAGACTTGTATGGGTTCTGTTATGGAAAAGCTTGGCGCAAGAAAGGGCGAGCTTGTTGAAATGCAGCCATCAGGCAACAGAATGAAGATAGAATACGTTATTCCCGCTCGTTGTCTTTTTGGATACAGAAGCGAGTTTTTGACAGATACGAGAGGCGAGGGTATAATCAATAGCTTGTTTGACGGTTACCAGCCTTATAAGGGTGATATAACTCTTCGTTACACAGGTTCTCTTGTTGCGCACGAAGCAGGTGAAGCGACCTCTTACGGTTTGTTTAACGCTCAAGACAGAGGTATTATGTTTATTGGTCCTGCTACAGAGGTTTACGAGGGTATGATAGTAGGCGAAAACCCCAAGATGGGCGATATCACCGTTAATGTATGTAAGAAGAAGCATCTTACCGCCATTCGTTCGACGGGTGCTGATGAAGCGTTGAGGCTTGTTACACCTAAAATAATGAGTCTTGAGGAGGCTATTGAGTTTATTAGTGACGACGAGCTTATTGAAGTAACTCCCAAGAGTATCAGATTACGCAAGCGTATTCTTAATACCGAGCTCCGCTTAAAAGCCGAAGCCCAAAAGAGAAGAGGAAACTGAATAAAAATCAAAACCGAGTCAATGGCGTAATGACGTGATTGATTCGGTTTATTTTTTTGTGATAAAATCCCAAGCTGAATATGGACCGTTGCAACTGTAATGTTTGGATTGCACGATTTTAACATATTATTATACAATTATTTAAAATAAAGTATAAAAAGAGCAAACAATTGTCGAATAGATGAGTGTTTTTGGCTTGACAACGGCGGCGTTATTTGGTACAATATACAACGTATGGATTGCGAAAAAAAGCAAATTATATAAAATCTTTAGAAAAGGAGGGCTACCATGGCCCATTTGAGTGAAGCATCAGTTGCTAAAATCAACGAAATCTGTGATAGATACGTTGAAGAAAAAACACCTTTGATGATGATTTTGTCTGCAATTCAGGAAGAATACGGCTATATTCCTCTTGAAGTACAGGAAATCGTATCCGAAAGAACCGGAATTTCAGTTGCTGAAATTTACGGTGTAGTTACATTCTATTCTTTCTTCTCGCTCCAGCCGAAAGGAAAGTATGTTGTTGGCGTTTGTCTCGGTACAGCTTGCTATGTAAAAGGCGCACAGCAGATTATTGACAAATTCTCCGAGCTTTTGGGAATAGCTCCCGGCGGAACTACCGAAGATGGTATGTTTACACTTGACGCTCTTCGTTGTATCGGTGCATGCGGTATTGCTCCCGCTGTAACTATCAACGGAAAGGTATATCCTAAGCTCAAGGTATCCGATGTTCCCGGAATTGTTGAAGAATATCGCAAGATGGAGGCATAAGGATTATGGAAAAGATTAAGAATTTTGAAGAACTTTCCGCTAAATGCGCTGTATGTGCAGATGCATACGGCAAGAAAATTGAGGGCGGAAGTGGCAAGAGAGCTATAGTTCTTTGCGGTGGTACAGGTTGTATTTCCTCAAACTCTCTTGAAATAAAGGCTAAATTTGAAAAGCTCGTAGAAGAAAAAGGGCTTTCCGATAAGGTTACTGTTAACCAGGTTGGTTGTTTCGGTTTCTGTTCTCAGGGACCTTTTGTTAAGATTTATCCTGAAGACACTCTTTACAGACTCGTTACTATCGATGATGTTGAAGAGATTGTTGAAAAAGACATTATAGGCGGCGAAATTATAGATAGATTGCTCTATGTTGATCCCAAGACGCAGGAAAAGATTGTAAAGCAGGACGATATCGAATTCTACAAGAAGCAAGTTCGTATATCTCTCCACGGTTGTGGTACTATTGATCCGGAAAACATTGAAGAAGCTCTTGGTTCAGGTGCGTTTATCGGTCTTGCCAACGCTCTTAAGATGGATAGAAAGGCAGTTATTGATTCTGTTCTTGCATCCGGTCTTCGCGGACGTGGCGGCGGCGGCTTCCCCACCGGTATGAAGTGGAACTTTGCTTACGGTCAGCCCGATGGCGAAAAGTACGTTGTATGTAATGGTGACGAGGGTGACCCCGGCGCATTTATGGACAGATCTATTCTTGAAGGTAACCCCCTTGCGGTTATTGAAGGTATGGCTATTGCAGGTTATGCTATCGGCGCTCAAAATGGTTACTTCTATGTTCGTGCAGAGTATCCCATTGCTGTAAACAGACTTAAAATTGCTATTAAGCAGGCTGAAGAATTGGGACTTCTCGGTGACAATATTCTCGGCACAAACTTCAGCTTCCGTGTACATATCAGACTTGGTGCGGGTGCATTCGTTTGTGGTGAAGAGACTGCTCTTCTTAACTCTATTGAAGGTCAGAGAGGTATGCCCAGACCTCGTCCTCCGTTCCCTGCAGTTAAGGGACTTTGGGGTTGTCCTACGATTGTTAACAACGTTGAATCGCTTGCTTGCGTACCTTACATACTCCGTGAGGGCGCTGAAAAGTTTGCTCAATACGGAACTGAAAAATCCAAGGGAACAAAAGTATTTGCTCTCGGAGGAAAGATTAACAATGTTGGTCTCGTTGAGATTCCTATGGGTACAACGCTCCGCGAACTTATTTATGATATCGGCGGCGGTATTCCCGACGGTAAGAAGTTTAAGGCTATTCAGACAGGTGGTCCTTCGGGCGGTTGCTTGACAGAAAAAGACCTTGACTCCGCTATTGACTTTGATACACTTGTTGCCAAGGGCTCAATGATGGGTTCGGGCGGTGCTATCGTTATGGACGAAGACAACTGTATGGTTGACGTTGCAAAATTCTATATGGAATTTATTTGCGACGAGTCTTGCGGTAAGTGTTCACCTTGCCGTATCGGTACAAAGCGTTTGCTTGAACTTCTTAACAAGATTACCGACGGTAAGGCAACAATGAAGGATCTCGAAGAACTTGAAGAACTCAGTGAAACTATTAAGACAGGCTCTCTCTGCGCACTTGGTCAGACAGCAGCTAACCCCGTTCTTTCGACACTTCGTTCATTCAGAGAAGAATATGTTGCTCACGTTGTTGATAAGAAGTGTCCTGCAAAAGTATGTAAGAATCTTATGCAGTACGTTATTGAGGCTGATAAGTGTAAGAAGTGCTCACTCTGTGCTCGTCAGTGTCCTGTTAACGCTATTACAGGCGTTGTAGGTAAAGAACCCTACGTTATTGAACAGGATAAGTGTATTAAGTGCGGAATGTGCGTATCTTCTTGTAAGTTTAAGGCTATCATTAAGGAATAATAAGGGGGAAATGAAAGATGGCATTGATTAACATTATTATTGAAGGCGTTTCCTACCAGGTTGAGGAAGGAACGACTGTGCTCGAAGCTGCAAAGGCTTGTGGCTACGATATCCCCACTCTCTGTGCTTACAACCATGGTGAATGCTCAAAGGGCTCTTGCCGTGTATGTCTTGTAGAAGTTCAGGAAGGAAGAAAAAATGATCAGGGCGAAGTTATGTACGGTCCCCAGAGACTTGTTGCATCATGTGTATACCCTATTACTCCCGATATGAAGATTATTATTTCTTCTCCCAAGGCTGTAAATGCCAGAAGAGCATCTGTAGAACTTTTGCTCTCCAATCACTCTATGAAGTGTCAGCAGTGCGATAAGAACGAATACTGCGAACTTCTTTATGCGGCTAAAGTTACAGGCGCAAGAGAAGATATGTTCAAAGGTTCTATGACACCTATTACAATTGACCGACTTACTCCTTCTATTGTAAGAGATACATCAAAGTGCGTTCTCTGCGGACGTTGCGTTGAAAGATGTAAGAATGCTCACGGTAAGGGCGTTCTCGGCTTTGAGAAGAGAGGTTTCAACACTATTGTTGCTCCTGCTGAAAACCGTTCTTTTGCTAACTCACCTTGTATTCTTTGCGGTCAGTGCGTAAGCGTATGTCCTACGGGCGCATTGGTAGAAAAGAGTGAAATAGCTTTGGTTGACAAGGCTATGGCTGAAGGTAAGTATGTTGTTGTTCAGACTGCTCCCGCAGTTAGAGCTGCTCTTGGTGAAGAGTTTGGTATGAAGGTTGGTACCGCTTGCACAGGCAAGATGGTTGCAGCCCTCAAGAGACTTGGATTTAAGAAAGTATTTGATACAAACTATGCTGCTGACCTTACAATTATGGAAGAAGCTACAGAGCTCCTCGGCAGAATTAAGAACGGCGGTAAGCTTCCTATGATTACCTCTTGTTCTCCCGGTTGGATTAACTATGCAGAAATTAACTACGGAGATCTTCTCGGTCACCTTTCTTCTTGCAAGTCTCCTCATGAAATGTTCGGCGCAATTCTTAAGACATACTATGCAGAAGCAAACGGCATTGATCCTAAAGATATGTTTGTTGTTTCCATTATGCCTTGTACAGCTAAGAAGGGCGAAAAGGATAGAGAACAGCTTGTTACTAACGGACTTAAGGATGTAGATGCTGTTCTTACGACAAGAGAGCTTGCAAAGCTTATCAAGCGTTCGGGTATTAACTTTACCAAGCTTCCCGATGAAGAGTTTGATAATGACGTTGTAGGTGATTACACAGGTGCAGGCGTTATTTTCGGTGTTACAGGTGGTGTTATGGAGGCTGCTCTCAGAACAGCTTACTATGTACTTACAGGTAAAGAACACGAGGCTGTTAAGTTTGAAGCTGTTCGTGGATTTGACGGCATAAAAGAGGCATCTCTTGAACTCAATGGAACGACTATTTGGGTTGCTGTTGCTCATGGTATGAAGAATGCAAAGGTTCTTCTTGATGAGATAAAGGCAGGTAACAGCAAGTACGCATTCATTGAAATTATGGGTTGTCCCGGTGGTTGTATTGCAGGTGGCGGTCAGCCTTATATTAAGCCTCAGTTCCTTCCTAACGAAGATGCTGATATTGTTGATACGTTTAAGGCTAAACGTGCTGCTGCTCTTTATTCCGAGGATGAAAAACAGACTCTCAGACAGAGCCACAACAATCCTCAGATTAAGGCGCTTTACGAAAAGTTCCTTGGCGAACCCAATTCTCACAAGGCTCACGAATTGCTCCATACTTCTTATGCTGCAAGAGAAGCTTTTAAAGAGTGAGAATAGTTTAGTATAGTATAAAAACGAGCGAGCCCAAAGAGATTTGAGGCTCGCTTGGTTTTGTAATCAATTTGTTACAAAAAGGAGAATAATATATGAAGAATGCTGTAATTGAAATGGAAAATGGTGGTAAGATGACGTTGGAACTTTATTCCGAAAAGGCGCCTATTACCGTTGAGAATTTTGAAAAATTGGCAAATGAAGGCTTTTATAACGGTCTTATATTCCACAGAGTTATTCGAGGGTTTATGATTCAGGGCGGCGATCCCGAGGGAACGGGAATGGGCGGTCCGGGCTATAGCATTAAGGGCGAATTTGCGGCTAATGGCGTAAAAAATGACCTTAAACATACTCGCGGAGTTATATCTATGGCAAGATCTATGAACCCTAATTCTGCGGGTTCACAGTTCTTTATTATGCACGAGGATGCGCCTCATCTTGACGGACAGTATGCTGCTTTCGGAAAGATGACTGATGGTTTTGAGACTCTTGATGAGATTGCTACAACCAAGACCGGTTATGGCGACAGACCTATGTTTGATATGGTAATAAAGAGCATTAAGGTGATGTAGTAAATACTACAGAAACTGAAATGAAGGCGACAAAAAGGAGTCCGATGGGCTTCTTTTTTTGTTTAATTTTGGGGTAATAGATAAAAAATAGGTGCTTTTGATAGAATTTACAAAAAATTAAAATTTTGTTGAAATATGACAAAATACAAAAAAGTTTATATTGCGCTTTGTGTGTAAAATGTTGATGTAACTGCTTCTTTCCTCTTGACATTGATAATTTGTTGTGCTATAATTGAAGTTAATATAATAATATAAATAATATACTGCATAAATATAGTCATTGATTTGTATATGCCGTTTGAATAGAGTAAAAGAGGGATTAAGATATGTACGAGAAGTTCTTGAAGAGATTGATTGATTTTTTATTGTCGTTTGTAGGGATAGTTGTTTTGTGTTTGCCGATTTTAGTGATAGTTGTTGCTATTAAACTTGACTCGAAGGGGCCGGTTTTCTTTAAGCAAAAGAGAGTTGGGATACATAAGACGCATTTCAATATTTTGAAATTCAGAACTATGAGAATAGATACTCCGCATGATATGCCTACTCATATGTTGTCAAATCCGGATATGTGGATAACAAGAGTGGGTAAGTTTTTAAGAAAGACAAGTCTTGACGAGTTGCCTCAGTTGTTTAATATTTTTGTTGGGGATATGTCTATAATCGGACCCCGTCCGGCACTTTGGAATCAATATGACCTCATTGCAGAGAGGGATAAATACGGAGCTAATGATGTGAAACCCGGACTTACGGGCTGGGCGCAGATAAACGGAAGAGATGAGCTTGAAATTGATGTGAAAGCAAAACTTGACGGCGAATACGTAGAAAAAATGAGCATAGGATTTGATGCGAAGTGTTTCTTTGGAACAATAACTTCTGTTCTTAAATCAGACGGCGTTGTAGAAGGCGGCACAGGTGAAATGAAGAGGGCTGCAAATCAAGAGAGTGATTCCGAAGAAACTAAGAAAGAGGAAACAGTAACGAAATGAAGAAGATCCTTATTACTGGTGCAAATAGCTATGTCGGGATGTCATTTGAAAAATATATCAAAGAAAATTTCCCGAATGACTATGCCGTCGATACCGTTGATATGATCGACGGTTCTTGGCGAAAAAAGAGTTTTGCTGGATATGATTCTGTGTTTCATGTTGCAGGAATAGCACACTCCGACAATGGTGAAATCAGTGCCGAAAAAGAAAAACTATATTATGCGGTCAACACCGATCTTACTATTGAAACTGCAATGAAAGCTAAGGCTGACGGCGTTAATCAGTTTGTTTTCATGAGTTCTGCAATTGTGTACGGCGATAGTGCACCGATTGGAAAGAGTAAGGCAATCACACGAGATACTTCGGTTTCTCCGGCTAATTGTTATGGCGATAGCAAGGTTCGGGCGGAGAACGGGATCAGACTCCTGAATGATGATAATTTCAAAGTGGTTATTCTCCGTCCACCGATGATTTATGGTAAAGGTAGTAAAGGTAACTACCCGTTGCTTGCTAAAATCGCACTTAAAATGCCCCTTTTCCCTTATGTAAAAAACGAGCGTTCAATGCTTTATATTGAAAACTTGTGCGAGTTTGTTCGTCTTATGGCAGAAAACGAAGAGGACGGGATATTCTGGCCTCAAAATGACAGATACAGTAATACGTCCGAACTTGTAAGAATGATTGCCGGGGTTTGCGGAAGAAAAGTGTTAATTATCAAGGGGTTTGGATGGGCTTTAAAGCTTTTGAGTAGGGTTACGGGACTGGTGAATAAAGCTTTTGGAAATTTGAGTTATGATATGAGTATGAGTGAGTACAAAGAGAATTACCGCGTGTGCGGATTGGAAGAATCTGTTGAAAGGACAGAGAAGAGTATATGAAAATACTTATAGTAACCCAGTACTTTTACCCTGAAACTTTCAGAGTAAATACTTTGTGCGAAGAACTTGTAAAGCGTGGGAACGAAGTAACGGTATTGACGGGATATCCTCAATATCCGAGAGGAGAAATATACGATGGCTATGGATTCAAAGTTCCCTATGAAAAAGAATGGAAGGGCGCAAAGATAGAAAGAATAAAGGTTTTACCGAGAGGTAAAACTCCGTTGGGATTGTTGCTTAATTGTTACACTTTTGTTGCAGAAGGTAAAAAGTGGGTAAAAAAGTGTAAAGAAAAGTTTGATGCAATATACGTATTCGAGGTTTCTCCGGTAACGGTGGGTCTGCCCGCCGTGGCATATAAAGAAAAATTTGGAACTCCTATATTTTTTAACGTTCAAGACCTTTGGCCCGAAAATGTAGAAATCGTACTCGGTATACGTAACAAACTTATTATAGGTGTTATCAACAGGATAGTAGACAAGATATATTCAGCCAGTGATAAGATACTTTGTTCATCAAAGTCTTTTGTGAAGAATATTGCAGAACGTGGAGTAAGCGAAGAAAAGCTGGTTTTTTGGCCTCAGTTTTGTTCGGAGTCCGGTGTTGAAAGTAAAGAAAAGCCGGAGTGTTACACTGATGAATATTTTAATATTGTTTTTGCGGGAAATATAGGTGAGGCTCAGGGACTTGATCTTTTGGTGGATACCGCAGAAAAGGTAAAAGAAACAAAAGTGAGATGGTATCTCGCGGGAGATGGTAGGGCAAAGGACAGACTTGAAAAGCGTGTGAAAGACAAAGGCCTTGATAACAGAGTGTTTTTTGTAGGTAAACTGTCCGAGCAAGAGGCTGACAGATATATTCATTTTGCTGATTGTGCGTATTTGTCATTCAAGAAAAATAAGTTGTTTGATATGACTCTTCCGGCAAAACTACAATCGTATATGGCTTGCGGAACGCCTATAATTGCGGCAGCCGGCGGTGAGAGTGCAAGAGTTATTGAAGAGGCTGAATGCGGTTTTGTGTGCGAACAGGACGCTGATGCTTTGGCGAAGATGATTGAAGAAAAAGTGCTGAAATCAAACTGTTTGGCAACTATGGGCGAAAATGCAAGAAAATATTATGAAACGAATTTTTCAATGGATAAGGTTATAGATAAATTAGAAAATTTAATGAACGGTGATTGACTTAAAGGAGCATAATATGGAAAGAGAATATAAAATATGCCAAAAATGCGTTATGGATTCGAGCGACAAAACATTGACGTTTGATGATAAAGGAGTTTGCCCCCGTTGTAACGAATATGAAACACGCATTGTAAAATGGTGGAATCACGGAGAGGGGCACGAAGAAGAACTGAATAAACTTTTGGATGAAGTAAAAGCATCGGGAAAGGGAAAGAAATACGATTGTATTTTAGGACTCAGCGGCGGATTGGATAGTAGTTATCTTCTTCACTTGGCAGTTGCAAAATGGGGACTTAGACCATTTGTGTTCCATGTAGATGCAGGTTGGAATTTGCCTGTAGCCGAACAGAATATTCGCAGAATATGCGATAAGCTGGGCATTGAACTCCATATCGAGAAAATAGATTTTGAAGAGATGCGCCAGATGCAATTAGCGTTTTTTAAGACCGGACATGCGGGGCTTGATGCACCTCAAGACCATGCATTTATTGCTCAGGTAGATAAATTTTCAGAAAAACTTGGGGTTAAGTACATACTTAACGGTTACAATATTTGTACTGAGATAGTCGCAAATCCTGCTTCTTGGAACGAAGGGGCCGGGCCTACTGCGGACAAAACATATCTTAAAGATGTTATGAAAAAACACGGCGGTTTCAAAACAAAGAATTATGTATACACAACCGGATTTAGACATAAATTTTGGCTTCCGTATGTAAAGGGCGTGAAAACTGTACACCTTTTGAATTACGTGCCTTTTACAAAAAAGGAAATGATAGAAACGTTGGTTAATGAGTATGGTTATGAACCGTACAAACAAAAACATTTTGAGGACTTGTTAACAAAGTTTATCGAAGGTTGGTGGTTGCCCACTAGATTTGGTTATGATATCAGAAAAGCACAACTGTCGAGTTTGGTGGTTACAGGGCAAATGACTCGAGAAGAGGCGTTGGATATTTTGAAGGAGCCTCCGCTTACCGAAGAAGAATCAAAAGAGTTGTTCTCTCAAGTTGCAAAAAAACTGCAGATTAGCGAAGAAGAGCTTATGAGTTACCATAGAATGCCTAAAAAATATATAAAATATCGTAATAAGAGTTGGGTATTTAAATTGGGGATAAAATTGTATACTATGTTGGGGCTAGATAAGCGAATCAGACGATAAAATTGTTGATAACATATAGTTTGGAAGGATATAAACGGAGGGTGTGCAATGATTTCTTATGGGATAAACATAAAACCATTTTTAAATAAAAGTAAAGATATAATTACTGTTTCAAGAGTTGTTGCGCTGCTCTCTATTGTATGCGCTCATTGTTCCATGGTTAATGATGATGTTAGCATATCAACTCGTTTTATAGGCGGATTCTTTCAATGTTTTGGTCCTTGGGGGGTATCGTTGTTTTTCTTTATCTCTGGTATGCTCTTTGCTAGAAATAATAAGAAGTTTGGTGCGTTTTGGAGAGGAAAGGCGTTTTCGCTTTTTATACCATGGTTTTTTTGCTCGACCGTGGTGTATTTGTATGTGTCACTTAGAAAAGATTCGTTTGATCTTGTAGATTGCATATTGTCAGTTTTGGGGTATTCATCTTCGTTTTGGTTTTGTTTTTCATTGGTGTTGATTTATATGATTTTGTTTGCTTTGCCTAAAAACAAAGCATCGTGTGTGTTTCTTGTAGTGTTGTCGCTTTCATATAGGATTCCGCTTGGTTTAGGCATGTTTCCCAAAAATAATTTTTTTGCATATATTAACCCTTTGAATTGGTTATGGATTTTTTGTATAGGAATGTTGTGCACAAACTTGTTGTGCGTAATTGTTGAAGAAAAGGCAAATAAGGTTGGGGCATTTTTTGCTACTTTTATTGTTTCGTTAATTGCTTTGCTTTTTGTTCTTGGCTGGAATTCATATAAAGGTATTTATGTTTCTTATACGCATATTTTTTATGTTTTTATCGCGTTATTGTTTGTGGTATTTGGTATAACCTTATCTGCGGTTTTGGTAAATTATAGGAAAATAACAAGTGTATTAAAATGGGTTGGAGAAAGATCCTTTTCTGTATATTTGTTGCATGAATTGGGGTTTGCAGGATTGATAACCAATTTGTGTTCTCGTGTGGATTCACCTATTTTTGTTATTATAAGACCTTTTCTGGTTATTTGTTTTTGTTTGCTTGCAATTGAATTAGGCAGATGGGGGGCTGGAGTTATAGGTATGTCGAGATTTTATGCATTGTTAGTTGGTTCTCGTTTTGTTAAAGATGGAGTAGAAAAATGAAAGTTTTATTAATTGATGTCAATTGTGAGGATAGCAGTACAGGTAAAATTGTTTATGATACATACAATTACATTATAAAAAATAACGACCAAGCAGCGGTTTGTTATGGTCGCGGAAAAAAGATAAAAGAGAATAATATCTTTAAGTTTGGAATTGACATCGAAACTTATCTACATGCATTGCTTACAAGAATAACGGGATTTACTGGAGTTTTTTCACCCTTATCAACTATGAGGTTGTTGAGATATATCAAAAAATTCAGACCAGATGTAGTCCATATACATGAGCTTCACGCGTATTTTTTGAATGTCTCAATATTGTTGAGATTTTTGGAAAAAAATAATATTCCAGTTGTTCACACGCTTCATTGTGAATTCTCATATACGGGGAAGTGTGGACATGCAGATGAATGTGAACAGTGGAAGACAGAGTGTAAAAACTGTCCAAAGGTAAGAGAATATCCACAAAGTATGTTTTTTGATCAAACTCAAAAAATGTTTAAGAAAAAAAAGAATGTTTTTTCTAAATTGAAAAAAATGATTATCACTACTCCGTCAAATTGGATTACAGAGAGAGCGAAGCAATCGTTTCTCGGAAATCGCGAAATTAGAACGATATATAATGGGATCAATACTGAAATATTTTGCCCCCAAAATAGCGGGGATTTTATTAGAAGAAAATATGGAATATCCGAGCAGCAAAAAATTGTCTTATCTGTTGCTCCTAATATATTATCTTCAAGAAAAGGCGGAGAATATGTTTTGCGGTGCGCAAATACGTTGGGGGAAAAAGGGTATTTCTTTATATTGATTGGTGCTGATGAAGCGGACAAATGGAATCAAAAAAATGTTCTTGTTTTGCCCAAGATATATGACAAAGAACTTTTGGCTAAATTTTATTCAGCAGCGGACGTTTTTGTGTTGTGTAGCAAAAAAGAAACTTTTTCTTTAACTTGTGCTGAGGCATTATGTTGCGGAACTCCTGTTGTTGGATTTAAGTGTGGTGCTCCAGAAATGATATTTCCTGAACCGTATGCAAAGTTTGTGGAATATGGAGATATTGATGCACTGTCAACTTTAATCACAGAAATTACATTGAATAATATTGATGCGGAGGAAATAAGTAAGTTTAGTATAAGTCGTTATTCAAATGATAAAATGTTGGAGTCATATTATGAAATCTACAGGAAAATTGGAGAATAAAAAAATAAGAGTACTTTTTATAACCAACATTCCATCCCCGTATAATGTTGATTACTTAAATGAGCTTGGAAAACTGTGTGATGTTACAGCAGTCTTTGAGCAAAAAGTATCAACTGAAAGAGATTCGAGTTGGGAAATATTCGATGCGAAAAATTTTAAGTGTGTGGTTTTAAGAGGCATTCGCGTAAAGCGAGATATGTCAATTTCTGTTGGTGTTATTAAATACATAAAAAAATTCAAAAATGATTTTGACAGAGTGGTTATTGGGAATCCAGCTTCTCCAACTGGAATTATCGCCATTAACTATTGTAAGTTGTGTAAAATTCCCTTTATACTTCAAAGTGAAGGGGGATTTGCGGGAGCTGGAAAAGGATTTAAAGAGTGGTTCAAAAAAAATCTTATGTCTGGAGCAAAATTATATTTGAGCGGAATGAATTCCGACAATGATTATTTTTTAGCTTATGGCGGTAATAAAGACAATATTTTTAGTTATCCATTTTCATCTTATTTCCAGAACGAAATACTTACTAAAGTGCCTACAAGGCTTGAGAAAGATACTGTTGCAAAAGAACTAGGATTGAATGATGATTATCGCATATTGTATGTTGGTTCAATTGCATATCATAAAGGGGTAGATGTTCTTTTGAGGGCATTTAAAAAAATAGAAAACAATGCGCATTTATACATGGTTGGTGGAAAACCAAATGAGGAGTTGTCTAATCTAATATCAGTGTTGGATATTAAAAATATTCATTTTGTTGGATTTGCGCAAAAAGAGTTAGTTCGAAAATATTATATTGCCTGCGATTTATTGGTTTTGCCAACTCGCGGGGATACTTGGGGACTTGTAATAAATGAGGCTATGTCTCATGGTTTGCCTATAATTACAACTAAAAAGTGTGTTGCTGGGAATGAACTTATAAGTGATTATCAAAATGGATTTTTGATAAATAACGAAGACCATGAAATGCTACACGAGCGTATTATGGAACTGATGTTAGATGAAAGTTTGGCGCACAAGATATCTGAAAATAATATTGAAAAAATGCAACAGTATAGCTTGGAAAATATGGCGAAGGTTATTTATGACGCATTAAATACGAGCAATTAATTAAATTGAGTAATATAGTCGTAAGAAAAATACCAATTATGAGCGAATTGATAAATCGTTGGTATAAATTGATTTTTCGGGGGAAGTGGAGGATAAGCGCGATGAATATAAAGAAGAGCGAGTTAGCGCTTACTTTTTTGATTATTCTTACTTCTTTGCATGGTCAAAACAATAGTTTGGACTATGCAATTGAAGTTTCGTGGATAATAATTTTGTTATGTGCTTTTAAGAATCAAAAACTATTTTATGGAATTATTGCAGGGGTGTCGCTTTTTGCATCTCAACTTTTTGTGCCAGTTATATCACTTCTAACCATAAATGTTTTTGCAGTAATAATCAGTTTGTATTTTTTGATCAGGAAGTTTAACGATAAATCGGTGCATATTAACGCTCGAATTTTTGGTTTTTATGTTATAGTACTGTTATATGTTGTGCTGGTCTTGGGCGCATTTATTGGTAAAACAACACAGATTATAATGGTCTTGGCAATTATGCTTCTCTGTTGTGAACTGGCGATTAAACTCAAAGATGAAGAAAATCTGGTGGTGTTTGCAAAATATTTTGTGTTAGCAACCATTAGCGCAAGTTTATATGGATTGATAGGAAATTCTTCTTTTGTAGATGCGTCAGATAGATTTTGTGGTACAAGCACGGATCCTAATTACTTTGGGTATTTTTTGGTCATATCATTTGTTTTTCTTGGTATAATTAAAAAGCATATTCCTAACTGGGTATATATATCGGGGAAAATAGCATTGGCTATTTTGATTGTGTTTACCGGAAGTAACACAGCGTTAATTGCGTTGTTCCTTATGCTTATTGTAAATATTTTAATGCGAGATATTTCGTTTGCTTCAAAGGGGATTTATGTTCTTGTGTTAATCATAGTATGTGGTGTTGTGTATTTTGAAAGAGCTAATATTGGAAAAGCCTTCTTAAGTATTAATTCTGAGAATTATTTTGCAGATAGATACTTAACAACATTTGGCAATTTGCTCATTGGAGAATCTAATGCGGCTACTTCCGGAAGAACAAATATAGTAGGAAGTTATTTGCGGTCATTTAGTGAGTTTTCATTCTTTGAAAAAATATTCGGCGGACATGTTTGTGGGATTTTTGGTGTCGATGCAAATTATGCAAATGATTTATCATTACATTTGCCACATAATTTGAATATTGACGTTTTGTTTTCGATTGGAATATTTGGTTTGTTGTATGTGTATTCAATTGTTTTTTCAAGTTTCAGATATTGGTTTGGAAAAAGAGGTAGTGAAGTAGGAAAACATATGATATTATTGAAATTGATTGTTGTGTTGTACACATTCTCTCTTTCTTATTTCTTAGGATTTCCGTCGATGATTTTTTTGTTTTTGTGAGGAATAAAATGAAAAACAAAATTTTGTATAGTGGTAATTTTTTAAATAAATCAGAACTTGGAAAGTTTAGGGGACCTGCAGTTTCTGCCAATAGAATGCAATTGGGGCTTTTACAAGAGCTTGATAAAGTTTTGGGCGATTTTGATTTAATATCTGTTCTTCCAATTGCAGCGTATCCAACGGAAAAAATGATTGTTGAAAAGAAAATAGCCAAGTTGGTTGATAGTGGGGATAAAGAATATTATCAGTTGCCTTTTTTAAATTTGCCATATATAAAACAACTATCGATTAGACGAAATTTGTACAAAGAATTGAAAAAATCAAAGGCGGATTTGATTATAAATTTTAATCCGTATTATGAATTGCAGAAAGCGACATTAGGGTATTGTCATAAATATAATAAAAAATCTATATGTATTGTTGCTGATATTCCAGTTACCATCCCCAAACAATATTCTTTTTTGAAAAAATGTTTCAGAAGATATGAGATAAAGGAATATTATAAAGCGATTTCTAAGTATGATGGTGTTATTGTCTTAAACAAGCTTGTTTTAGAAGAGTTTGGTTTGAATTGCCCTTATTATTTGATGGATGGCGGGGTATCAAGAGAAGAGATAGAAAGCAGTGTTGTATGTGACAAATCTGAACGTGTTGCAAATAGAATTTTATACACTGGTGCATTGGAAGCATATAACGGTGTAATGGAGTTGATTGAGGGTTTTTTGCTTGCAAAAACACATGGACTTGAACTTGTGATTTGTGGTGGAGGGACTCTTTGGGATTCTATAAAAGAACGCATTGCTGATCACGATAACATTATATTAAAAGGGAATGTTCCTAATGAAGAGGCAAAAAAATTACAACGTGAATCTGGCTTGTTAATAAGTACAAGACCGACAAATGAATATGCACTTAGATTGACGTTTCCGTCTAAAATTATAGAATATCTTCTGAGTGGGACTCCTGTGTTGACGACTAAACTTAATGGATTGGCAGATTCGTATGATGATTATGTGTATTATTGTGGCGAAAATATTCAAGAAATTGCAGATGGTATAGATGATATTTTTTCGATACCATATGAAGAAAGAGAGAAAAAAGCTATATTAGCAAAAGAGTTTGTTTCTCGAGAGAAAAACTACGAAAAACATATTGTTGGTTTCAAAAAAGTTATAGAAGAGGTATTGGGATGAAGTGTTTATTGTACGGTAATGGCGAAATAGATAATTTGGGGTGTGAAGCCATATCAAAGAGTGCTACATACATTTTGAAGAAATTAAATCATAAAACCATAGTAGATATAACAACCCAGTTGCCAGACAAACATAGCGAAGATATTGAAAAGTTTGCAGACCATGCAATACCATTAAAAAGAGGAAGACAAGGGATAAGCAATATAATTAGTGAAATCCTTGTTAGATTTGGGTTTGGCAAATTATCACTTCTTATTCCTAACTATGATGCAATAAAAATGTCGCAGGGGTACGAATTCTCTTTTTCGGTAGGCGGAGATAATTATTGCTATTCTTTTAAAGAAAAATTTTATCGTTTAAATAATGCGGTTCGAAAAAATAATTCTATAAACGCTTTTTGGGGCTGTTCAATTGAACCTGATGAGATAAACTCTGCAATGGTAAAGGATTTGTCTGGGTTTGATTATATATTTGCAAGAGAATCAATCACTGCAACTGCATTAAAAGAAAAGGGGTTGAACAATGTTCATCTTTGTTCAGATCCTGCATTTCAGCTTCAGCCATCTGTGGTTGAGGGAATGGATTTTCATAATTATATTGGAGTTAATTTAAGTCCACTTATTTATAGTTATGCAACAGACAAAGAAATGGTTTGCAAAAACGTTGTTGTTGCATTGACTGATATTCTTAATAATACGTCGTATAACCTCTGTTTTATACCACATGTATTAGGAACAAACGGAGATTATAATATTCACCAAAAAATAGCTGAGCAATTGCCGTTTCAGGAAAGAATTGCTCTTGTTAATGAGGGGTATAATTGCGAACAAACAAAGTACATTATAAGCAAACTTGAAGGCTTGATATGCTCGAGAACGCATGCATCTATCGCGGGCTATTCTTCTTGTGTTCCCACTTTTGTTTTGGGATACAGTGTGAAAGCTAAAGGTATTGCAAAGGATATTTATGGTGATTATACTGGTCATGTGTTGCCAGTACAGGATATTATATCGAAAGATATATTGAGAGAACAGATTAATAACTTTATAGGTAATTTGGAGAGCGAAAGAGCTTACTTGAATTCGTTTATTCCTGAATACAAAGAAAAAGCATTGGAGATTGAAAAGGTTTTTAAAAAATGAAATTACGAGATAAAATTAAATGCACCGGATGTGGAGCATGTGTAAATATCTGTCCTAAAAGATGCATTTCAATGAAGCAAGATAAAGAGGGTTTTTGTTATCCGGTTATAGAAGAAAGCGCATGTATTGGATGTAAAAAATGTGAAAAAGTATGCGGAAATTTAGATGTTCAAAAAAATAATATTCCTCAATCTGCACACATAGGATATTCAAAAAAATATCAAATGGACGGCTCAAGTGGTGGTATTATTGGAGAATTGGCTAAATGCGTTCTTGAAGATGGCGTAGTTTATGGCGCGGCATTTGCTGATGATTTTTCAGTAGAGCATATTAGGGTTGAAACTTTAACTGATTTGCCTCAAATATTCAAGTCTAAATACACACAAAGCCGAGTAGGTGATAGCTTTATAAATGTAAAAAAAGATTTGGAAAATAATAAAAATGTTCTTTTTACGGGAACGTCGTGTCAAATTGCGGGATTGAATGCTTTTTTGGGGAAAAAATATGAGAATTTGATAACGGTTGAGATGATATGCCATGGTGTACCATCTCCTGGGATATGGCAGTCTTACCTGAAAGAGAGGGCCAATGAAAGAAGTATTGAAGATGTAAATTTCAGAGATAAGAGAATTTCTTGGAATAAATTTTGTATTTCAATGAAATTTAGCGATGGAAGTGAGTATTGTTCTGTTGCCGGGGAAGATGATTATATGAAGCGATTTCTTGGAGATTATATTTTGAGGAGCAGTTGTTATAATTGCGAATTTCGCGGCGTAAAACGCGTAGCAGATATCACTTTAGGTGATGCTTGGTGTGAAAAAAAAGTTTTGTCAAAACTTCCGCAATACACAAATGGTGTATCATCGGTAATTATAAATTCCAAGAAGGGATTGGAACTGTTCCAGAAAACCCAAGAAAAACTTTATTTTGTCAAAGTACATTTTTCGGAAGCGATTGGGTATAATAATAGTTATTTCTTATCTCCTTTTAGACCAACATCTCGTAAAAGTATGAAAGTTGGTGTAGAGAATGTTACCGAAATCCCGTCATCTCACTCTAAGAAAGATAAATTGTTGTATTTCATATATAGAGTAAAAGCCAAACTCTTGTGTTTAATATTAAAAAAACGGATGGATCGAAATGAAAAGAATTTTGATAATTATTGAAGCAATCAATATAGGTGGCACGGGAAGTAGTTTGAAAAATTTGCTTGCTAATGCAAAAGAGGGTGACTATGACATTACAGTTGGCATTTTGTCAAACTATGAGAAATCAGTTCAGCAAATTGGCGATTATATCAAGACAATACCTATTGATTCGTTTTCGAGGCCGTCGATGAGTAAAATCCAGAAGATAAAAACACTGTTTTTTTGTAAACTTGGATTTGGTTTTTTCATTAATTATTTAGGTTGGTTGATAAACGAGAAGAACAGACAGGCAATGGTTGCTTCTGCTCAAATTTCAGAATTGATATGGGTTTCAAAGTTAGATACAATTGATTTTACAGAAGAATATGACGTTGTCATTTCATGGTGCGAGATGTACACGAATTATCTTTTAGCAAATAAGATTAAAGCCAATAAAAAAGTCGGTTTTGTTCATCCGGATTATATAGGTGCAAAATTTACGCCGAAATATGATAAACAAACGTTTGAAAAACTTGATTGTATTTGCGCTGTATCGAAAACTGGAGCGAATTCGTTAAAAACTGCATTCCCTGAGTATTCAAAAAAAATAAGATATGTTTATAATAAGCTGCAAGTAAACAATATTGTGGAAAAGTCAAACGCAACCAGTTTTGAATATTCAAAAGATTTGTTGAACATAGTTACTGTTGCACGAATGCAAAATCTTTCAAAAGGTTTTGATAGAATTGTTCGAGTTGCAAAAAGGTTGTCGGCTGATGGTCTGGATTTTGTTTGGAGAATTGTCGGAGATGGTGAAGACCGTCAATCAACACAAAAACAAATTGATAAAAATGGGCTTGCAGAAAAGGTTATTATTGAGGGTATGAAAGAAAATCCATATCCATACGTTGCTCAAGCGGATTTGTTTGCACTATGTTCTTATTATGAAGGGTTTCCGATGGTTGTTGATGAAGCTTTGGCTTTGGGAGTCCCTTGCTTTGTTACAGAATATTCTTCCGCAAGAGAACAGGTTTCCGAAGATGTTGGTTTTGTGGTAGAAAATAACGAAGACGCAATATATAAAGGTTTAAAAAGTATTATTACTTATCCCGAGCAGTTGGTTGAAAAACGAGAAAGATTGAGTGAAAAATCGAACGATTCTTTTGCGGATTGTAGCGATTTTTATGAAATGATAGAGAGTGTTTTATGACAAGTAAATTTATATTCAAACTGATAAATCATTTGCGTGTATGTTGGTATTACAAGCTGGAGATGAAATATATTCAATCTCTGTTTGCTTTCTGCGGACAAAATGTGGTTGTATCAAATGAATGTATTATTGCTGGACACAATAATATTTCGATTGGAAACAATACATATATTGGCCCCAGATGTTTAATGTATTCAACGGAAGCAAAACTATTGATTGGAGATGATGTAACAATTGGCCCTCAGGTTTCGATTGTTACAGGAGATCACCGTTTTGATGTTATTGGAAAGCTTATACGAGAAAATACAGAAAAACTTCCTGAAAATGATCAAGACGTAATCATAGAAAATGATTGTTGGATTGGAATGAATGTTAATATTTTGAAGGGCGTTACAATCGGAAAAGGTTCGATAGTTGCTGCAGGTGCAACGGTGATAAAAGACATTCCGCCATATAGCATATATGTATCAAAGGACAACGTTTATAGACGTTTTTCTGATGAGCAGATGGTTGAACACGAGCGTTTGTTGGCCGGAGGAAATCAGTGATGGAAAGTAATCTGAAAAAACGTGCTATTGCGAGCACAATATGGAAGTTTTCAGAACGTATTCTTGCGCAGGTCGTCTCGCTTTTTGTCTCAATTATCATTGCAAGAATTTTGGACCCATCGGATTATAGTGTTGTAAGTTTGGTTACAATTTTTTTCACGATTGCCAACGTATTTATTTCTGGCGGTTTTAATACGGCGTTGATACAAAAGAAGGATGCAGATCCAGAGGATTATTCATCTGTTATATTTATTAGTGTTATAATCTCTCTTGTTGCTTATTTAGCACTTTTCTTAAGTGCCCCGCTGATTGCTACAAAATATGAGCAACCGATTCTTGTTGGGGTTATCAGAGTTATGGGCTTGACGTTACCTGTAAATGCAATAAAATCAATTTGGTGTGCATATATTTCTTCAAGCTTACAGTTCAAAAAATTCTTTTTTGCGACAATAGGCGGAACTGTATTATCTGGTGTTGTCGGTGTTACAATGGCTGTTTGTGGTTTGGGTGTTTGGGCTTTGGTTGCTCAACAAATGACGAATACAGTGGTTGATACGTTGATTCTCATTATAACAACTCGAATCAAATTCGCAAAAAGTATCTCATTCTCAAGACTGAAATCACTGTTTCAATATGGCTGGAAGGTTTTTGGGTCTTCATTAATAGGTATAATATATTCCGAAACTACCCCTCTTGTTATAGGATTGAAGTTTGCCCCAAGCGATTTATCGTTCTATACAAAAGGGAAAAGCTTCCCTGGATTGTTGTCAACAACGGTAACAAACACTTTGTCGGCGGTATTGTTTCCCGTAATTGCAAAATGCCAGGATGACAAAGAGAAGGTTTTGCTTTCCACAAGAATGTTTGTTAGATACGGTTCTTTTATAACGTTTCCCGCTTTGTTGGGTTTTCTTGCTGTTGCTGATAATTTCGTTGAAGTAGTTTTGGCTGCAAAATGGTTAGATGCTGTATATTATATCAGGTTGTTTTGTATTGTTGCGATGTTTGATATAATAGGTATTGGTAATTGCGAATCAATAAAAGCAATTGGGAAAAGCGGTGTGTATCTAATTATGGAAATAATAAAGAAATCACTTTATTTCTTGGTTCTGATTTTCTTTATTACTTTGTCTCCAAGTGCAGAAACCCTTGCTTTGTCTTACGTTGTTTGTGCATTTATTGCTTTGACAGTAAATTCTATACCTAATATTACTTTGATTGGTTATAAAATCAAGTATCAATTTTTAGATATGTTTCCAAGTATGATTTGCTCGCTTCTTATGATGGCCTTGGTTTTATTGGTTGGAAAAATTGAAATGCCTTTGGTTTTATCTTTATTAGTACAGGTGTTGTTCGGAGGAATATCATACGTTTTGATATCTATGATGCTGAACAGAGCATTGTTTAGTGAGGTTTTGGGCATGATGAAGGGATTGAAAAAAAGATGAATGTTTTTTCGAAAATAAAAGTTAGACTGAAACTTGTGTTTGATTCATGTTTCTTGTTTTTTCGTTTTCTTTGCGTATATATAGTACTTCAGTTGAAACATCGTGATTGGTTGGAAAAAGACATTTGGTTAATTCGAGAAAAACCTAACGAAGCAAGAGATAATGGATATCATTTTTTTAAATACATGCGAAATAACCACCCCCAAATACAAACGTTTTTTGTGATTTCTAAAAACGCACCTGATTATTCAAAGGTGGAAAGTTTTGGAAACATAATTGAAACAAATAGTTTTCAACACGTTTTGTTGTACCTGGCTTGTAGATATAGTATTTCTTCACAGGCTTATGGCGCATATCCTTTTAAGATGGATATGAAGCAAATAAAGATGAGTAGCAGATTTTGCAATAAAAATCAGAAAGTGATATTTCTTCAGCACGGAATAACAAAAGATAGTTTATCACACTCAGCGTTTGACGAAGATAAGTGCAATATAGACTATTTTGTTACAAGTACAGAGCAAGAATATCAGTTTATAAAAGAACGCCATGGGTATAACGAAAAGAATATTGGCTGCACTGGTTTGTGCAGATTCGACAACTTGTTCAAAGCAAAAGGAACCGAAGAAAATATTATTTTGATTATGCCAACATGGAGAACTTGGCTTGGTTCAAGTGATCCCAATATGGTAGTTACTGAAGCAGAAAAACAACAATTTGCATCGAGTGACTTTTATAATCGTTATGTTAAATTGCTCACAGATCCAACGCTGAAAGAAATACTGGGGAAATACGATTTTAAGATTGTTTTCTATTTGCATTATCAAATTCAAAAATATACCGAGCTTTTTGTGCCTTTGTGCGATGAACGTGTTATCATTGCTGGAAAAAAAGCTTATGATGTTCAAGACTTGCTTATGAAATCAAAAATAATGATTACAGATTACTCGTCGGTGTTTTTTGATTTTGCATATATGAAGAAGCCTCTTATATATTATCAATTTGATGAGAATAGATTCTTTTCAAATCATTATCAAAAAGGATATTTTTCATATTATGATGATGGGTTTGGTGTGGTGTGTCATGGTCATAATGAGGTTGTTAGCGAACTACAAGGCATTTTTGAAAACGGGTGTCAGCTAACAGATAAATATTTGAAAAGAATCGAAGGTTGTTTCAAATATACGGATGCTGGCAATTGCCAGAGAACTTATGAAGCTATTTTGAAGTTATAGATATAAGGAGAAATAAACATGTCATCATTTACAAACAAAACATTACTTATTACAGGTGGTACAGGTTCGTTTGGTAACGCTGTGCTCAATAGATTTTTGAAGACTGATATCGGAGAAATACGTATTTTTTCGCGCGATGAGAAAAAGCAGGACGATATGCGTCACGAGTTTCAGGCAAAGATGCCTGAAGTAGCTGACAAAATTAAATTCTACATCGGTGACGTTCGTGATATCGCAAGTGTAAAAAATGCTATGCACGGTGTTGACTATATTTTCCATGCGGCAGCACTCAAACAGGTTCCGTCCTGCGAATTCTTCCCGATTGAAGCTGTAAAAACAAACGTTCTCGGTACTGAAAACGTTCTCACTGCTGCAATTGATGCCGGTGTAAAAAATATCGTTTGTCTTTCAACCGATAAAGCGGCATATCCTGTTAACGCTATGGGAACTTCAAAGGCAATGATGGAAAAGGTTATTGTCGCAAAAGCGAGAACGGTAAACCCTGAAAAAACTAAAATTTGCTGCACACGTTACGGAAACGTTATGTGTTCTCGCGGTTCTGTTATTCCGCTTTGGATCGACCAAATCAGAAGCGGTCAGCCTATAACACTTACCGACCCCACAATGACTCGTTTTATTATGTCGCTTGATGAGGCGGTTGACCTTGTTCTCTTTGCGTTTGAGCACGGTGTTTCAGGTGATATACTTGTTCAAAAAGCTCCTGCTTGTACCATTCAGACACAGGCTGAAGCGGTATGCGAATTGTTTGGCGGCGACAAGAATAATATCAAGGTTATCGGTATTCGTCACGGCGAAAAAATGTACGAAACTCTTCTCACAAACGAGGAGTGCGCAAATGCTATCGATATGGGTAATTTTTATCGTGTTCCCTCGGATAAGCGTGGTCTTAACTATGATAAGTATTTCAAAGACGGTAACGTCGAACGTAATACTCTTACTGAATTTAATTCAAATAATACTATGCTTCTTACTGTTGAAGAAACAAAAACAAAAATTGCTTCATTGGAATATATTCAGGAAGAACTTGCAAAGGATGCTAAATAACTATGAATATACTTGTTACAGGGGCGGCGGGGTTTGTCGGTAAAAATCTTGTTGCTTCGCTAAAAAATATTAAAGATGGCAAAGATAAAACGCGCCCCAATATTCAAATTGAAGAAATTTTTGAATATGACATTGACACTGATCCTGCTTTGCTTGACGGATATTGTAAACAAGCGGACTTTGTGTTCAATCTTGCCGGCGTAAACCGTCCTCAAAATCCCGAAGAGTTTATGCAGGGGAATTTTGGGTTTGCATCAACATTGCTTGATACGTTGAAAAAGTATAATAACACTTGCCCGATTATGATTTCATCGTCAATTCAAGCAACTTGCATTGGCAGATATGACAGCGACTATGGCAGAAGCAAGAAGGCAGGCGAGGAGCTTGTATTTGATTATGCAGAACAAACGGGTGCAAAAGTTTTGGTGTATAGATTCCCAAACCTCTTTGGCAAGTGGTGCAGACCAAACTATAATTCTGCAGTTGCTACGTTCTGTAATAATATAGCTAATGATTTACCTATTCAGGTGAATGACAGAGCTATTCAGCTTGAACTTCTATATATAGATGACCTCGTTCAAGAAATGTTTGATGCTTTGGAGGGCAAAGAGCATCGTTGCGAGTTTGACGGAATTGATACTGTAATTTGTGAAAATGGCAAATACTGTGCTGTTCCTATAACGCATAAAGTTACCTTGGGTGAGATAGTTGACTTGCTTGACTCGTTTAAGAATCAGCCGCGTTCTTTGGTAATGCCCGAGATTCCCGATAATTCGTTTGCAAAAAAATTATATTCTACATATCTTTCGTATCTTCCCAAAGAAAAGGCGATCTTTCCTCTTAAGATGAACGTAGATGCTCGTGGAAGCTTTACAGAGCTTATTAAAAGCGAAAACTGTGGACAAGTTTCAGTCAATATATCAAAGCCGGGAATAACTAAAGGACAGCATTGGCATCATTCAAAATGGGAGTTCTTTATTGTAGTCAGTGGACATGGACTTATTCAAGAACGTAAAATTGGCTCTGATGAGGTTTTGAATTTTGAGGTTTCCGGAGATAAAATTGAGGCAATACATATGCTTCCCGGATATACACACAATATTATAAACCTTTCGGATACAGAAGACCTTGTTACTGTTATGTGGGCGAATGAACAGTTTGATCCCAATAAACCCGACACTTTTTTTGAGGTGGTTGAGTAATGAGACTTATCATTATAGGCGCCGGCGGCTACGGCAGGGTTATTGCTGAAATTGCTGAAAGAACGAACAAATATAGTAAAATAAGTTTTCTTGATGACAACAGCACCGATAGCAGAGTGGTGGGGAAATGCGGCGATTATTTAGAGTATATTAACGGAGAAACCGAGTTTTACGTTGCGTTCGGAGCAAATGAATTCAGACTTGATTGGGTTAATAAGCTTCTTGCAAAGGGAGCTAACGTTGCTACCATCATTGACGAGAGTGCATATATAAGTCCAAGTGCAGTAATTGGTATTGGTTCAGCCGTTCTTCCAAAAGCTGTGGTTAATACCAAATGCGTTATAAACAATGGTGTAATCGTTAATTGTGGCGCTGTAATTGACCACGATTGTATTATAGGAGAGGGTACTCATATTTGTCTTAATACAGTGATAAAAGCAGAAAACAGCATTCCTGATCTTATAAAGATTGATGCTGGCGTGGTAATTGAAAACAGAAAATATCCCATAAAATAATAGAGGTGTAATATGGATATCAGAACAGACTATAGTGATATAAAATTTAAAGATAATGGCAAACTGAAGCTTCTCATTATAGTGGGCACAAGGCCGGAAATTATTCGTCTTGCGGCTGTAATAAATAAGTGTAGAAAGTATTTTGACACAATTCTTGCGCATACAGGCCAAAACTATGACTATAACCTTAACGGTGTATTTTTTCGTGATTTGAAGCTTGACAATCCCGAAGTATATATGGATGCTGTAGGCGATGACCTTGGCGCGACGGTTGGAAATATTATTAACTGTTCATACAAGCTTATGAATCAGATTAAGCCTGATGCGCTACTCATTCTTGGTGATACGAACTCATGTCTTTCGGCAATTGCTGCAAAGAGACTTCATATTCCGATTTTCCATATGGAAGCGGGAAATCGCTGTAAAGACGAGTGTTTGCCTGAAGAAACAAACCGCCGTATTGTTGATATTATATCTGACGTTAACCTTGCGTATTCCGAACATGCAAGAAAGTATCTACACGAGTGTGGTCTTCCCAAAGAAAGGGTTTATGTTACAGGCTCACCTATGGCGGAAGTTTTGCACAAAAATCTTGCTGAAATTGAGGCTTCTGACGTTCATAAACGTTTAGGACTTGAAAAGGGTAAATATATTCTTCTTTCTGCTCACAGAGAAGAGAATATTGATACCGAAAATAACTTCCTTAGTTTGTTTACGGCTATAAATAAAATGGCAGAAAAGTACGATATGCCTATATTGTATTCTTGCCACCCGCGTTCGAGAAAGCGTTTGGAGCAGTCCGGATTTAAGCTTGATAAGAGGGTTATTCAAAATGAACCTTTGGGCTTCCATGACTATAACTGTTTGCAAATGAATGCGTTTGCGGTTGTGTCCGATTCGGGTACGCTTCCCGAAGAAAGCAGCTTCTTTACAAGTGTCGGATATCCTTTCCCCGCAGTATGTATCAGAACTTCGACAGAACGCCCCGAAGCGTTAGATAAGGCTTGTTTCGTACTTGCGGGTATTGACGAAAAGAGTCTTTTGCAGGCTGTTGATACGGCTGTATCAATGAACGTTGATGGTGAACTTGGAATTCCTGTTCCGGACTATGTTGAGGAAAACGTATCAACCAAAGTTGTAAAGCTTATTCAAAGCTACACCGGTGTTGTTGATAAAATGGTTTGGAGAAAGTATTAAAAAAATCTCCCTTCTTTTTTTGAAGAAGGGAGATTTTTTTTATTCCATTATTTCGGGCATGTTTTTGAGCATATTTTCGATAAAGATTCCATAACCCTTTGTTGGATCATTTACTAAAACATGTGTGATGGCACCGACAAGTTTTCCGTTCTGGATAATCGGACTTCCCGACATACCTTGAACTATTCCGCCTGTTGCCTCTAATAACCGTTTGTCTGTTATCTTTATCACAAAATTCTTTTGCTCGCCCTCTTTGTTGCCTATCTTTACAATTTTCGCAGTATACTTTTCAACATCTTTCGATATTGTGCAGTATATCTCTGCATCACCTATTTCAACATCATCTTTTAATCCTATCTTTAATGGCTCACTGTGGGATAAATCTATTTTTTCACTCATTATACCATATACGCCGCACGTCTTGTTGCCTATAAGTGATCCCGTACGTCCCGGCAAAAATACTCCCTTCAATTCTCCCGGAGTCCCCGTAACGCCCTTTGTTATTCCTTTTATGCTTACGTCTACAACGGTTCCTTTCCGTAACGGCATAACTATTCCTGTGTCTACGTCACAAATCCCATGTCCAAGTCCTGCAAAACCGTTATTGTTAGGCGAAATAAAAGTAACCGTACCTATACCTGCCGTGCTGTCTCGCAACCACATTCCTGCCCTATACATTTTATCTGTTTCAGACAATGCCGGCTCTATCTCAATATTTAGTTCTTTGTTTGCTCTTACTACTGTAAATGCAATTTTCTTTCCTCCGCTTTGTTCTATCGCGGTACATATTTCGTCGGTTGTATTAACTTCGTTTTCGCCTATCTTTTTTATTATATCACCGACTTTAATTCCCGCATTGACCGCCGGAGTTTTCTTCCCGTTTGCAGTTTCAACTCCCGATACACCCGCAACAATTACGCCGTCAGTATAAAGCCTTACACCAAACGGCATTCCTCCGGGATATAATGTTATTTCACGAAATACATCAACGTTAACCTTTTTTAATGGTAATACACCAAATATTTTTGTGTTTGCTGACAGCAGTGAATAAAGTCTGTCTTCAGCTTTCGACTGAGATACTCTTTCACTTATTGGGACTGATTCAATGTCGGCAGATACAAATGGTACGCTTATTTCCCGTGTAATCTCTTTATCTGTTATGTTTGAAAAAACAGATATAGTGTCGGGGATAATAAAATCATATATGCCTATTGTAGCTATACTGATAATGCATATAATAAAAATGATACGAAAAGCGTTTTTTACTTTTTTGTTTTGCATTTGAGTATCCCTTTTCATATTTTTTGCTCTAAATGATTTTGTTTTTCTGTCTGTTTCTATCTTGTGTTATTTAGTTAATGTTTATGTTATGAAAAAAATAGATTTACTGTATAATAATTTTCTCCTTGAGCAAAACTCATATTGAAAATTCTATTGCAAGATGAATTAAAATATGATATACTATTTGTAACAAGTAACTTAAATGTAGGAGAAGTTTTAAAATGTCAAAAAATTATGATGATTATAAACCTTTGAATCCTATGCCGCCGAGAAGAAGGTCTAATTCAGTTCTTTCTTTTGTGCAGTATTCAATTATTGTATTGCTTGTTGTTGCGCTAATTGCGGCAGGTGCATTTTTTATGGTTTTGCATAATAATTATGATGGCAATTCTACTCCGATTGAATCGGTAGAAACCTTATTTCCGAATGAAACAGAAGAATCGCCTTATCAGCAGCCCGGGGAGTCAGAAAACATAGGTGTGCAGCCGGATGAGCCTATTGAGCAAATACCTGAACCTGATTCTGATACGTATGTTGAGATTCAGCTTTCCAAAGATGACATTCATAAAGGAAGTCTTATTTATGTCGGCAGCAATTATAAAGTTGTTTATCCTACAGAAGACTTGATACCTCTTTTTGAAAATAAAACTAAATCCTATTCATTAAGCAGTAACAGTGTTATGATTAACAAGTGTATTTTAAGTGACCTTAATGCTATGATGGATACTTTTAAGGAGGCATCAGGCAAAGCCGGGCTGACTGTTTGGACTGCATTCAGAGATGAGAAGACACAAGAACAAATATACAATGATTATGTTGCAAAAAATGGTGAGGAGGCTGCTAAAAAAGTTGTATCAAAACCCGGAGAGAGCGACCATAATACGGGACTTGGATTTTCACTCAAGGTCTTTACAAATGGTGTTGCATATCAGCTTTGGGAAATTGACGGATATGAGTGGATTAAAGAAAATTGCTATAAATACGGTTTTATTGAGCGTTATCCTGAATATAAGATTGACAAGACTAACATAAATTATTCTACAGCTTATTATCTGCGTTACGTTGGTATTCCGCACGCTGAAATAATGAATGCCGGTGATTATTGCCTTGAAGAATATCTTACTTTTATAAAAGACTTTTCTTTTGCCAATGCTCATTATGAGTATATATCGGATAACGGAGACAAGTACGAGATTTACTATGTTAGTGCAGAAACGGAGACGGACTCTGTTAATGTTCCGGTTCCTAAAGATTCTGAATATACCATATCCGGTGATAATATGAATGGTTTTATTGTTACCGTAAAAAAATAATAAAATCCCTTTCAGAATTGATTTTTTCTGAAAGGGATTTTGTTTTTATAAATTAAGTATATTTTAGATTTTCAAAATATACCTTCGGGGTTGTCCCGATATGTTTTTTGAACAATCTGTATCCGTATGATATATCGGTTATACCCACACATCGACAAGCGTCATCAAAACTTATATCCCGTGTCTTTTTTAGTTCTATAAGCATATGTATTTTTTCTCTTGCTATATATTGTCCTATCGAGGTTCCTTCTACCTTACTGAAAACAGAATTAAGATAGTTGGGGGATTTGCCTATATCTTTTGCAACGTCTGCAAGGGTAAATTGTTTTGTTATGTTGGCTGAAATATATCTTTTTATCTTATAACACAAAATTGAAGATGAAATATCGTTCTTTTCAAAAAGTGTACTTTTACATATTTGTGATAATTCACCTAAAAGCCCCAACGTGGTTATAGCGCAAGCTAACGAGTTGCTTTCGGTGGCATTGTAGTCGTTTACTATTTGGATTAACTTTTTTGATAACCTTTTTGTCTCTTCCGACGGAGGAAGATAGAACGGTAGAAGAAGTACATTTTCGGTGGAATTAAATGTTTCTGCGACATTGTCTGTCAGGGTGCAGTCGTAGTCAAGCTCAATGTCACAGGTATAATGCATATGGATTATACCTTTTTCTGCTTTAAATATCGACGGACCTGATTTTCGGCAAAAAATCAAAAAGCTTCCTTGCGGAACTCTTTCGTGTTTTCCGTATATTTCTACATCAAAATATCCGTTTTTTACATATACAAGCTCAATCTGTGAGTTTGAAGTAAAATATTCCTGTTTGTAATCTTTCTTGGCAAAATAATGGGCAAATTTCACGCTTGGGAGTGATTTTGGAACTATCTTGTAGTATAACATTTCTATCACCTCTTATAGCTATTATATAATATTATAGTTGTTTTGTCCATAAAAAATAAATTGTTTATTGAAATTCTTTTAAAATACAGTAAAATAAAAAAAGATATATTTCATCTGCGGTTAAAGCTTGAATATAATTTTATTAACTATGGAGGTTTGGTTTTCTGCTACAAGATTGATTTGAAATTTGTGCAAAGGCAAGAGTGAGACCTACTAAAACGAAATTTGTCTCAATTCGTTTTTTTTTGTTATATTTAACTATTGATATAATTTTTAAAATGGTATATAATTACCGACGGAAGTTCTTATAGTTTTATTATTTTAGGCTGGTGAATTATGGAAGTTTTTAGGTTGACTGTCAGTCAAATGCTTGTTATATTCTTATTTATATTTGTGGGGTATTTACTGCGAAGATATAATGTGGTTGAAAAAAATGCCTATGCAAACCTTTCAAAAATGGAAATGTTTGTTTTTATGCCGGCGTTGAATCTATATACTCAAATGACAAAGTGTACGGTAAAAAATTTTAAAGAGAATGCTCCGTTGATTTTGTACGGCGGTGTTATAATTATTGTTGCTATTTTGATTGCGAGTTTTCTTTCAAGGTTTTTGGTTAGAAATTATAAGGAAAATAAAGAAGCAGAATATCAAAGAAATATATATAAATATGCCATTGCTTTTGCGAACTACGGTTTTTTCGGTAATTTTTTGGTTTTGTCAGTTTTTGGCGATGATATGTTGTTTAAGTATTCGATGTTCTGTCAAATTTTGAACATATTTACATACGCTTGGGGAATGTATGTACTAATCCCGAAAGATAGAAACGCCGGAATTATGAGAAATTTAATTAGAGGTGTTACTTCAGTTCCTATGTTAGCTATCTACTTGGGTATGATACTCGGACTGACGGGTGTCGGAGATAAGATACTTGAGGTAATGTTTATAAATACAGTTTTGAAAAATGCTTCTGACTGTATGGGGCCTATTGCAATGTTACTTGCAGGTATGGTGCTTGGTAACTATCCTTTGGGGGATTTGTTTAAAGAAAAAAGAGTATATATAGTTTCGTTATTGAGACTTATACTAATACCTGCATTCTTTGTTGTTGTGCTTAAGCTTATTGGTTCAAATGATATAGTAATAATGCTTACATTGATTGCATTTGCCGCTCCCTTGGGACTTAATACTATTGTGTACCCTGCAGCGTACGGCGGAGATACTAAAACAGGCGCGTCTATGGCGTTGATTTCAAGCTTATTTGCCGTTGCTACGTTGCCTATAATGTATTATATTTTTATACAGCTTTGGTAAAAGAAGTTAACGCAAAATGGAGAGTTTATAAATTCACTTGACATATCTGCAGTGTTGGAGCAATACTTATTGTTGACATTTACTTTTAGATAAAAATATATTGAAAAATTTTAAAAAGCTCTTGACATTTGCAATTTATGGTGCTAAAATATATAAAAATTTGAATATCACAAACAACGACTATGATGAAGACGGTCGGAATGAGAAGCTTTTCAGAGAGTTGCCGGTGGGTGCGAGGCAATAGTAGATTTTTCCAATGACCTATCACTTCTGAGTCGGAGGACCGAAAGGTGTTGTCCGAGTAGACTCCTTCCGTATTGCTGCGTAAAAGCAAAGAGCTTGTTTGAGCTTGTTAAGTGACGGTGAAGAATTGATTTACCGTAATTTGAGTGGTACCGCGGGTTTGATAACTCGTCTCAAAGAATTCTTTGGGGCGAGTTTTTTTGTTTTATTCAAATCAGTAACCATTAAACAAAAACAGTTAGTGTTGAAAGGAGACAACAAAATGGATTACAGTTTGAAAGACGTTGCAGGCAGAATCAAGGACCTGCGAGAAGCAAAAGGATACACACAAGAGGAGTTGGCAAAGCTCACAGGTGTATCGGCAGAAGATTATAAAGTTTTGGAAAAAGGCGAAACTGATTTTAGTTTTACTTTTATTTACAAGTGTGCAAAAGCTTGCGGTGTTGAAGTTGTAGATTTGCTTGAGGGAACAAGTACGACTTTGACTTCATTTGCTATCACAAGAAAAGGTGATGGTCTTAAAATTTTAAAACAGCATGGCGTTGAGTATAACAACCTTGCGCCTAAATTTAAAGATAAACTTGCAGAGCCTTTCTTGGTTAAATTCCCATATCTTCCCGAGGAACAGAATGTTCCTATGAAGCTGAACTCTCATAACGGTCAAGAGTTTGACGTTATTGTAAAGGGTTCGCTTAAGGTTCAGGTAGGTAATCACGTGGACGTGCTTAATGAAGGCGACTCGATTTTCTATAACAGCCTTATTCCTCACGGTATGATTGCTGTCAGCGAGGGTGGCTGTGAATTCCATGCGGTTGTTCTTAATCCTCAAAATGGTCAGGTTAGTGAAGAATATCCCGAAGCGCCCTATGTTGTTTCTAAAATTGTAGAAAAAGAAGAAAATACAACTACTGTTGCGGATAATTATGTAGAATCATTTTATGATGAAAACGGAGTATTCAGCGGAATCGAATTTAAAAATGATGATAAATTTAATTTTGCATTTGACTGCGTTGACGCTATTGCCGATAAGAACCCCGATAAACTTGCAATGCTGTGGGTTGGAAATGACAAATCCGATCGTAAATTTACTTTTAGCGATATGAAGAAATACTCGGCTAAAACAGCTAACTATTTTGAGTCACTCGGAATCAAAAAAGGTGATACGGTAATGCTCGTTCTTAAGCGTCATTATCAGTTCTGGTTCTGTATGCTTGCGCTTCATAAGCTTGGCGCAATTGCAATCCCTGCTACAAATCAGCTTGTTGAACACGATTTTACATATAGATATAATGCTGCAAAGGTAAAGGCCATTGTTTGTACTGCTGACGGAGACGTATCTGCCGAAGCCGAAAAGGCGGCAGCTGAATTCCCCGATATGATTAAATTGTTGGTTGGCGGGAAAAAAGATGGTTGGAATGACTTTAACGTTGAAATGGAACGTTTTAGTACCCACTACGCACGCACAGAAAATACACCTTGCGGCAACGATCCTATGCTTATGCTATTTACTTCGGGTACAACTGGTTATCCTCGTATTGCAACGCACTCATATAAATATGCATTAGGACATTATCCTACAGCAAAACATTGGCACAACGTAAATCCCAACGGTTTGCATTTCACAATTTCCGATACAGGTTGGGGTAAGGCGCTTTGGGGTAAGCTTTACGGTCAATGGCTCTGTGAGGCGGGTGTGTTCACATACGACTTTGACAGATTCCGTTCGGAAGATATACTTCCTATGTTTGCAAAATACGGAATTACAACATTCTGTGCGCCTCCTACAATGTATCGTTTCTTTATTAAAGAAGATTTGTCAAAGTACGACCTTTCTTCTATTGAGTATGCAACGACTGCCGGAGAGGCACTTAACCCCGAGGTGTTCAATCAGTTTAAGAAAGCAACGGGACTTACCATTATGGAAGGTTTTGGACAGACTGAAACCACACTTTCTATCGCAAACTTTGTTGGTTCTACTCCCAAAATCGGTTCTATGGGTAGACCGAGTCCTCTTTATGACGTTGTTGTTCTTGATCCCGACGGCAAGGAATGTAAAACGGGTGATACAGGCGAAATCTGTATTCGCGTAAAAGACGGCAAAGCACCTTGCGGACTCTTTATTGGTTATTATCTTGATGAAGAAAAGACAAAAGAAGTTTGGCATGACGGCTACTATCATACGGGCGATACTGCAACGATGGACGAAGAGGGCTACCTTTGGTACGTTGGTCGTATCGATGACGTTATCAAGTCTTCGGGTTATCGTATCGGTCCTTTCGAAATCGAAAGTGTAATTATGGAGCTTCCTTATGTTTTAGAGTGTGCAATTACACCTGTTCCCGATGAAGTTCGTGGACAGATTGTAAAAGCTACCATCGTTCTTGTAAAGGGAACTGTAGGTACTGATGAACTTAAAAAGGAAATTCAGGAATACGTTAAGACACATACAGCGCCCTACAAGTATCCCAGAATTGTTGAGTTTGTAGATGAACTTCCCAAGACTATCAGCGGTAAGGTAAGACGTGTAGAAATCCGTAAGAACGATATGGAAAAAATGAGCAAATAATCTTAAATATATAAAAAAGCAAAAGATTTGATTTTTTTCAATCTTTTGCTTTTTTTGTTTAGAATCAAAGTTATCTAAACTTTTTCCTTATTTACTATTACTTATTACTTTTCAAAAAATTCGTATATAGATGTTTTTAGGGAAGAGGTAATAGGTAATAAGTAAAAAAAGCCGCATAAATGCGACTTTTTTCTGGTGGGCCATCAGGGACTCGGTCTCGCGCGACCTGCGCGCTCGGTCTTCCGCGGCTTTTGACAGTCCACCGGACTGTCAATTCACTACCGCTTCCCCTTCGAGTCCCTTTTCAGTACAAAAAAACAAAAAGACACTTGGTAGTGTCTTTCTGTTTCTGGTGGGCCATCAGGGACTCGAACCCCGGACCAACCGGTTATGAGCCGGTAGCTCTAACCAACTGAGCTAATGGCCCGATTTCTTTTTCAATCGGCTTTTAGAATTATATCATAAGATAACTTTTATGTCAATATTACATCAAAAGAAAAGTGTAAACAAAATATGAACGGGAGGCGTTTTGCCTCCCACCCGTAATATTACTTATCAAATGCATTTTCTGCAATGCTCTGTGGCTTTGTACCTTTATATATTACTTCTGTTAGGTTTACACATTGAGCAAACGCACTATCCTCAATAGTTTCAACAGAATCGGGGATAGTTATTTTTGTGAGTTTCAAAGACGGCGAAAATGCGCTTGCAGATATTTTCGTTACCGAATTCGGTATCGTATATTCAGTCGCTGTATTGGCTATAGGATAATAAAGCAACGTGGTCTTATCTTTATTGAACAGTACGCCTCGCGCATCTGACGTGAAGTTTTGGTTGTTATCAATAACAGTGAATTCACTTACAGAGGTACACATAAAGAATGCTGAAATCCCAACCACTTCTACTGTTTCGGGGAAATATACACTTTCAAGTTCAGTGCACCAAGCAAACGCCGATTCGCCTATCTTCTTTATAGACGTACCAAGTTCAATTGTATTAAGTTTTGATTCGTTAAAAGCAAAGCTGCCGATTTCTTCGAGCCCGTTCTTGAAGCTTATTTCCTTTAAACTTGACGCCTGAAATGCGTAGCTGCTTACTGTTTTTACCGTTTCGGGGCAGGTTACCTTTTCAAGATATTGCGCTTTTTCGAATGCGTAACTTGCTATAGACGTTACGTTATTGGGAACCTCATAGTTTGTATTTTTACTGCCCAAGGGGTATTGAATAAGTTCTTTATTGTCTTTTGTGAATAATACGCCGTTTCTTACGCTGAAGTTCTTGTTGTCTGTTGAAATATCGATATTTTCCAAAGAAGTACAGCCGGTAAATGCGCATATACCGATAGCATTTACATTACTTGATATATCTACCTTTTTAAGCCCTCTGCAGTTTGCAAATGCAGTATTGCCTATTGTTTCAAGTGATTCGGGGAGTTTTATTTCTTCGATACTGATACAAAGCTCGAAGGCTGACTGACCAATCTTCTTTATTGTTTTTGGAAAAATAATTTCTGTTACATCATAGTTTTCCTTAAATGCATTTCTACCTATTTCTGTAACAATATAATCCCCAAATTTTTCCGGAATAACAATGGATTCTTCATTTCCGTTGTATTTGGTTATTGTAACCGTCTTGTTTTCTTTGTCAAAATCGCACTCGAAGTCTCCTGTATCGGGAAGTTTTGCACACGCAAAGCAAGTTAATGTTATAGCTACAATTAAAGAGACAAAAATTAACCTTTTCATATTTTTCTCCTTGGGGTAGGGGCTTATTCTGTTATATTGAAATACTTATTAAACAGTCTTTTGAGTGTAATACCGCAGTCATTACTTCCGCCCGCCTGTTCGATAACGCACGTTGCTACTATTTGCGGCTCATCATAGGGGGCAAATGCCATAAAAATACCATTGTTACTTTTTGTTTTTCCGACCTGCGCCGTTCCGGTTTTGCCTCCAAGCTCGATTGGATAGTCAGCAAACACGGGGGCTGCTGTACCGTTTTCCATAACGTTTCTCATACCAAGCCTTATTGTTTCAAGGTTTTCTTCGGAGAGCTGAACCGTATTTAATACGTTGGGAGTGGGTTCGTAGATTATTTCGTTTGTGCCGTATTCGCGTACCGAATGAAGTATGTGGGCCTGATATCTTGTTCCGCCGTTAATGAGGGTTGATAGGTACATTGATATTTGCATCGGTGTGAAGTTATTGTCAGACTGTCCGATTGATGCTTGTATAGTATCTCCGGGAACCCATACCTTGTTGATGGAGGCTCTGTATTCGGGACCTGCCAATATTCCTGTAGCTTCGGGGATTTCTATTCCCGTAAGCACGCCAAGGCCTAATGATTTACAATATTCGTTAAGTCTTTCTATGGTCAATTGTCTGCCTACGTCATAAAAGAAATAGTTGCACGAATTTTGTATTGCTGATATAACGTTGACGTTTCCGTGGCCGTAGCCGTAAGAGGTATATATCCAACAGTGCGGCTGAAAGTCGTTGTAATACTTATACACCCCGCTGTCGAAAATGGTTGTATTTCTGTTTATAATCCCATTTTCGAGAGCTGCAGCCGCCACGCTTATCTTAAATGTTGAGCCGGGTTCGTATGTACCCATAAGCGCTCTGTTGAAGAGGGGATTGTTTTCTGTGTTAAGCAAGTTGTTGTATTCTTTTACGTAGGTTGTTAAATTAAAAGTGGGGTTAGAGGCAATTGCCAACACTTCGCCGTTGTGTGGGTTAACTACGGTAGCAGCTCCCGAGCTTACGTCTTCGCCGATATATTGAGAAATTTTTGCATCCGGACTAATTGTGCCGTCGGGGAGTGTATATTTTGCCGTATCTTGCGCTATCTTTTCGTTGGCTTTGTTTCGAATATACTGTATATTATAAGCTAACGCATCTTCGGCGGTAATTTGCATATCAATGTCTATTGTAAGATATACGTCCTTACCGGGAACCGGCTCTTTCTTATAGTATTCGTCTACTCTGTTTCCTTGCTTATCTTCAACTATAACAAGTATTCCGTCTTGTCCGCGTAGATATTCTTCAAAGGCTTCTTCTGCACCTCCGATGCCGACAATGGCGTCCATAGAGTAGCCTTTTTCCGTGTAATAATCAAGCTTTTCCGAGGGGATTTTTCCCGTTCTGCCCAGTATGTGACTTGCATAGGACGGATAGTTATAGACTCTTTGAGCCTTTTTTTCAATACATACGCCGTTTAAGTTTGCTTCCTCAATTGCCGTAAGCTGAACTTTTGAAATATCATAAGCAACAGTAAATGGATTGAGAGAGCTGAAATTCAGCCTTTCGGATTCATAGCGTATCGCCATAACGGAAAGGTAATATTCTTTTCCGACTGTAAGATTACCGTTTGAATCAATAAGCCCATATCGTTTTTCTAAAAATTCTGCCAAGCTAACAGCTTCAGTATCTCGGGAGAGTGCATATCTGTCGAGCATTTTTAAAAAATATTTTTCTTTTTGGCTGTCGTTTTCATACGCTTTGTATTCAATAATTTCTTCATTTTTTTGGAGAGGGAAATATTCTGTTTCAACGGAGTCTTCTAAAATATCTATAAGAGATACTATTTCGCGGTTTATTGCATAATTGGTTTTTGGGAAACTGCCGCCGTCAAGATATACGTTGTAGGTGTATTCGTTGGATACCAACGGATTACCGTTTCTGTCAAATATTTCTCCGCGCAGAGCTTTTACTGTTAAAGTTCTGACGGTTAAGTCTGAAGTGTTTGCTTTTTCGGGGGCAGTTACCTGCAAGTAAATTATTCTTCCGACGAAAAATGTACATATTAAAACGAAAAGGGAAGCAAGTAATATGTATCTAAAATGATGTCTGCCCGATCTTTTCAATACAATCCGCCTCTCTTTCTAATTGCATATATAGGTAACTCAAGTGCTTTTACCAGAATAAATACGGGAATACATATAACGAGTGTATATAGAAATTCGGGTAAAAGTGTGTATACAAAAAGCATCTTAAAATCAATGCTGCCAAAATATCTTAACAAATGAAAAACAAATGAAAATGCTGTTCTTGAGAGGCATAAAAGCGGAAGCGAAACGAGATATGCAGCAAATCGGGCATTATTTCTTGCGTTAAATCCTATTCTGCCGCATACGTATCCCACTAAAGTGTAAAACAACGGAAGAAGAGAAATGTCTGTGCTTCCTAAAGCTTCAACACAAAGTCCTGCCCAAAGCCCGAAAAGAGCCGCTGTGTTTTCGCCTTTGTATATACCAATGCAGCATATAGCTCCTATTATAATATCCGCTACTGCGTAAAATACTGTTAGACGAGGCATAAGTGTTGTTTGAAGAACGGCAAGTAATGCTCCCAAAATTCCATATAAAATTATATCGAGGATAATGGAAAGGTAAGAAAATTTATTATTCATAAGCAGCCTCAAATTCGGTTATGACCATAACGGTATTTACATTTTCCAAATCTGCCGCAGGTTTTATATATGCTATTTTTTCTCTTGTAAGTGAATCGGTTTCTATTGTTTCAACCGTGCCTATCAACATTCCTTTGGGAAACATAGCGCTGTCATCGGAGGTTATAATTCTGTCTCCTACTTCAATGTTCGTGTTTTTGGAAAGATATGAAAGTACACACAGTCCTTTTTTTGATGCGGTAAATGAGCCGGAACAAATGCCTGTTTCGCCGGTCCTTTCAACAACAGCGCCAAGTGAAACGTCGGGCTCTGTCAATGGTGTAACTTTAGCCCAAGTTAAGCCTACTTCGCTGATGCAACCTAAAACACCGTATTTGTCAATAACGGGCATCCCGGGGGTTAAGCCGTGGAGTGTACCCTTGTTGATGGTGTATAACACGGTATAAGTGGTTGATTGCCTACCCGTAATCTTTGCGTTTTCAAAGCTACAGTCAAGATGCTCTTCCTTTATGCCGAAAAATTCTTTCAGGGTTTCATTTTCCTGCAAAGCAAGTTCTGCATTTGCGAGAGCTTCTTGATTTTCAGCTAACTGTTGCTTTAAATCTTCATTTTCTTTTTTTAGCTCGTTATATTTTTCTTTTGAAGAAAAAATATCTTCAAAACCGTCAAAAACAAAGTTTAATCCTTTTTGCACGGGTGTTAAAACAATACCTATGGCATTTCTGACATAAGACGTGTATCCCAAAGCGGATATAAAGGACGTTGTGCCTACAAGCAATATCGCTATTACTATCAGCACTATCATAAATTTGTTTTGAAACAGATTTTTCAATTTGGTTTTCTCCTATGTTTATTTTTCGTTAAAGCTTATTGCGTCAGGGAGAAGCTCGATGATTTTTTGAATTCCCACAACACAGCAGTCAAGGGGATTTTGTGCGCATTTTACTTCAAAACCAAACATTTTTGAATAATATTCTTGTATTCCGTCGATTAAAGCTCCGCCGCCCGAAAGTGTTAATCCGTATTCGTAAATGTCGGCTGAAAGCTCGGGGTGAAGCTTTTCTAAAGTTGCTTTTATACATTCGGTGATTTTTGAAAGCTGTTCTTCTATAGGCTCTTTTAGCTCTGTGTTTTTTACCGTTATAGTCAGAGGTAATCCACTTGCGGCATCTCTTCCGTAGATTTCCTGCGTTTTTTCTTCGCTTGTTAACGACAGAGTGCCGAGCGTTCTTTTTAATTCTTCGGCATCTGTGAGTGTTACTATAAGATTATGCTTTCTCTTTAGGTATGCCGCAATTGCCTCGTCAATCTCGTCGCCGCCAACCCTTACCGAGTTGCTTTGTATTATTCCTCCGAGACTCAATACCGCCACGTCGGTAGTTCCTCCGCCGATATTAACTATCATATTTCCTCTCGGTTCTTCAATGGGCAGTCCCGCTCCCATTGCCGCCGCAAAAGGTGATGGGATAATTGCAACGCTCCGAGCTCCTGCTTCTGCGGCTGCTTCTTCGAGCGCTCTTTTTTCAACTTCCGTAATGCTGTTTGATACGGCAAGTACAACGTTAGGTCTGTTTAAGCTTCCTTTGCCCGATGCTTTTACAAAAAAACCGTGGAGCATAGCAACCGTTATATCAAATTCGGAAATAACACCGTCTTTTATCGGTTTTACCGCTTTTACTCCCGCAGGTTCCTTGCCTATCATATTGTACGCATCTTCGCCGAGAGCTACAACGCGGCTTTTTTCTTCGTCTATAGCAATAACAGATGGCTCTCTTACGACGATCCCTCTTCCTTTTCTGTATATGTATGTATTTGATGTGCCGAGGTCAATTCCAATAATTCTTGCCATTACTACACCTCTTTTTCTAATCTAAATTAAATAAGTCTATTTTAAATTCATCTAAAATCATATTGCGCAGTTTTAATATAGGCAAACCTACAACGTTGTTTATATCACCGTTTACGCTTTCAACAAAATATCCGCCCTTTTCTTGAATTCCGTATGAACCCGCTTTATCCTTGTGTTCTCCGGTTTCAATATATCTTTTGATTTCTTGGTCGGTAATTTTTCTGAATTTTATTTTTGTCTTTTCACTGCTTGAAACGGTTTTGCCGTTATATACAGCGCATACTCCCGAATATACGTAGTGGGAAGTATCACTCATACTGCGGAGCATATTTCTCGCATCATCGTCATCAATTGGCTTGCCGAGAATATTGTTTTTTAATGCAACTACCGTATCTGCCGCAATAATGAGAGCATCGGAGTCTTTTATATCCTCAAAACAGCCTTCGGCTTTTGCCTTTGCAAGAAGCTCAACCTGTTTAGAGGGCGGAAATTTTTTGATTTTGTCTTTTAAGCTGTTTTCGTCTACCTCGCCGTCCCATAAGATGTGCTCAATTTTCAGCTCGTCAAACATTTTTCGTCTGCGGGGAGACTTTGAAGCCAATATTATTTTCATACTGCCTGTCCTTTGTTTAGCGTTTGAATATGTATTTTGAGATTATAAGGCAGAAAGTGATGCAAATTATTGTAGCTACGTTCAAATTGACAGCCAAGCCGAAAGTCAAATCAATTATACCGAGGTTGAGAACAAGCGGATTTTCCATGCCGAATACAAGTCCGTATGACAACCATGAAAGTGAGCCTATATCCTTTGTGAACGTGGCGAGCATCATACCGAATACTATTCCGCATAAAACGGGAAATCCCGTATACTTCCAAAATCTGACCATTTTTGATAATCTCCTTATTTGTTGTTCTTTAATGTTTCTATTTCTGCTTTAAGTTTTTCGTTTTCTTTTGCGAGTTTGTTTCTTTCGTCAAGATAGTCAAGCGCACAAAGCAGTAACGCCTCGTTCTTTTGGCGTGTAGATGATGAAATTACAAGATCGCTGACTCTGTTTTCGAGAAGTCTGCCGAGTTGTTTTACATATTCGGGATCGTTTTCCGTTACTATATTTATTAAGATTCCCGATACTACTAAAGTTATTTTCTGTTTCATTGTTTTTTCTCCTGTTTTATTGTTGCATTATTAGCTGAAAATAATGCGAAACCTACTTGAAAAATTATCGAAAATATAATATAATACCATTATAATATATTTTTCATTAGATTAAAAGGGTTTTTTGAAAAAAATTTATCGTTAGAGAAAGAAATATAGATTATGGAAAGAGTAAAAAACGCAAAAAGAATAGTTGTGAAGGTTGGTTCTTCGACACTTACTTATGAAAACGGTAAGCTTAACTTGCAGAGAATAGAAAAAATGTGTCGAGTTTTGAGCAGTTTGAAAAACACCGGCAGAGAAGTGGTTCTTGTATCTTCGGGTGCGGTAAGTGCGGGTATTGGTAAGCTTAATCTGAAAAAACGACCTTCTTCTGTTGAGGAAAAACAGGCTTTGGCAGCTGTCGGACAGGGCGTTCTTATGATGATTTACGAAAGATTTTTCGGGGATTACGGGCATACCGTTGCGCAGATACTTTTGACGAGGGATACCGTTGTCAATGACGTTCCTCGAACCAATGCAGAAAATACGTTTGCAACTCTTTTGAAAATGGGATGTATTCCGATAGTAAACGAAAATGATACCGTTGCATTTGACGAAATTAAATTTGGTGACAACGATACGCTTTCGGCACACGTTTCTGTACTTGCAAACGCAGATTTGCTTATAAATATGAGTGACACCGATGGCTTCTACGACAGCGACCCGAGAACCAACCCGAATGCGGAGATGCTTAAGAGAATTCCTAAAGTTGACGAGGCTCTTTATGCTTGCGCCGACGGTGCGGGATCTGCAAGAGGTACAGGCGGAATGACGTCAAAACTTCACGCCGCTGAAATAGCATGCGGGAACGGAATTCCTATGATGATTGTAAGCGGTGAGGATTTCTCTATCCTTTACGATATGCTTAACGACGGAATTCAGCACGGTTCATATTTTGAACCCTTTACAAAGTAAAAAGAGGAAATGTTATGGAATTTACAAAAGAAATTTACGATTATATCGAACAACTGTGTAAGTCGGTGAAAGCGGCGGAAAGTTCTATTGCGAACAGTTCTTTGCCGCAAAGAAACAACGTTCTTGCGCGTATTGCGCAGAAGATTCTCGATAATAAGGAAGCTATTTTAGAGGCAAATGCAATTGACGTTGCAAACGCTGAAGAGAACGGCGTTATTCCCACTATGATTGACAGACTTACTCTTAATGAAAGCAGGATTAAGGGCATAAGCGATGCTTTGCTTGAGCTTGTTGGACTTAAAGATGTTCTTGGAGGCGGCGACGTATGGACCCGCCCAAACGGTATTGAAATTAAAAGAGTAAAAGTTCCGCTTGGTGTTGTTGCGATTATTTTTGAGGCTCGTCCAAACGTAACGGTTGATGCTGCGGCTCTTTGCATAAAGACGGGTAACGCGGTGGTTCTCCGTGGCGGCAAAGAGGCTATTTATACAAACAGAGTTTTTGTTGCTCTTATGAAAGAGGCTATGAAAGAAGAGGGCATTTGTCCCGAGGCTTTGGCTCTCGTTGATAATACTTCTCGCGAGGGCGTATCGGTTCTTATGGGTATGCGTCAATACATTGACGTGCTTATTCCTCGTGGCGGCAAGGGGCTTATCAGAAACGTTGTTGAGAATGCGGCGATGCCGGTTATTGAAACGGGGGCGGGTAACTGTCACCTTTACGTTGATTCGGCGGCTGATATAGATATGGCTGTTAAGGTTGCTTCTAATGCGAAGAACCAAAGGCCGTCTGTTTGTAACGCTATTGAAACTTTGCTTGTACATTCGGCAGTTGCAGAAGAATTTTTGCCCAAATTTGCAGAGGTGTCGAAGCAGTTTGATCTTGAAATAAGAGGTTGCGAGAAAACAAGAAAAATTCTTGAAGGTGCTAAAGAGGCTACCGAAGAAGATTATGAAACCGAATATGACGATTACATAATTGCCGTAAAGGTCGTTGACGGTGTTGAAGAAGCAGTAGCGCATATTAACAAGTACAATACAAAGCACAGCGAGGGTATTATTACAAACGATATAACAAATGCCGAATATTTCAAAAAGACTGTTGATGCGGCGGCGGTATATGTAAATGCGTCGACACGCTTTACCGACGGAAACGAATTTGGATTTGGCGCAGAAATAGGTATTTCGACACAGAAACTTCACGCAAGAGGTCCTATGGGGCTTGAAGCCTTGACTACGGTTAAATATCTTATTTCGGGTAACGGTCAGATAAGATGACGAAAGATAAAAGGCTAAAACTTAAAGCTGTTGAGGTTGCGAACAGATTAAAAGAGCATTATTCGTCGGAATGTGCTCTTGAATATCAAGGTGAACCTTGGAAATTGCTTGTTCTTGCGAGGCTGTCTGCGCAGTGTACCGATAAAAGAGTGAATATTGTTGCAGTTCCTCTTTTTGAGGCGTTTCCTACGCTTGAGGCTATGGCAGAAAGTGATATTACAAAGCTTGAAGAGATAGTAAAACCTTGCGGTTTGTATCGAATGAAAGCCAAAGAAATTAAACAAAGCTGTCAGATGCTTGTTGAAAAGTTTAACTGCCGCGTTCCCGACAATATGGACGATTTGCTTGAGTTGCCCGGTATCGGAAGAAAAATAGCCAACCTTATTATAGGGGATATCTACGGCAAACCTGCGGTGGTTGCGGATACGCATTGTATACGAATATCGGGCAGACTGGGTTTTACCGAAAGTGATGAAAAGTCCCCCGTTAAGGTTGAAATGGCGCTGAAAAAGTATCTTCCCGAAGAAGAACAGTCGGATTTTTGCCACAGAATAGTTCAGTTCGGCAGAGAAGTATGCTCGTCGCGTTCGCCCAAATGCGATGACTGTTTTATGGCGGATTTGTGCAAAATGAAAAAATGATATATAAGACAAAAAGGGCTGATTTTGTTAGAAATCAGCTGTTTTTTTGTTTTTATGGTGTTGAATTAACTTATAAAATTTTTTGTAAGATTCGACATACAAAAAATCTTTTACGTAAGGTGTTTTTCGTATTGACAAAAGTTTGCTTGATGTGATATAATTTAATTACTATATCTATATTTTGCGGAAATGCGGGGTGTGCTGAATGGCGTGCAGAGTTGTTACCGTTACCTCATTTAAGGGCGGTGTAGGTAAGTCAACCGTTGCCGCAAATATTGCTCTTATGTGGGCAATTGCAGGGAAAAAGACGTTGCTTGTTGATTGTGATTTCCGTATGAGGAGCCTTGATGTGTTGCTCGGTCTTGAAAATGAAGTTGTACACGATTCGGGTGACGTTCTTTCTGGAAAGGTTGTTCTTGAAAAAGCTATAATACCTTATCCGGGAAACCGAGATTTACTTTTTTTACCCGCACCTTTTAACTTTAAAAACGGGATAGACAAAAAGGCGTTTTCTGATATGCTTGAAGAAGCAAAGGAAAAATATCAGCTTGACTATGTTGTTCTTGATACACCCGGCAGTTCAGGGGAGGAGTTTTCGGCGGCGGCATCTGCAAGTGAATTGGCATATATCGTTGCCACCCATTCGTTCCCGTCGATAAGGGCGGCGGAGTGTACCGGCCGTGAGCTTGAAGAAATGGGCGTTGCTGACAGAAAGCTCATAATAAATATGTTTGATACGTCGGGCAGAGACGTTGATAAAAAGCCGTCGGTTGTGGATATAATAGATAAGACGGCGCTTTGCCTCGGAGGTATAATTCCTTATGATTCGGGACTTATTCTTATGCAGGACAAGGGAGAGCTTATAGACAAATCTGAGGGGCTGAATGTTTATAAAGCATTCTTGAACATTCGCCAAAGAGCTGAGGGAAGAAACGTTCCTTTGTTTACCGGATTTCGCGGCATAAACAGGAAAAAGCTTTTAAATTATTAAGATTAAACAAAAAGATTAAACTTCTTATACATATACAAGGGGAGGAAAAAATGCAGATTGCGATTATAGCAGGAGAAAAGAAAAAGGAATTAATGGCCCAATTTTGTATTGCTTATTGCGGTATATTGAGTAAGCACGAGCTTTTTGCTACGGGTACTACCGGTAAGTATATTTCCGATGCTACAGGACTTAACATTGAATGCCTTCTTTCAGGACAGCAGGGCGGTGCAGAACAGGTTGCATCACGTATATCCTATGACGAAATTGATATGCTTCTGTTTTTCAGAGATTCCGACTACAGTTTCGAAACGGATAACAATCTCGTAAGACTTTGTGATATTCATAACGTTCCTTTGGCGACTAATATTGCTACGGCAGAGGTTCTTGTACGTGCGCTCGACAGAGGTGACCTCGATTGGAGACAGATTGTTAACCCCAAGTATTCTAAAAAGTAATATTTTTTATTCGTGCAGATAATAGATATATAAAGCGTTTGATGAAAAAAATGCAGTCATATATACCGCACAGAGAAACGGTGGTTGGTGAGAACCGTATGGGTACTTTGATTGTTTTCCGTTTTCAGAGCTTTGCTTCGGTGATGAGCTGAAGAGGGGGCGCCCTTTACAGCGCATAGGGTAGGTGTTATTTGAAAACGTTTACCCTGTACGAGAGGCGCATTTTTGCGCAATGTGGGTGGCACCGCGGAGCATTTCCGTCCCATTTGTTTTAAGTTTTTTTGGCTTTTTTTTGAGCTGTTATTAAAACATACGTGGGAATAGGAAAGGCTTTTTTTGTTTTTTATTTTTGTAAATAATATATAGGAGATTATAGAAATGTTAGACATCAAATTTTTACGTGAAAATCCCGAAGTGGTAAAAGAAAATATCAAGAAAAAGTTTCAGGACGACAAGCTTTCTCTTGTTGATGAAGTAATTGAGCTTGACGTTCAGAACAGAGAAGCAAAGGCAAAGAGAGACTCTATTCGTGCTATGAGAAATATCGTAAGCAAGGAGATTGGTAAGCTTATGGCTCAAAGTAAGAGAGAAGAGGCTGAAGCTGCAAAAAAGCAGGTTAGTGATGCGGCAAGTGAGCTTGCGGCTCTTGAAGAAAAGATTGAACAGCTTGAAAATGAAGTTAAGTCAAGAATGATGGTTATTCCCAATATTATTGACGAATCTGTTCCCGTAGGCAAGGACGACAGCGAAAACGTTGAGGTTGAGCGTTTTGGTGAGCCTGTTGTTCCCTCGTTTGAAGTACCTTACCACGTAGATATTATGGAAAAGCTTAACGGTATTGACCTTGACAGCGCAAGAAGAACAAGCGGTAACGGTTTCTACTATCTCTGCGGAGACATCGCAAGACTTCATTCTGCAATTATTTCTTATGCTCGTGATTTTATGATAGACAAGGGCTTTACTTATTATATTCCGCCCTTTATGATCAGAGGCGACGTTGTTACCGGTGTTATGAGCTTTTCTGAAATGGAAAATATGATGTATAAGATTGAGGGTGAAGACCTTTATCTTATCGGTACGAGTGAACACTCTATGGTTGGTAAGTTTATCAACACCATTACCGATGAGGCTGAATTGCCAAAGGCTATGACGAGTTATTCTCCTTGCTTCAGAAAAGAGGTTGGCGCTCACGGCATTGAAGAAAGAGGAGTATACAGAATCCATCAGTTTGAAAAACAGGAAATGGTTGTTATTTGTAAGCCCGAGGAGAGTATGGATTGGTTCCACAAGATGTACTCATATACCGTTGAATTTTTCAGAAGCCTTGATATTCCCGTAAGAACACTTGAGTGTTGTTCGGGCGACCTTGCTGACCTTAAGGTTAAGAGTATTGACGTTGAGGCTTGGTCTCCCCGTCAGCAGAAATATTTTGAAGTTGGAAGCTGTTCCAACCTCGGTGATGCTCAAGCAAGACGTCTCGGTATCCGTGTTAGAAGAAAAGAAAAGGACAACTACTTCCCCCACACTCTTAACAATACCGTTGTTGCTCCCCCCAGAATGCTTATCGCATTCCTTGAAAACAATCTTCAGGAAGACGGTAGTATTCGAATTCCCGAGCCTCTTCGTATGTATATGGGCGGTAAAGAAATCATCAAATAATAAATCAAAATGGATATGGTCGAAAACCATATCCATTTCTTTTATATAATAAATTGTTTTATAGGCTTTATAGCTCTGCCGTCGGGATAATCTCTTGCTTCTCCCAAAGCAAAAAATCCGTTTTCATCGCACAGTCTAACCCTAGTGCCCGTCGGTATTGAATCGGGCGATATATAAATCTTTTTTGCGTATATTTCAAGACCGCTTTTTGCTAATTTTTCAAAAAATGGCGGCAACTTGATTTCCTCAATATCCGAAAAAAGCGCATCTATGGGGTAGAGAAGAGAAACGCGTTCTTCTTCTGTCATATTTTCAAGCTGTTCTATCGTATAACTGCTTTTTATATCAAAGTTTCCGCTTTTTGTTCTGCAAAGACTTGTCATAATAGCGCCGCACCCAAGCTTTTCACCTATATCCGTGCAAAGCGTACGGATATACGTTCCTTTCGAACACTCCACATTGAGTCGATATTTTCCAATATTTTCGTCAATAAGCTCTAAAGATATTGATTTTATATAAATATCTCTTGACTTTCGCTCCACTTCTATGCCTTTTCTTGCGAGGTCGACAAGCTTTTGACCGTTGACCTTTAAAGCACTGTACATAGGTGGTGTTTGCTTTATTGTTCCTATAAATGTATTTACAACACTTTTAACGGATTCATAGCTTGGAATAACGTTATTTTGTGATATTATATTTCCGGTAATATCACCCGAATCCGTAACAATACCAAGCTGCATTTCAGCAATATAGCCTTTATCTTCGGCAGTTAAATACTCTGATGCCTTGACCGCACGCCCCACCATAACGGGCAAAACGCCCGTCGCCATAGGATCGAGAGTGCCTGTATGCCCCACTTGTTTGGTGTTATACAGTCTTCTGATCATATTTACAATTGTGTGGGAGGTTACGCCTTGGTGCTTGTTGATACAAATTACGCCCATAAGGGTATTATCTGTCATTTTTATGTATATTCCTTTTATTTTATTTCGGTAAGAGCAGCATTAACTACAAGGTTTATAGCTTCTTCTTTGGTGTTGGCAATAACAAGTCCGCCCGCAGCGCATACGTGTCCGCCGCCGTTGAGCATTTTACATACAGCTCCTGCATTTGTTCCGGGACGGCTTCTCATAGAAATTTTGTAGTTTCCGGGTTTATCCCCTTTTTCTTTTAGCGTTGCGCCAATTATCACGTCATCAATTTCTATCGGGATTTGAGCCAAATCGGCAATATCATCTTCGGAAAGTCCTTTTTCCTCACGCATTAAATTTGTTATGCAGGTTACGGCAATCTTTCCGTCTGCAAAAAATTCAAGATTGTTGTAAGCCATTTTTAATGCTTCTATTTCTTTTTTTGTTTTATTTCCGAAAAGCTTTTGGTTAATCAAAGCCGAGTCGACATTTCTTGAAATAAGATATGCCGCCTTTTCGTGTGTTTCTTTTGTTACGTTGGAATGTTTAAAACACCCAGTATCAAAGCTTATTCCCGCATATAAAAGTTCACATACTTTGTCACTCATATTTGGAGTGAGTATATTTATTAAATCATAAATGATTTCCGAGCAGGATGCGCTTTCGGATACCGTGTAATTGTGGTCAGCAAACTGCTCATCGGATTCGTGGTGGTCTATCTTTATTGATTCCGCAATAGAGATAAGCTCTTTGCAGTTTCCGAGCATGGAATTGCTTGCTACGTCTACAGATACCACAAGGTCAGGCGTAAAATCTTTCGGAAGCTCATTTGGTAAATATACAGTGTCGTCGCAAAGGAAGGAGAGTCTGTCAGCAACTTTATCGCTTGATGAGCATATGATTTTCTTTCCCATTTCCTCAAGCACCGATTTTAAGGCGAATGCTGATGCCAAGGTGTCTCCGTCGGGACGAATGTGGCAAATAAGCAATATTTTGTTTCGCTTTTTAAGGATTTCCGCTATTTCGGAAAGTGTAATGTTATTAGTCATGCAAGTCGTCCTCAACTTGTTTCAGAAGTCTGTTTATATTTGCTCCGTATTCAATAGAATCGTCGGGGATAAATTTAAGCTCCGGAGTTTGACGAAGATTAAGTCTTACGGCTATTTGCTTTCTCATAAAGCCCGATGCGCTTTCAAGTCCTTTTTTTACTTCCGCTTTGTCGGCGTTTCCTATGCACGAGAAGTATATTTTTGCGTACTTCATATCTGCTGTTACGTCAGCGGCAGTTATGCTTACAATCGCTTTTTGTACACGGGGATCCTTTACCTCGCGTACTATGGAAGCAAGCTCTCTTACAACCTCTTCGTTTATACGTCCTCTTCTGTATCCTGCCATTATGTTTTTCCTCGTTTCGTTAATCTTAATTGTATTATAACATAATCTATACAAATAATTCAATAATAAAGTTGAAAAAATATAAAGATAGGTGTATAATATACCTACGGAGGTAGGGAAATATGGTAAAAGTATTACATTGTGCCGATCTTCATCTTGATGCGCCTTTTGTTTGCGGAGATGCTATGAAGTCGGAATTGAGAAGAAATGAATTGTTGGCTACCTTTTCATCTATGATGAATTACGTCAAGATGAATGGTGTTGATATAGTTGTTATAAGCGGCGACCTTTTCGAATGCGCGAACGTTACACGTGATACTGTCGCTATGGTGAAAAGGGAGTTTGCGGACAACCCTTTTTGTAAGTTTGTTATTGCACCCGGTAACCATGACCCGTATACGCCTGAAAGCGTATATTGCAAGACTGATTTTCCGTCTAACGTATATATTTATGAAAACACCGGCGTTTCCTGCTTTTCTTTTGACGAGTTGAACGTTGATATATATGGCTATGCATTTACGGATACGACGCTTGAATATAATCCGTTTAAGGGGATAAAACCTAAAAATCCCGCAAGAGTTAATATTCTTCTTGCTCACGGTGAGTTAACTTCTTCAGGGAAAGGTGTTTGCCCCATATCAAACGATGATATAAAAGGTAGTGAGTTTGACTATATAGCATTAGGTCATATTCATTTGGGCTCTGACGTTGAAAGGCTCGGCGAAACGTTTTATGCATATTCGGGCTGTCTTGAGGGAAGAGATTTCGGTGAGTGCGGTTACAAGGGAGCAATTCTTTGTGAGCTTGAAAAAGACAGATGTGAGCTGAAAAGCGAATTTAAGAAGCTTCGTTTTTGCAAGCGTCATTATGAAACCGAAAACGTTAACGTTACAGGCGCGCAGAATATTTCGGATATTTTGCCTAAAGTAAAAGAAATAATAACAGAGAAAAACTATTCGAGAGATGCTTTGGTAAGAATAATTCTTGAGGGTGACGTTTCGTCCGACCTTGTTGTTTCAAAGAGTGCGTTTACCTCTCTTGAGGATAATCTTTTTTATCTTGAGGTTATAAATAAAACGAGACCTTTTTATGACGTTGAAAAACTAAAAAACGATCCTACTGTAAGGGGCGCATTTTACGAAGAGCTTTTACCTATGCTTGAGTCGGAAGACGAAAGAACACGCGAAATTGCTTGTTTTGCCTTAAAATACGGTCTTTCGGCGCTTGGCGGCAATAATGTCGTTGATTTTTGAGGTTTGTTATGTATATAGAGAATATAAAAATTGGAAATTTCGGCAAGTTATCAAACCGTGAGTTTGATTTAACTTGCGGCGTCAATATTCTTGAGGGAAGAAATGAATCGGGAAAAAGTACGCTTTGTGAATTTATAAAGTTTGTTTTTTATGGGTTATCTAACAAGTCACTCGGCGGTGAAATGAGCGAAAGAAAAAGACATATAAGCTGGAAAACGAATGGTGTTTCGGGAAGTATTGTTTTGAACTGCGGTGAAAAATGTTATCGTATCGAACGTTCAATGATTGCTCACGGAGCGGGATATAAAGACGAAATAACAGTTGTTGACCTTGAAAAAGGTTCTGTTTCGGAGGGAATAAAAAATCCCGGTGAATACTTTTTTGGTGTGCCCGAAGAAGTGTTTACGAAAACCGTTTATATACGCCAGAACGAAGGTGCGTATTTTAACGGAGGAGACATAGGTCAGGCGGTTGAAAATATATTTTATTCTGCAGACGAAAGCATTAATACCGATAAGGCGTTGAAGAAGCTTGATGATGCACGAGTTATGATAAGGCACAAAAAGAATACGGGCAGAGGTATGCTCGATTCTCTCGAGAGAGAGCGTGATGAGTTAACAGAAAGGCTTATTGCGGCAAGACAGGTCAACGAAAGTATTATGCAAAACGAGTCTTCACTTGGATTTGCTGTTTCGGCTGTGGAAAAGAATAAAAAAGATTGCGAAAAAATGGAAGCTCAAATGAGAAAAACAGAGCTTCACTATCTCCTCTCAAAGTTTGCGGAAAAGAAGAAAATCGAAAAGCAAATAGCTGAATTTGAGCGCGGTGAAAAGCAAGTGGTTGAAGCCATGACTTTTGATGGATTTTTCCCGACAAGAGAATACGGCGAAGAGTTAGAAAAGGCGCAGAGAGAAGTTGAATTTTTGGTTAAAGAGCTTGACTCCGCGAGTGACGTATCCGATTGCGGCGAGGCGGCGGGATATTCAAAAGAGCAGGCTGAGTATATTGAAGAGCAAGGCGGAAAGTTGGGTATATCTGAGCTTCTTGATTACCTCAAAAAACAAAAGAAAAGGTTTTTATTTGTTGGTTTGGGATTGATTGCATTAGGTGTAATTCTTGCTTGTGTTGCGATTATATATTCAAACGCCTTTGGGAACATGGGTAGGTTTTTGTATATGGGCGGAACTGTACTTGCGTTAAGTGCGGTTGTCAGCTTTGTTCTGTCGCACAGAGCAAAGAATAAGATATACAATTTGTTTGACTTTTTTGAGGCTGAAGATGAAGAGTCCCTTATGGAGGCTGTAAGCAAGACCGAAGCGGCTGAAAGCTATGACAGGAGCAGGGCTGAACTTTTGAAATACAGAGAACTGCAAAAAAACGAAGTACAAAAGAAGCTCTCCGTTAGTATAAGCAGTGCTTGCACACTTCTTGAAAAGTGGGGAATCGTTCCCGAAAACCTTACTGCCGATGCTGTTATTGGCTGTATGAATGATGCTGTTTCCGATATAAACGAAATTTCCAACAACATAGATATATACCGCAAGGAAATAGAAAAGAATGAAGCTGTTTTATCGGTTGTTGCGCAACAGCTTCAAGGGTATGACGAAAAGGTTCTTAAGGAAGAATACGATTCGATTGAATTTGACTTTGATCCCGATGCTCAAACGGAACTGAAGAAACGATTTGATTTTGTTTCAAAAGCCAAAGAAAGTCTTTTGGAAAAAGTTTCAACCTTGGAAAAGACTCTTGTGGAGTTGAAATCCAAATCTGATGACGTTTCGAATATTGAAAGCAGACTTCAGGGTGTGAATGAAAGAATAAAGGAGCTTGAATTTAAGCACGAGGCTTACGTTCTTGCCTACGAAAAGCTTCAAAAGGCAGGCGCTAATTTGAGGAATAAGCTTGCCCCAGGACTCTCGCTCGCATCAGGTAAGCTTATGGCGGGATTAACCGACGGTAAATATGCTCAAATAGGGGTTTCTGATAATCTTGAAATGACCTATACGTTCGAGGACGAGGGATCTGTTTATACCAAGACTATTGACAGTGTAAGCTCGGGTACGCAGGATATTGCATATATTTCGTTGCGATTGGCTTTGGCTGAAATGTTCGGTAGCTCGGGCGAAAAGCTTCCTGTGGTTTTTGACGAAAGTTTTTCGAGGTTGGATAATATAAGGCTAAAAAATATGTTGATTATTGCCGACAGATACGCCGAGAACTCTCAAGTTCTTATTATGACCAGCCACAACAGGGAGGCAGAAATAATAAGCGATATTCCGAATTTCAAAAATGTTAACCTGTTGTCCCTCTGAAATGCTTAAAATTTTGGCAATGGCTTGAAAAATATGCATTTTAGATGTATAATGTTTTTGGATAAAGTCTAGATAAGGATTATAAGGATAAACGATATGAACGAAAACAAGAAGATTGCAAGGTTGTACGTGTTTCTTGCTACGGCAATTGCCATAGCGGCGGTGTTGTTTCAGTATATTTTGTATGAAAACTATCTTGAGTTAGACACCGGTATTTATATTCATAATGCAAAGACTCCGGGGGCGTTTTATATTTTTATTATTGTTGCGGTGATACTGATGGCGACACCCGCTTTGATATTCAGAAAAGACCTTTTGCCAACTGAATTGAAAAGGGGAACGTTTATTACTGCCATAACCGCGCTCTTGTCTGCGGGAACTGTTGCTTTTTGCAGTATTTCATTCTTTATGGATAAAAGTAAAATTTCGTTAATAACCGGTGTTAACTTGGATACGGTGGAAAAAATTAAGACAGCTTGTGCAGTGGTTGGCTTTTTGGCGGCTGTTTACTATTTTTTCGTCGCATTTTCCGGGGAGAATAAGTCGAATTTTATTACGTTTTTATCGTTTTTTCCGGTAATATGGACTTTACTTTTGCTTATGTGTCTTTATTTTGACCGTTCGGGTGTTATTAACAGTCCTATTAAGGTTTTAAAACAAGTTGCACTTATTGTTTTTATGCTGTATTCGCTTTTTGAGGCAAGAGCGTCTTTGGGTAAATCAAAGCCGATTATTTACTTTGTTTTTTCGAACTTGGCTGTGATTTTTCTTTCGGCGGCTTTTGTTCCCGAAATTATATACATTTTGCGTGGCACTATAGAATTGACTGTTGATTCCGTATTCAGTATCTATTGCGGAGCATCTGTTCTGTATATCCTTTCTCGTTCAATTGCATTTGCCGAAAGCAGTAACGGCAATATAGTATATGCAAAGAAAAAGAGCTCGCACAAGCATAAAGACAGTCTTTTTGAGCCTGAAGAGGATTCTGAATAATTTTTTGTGGCGGAGTTCATTCTCCGCCTTATTTAAAATAAAGGGGGGAGATTGATATATGGATTTTTTAACACCGATTGGCTCTTTGGCGGGTATTGGAAAAAAGAGAAGAGAATCATTTTTTGCTCTTGGGATTACCAATGTAGAAGAACTTTTATATCATTTTCCCCGAGCATACCAAAACAGAGGAAACATTTTATCTCTTGCTATGACTCCCGACGGTACGGTTGGCGCATTTGTTCTTACCGTTGCTTCAAATCCGCAGACGTTTATGCTCAAAAACAGAAAGCAAATTACAAAGTTTATTGCTTTTGATGATACGGGGAAATGTACGGTTACATTTTTTAATCAGCCTTTTGTGAAAGACGTTTTTCATATAGGCGACGAATTCAGATTCTACGGAAAATTGAACGTTAAATACGGCAGCAGAGAAATGTCATCGCCTATATACGAGCCTATTGTTTCGGGAAAGAAATTGCCTTCGCTCGTGCCCGTCTATCCTCTTACGGAAGGATTGACGCAAAAGATACTTAAATCAACTACAGAATATGCGCTTAATACTCTTATATATGAAAACTATGATTTTCCCGAGGTGTTTAGAAAGATAACCATTGAAAAAATGGGGCTTATGAGTCTTAAAGAAGCTTTGAGGGAGATTCATTTTCCTACCGATATAGAGAAAGTAAAAAAAGCAAGGGAGCGTTTTGTTTTTGAGGAGCTTTACGCATTTGCTTTGGGGCTTTCTATTTCCAAAAAGAACATAAAAAAGAACGGTAACGGTATAGTTATGAAAGATGCCGACGTTTCGGATTTTTTGAAGCTTTTACCATATTCTTTGACGGGGGCGCAGTCACGGTCCATAAAAGAAATAATTGCCGATATGTCAAATAAGCAAGGCGTTTCTATGAGCCGACTTCTTTCGGGAGACGTTGGAAGCGGTAAGACTGTTTGCGCGGCGGCGGCTTTATACGTTGCTGTAAAAAACGGAGCGCAGGGAGCTTTTATGGCGCCTACCGAAATATTGGCGACACAGCACTATAATGAAATGTCTGTTCTTTTTGAAAGGTTGAATATAAAAACTGCACTTTTGACCGGCTCGACACCCGCTTCCGAGAAGAGAAGGGTTTGCGATTTGGTTTCAGTGGGCGGTATTGATATCGTTATAGGGACTCATGCTTTGCTGAATGATAAATTGGTTTTCAAAAAGCTTGGATTAGTTATAACCGATGAACAGCATAGATTTGGAGTTCGCCAACGTTCATTACTTGCCGAAAAAACAAAAGAAATGGGATATAATCCTCACGTTCTTGTTATGTCGGCAACACCTATACCGCGAACTCTTGCTTTGATACTATATGGTGATCTTGATATTTCCGTTTTGGACGAGCTTCCGCCGGGCAGAAAAAAGGTTGATACTTTCTTGGTTGATGAAAGCTATAGAGATAGACTTAACGGCTTTATTCGAAAAAATGCATTGTCAAACCAGGTTTATATAGTATGTCCTCTTGTGGAGGATGCCGACGGAGAGGAAGAGGCGCTTTTGCCTTTTGATTTTACTTCCGACGATATGGAGGTAAATGAGAAAAAGTATATGATGTCTGCTACAACACTTGCAGAAAAGTTGCAGAATGAAGTTTTCCCCGATATTCGTGTAGGTCTTATTCACGGTAAAATGAAGGCTTCGGAAAAGAATGACGTTATGCGGGATTTTGAGCAGAATAAGATAAAAATTCTCGTTTCGACTACTGTTATAGAGGTTGGAGTTAATGTGCCTAACGCTGTGCTGATGGTTATTGAAAACGCTGAAAGATTTGGTCTTTCGCAGCTACATCAGTTGAGGGGAAGAGTAGGCAGAGGGGCAGATAAATCATATTGTATTCTCGTTTCTTCAACCGAGAATGAAAAGTCAAGGGAAAGACTTAACGTTATGTGTTCGACGAATAACGGATATAAGATTGCCGAAGCCGATCTTGAACAACGCGGCCCCGGTGACTTCTTCCCGAATGCTGTGGGTGACGTTAGACAAAGCGGAGGTTTGAGGTTTAGATTTACTTCGCTTTGCGATATGGGGTTGTTGAAGAGGGCGTTTGAAGAGGCGGAAAGCGTACTTGCCGAGGATGATAAGCTTTCACATCCTGAAAATAAAGGTGCGTTTGACTATATGCAGAAGCTCTTTTCAAGACTCCGAAATTCATAATATTTAAATTTTCTTACAAAAATTTACATTTATTACTTGCAAGACCTTTGTTTTGGGTATATAATGTTTACATCAAAAAATATTGACATATATTCAGGAGGTAAACGAAAATGTTTATTAGATTGTTGACAGAGACTACAGGAGATGTTGCTACAGGCGGTATAGGTTCTTGGGGCGGTATCTTGATGATAGTTTTGATGCTTGCTGTTATGTATTTCTTTATGATTAAACCCCAGAAGAAGCAGGAGAGAGAAATACAGCAGATGAGAAACAACCTTCAGGTTGGCGATGAGATTACCACTATCGGCGGTATTATCGGTAAAATCATAAGCATCAAAGAAGAAACTTGTCTTATTGAAACAAGCGGCGACAAGACTAAAATCAGAATTCTTAAGAGTGCTGTTAAGGTTGTTGACGTAAAAGCGGAAGACGCTGAATAATTTTCTTCGAATAAAAGTACAAACCCTTTCATAAACATTTAACAAAAGATGTTTTTATGAAAGGGTGTATTTTTTTGCAAACGGGATTTTTGAAAAACAGTGTTAAAGGTTTTCTTGTAGCGATTCTTTCGAGTGGGATTTTACTGCTTCTTTTTGGTTGGATTTGTTATACGAGGGAGGATCCTTCGGCTTTGTCGGGGATACTCGGCAGGGCAGCCTTGTATATCAGCGCATTTTTAGGCGGCTTTTTTGCGGCAAGGTTTAACAGAGAAAAGGGGCTATTGTCGGGACTTGCAACAGGCGGGGCTTTTATGCTGTTTGTTGCGTTATTGTCGATGCTTTTGAGAGGCGAAAGTGAGCCTATTCGGTTTATGACTTGGGTGATGTTTTTGCTTATACTTCTTGTTGGAACGGTGGGTGGTTATCTCGGTGTCCCATCGGGTAAAAGACGCAAAAGAAAAAATAAAAAGAAAAGATAAAATATACAGATGTAAATAGAACGTTTGTGTGGAATTTTAGAATGCAAGAAAAACTCAGATTGATTATTTTTGGATTTTATAATATAATTAAGTGAATCAATAATGTTGATTGAAAACGTTGGGTAAATAAGCCTTCTCCCGCAGGAGAAGGCTTGTAAAGTGAGTGCTTGTTTTATATTTCTGCATAGAGGCAAGTTTTTAGCGTGACGTCGAGGCGCCGTCACCTACCAATCAGAGATTTTATTCGTGCAAATAATATTGAAACGCACAAACCAAGAGAATTAAGTTTTCTTTGCCTACTTTCTTTCGAAAAAAATCCCTCTCCGTCAACCTTTGGTTGATACCTTTACCGAAGGGCGAGGCTTTAAGTTCACACAAACCAAGTGAGGCAAGTTCTTTGCCGAGCATTCTTCGAAAGAAAGCGAAATTAAGTCCTTTCCGGATTGGAAAGGACTTAATTTTATGTTTATTCTTCTTCGGGGGATTCCCAGTTGTGATAGATTTCCTGAACGTCGTCGTGTTCTTCGAGGTATTCAATAAGAAGACGCATCTTTTTGAGGTCATCTTCGTTATCAAGCGTAACGTAGTTTGAAGGAATCTTATCTTTTTCTGCAGATTCAATCTTATAGCCTTTATCTGTAAGTGTCTGGTTTACAAAGTCGAGGTCTTCGGGAGTTGTGTAGATTTCAAAAATTTCGCCTTCATCTACAAAATCTTCTGCACCTGCTTCAAGAGCATCTTCCATAAGCTTATCTTCATCAAGACCGTCAGCCTTTGCTACAATAATTACACCCTTATCTGCAAAAAGGTAACTAACGCAGCCTGTCTGACCGAGAGAGGCGCCGTATTTATCAAAGTAGTGTCTAACGTCGCCGCCTGTACGGTTACGGTTGTCTGTTAATGCTTCAACGATTACCGCAACGCCCGAAGGGCCGTAGCCTTCATATACAATCTCTTCATAGTTTGCGCTGTCTGCAGCGGTTGCTTTCTTAATAATACGGTCAATGTTATCGTTAGGAACATTGAGGGATTTTGCTTTTGCAATAAGGTCACGCAATTTGCTGTTGGAAACAGGGTCGGGACCGCCTTCCTTAACGCAAACGGTAATCTCCTTACCTACTTTTGAAAAAACTTTTGCTTTCTGCGCGTCTGTTTTTTCTTTCTTGTGCATAATATTTTTCCATTTTGAATGTCCTGACATTTTTCTATCTCCTTAAAATCTTATATCTTTTCGGTTTTTCTCATGCAAATGAGAGAGAAAGCATTTCCGAGAACGTAATTAACGGCTTCAGTAAGCTTAATACGGAATACTTTGGTGCTTTCATCATCTGCGCCGAGTATCTGGCAGTCATGGTAGAAACCGTTGAAGTCTGTGCATACGTCAAGAATGTATCTTGTTATAACGGACGGCTCGTAATCGTTTATAGCCTGAAGCACTTTTTCGGGGAAGAGTGATAACGTACGGAGAAGCGCTTTTTCTTTATCGTTCATATCATACGAAATCGAAACGTCCTTTTCCACATCTTTTGCTTTTTCAAGAACGCTGCAGGTTCTTGCATAGGTGTACTGTGCATAGGGGCCTGTATTTCCGTCAAAGTTCAAAGCATCTTCGAGCATAAAATTTATATCTTTAATTCTGTTGTTTGAAAGATAGTAGAAAACAATAGCGCCAACGCCGACAGCTTCAGCTTTTGCATCTCTGTTTTCAAGGTTGGGGTTCTTTTCGTTCATTATATCTTTTACTTTTTCAATAGCAGAAGCAAAGAGGTCTTTAAGAAGAATAACGTTACCCGTCCTTGTTGCAAGCTTTTCTCCGTTAAGGCTTACCTTGCCGTAGGGAACGTGAACGAGGTTTTTCGCCCACTCGTATCCCATAAGCTCAACAACCTTGAACCACTGTGCAAAGTGGAGAGACTGACCTGCATCGGTAACGTATATAACCTTTTCAAAATCGTAGGTGTTCTTGCGGTAGAGTGCTGCCGAAATATCTCTTGCGGGGTAGAGTGATGAACCGTCTCTCTTAAGAATGAGACAGGGCGGCATCTTGTATTCTTCAAGGTCTACAACAGATGCGCCGTCGTCTATCTTAAGCAAGTTCTTTTGCTTCATTTCTTCGATAACAGCAGGCATCTTGTCACTGTAGAAGCTTTCGCCGCAATAGCTGTCAAATTCAATGTCAAGCTGTTTGTACGTTTTCTTGTATTCTTCAATGCTTATATCTATAAACCATTTCCAAAGCTTAATATTTTCTTCGTCAAAGTGTTCGAGCTTTGTAAATTCTGCTCTTGCTTTATCATTCAAGCTTTGGTCTTCTTCAGCTTCCTTGTGGAATCTTACGTAGAGCGCAACAAGCTCATCAATGCCTTTTTCTTCGATTGTTGCTTTGTCACCCCAAAGGTGATATGCAACAATAAGCTTACCGAACTGCGTTCCCCAGTCTCCGAGGTGGTTAACGCCTACACAGTTATAACCTGCAAACTCGTGTAGCTTTTTCAATGAATGACCGATAACGGTAGTTCCGAGGTGTCCTATGTGGAAGGGTTTTGCAACGTTGGGGGAAGAGTAGTCGAGAACTACTGTTTTGCCGTTACCGAAATCGAATGAGCCGTATCTGTTGCCCTTTTCTAAAACGCCTCCCAAAACTTTTTCGGAAAAATAGCTTTTTTTGATGTATATATTGAGGTATCCGTTTACCGTTTCAATTTTTTCTATATTTTCGTCACTTAACTCCGAAGCGATTTTTTCGGATATCATAACGGGAGACATACGAAGAGATTTTGAAAGCTTAAAGCAGGGGAGAGCTATATCACCCATTTTTTCATCGGGGGGATATTCCAGCATCTGCGCTATCTTTTCTTCGTCAAGCCCGTGAGAAGTATTCAGTGAGTCGAGGACTGTTTTCAGACCGCTTGACAGACTTTTCTTGAACTGTAACATAATAACATCCTTTCCGGTATATTGTTTTTGTTTTTGGCACACAAAAACCCATTTTAACCTATGTATTATAGCACACTACAATTGGCATTTCAAGTGCTTATTTTAAAAAAATTCAGCATATTTGTTTTTCTTTGATACAAAAGTGTTGCAAAATTTGAAATAATAGTTTATAATTAAACGGAATAGACTAAAAATGTATCGGAGAAGGAGGAGCCTTGTATGGCAAGATATATCGGTATTGACCTTGGAACTTCATCTGTTCTTATATATGTCAAGGGAAAAGGAATAGTACTTGACGAGCCTTCTGTCGTTGCGGTAAACGATGAGTCGGGGGAGCTTGTGGAGATAGGAAAAGATGCTCTTTTAATGCTTGGGAAAACACCTGAAGGAATTTCTGTTATCAGACCTATGAGTGAGGGCGTTATAAGCAAATATGAGGTTACTCTAACGATGCTTCAGCATTTTATAAAAAAGGCAACGGCGATATCGCAGATTTTTAAGCCTATAATTGCTGTATGCGTTCCGAGCGGAATAACCGACGTTGAAGAGAGAGCGGTGAGGGATGCGGCAACTCAAATAGGAGCAAGATATACTTATCTTATAGAAGAACCTCTCGCTGCAGCAATAGGCGCGGGGATAGATATAATGAGTCCAAATGCGCAGATGGTTATAGATATTGGTGGAGGCACTACCGATATTGCCGTTATTTCATACGGGCAAATAGCGTTTTCCGAGTCCGTAAGAGTGGGTGGAGATAAGTTTGACGATGCTATAACCCGCTATATCAGAAGAAGACATAATCTGCTTATAGGTGAAAAAACTGCGGAAAGAGTAAAAAAAGAAATAGGAACTGTTTGGCAGAGAGATGAGTCTGTTACGCTTGAGGTTAGCGGAAGAGGATTGCTTGAGGGCTTGCCTAAATCTATCAAGTTGAATTCGTCGGAAATGGTCGGAGCACTTGAAGAGCCCATTACGGCGATAGTCGAAGCTATATGTGCGGTAATTGAAAAGGTACCACCCGAAATGCTCAAGGATATAATGAAAAACGGAATTGTTATGACGGGCGGTGGAAGTATGCTCTATGGTCTTGACAGACTTATTGCCAACGTTACGGGCATAAAAACCAAGGTGGCGGAAAATGCTATATCTTGTGTTGCTATCGGTACCGGTAAGGCGCTTGAAAGGTATTTGAAGAACCCCGATAAAGCAATCAGCTTTACGAAAGAAAAGAAACACTACGAATTTGAATGAGAAGATGTTTTTACATCGATGAGTGTTAGCTTTAGAATCTAATTTTGTACGGATAACATGATTATTGAAAAAAAGAATGGTGCTTTTGATGAAAGTGTCATTCTTTTTTGTGTTAAACATAGTATTTATTGTACGTTGATTGAAGTAAGAATACTGTTGCAACCGAGTTTCTTTATAAAAAGAAAAAGATTATCTGATTTCAACATTTGCTCGCCGATTTGTAATGTGGGTGCAAAGATGGAGCGTGAGGTTATGAATTGCATCATTTCTTGTGATAGCATGCTAATTTGAAAAGAATGTAACGTCATCTTGAAATTAAATTAGATAATACAGAATATTGGATTGAAAAAATGTAAACTTTTTATTTTTTATTGACAAATATTATAGGTGATGGTATACTTAAAATGTAAAAAATTATTTTAAGGAGATAATGCTATGAAAAAAACAACATTAGCAAGACTTTTGGCACTTCTTCTTGTTGCTGTAATGGCTGTATCTGTTCTCGCTGCTTGTGGCGGTTCTGGTGATGGTAATGGTGACGGCGAAGAAAAAATTGACTTCCAAGGCAAGCCTGAACTTGACCCGAAGATTGAAAAGCAAGACTACAACGGCTATGAGTTTACGTTTGTTTGCCAGCCCTACTTGTCCGGCAATGCATATTCCGTAAACTATATGGTATCCGACGGTGAAACACAGAACGTTCTTCTTGATGCTGTATACCGCCGTAACGAGCTTCTCAAGCAGAAGTACAATATTGACTTCAAACAGTTACAGGTAACAGACCTTATTACAACAGTTCGTACACAGGTAATGGGCGGTGAGGTCGAATTCGATATGATTGTCGGTACTTGTAAGGGTCTTGCAACGCTTGCAAAGGAAAACCTCCTTCTCGACCTTTCTTCTGTTGATCGTTTTGATATGACAAAAGAATATTGGGATGGAAATGCTGCAGAACAGCTCAAGATAGGTGAAAAGCTTTACTTCACAAACTGCGACCTCAATGTACAGGAAGTTGCTTTCGTTGTATACTTCAACAAGCAAATGATTGAAAACGAAAATCTTACAAGCCCCTATGAGTACATGAAAAATAATGAATGGACTCTTGATAACTGGGCAAACCTTGTTATGGCTGTATCTGATGACGTAACAGGTGAAGGCGAAATGACTGAACTTGACAAGTACGGAACTCTTTATGAAAACCATAACGGAAGAATGTTCCTTTACGGTGTAGGTGTAAGAGCTACAACTAATGATGAGTCAGGTTATCCGAAAGTAACATTGTTTGATACAGACAAGACTGTAAATACTTATGAAAAGTGCAAGCAGGTATTCTCATCTGCATCCAGCTGGAGCATTGACGGTATGCCTAACTCTGAAACACACGGCTACAACGATAAGTGGGACTATGCACGTTCTCTCTTCTGTCAGGACCTCTACCTTTTCCACTATGAAGGTACAAACATTATTCACCAGTTTGCAGATATGGAAAGCGAATTCGGTATAGTTCCTTTCCCCAAGTATGATAAAAATCAGGCAGAATACTACTCAATGTATCCTATAAACTGTGCAATGGTTGCTATTCCTAACATAGACGAAAACCTTGAAAGAACAGCAAACATTGTTGAAGACCTCAACTACTACTCAAACGTTCTTCTTAAGCCCGCTTGGTATGACCAGCTTCTCAGCAGAAGATACGTTCGTGATGACGAATCAGAAGATTCTCTCGACATCATTCTAGCAGGAAGAGTATATGACGTTGGTATGTACTATAACTTTGGCGGAATCAAAGATATTCTTAATGCTGACGTAACAAAAACTAACATCAGCACAAGTTATGCAAGAATTAAGAAGGCTGTTGACGCTGATATTAAGACCACATACAGAGACTTTGGATTGGTATAATATTACTATAGTCTAATAAAATTGGCTGCTTCATAAAGAAGCAGCCTTTTTGTTTTTTGTGTTGTTATAGGCTGATTGATAAGGGTGTTGCTTGTTGGCCTTGAATTGTGATGAAAAGCAATCTACCGGGCGTTGCAGTCGCAAAAATAACTCCCCCGCATTAGCGGAGGAGTTTTGAATTGTAAAACTAAAAATATAAATTAGTTACATTCAGCAGTGAGAGGACCTGCAAGGTCTTCGAGGAAGAATAATCTTCCGGGCATTGTAGGCATATAGCTGGAGGGAATCCATCTTGTAGGACCATGGCGGAGAGTCATCCAGAAACTCATACCCTGCCACTGCATGCCACGGTTGAATACGCCGTCGCATCCACCAATGATGTAATCTGCCTGCAAGAAGAGTCCGGGGCCTATTGTGTTTGCGCGGCAAGGAACAAGGGGAGTGCGAGACTTGAAACTTGTGATAGCGTTCTGTTCTATTGTGAGGGGGTGGAGTTTTGCGCCAATGCGGTAGCACTGCTTCTTCCATTCTTCATCTGTAGCAAACTCTGCTGCAAACTGGGGTTCCCAGAAAGCGATGTGGCACATTCTGCCTATACCGAATACAAGAATAAGCTTTGCGCCTTCAGCCTTGAGAGCTGCGATTTTTTCGGGATATGTGGGAAGGTTTGCCTTTGTTGCGAAGTTTCTCTGTTCCTTGGGAATGGTGTATTCGCCGAGGGGATTAAAGAATGCATCTTCCATAGCACACTGGAATGCTGCCTTGTTTGTGGAGGGAAGTGTGTTACCTTCGCTGTCTGCCCATTCATCCATATTGAATGTGTAAACGTGGTCGCACTTGATTTTCCATTCTCTGAGAAAGTAAACTGCCCACTTGTACATACCCATAGGACCTACGGGGAGAATGAAAGCAATTTTTTCACCTGCTTCTTTTGCTTCTTTGATCTTGAGCGCAATTTCGTGTCCCATAAGGGTATCGAATGCATAAATGTTATCACACTTTACGGGTGTGAAATCTTTGTGCCAGAAAGGCTGGGGCTCTGTGGCTGCCTCGGGAGCAAAATCCATACATTTGTTGATTTTGTCGAAATCCCAACCTGCAGGGTAGAAACCTTCGAGTAATGAACCTTTAACGGTTGACATGAAATCCATATTGAATGAACCTCCTAAATGTTATATAAATATATTTTTTTGTTACTTATGGAAGGAGTGTGCCGGGTACAACCTTGGGCCAGAAGTTACACTTTGTAAATCCTTCTGCGTAAGCTACACCGCACTGGAGACCACGAAATGCTGCGCAAGTTTTAACAAATTCTGTAAAATCAATGTGGTCATGCTCAAGCATCCACTTAATCTGGCTTTCGTGACAGTTAAGCATTTCGAGTTTAAGGTCAATGAACTCGGAAATATCAACGTATTCAGTGGGGATTGTTCCAACGCCGCCTACTGTATCCATATAATAAATAGGAACTACTTTTGCGGGTTTGCCTGCAGCTTGTACAGCGGGATAGTGGGGAACGCTTGCTGCAAAAGATGCATCGAATACCAATTGGCTTACTGCGTTGTGGTCGGGCATATAGTCATTGGGACAGTGAGTAATAATGACATCGGGTTGTTCCTCGGCGATGAGTGTTGTCATCATATCTCTCTGCTCCTTATTGTCTCCGTAAGGGAGAAGGTCACCTATATTAAGCGTTCTAACGGGAATGCCTGCGAGAGCGCCTGCTTTTCTTGCCTCTTCAATTCTCATTTTGCCGAGCTCTTCGGGTTCGATGATAACATGTCCGAGGTTACCGTTGCATACGTGAACGGCTGTAACTTCGTGTCCGAGTTTTTTATACTTTGCGAGTGTGCCTGCGCATCCGATTTCGAGGTCGTCGGGATGGCAGCCGATTGCTAATACTTTCATTTTTATTACATCTCCGTCTGAATTTTTTTAGAAAAATGTGCGTTATGAACACAATATCATATTCTTTTACTATGATACACTACCTTTGTTGCTCTGTCAAGAATGTTTGAGTAAAATAATGGTTTTTTATAACATATTTATATATAAAGTGATTAAAAAAATAAGTTTTTGAGAGTTGCTTTTTTTTTAGACAAGAATAAACGGAAAGGTATTGATTTTTTTGGATATGTGTGATATACTAAAGTGATTAGTGATGGGTTTGCTTGAATGGAGATTGTTATGGAATACGTTGATTTAAAAGCCTATTTTGAAAAACTGCTTAAAAACTGGTTGATTATCGTATTGTGTTGTGTTATTGGCGTGAGTGCTGCATTTATTTATTCGGAATTTTTTGCGACACGTATGTATCAATCCAGTGTAAAGATGAGTGTAAGAGAGTCTGACTGGTCTCAGGGAATAACATCGGTTGGTGTTGAAGTTGCAGGCGAAATGATAGAAAACTGTTTTGTTGTCCTTGAAGACAGTGTTATGTTTGAAAAGGTTGCGAAAACAGTTAATCAGGAATTGGATACCAATTATTCTGCGGCGCAGATCAATAGCTGGGTATCATATTCGCGTGTTGGAGAATCGGTGTTTTTTAGAGTGAATGTAAGAACTCCCGATCCGGAACTTTCTGCGGTTATATGTAATGCTGTTATTGCTGTTGCACCCGAAATGATAGTTCAATATGTAGCTAATATTCCTGTGGTTCCGGTGGATGATGCGAAAATCAATTATAATCCCGTTTCGCCGAATACCTCAAAAAATGTTATTTTGGGATTCATGGTAGCATTTGTGTTGATATGCGGAATTATTTTTCTTGTTGTTTACTTTGACAAGACGGTGAATGACGAAGAAAAACTGAAAGAAAGATATGATATATCAATTTTGGGTGTTATTCCCAATGCTAATGCGGTAACTAAAAGATACACATATCTGAAATAAAAAAGACAATAAAAAACATTCTTGTTTTTAGGCAAGAATGTTTTTTGTTTTGGTGCCTTTAGGCGTGGAAAACAACCCCCAGTTCTACTGGGGGCGAAAAAATACTTTAGTATATGTAATAAAAAACCTTCGTGATATAATGAGTGTAAAGGTTTGGCGACCGCATTACACACAAAATATACGGAG
>JAFYPF010000026.1 GCA_017547655.1 Clostridia bacterium
CAACTTCCGCACCGATGGTGAAGGAGCAAGCGCAAGTCAAGAATACGAAGCGAACTTCCAATTACAACCGATTAGGCAACTGGTCATTAACGGTAACTTCGGTTATCGCTACAACGACCTGAGCAATCGTCCGTTCTTTCGCAGAAAGCTTGGCAAAGAACTTGCCTCTCTGGCTTGTGCAGACAATATTAAGAGAGTCATTCCGAGCGAAGTCGAGGAATCCCGTAATTATTGCGTAGATATAACGAGATCCTTCGACTACGGCGGAAAATCCGCCTCCGCTCAGGATGACCACTTAATATTATTTGTGCGAACAAAAAGCCTCGCCCTACGGGAGAGGTGGATTTTGCGAAGCAAAAGACGGAGAGGGCTTTTTCGAAAGAAAGTAGGCAAAGAACTTTGCCTCTCTGGCTTGTGCCACTTAACATTATTTGCACAAAACAAAAAACTCTCTTCGACAGAAGAGAGTTTTTTAAATTTGCAATAGAAACAAATTAAAGATCAGCGCCTGTATCGCCGAAGTAATCAGCGAAGTTCATACCGAAGCCTTCAGCGCAGCCCTTCATTTCCTTAACGGTATTAACGTTAATAGCGATACCGTTAGCGAGTCTATCTTCCATAGCGATAATTTCTTTTTCGCCGTGAGTATAGATTCTGTCACAACCGTCAGCCTTAGGAGCGTTACGGAGATCCTGGAGGAACTCGGAGAAATGCGCCTTAATAGCGTCGGGATCACCGAAGAGGTTGGGGTTGATAGCGATAAAGCCGTGGCAGATGAGCGCTCTGCCGCCCGTGTATGTCTTATCAGATGTAAGCCCTTGAGAGAGAATAGAGCTGAAGATTTCGCAAAGCATACCGTAACCATAACCCTTGTGGCCGCCTGTTTTTTCGTAAGCGCCGCCGAGGGGGAGGATACCGCCGCCCTGATGAGCTGCGATACAATCGAGCACGTGGGGAGCATTTGTGTTAACCTTACCTTCAGCATCGAGGCCCCAACAGTCGGGCATTTCTTTATCGAGCTTTTTGTAGAGCTCAAGCTTACCTCTTGTTACGACTGCAGTACCTGCATCGAAGAAGAAGGGGTAGGGATCAGCAGGCATAGCGACAGCAATAGGGTTACTGCCGAGCATAGCCTTACGGGAGAAAGTAGGAACCATGATAGCTTCCGTATTGGTAACGGAAATACCGATAAGGCCCTTATCACAAGCCATTTTTGCATAGTAACCTGCAATACCGTAGTGGTTAGAGTTTTTAACGGTAACCATACCGATACCGTTCTTTTGCGCCTTTTCAATAGCAAGGTTCATAGCGTTGTAAGAAACGACCTGTCCCATACCCTCTTTAGCGTCGATAACTGCGGAGATGGGTGTTTCAAAAACGGTTTCTGCCTTTGCGTCAGCCAAAATAAGACCTGACTGGAGGTGCTTATAATAACGGATAAGACGCTGTGTGCCGTGAGAGTCGATACCGTAAAGGTCGGAAAGGAGAAGAACGTCAGTGATTATTTCACTGTCTTTTCTGTTGAAACCGAACTTTTCGAAGATATCGATACAAAATCTCTTTAGGTCTTCATACTTAAATTTCAAATCTGCCATTTTTATATAATTCCTTTCAATAATATACTGAAAATAATGGTTCAAATACCCATACGCCGCCATTATAACACATTGATAAACTTATTTCAATAAGAAACGGCTATTTTTTTATAAAGTTTGCAAAAAATATGGAAAAAGCAATATTGAGAAAATGGTTGACAAGGATTATAAATTTAAGTTATAATAAAAAGAACGCAAAATTTACGAACGGTGATAAAAAATGAGAGCATACGAAAGACTGATAAAGTATACGGAGTTTGCGACAGGCTCCGACGAAAACAACGAAAAATGCCCGTCAACAGAGGCGCAAAGAGGTTTTGCCGAATATTTGGCAGACGAACTGCGTTTGCTTGGCGTAACAGATGTACGAGTAGACGAAAATGGTTACGTTTATGCGAAGATACCCGCAAACTGCGCTGTCGAAAAGGGCGTAAATATCGGCTTTATAGCTCACATGGACACGATAAGCGACGTTGAATACAGAAACGTTAGACCGAGGGTTATTGAGGGCTATGACGGCGGCGAAATCGTTCTTAACGAAAAACAAAGAATAGTTATGCCTGCGCTGCCCGAATGCAAAGACAAATCGCTTGTAGTAACAGACGGAACTACAATCCTCGGCGCTGACGACAAGGCGGGAATAGCCGAGATAATGACAGCGGTTGAAGCGTTGATGAGTGATAACACTATAGAACACGGCGAGGTATGTATAGGCTTTACCCCTGACGAAGAAATAGGCAGAGGGGCGGACCTTTTTAAAGTAAATGAATTCGGCGCACATTTTGCATATACGGTAGACGGAGCGAATTTCGGTCAGATTGAATACGAGAATTTTAATGCGATAAATGCTAAAGTAAAAATAAAAGGCAAGTCGGTACATCCGGGCGAAGCGAAATACGGCGGAATGAAGAATGCGAACGGGATTGCGATGGAGTTTGAGTCTATGTTGCCGAAGAACGAGAAACCCGAATATACGGAGGGGTACGAGGGATTTTATCATCTTATGGAAATAAAATCCGACGTAGAAAATGCAGAAATGCGATATATATTGCGAGACCACGACGGAACGAAAATAAAGATAAAGAGAGCAATGTTTGAGAGTATAGCCGACTTTTTGAACAAAAAATACGGCAAAGATACCGTAGAATTAGAGCTTGTGGACGTATACGAGAATATGGCGGAAAAGATAGAGCCGCACTATCATTTGATAGACGATGCGGTAAAAGCGATTGAGTCGGTCGGCGGCGTTGTGGATATAAGTCCGATACGAGGCGGAACGGACGGCGCAAGGCTGTCGCAAATGGGCTTACCGTGTCCGAATTTGGGAACGGGCTCGGCAAACCACCATGGCAGATTTGAATATGCAGTAATCGAAGAAATGGATAAATGCGTAGAAACGATAATACGCATAATCGAGAGTTATAGATAAAAATCTGCACAGAGGTGGTGTGAGAGGTTTTTCATACTATTTCGTTTTACCCCAAATATAGGAGAAAAAATGAAGTATAAACACATAATATGGGATTGGAACGGCACATTGCTTGACGACGTTAAAGCATCATTGTTTGCGGTAAACGATATACTTGATATATACGGCAAACCAAGGCTTGACCTAAAGACGTACTATTCCTATGTAGATACGCCGATATACAAATTTTACGAACGGATATTCGACCTTTCGGTTGTAACGATGGATACGATAAAGCCGCTATACGGCAAGTTTTATGACGGCTATGAGAAAGGCGTAAAACTTTCCCTTGGCGCCCGAGAGCTGATTTTGGAAAACAAGAAAAAAGGGATAAAGCAATACATACTTTCGGCTGCGCACATCGACGACCTAACCCGACACGCAAAAAGGCTCGGCGTATATGACATGTTTGACAGAATAGACGCATCGCCCGATTTTGAGGCGGGAAGTAAGATAGACCGAGCGAAGACGCTTATGCGAGAAGAGGGAATAGCCCCCGACGAATGTGTGTTGATAGGGGATACGTTACACGACCTCGAAACAGCGAATGAGCTCGGAGTTAAGTGTATATTGTATTCAAAAGGGCATACCGATTACGGAAAATTAGAAAAGACAGGCGAAAAGGTCTGCCAATCATTTGAAGAAATAAGAAACGAAATACTAAATATATAGGAGTAAAAATGGACATTATAGTGATTTTAGGTACTGCAGTAGGCTTGTCGATGGACGCATTTGCCGTTGCGATATGTAAAGGCTTGTCGTTGGGCAAGGGTTTTAAGCTGAAACATGCCGTAAAGGTTGGCTTGTATTTTGGAATATTTCAGGCGCTTATGCCGCTTATAGGATTTTTCCTCGGCAGTATGTTCCGTCAGTATATAGAGGCGTTTGACCATTGGGTGGCGTTTATATTACTTGCGCTTATAGGCGCGAATATGCTGAAAGAAGCATTATCGAAGGAATGCGACGAATGCCTTGACTGTGCGCTTGATTTTAAGACGATGTTGCCGTTGGCGATAGCGACGAGTATCGATGCTATGGCGGCGGGAGTAGCGTTTTCGATGCAGGAGGTTGAGATATTCTCGACAGTTGCGATAATAGGCGTAACGACGTTCCTTTTCTCGGCAATCGGCGTAAAGATAGGCAACGTGTTCGGAACGAAATATAAGTCTAAAGCAGAGCTTGCAGGCGGTATAATACTTATACTTATGGGCATAAAATTCTTGCTCGAAGGACTTGGAATACTTTGATTAAAAAGAGTGCAATTAAGCGCTCTTTTTTACTTTCACCCCGCTTTCTTTAAGGAAGAAAGCTTGGCAAAGAACCTTGCCTCTCTGGTTTGTGCGAACAATATTAAGAGAGTCATTCCGAGTGAAACACCGTAGGTGCGGAATCGAGGAATCCCATAATTATTGCGCAGAGATAATGAGATCCTTCGACTACGGCGAGAAACCCGCCTACGCTCAGGATGACCACTATTGGTTGTTTGCACAAACAAAATTGGTATATTGGTAGGGGGCGACGTCCTCGGCGCCCCGCTCTTGCGAAAGAAAGCTTGGCAAAGAACCTTGCTTCTCTGGTTTGTACAAACAAAAAATAACGACAAAATTATTACCCGCTATTTATTGACATTTAGTTTCAACTGTTGTACAATAAAACTAATTATAAATATTTATATAAAGCATTGGAGAGACGTTATGAAAATACTTGTTGTAGGCGGCGGCGGAAGAGAACACGCCATAGTAAAGAAATTATCCGAAAGCAGATATGCACCCGAAATGTTCTGCGCACCCGGTAACGGAGGAATAGCGCAAATTGCTACGTGCTTACCCATAAAGGCTACAGACGTTGACGGAATAGTTAACGCAGCCATTGAAAATAAGATGGACCTTGTATTTGTTGCGCCCGACGATCCGTTGATGCTTGGAATGGTAGATGCGCTTGAGGCAAATGGAATTCGTGCGTTTGGACCTCGTCAGTGTGCGGCGATAATTGAGGGAAGCAAGGTTTTCTCGAAGGACCTTATGAAGAAATACAACATACCTACAGCAGGATACGAAGTGTTTGAGGATGCAGAAAAGGCGCTTGAATTTATCAGAACACAGAACGAATATCCCGCAGTTATAAAGGCAGACGGCTTGGCGCTTGGCAAGGGCGTTATTATAGCGCAGGATTATGCAGAGGCAGAAGATGCGGTAAAAAGCATAATGTGCGACAAGGTGTTTGGCGAATCGGGCAGCAGGGTTGTAATAGAGGAATTTTTGACAGGTCCCGAGGTATCTGTACTTGCATTTACCGACGGCAAGACTATCGTGCCTATGGTTTCGGCGCAGGACCACAAGAGAGCGCTTGACAATGACCAAGGTTTGAATACCGGTGGTATGGGCGCATTTTCTCCGAGCAAGAACTATACAGCAGATGTAGCTGAAGAATGTTACAAGGCGATATTCAAGCCTACAATGGACGCTATGAACAGCGAAAACAGAACGTTCAAGGGTGTAATATATTTTGGGCTTATGCTTACGCCAAAGGGCCCCCGTGTTATTGAGTATAACGCGCGTTTCGGCGATCCCGAAACACAGGCGGTATTGCCCCGACTCAAGACTGACTTTGTTGATATAATAAATGCAGTAATCGATGAAAAACTTGACGAGATTGCGATTGAATGGGACGACGGAGCAGCGGTATGTATAGTACTTGCATCGGGCGGCTATCCCGTAAAATACGAATCGGGCAAGGAGATAACGGGACTTGACAGCGATGTATTCAAATTAGACGATTTGTTTGTATATCACGCAGGAACAAAGGCAGAGAACGGCAAGATATATACAGCGGGCGGACGAGTACTTGGTGTAACTGCGACGGGCAAGACGATTGACGAGGCGATTGCGAAGTCATATTCCGCATTGAAAAATATATCGTTTGAAAAGATGCATTACAGAAACGATATTGGCAGAAAATGAGAGAAAAAGCGATTAGGGTATGCGTTATAGGCGGCGGTGCTGCGGGTATGATGTGCGCAGGAAAGGCGGCATCACTGGGCTGTGACGTAACTCTTTATGAAAAGATGAACGCAGTTGGTCGAAAACTTGCGATAACGGGCAAGGGCAGATGTAACGTTACGAACAACTGTGACAGAAACACGTTTATAGAGAACGTACCGACGAATCCGAGGTTTTTATATGGCGCATATTCGCTGTTTAGTTCGGAGGATACGATGGCGTTTTTTGAGGGAATGGGCGTTCCGCTCAAGACTGAGAGGGGCAACAGAGTATTTCCGGTGTCGGATAAATCTTTTGATATAGTTGATGCTTTGCGTGATTATTGCAAAGAAAATGGCGTAAAGGTAATATACGAAAAGGTTGAAGACGTTATAGTTGAAGAGGGCGTTGTAAAGGGCGTTGTGGTACACGGCAGAGAAATATCGTACGACAAAGTTGCGATATGTACGGGCGGAGTATCATATCCGAAGACGGGTTCTGACGGAGACGGATTTAGGTTTGCCGAAAGAATGGGACTGAATATAGTAGAGCCGAAGCCGTCGCTCGTCCCCCTTGAGACTAAAGAGAAGTGGGTAAAATCTCTTATGGGCTTATCATTAAAGAACGTAAGGGTAAGCGTGTTCGATACGAAAAAGGATAAAGAAATATATACCGATTTCGGCGAGATGCTGTTTACGCATTTCGGCGTATCGGGGCCGACAATACTCAGCGCATCGGCGCACTTGAAGCCTATGGAAGAGGATAGGTACAGGGTAAGAATAGACCTGAAACCTGCTTTAGACGAAAAGACGCTTGATAATAGACTGCTATCCGATTTTGAGAAGAACAAGAACAAGGATTTTGTTAATTCGCTGTCGGCACTTTTACCGCAGAAGCTGATACCGATATTTGTTCAGCTGTGCGGGGTAGAGGGTGGCAAAAAGGTTAACGTTATAACGAAGGCCGAAAGGCAGAATATATTGAAGGCGTTGAAGTGTCTTGAGTTTACGGTAAAGGCATTTCGCCCGATAGACGAAGCGATAATAACGTCGGGCGGTGTTGACGTAAAGGAGATTGATCCGAAGAGTATGGAGTCGAAGAAGATAAAGGGACTTTATTTTGCGGGTGAAGTTATAGACGTTGACGCATATACGGGCGGATTTAACTTGCAGATAGCGTTTTCGACAGCCAACCTTGCGGGAATAGGCATGGCGGAATAAAATTAAACATAGGGAGAAAAAGGAAAGAGAAATGTATAAAATAGCATTAGACGGACCGTCGGGTTCTGGGAAGAGCGTAATGGCAAAAGCAGTTGCGAAGAGGCTCAATATACTTTACGTTGATACGGGCGCATTGTATCGTGCGATAGGGTTATATATGTTCAGGAACGATATTGACATATCCGATGCCGAAGCGGTTGTTGCGAAATTAGCCGATATTGATTTGAAGATTAGCCAGACTGAAGAGGGGCAGGTTGTGTTTTTGAACGGAGAGAACGTTAACGGAGACATAAGACTTCCCGAAATATCTATGTACGCATCGAAGGTATCGGCGATACCGAGGGTAAGAGAGTTTTTGCTTGATATACAGAGGAATACCGCAAAGACGAATAACGTTATAATGGACGGCAGAGATATAGGTACGGTAATATTCCCCGATGCCGAGGTGAAGATATTTTTGTTTGCAAACGACGAAGTGAGAGCGAAGAGAAGATATCTTGAACTTCAGGAAAAGGGCATAGCGACGACGTACGAAGAGGTTTTGTCGGATATGCAGAAGAGGGATGAAAACGACAGGACGAGGGCGGTAGCGCCGTGTTTGCCTGCGGAGGATGCTGTTATGCTCGATAACTCAAGTCTTAATATTGACGAGACGATGAGCGCTATTCTGGGAATAATAAACGAAAAGATTAAATAAGATTATGAAAGAAATGGATATATGAAGACGTATGCATTTTTCAAAAGGCTGTTGAAAGGCTTTTTTATAGGGCTTTTCAAGGTTGAGGTAAATGGCGAGGAGAACATACCGAAAGATAAAGCGTTGCTTGTTTGCCCGAACCATATATCTAACTGGGATCCGATAATAATAGGCGCTGTTGCCGACAGACAGATAAGATTTATGGCGAAAGCGTCGCTTTTTAAGATACCGCTTTTGAATATATTGATAAAGTCGCTCGGTGTATTTCCGGTACACAGAGGGACAGCCGATCCGATGGCGTTAAAGACTGCGATAGGTCATTTGAAGAACGGAGATGCTGTTGGAATGTTTCCGCAGGGCACACGCCATATAGGCGAGGAGCCAAACGGCGAGGATGTAAAATCGGGCGTTGGAATGATAGCGTATCGTTCGAAGGCAGATGTGTTGCCGGTGTCGATAAGGACAAAGGGGTATCGTATACTGCCGTTTCGTAAGGTGTACATAACGTTTGGCGAGGTTATACCGTACGAGTCGTTAGGCTTTGAAAAGGGAAATCAGGCGGAATATACAGCGGCGGCAAAGATGATATTCGACAAGGTACTTGAGCTTATATAGGCAGAGGTATATTATAATGGAGATAGAAATAGCGAAGAATGCGGGATTTTGCTTTGGGGTTGATAGGGCGGTAAATTCCGTATATGATCTGCTTGGGAAGCAAAAGGGTGGTAAGATATATACTTTGGGGCATTTGATACACAATCCGACGATATCGAATGACCTTGACAAAAAGGGCGTACTCGTAATAGGGGAAGAGGACCTTGAGCGAGTTTTTTCGGAGTGCGACGAGGAAAATCCGTGTACGGTAGTGGTTAGAGCGCATGGCGTTACGAAACAGATATACGAAAGACTTGAGGGGTATTCTGCGGAGAAAGAAAGTTTTAGAATGCTCGACTGCGCATGTCCGTACGTGAAGAAGATACATAAGATAGTAAAGGATAATGCAGACAGCGAATCTTTGCTTTTTGTGTTTGGAGATCCGAGCCATCCCGAGTCAAAGGGGATAGTTAGCTTTGCGAAAGGGGAATATGAGCTTTTTACGAGTGCCGAGGAGCTTGAAAAACTTGTAGAAATTCATAAAAATGCACAAAAAAAAGTAGTAATGGTGTCCCAGACAACGCAAAAACTGACAGAATGGAAAAAATCTCAAAAAATTATTGAAAAAGTATATACAAATGCATTTATTTTTGATACAATATGTAGTGTTACCGAAAATCGACAGATAGAGACTGCAAATTTGGCTCAAAGAGTTGATTTTATGGTGATAATAGGGGGCAGAAACAGCTCCAATACCAATAAGCTGTACGAGACGGCGAAGCGCTATCAGCCGAACACTGTGTTGATAGAGGATGCGTCCGAGCTGTGTACGGAAGATGTTGGTGAAATAAAAAAAGTTGGTATATCTGCCGGCGCATCGACACCGGGCAGTATCATACAGGAGGTAAAAATCAAAATGAGCGAAAACACACAGAACATCGGAAAGGGCTTGACTCAGGAGGCCTTTGAAATCAACGATGAAAACAGCTTTGCTGCAATGCTTGAGGAATCTTTCAAAACATTACATACAGGTGAGATAGTTAAGGGTATCGTACTTGCTGTAAATTCAAACGAGGTACAGGTAGACCTTGGCGCGAAAGTAACCGGAATTGTTCCTTACAACGAAATATCCGAGAATCCCGCTGTTAAGCTTGAAGAAGAATTCAAGGTAGGCGATGAGATTGAGGTTATGGTAACAAGAGTAAGCGACCTTGACGGAGTAGCATCACTTTCGAAGAAGAGAGTAGACGCTATTACGAACTGGAAGAACGTAGTTGAAAGCTTTAACGAGGGCAAGGTTCTCGAGGGTAAGGTAACTGATGTAATTAAGGGCGGCGTACTTGTATATGCAGAGGGACAGAAGTTCTTTGTTCCTGCATCACAGACAGGACTTGCAAAGGATGCAGACCTTACAGTACTCAAGGGAACAGAGCAGAAAGTTAAGATTATAGACATTAACGAACAGAGAAGAAGAGCGGTAGCATCTATCCGTGTAGTTGCAAGAGAAGAGAAGAAGGTGCGTGAAGAAGCGTTCTGGTCTGCAATAGAAAAGGACAAGAAGTACGAGGGTGTAGTTAAGTCAATTACGAGCTACGGCGTATTTGTAGACCTTGGCGGAGTTGACGGAATGATTCACAGCACAGAACTTGCATGGACACATTTCAAGCACCCCTCCGAGATTGTATCTGTTGGCGAAACCTTGAACGTATTTGTAAAGGAATTCGATGCTGAAACAAAGAGAATATCACTTGGCTACAAGACAGAGGAGAACAATCCTTGGAACGTATTTGTTGAGAAGTATGCAGTAGGTGATACGGCTACTGTTAAGATAGTTAACTTGATGCCTTTTGGCGCATTTGCGGAAGTACTTCCCGGTGTTGACGGACTTATTCATATTTCACAGATTGCAGACAAGAAGATAAACAAGCCTGCAGACGTACTTACGGTTGGACAGGAAGTTGAAGCAAGAATTACAGACGTAGATATGGAAAGCCATAAGATTAGCCTTTCAATCAGAGCGCTTATCGAAGAAGCGAAGGCGGCAGAAGAAGCGATGCCCGAAGATTACGTATCTGACGAAGAAAAGGCAGCAGACGCTGAATAATTAACAAAACATAAAAAAGACAGATTCATTTATGAGTCTGCCTTTTTTTTCGCCCGCTTTCTTTAAGGAAGAAAGCTTGGCAAAGAACCTTGATTCTCTTGGTTTGTGCGTACATTATTGGTATATTGTAGGGGGCGACGTCCTCGGCGCCCCGTTCTGCAAAGAAACCACGCTTCTTTTGGTTTCTGCGAACAATATTAAGAGAGTCATTCCGAGCGTAGTCGAGGAATCCCGTTATTATTGCGTAGAGATAATGAGATCCTTCGACTACGGCGGGAAACCCGCCTCCGCTCAGGATGACCACTATTGGTTGTTTGCACAAACAAAATTGGTATATTGGTAGGGGAGGGGGCTCCCCTACCGTTTTCATTTAAGGAAAGAAAGTAGGCAAAGAACCTCGGCTCTTGGGTTTCTTC
>JAFYPF010000027.1 GCA_017547655.1 Clostridia bacterium
ATGAAACCGAAGGTGTTGGTAAGAATCGCAGTCAGAGGATAATGATCCATTACAAATTTATTGGGTATATTGAGATACCCGAATGCAGAAGTAATTACAAGGCAGATACCCGAAAAGGTGTAGCCATAGAGTATATTACCAAATCCGCATAAAACAAAAGAGCAGGCATAAAAACCTGCTCCATACATAACGAAGAAACTTAAAATTACAAAAAAATCGAGTGTCCATAACTCAAATCCGTTATGAACACTCGATATGGTGCAGGTGACGGGACTTGAACCCACATGAAATTGCTTTCACTAGAACCTGAATCTAGCGCGTCTGCCAATTCCGCCACACCTGCAAATATCGTACTTTGGTATTCTATCATTTTTGCGTCGATATGTCAATGCTTTTTAAAAATTATACGAAAAAACAAGCAGTTACATTTTGTGTAACTGCTTGCAAATACCGATTTATTAGTCGGGCATCAATGCATTTTGCGCTTTTTATTAGTTAAGAGTAATAACAACCTTATCGCCTGAACGTTTAATCTTATAGTTGTTGAAGTCCTTGTGGTTTTCATAAAGCTCGATTGTACCGCCCTCAATGTTTGCGGGAACAAGATTACTCTTTATGCTGATATAGAATTCATCATCAAGCGGAGTCTTGGAGAAGCTTACAGCATCGGAAACATCAATAGTCAATACGTTATTGTCAAAAGAGAGCTTGCTCTTTGTTCTGTAAATGTGCTGATTACAACAGAAAGCGATATCTTTAGAAAGCATAAGACCAAAAATTTCAGCTTGTTTCTTAAACCATTTAACCCACGGTTCGAGGCATTCCATATTTTTCTGGTAGTTGTATTTGATGAAGTTCGGCCAGTGTGTACTCATAATATCGCCGAACTCGCCATCTTTTTCTTCATAGAAGTCGAAGAGGTATGCAGGATCAACGTCGTAGGCGTTCCACGGGATACCGAATTTTCTGTGTTTTTCGATATACATTGTGTTACCAATAAATTCGGAGTAACAAATCTGACCTTTCCAACGGTTGAACCAATATTTCATACCGTATTCTTCCAAAACTTCAGCAATAGGAAGAATGTCTTCCGTAGTCAAATTTTGAGGAACGTTTGTGGGAGATGAGAATGTACGGATGGGCTTTTTGAATCCCCAAGAGTCGTAGATCTTGAAATAAAGCTCAAATCTGCGTTCGATATCGTCTTTGGGCAACGTGTAGAGATACTTATCACCGGGGTTTTTATAATAGAAATGTTCCATTTCTGTTATTTGACCGCCGTTTGCATCATAGTTGCCGTGAAGAAGACCGTGGTGGCAGTTTTCAATATATTCAGAGCTTTCGGCTGCTTCGAAGCATCTTTCCGCAAGATCCATATTTATTGTTCTTCTTCTGTCCCAGTTTTCAGGAGCGTATGTCGGACCTACTTCTCCGCGGAGAATGTTATCCTTGTCCCATTCACCAATAACGAACGGAGCAACAATTTTTTGGCCGATACCTTTACCGATTTCGTTCAAAATGGTGTAGTCTTCAGGCACGTGGTGTCTCGGCATACCTGTACGGGAGGGTTTTCCTAAATATCTGTCATCTGAACCTCTGAACCAACCGATATCGTCAACGCAGAGCTGCAGAGCAGCAGGAAGAATTACTGAATTTTTCATAGATATATACTCCTTTTTTTAATTACAATACCAAAAAACTAATCAGTAGTTATTTAACGGTAATTTGAACTACGTTCGATGTATGATTAATTTTGTAAATGTTAAAGTTAGTGTGTTTTTCGTAGAGCTCAAAGCTTCCGCCGTTACATTCGGTTGGGGTAAGGTGGTTTTTGATGCTTATATAGAATTCGCCTTCAAGTGCATCTGTGGGCTTGTTGAGAGCTTCTGTCAAATCAATAATAATCTTGTTTTCCTCAAAAGAGAGTTTGCTGAAACGGCGGTAAACATGCTGCTTGGAAGAAAAAGCAATATCTTTCGAGATCATAAGACCAAAAATTTCAGCTTGTTTCTTGAAATATTTTACCCAACCACCCAAAGCCTTGTAGTTGTTTTGGGGGTGGAAGTGTAAGAAGTTAGGCCAATGCATACCGAGAACGTCACCGAGAACTTCATCGCCCTCTTTAGCAAAATCTTTCATATATTCGGGGTCAAAATCGTATATTTCCCAAGACACACCGAAGTTGGTGTTCTTTTCCATATAAATAATGCCATCATAGAATACGGTATCGCATACAGTTCTTTTCCAACGGCTCGTCCAATATTCGACGCCGTTTTTCTTTAGAGCTGATGCCAAAGGTAACAAATCCTCGTCTGCGAGGTGTTTGGGAATACCGTTGGGGGCGCAGAAAGAACGAATTTTCTTTTTGAAGCCCCAAGAGTTGTATATTTGATTAAATACGTCAAGTCTGTAAAGTATTTCTTCTTCAGACTGTGTAGAGAGGAGCTTATCACCGGGATTCTTGTATTCAAAGAATTCCATTTCGGTTATCTGACCGCCTTTTGCATCGTAGTTACCGTGCAAATTTCCATGGTATGCATATTCGATAAACTCGCTGTTTTCTGCAATTTCAAAGCACTTTTCAGCAACCTTGTAGTTAATAAGGGAAGCTCTGTCCCAGGTGTTGGGCTCGTATGTAAAACCGGGTTTTCCTCTTAATATGTTATCTTTATCCCATTCAGCAAGACAGAGAGGACACATTATTTTCATATCAATAGCTTTACCGAGGTCGGCAAGCATTTCATAGTCTTCGGGAACGTGATATCTCGGCATACCTGTACGCGAGGGGCGTCCCATGTGTCTGTCATCTCTTCCTAAAAACCAACCCACGTCGTCAACACAGAGTTGAAGAGCTGCGGGGAGAATAACTGAATCTTTCATATGTTTTGTACCTCACTGATAAATTATTCAATACTTTCACAAGATACATTCTATAACACAATCGGCGAATTGTCAATAATTAAATTATATATTTTACTATAAAAAATTATAGTAAAACACGAGTATGTTAATATTCAAAATACATTCATAAATACTAGGTCTTTTTTTAAAACGGATTGATTGACAAATCAGAATATGGGGGGTATAATAATATACAGTTGTATGCGATTGAAGCGAGTTTGAATGAAAAATCTTAATTTTTTTGTTGCTTTAGTTGCGGTTGCAATGATGCTGTGCGATATCTCTGCGAATGCGTTGACGATATTACAGACGTTGCAATAAAATATACTTAAAAAATGTTACTGCAGTACCTATTTTTTTAGTTATTGCAAAGAAAAAGAAGAAGTAAAAGATGTATTTTAAAAGAAACCAAAAAAATAATTCTCTGATTAACATAAATCAAATGCAGTTGTCTGACACGAACGCCCTTAAAGAGTCTTTGGCTGAACTTAACGGCAGAACGAATGAGTATGGCGTAGTGCTGACCGTTAAGCAGGTAAACAGGCTTGCGGAAGCGGTTAAGGGGGCGTTAAGAGAGAGCGACAGGGTAGAGATAGGCGCGGGCATTTTGCCTGTACTTGCAGATGAGTTTTCTCGTTCAATATTTGTCGACCAAGAAAATTATGCGGTGCTTCTTGAAGAGTTGGTATATATTTTTTTTCAGGTTAAGACGGCTGTGTGCGACAGAATATCTGACAATGACCTTGTTAGATTGCTTAAGGACTACTACGAAAACAAGGCTATGGGATCTGTTGAGATAATGAGAGAAAGAGATATTGACATTTTGGTGAAATATGTTGAAACGGAACTGGGGCAATCAAATGTTTCGGTGGGGGACGTTTACGAAACGGAAAGTTATACGGATGAAAGAAGTTAAAAATTATTACGGGAATTCGCTTAATTATGAATATATAAACTTTTCCGATTATTTTCGCACGCTTTCAAGCGAGGGGAAGAGGCAGTCGTTTTTGTCCGAGAAGAAGTTTGTTGAGGTAAAAAAACAGATAGGCGAAATTTTGTCCGAGCTTATTGCCGAATATACGGGGTATGAAAGCACGTCGGTTATGAAAGAGACTGCGAACGATATATTTGTGTCGCTTTTGTACTGTCTTGATATGGCGTTATTTACTTTTGAATCGCACGAGGATGCGCTTGATTTTATCATAGAGAATGACGTAAGGACTGTTTATAAAAAAGGGCAAAAGGTTATAAAACAATGCGTGTTTGAGTGTATAAGTCTATTGGTAAAGGCAAAAAACAGCAGAATAAACTATCCTCATTCGCGTTATAACAAGATGCTTGATGGCGAGATACTTGCATATTTGAAGAGATATGACAGCAAGTATTTTGCGCACGGAATGAGTAGATATATTTCTTATGATTCGGCAAATGGTTGCGGCGGATACAGAGGAATTTTATATTTAAAGAAACATCTTGAAAATATAATTTTCGAGAATTCGTTTGTTAATGATTTTGGCGAAGAGTTAATACAAAATCTCATTTACGGTTATTGCGAAAATAACTATATTGCATATAATGAGATTGAAAGTAATATATATTCAATAGTACTAATGAACCGCATAATTGCCGAGCTGGCGGGGAATGAAGGACTTACGGTTTCAAAGGAAGGTGCTTTAAAAATATCGAAGTTGTTGAAGAAGCTTCCCGAAAACGAGCAAAGAAGAATTATTATTGATACTGCGGAGAAATATTTTGATGATTCATATACAAAAAAGAGCAGTATAAGACTTGCGGGACACGTTGTAAATGCTATAAAGAATAACGATTTAAACAAGATTTTATATATTGGAGAATTAAGATGAAATATCCGATAAAGGAAGCGTTTGAAGCGCAGAAAAATGCTTATGCGCCATATTCGAAATTTTTTGTCGGTGCCGCGTTGCTTTGCGGTGACGGCAGAGTATATAAGGGCTGTAATATTGAAAATTCATCATATCCGGTAACGATATGCGCCGAGCGTGTTGTGATTGGTAATGCGATTGCCGACGGCAACAGAGACTTTAAAGCTATAGTAATAACGGGGGGAGATGATTATTGTTATCCTTGCGGAATGTGCAGACAGACGTTGGCTGAATTCTGCGACGGGGATTTTAGAGTTGTGTTGGCGAAGAGCGAAAATGAGATTAAGGTGTATAAATTAAGCGAGCTTTTGCCCGAAAGTTTTGTTCTTGATAAATAAAATATTTATTTTAATTAAAAAATGCGGAATTTTTCTTGACATACTTAATTTTGTGTGGTATTATTATGTAAATTTACGGGATATGTTTTGTTTTAATTACCGTTGCAGAGAGCGGCTTTATAAGCTGGAAAAGCCGTACGGAAAAGATACAAAGTACCACCTGTGAGTCAGTTTTTATATAGCTATACACGAGTGAAACATTTGGGTGGAACCGTGCGGATAAAGAATATATCCTCACCCCGAAGCAGAGATATGCTTCGGTTTTTTTGTTATTTGTTTATTAGAAAAAATAAATTCATTATAGAAATGGAGAAGATATTATGGAAAGAAAATTAAGAGTAGGCGTTGTAGGCGGAACCGGTATGGTAGGTCAGCGTTTTTTGACACTCCTTGATAATCACCCCTATTTTGAAGTAGTAGCTATTGCGGCAAGCTCACGATCTGCAGGAAAGACTTATGAAGAAGCGGTTGGAGAGAGATGGAAGCTTAAGACTCCTATGCCCGAAGCGGTAAAGAAGATTGTTGTTACAGATGCGTCTGATATAAAAGAAAGTACAGAAAAGGTAGATTTTGTTTTCTGCGCTGTTGATATGAAGAAGGATGAGATTAAGGCGTTGGAAGAAGCTTATGCGAAGGCTGAAATCCCCGTTGTATCCAACAACTCTGCTCACCGTTGGACTCCAGACGTACCTATGGTAGTTCCGGAAATTAACGATGCTCACCTTGAAGTTATCGAAGCACAGAAGAAGAGACTTGGCACGAAAAGGGGCTTTATTGCGGTTAAACCCAATTGTTCAATCCAGAGCTATGTTCCTATGCTTTCTGCATTGCTTAAATATGAGCCCACAGATGTAGTTGTAACTACATATCAGGCAATTTCTGGTGCAGGTAAGACATTCAAGGAATGGCCCGAAATGATTGACAACGTTATTCCTTATATCGGAGGCGAAGAAGAGAAGAGCGAACAAGAGCCTCTTCGTATTTGGGGTAAGGTTGAAAACGGAGAAATCGTTAAGGCAGAAGGACCTCACATTACTACACAGTGTATAAGAGTTCCTGTAACAGACGGACACTTGGCTGCTGTGTTTGTATCATTCAAGAACAAGCCTACGAAGGAAGAAATTTTGAAGGCTTGGAAAGAATATAAGGGAGCTCCCCAGGAACTCGAATTGCCCTCTGCACCCAAGCAGTTTATTACATATTTTGAAGAAGATAACCGTCCACAAACAGGTATTGACAGAGATGTTGAAAAAGGAATGGGTATTTCAGCGGGCAGACTTCGCGAAGACCACCTTTACGATTATAAGTTTATCGGCCTTTCGCACAACACGTTGAGAGGTGCGGCAGGCGGTGCTGTGCTTATTGCAGAGCTTCTTGCTAAAAAGGGTTACTTGACTCCCAAAGACTAATCTTTTTAAAATAACTATAGAAAATGAAGTATTGTTTTTGCAGTACTTCGTTTTTTTCTTTCTGTATTGTATAGGGTAAAAAAATAAGGGATTTGCAAAATATTATTTGATATAAAATGTTCTTAAAGTATTGACAATTATAAATTTATTTGTTATAATACAAAATGTTGAAAATAAGCGCCGGAATGATGGAATTGGCAGACGTGCTGGACTCAAAATCCAGTGGTAGCGATACCGTGCGGGTTCGACCCCCGCTTCCGGCACCAAAAATCCGTACACGTAAATGTGCGGATTTTTTTACTATTCACTATTCCTTTTTTATGGTTGCATTGATTTATTCTGCTTTTTATGCTATAATACTAAAGAGGTGAAGTTAAATGACCGAAAAGACGATAAACGGAATAAAGGTACATCAATATAATTGTGTAGATTCGACTAACAGAATAGCTCTTGAAAACACAGATTCACAGCACTTACTGACGATAATATCCGATAGTCAGTCGGGCGGAAAAGGTCGAATGGGAAGAAAGTATTTTTCGTATAACGGCGGACTTTATATGTCGGTTGTTTTGCTGATGCCGGAGATAACAATACCCATAAATTTATGTACGCCTGCGGCGGCATTGGCAGTAAAGTACGCATTAGAGGAATGTGGTATATTCGGCGTTAAAATAAAGTGGGTAAACGATATTTTGCTTGATAACAGGAAGATCTGCGGTATTCTTACCGAGTGCCGAACGACAGACGAGGGATTGAAAAATATAGTTGTTGGTATAGGGATTAACCTTACAAAACCCGAAAAAGGCTTTCCCGAAGAGATAAAGGATAGGGCGGGATATGCTGGCTATAGCGGCGATAAGCTTATTCTTGCATCTAATATTGCAAACAGACTTGGAAATTTGGTGAAGTCAAACCCGACGGATATTGTAACACAATACGAAAAGAATATGGCGTGGATAGGTGAAAATGTAACGGTAACTGATTATGCTGACAACAACAAGAAAATAACGGGCACGATAATCGGAGTAAATGAGGACTGTTTCTTGGAAATAATACTTAACGACAAAACCGAAAAAGTACTTTCGTCAGGAGAAATAATATAAAAAAAGCTGTGTGTGAACACAGCTTTTTTATATTATTTGAATACAATTAAGTCAAGTCTTGTATAAAGAGTTCGCGAACAGCGTTTTCTTCCTTCTTTTTACCACCTGTATTGCGTTCAGCGAGGAACTTGGGAGCAACCTGGGGGAAGAGAGCGAATGAAAGAACGTCTTCGTCGCATTTTGCAAGGTCTTTTGCTTCTTCCTTGTATTTTTCAAATTCGGGAGCGATGAGGTCTGCAGGTCTGCAGGTAATTATATCTGACTCGCCTCCGAGTACTTTTTTGCGTACTTCTTCGTTAACTTCACCGGGAAGCTGACCGTATTCGCCGTGGAGAAGACCTTTGGATTCTTTTGTAGCCATCTTGTAGCGTTCGCCCATAAGAACGTTAAGAACCGCTTGGCTACCCACAATCTGGCTTGTGGGAGTTACAAGGGGAGGATAACCAAAGTCTTTTCTAACTCTTGGAACTTCTTCAAGCACCTCGTAGTATTTATCTTCCGCTTTAGCTTGTTTGAGCTGTGAAATAAGGTTAGAAAGCATACCGCCGGGAACCTGATAGAGAAGAGTGTTGGGGTCAACGTTAAGAACCTTGGGATCAAGGGAGCCTTCCTCTTTAAGCTTTGCGGCAACATTACGGAAGTGAGCCGCAGGCTTTGTCAAAAGACCGAGGTCTATACCGGTATCGAATTCAGTACCCTTAAGAGTAGCGACAAGGGTTTCTGTAGAGGGCTGTGAAGTACCGTTTGCGAGAGGCGAGAGTGCAGTATCAATAATATCAACACCCGCCTGAATTGCCATAAGATACGTCATTTCACCCGTACCCGTTGTATTGTGAGTATGAAGATGTATTGGAACGTCAACCTTCTTCTTCATAGCTTTTACGAGTGAGTATGCATCAAAGGGGAGAAGCAAGTTAGCCATATCCTTGATACAGATTGTATCAGCGCCCATATCCTGCAATTTAACGGCAAGGTCAACGAAGTATTCTTCATTGTGAACAGGGCTTACCGTATAGCTGATAGCGGCTTCTGCAATACCCTTATATTTTTTAGTAGCGCGCATAGCGGCTTCCATATTTCTTGTATCGTTAAGAGCATCGAAGATTCTGATTACGTCAATGCCGTTTTCGATAGATTTTTTGATAAACATATCAACAACGTCATCGGCATAATGCTTATAACCGAGCAAATTCTGTCCGCGAAGAAGCATTTGCAACTTTGTATCGGGGAGATTCTTTTTGAGAATTCTAAGTCTTTCCCACGGATCTTCACCAAGGAATCTCATGCAAGAGTCGAACGTAGCACCGCCCCAACATTCAAGAGACCAAAAGCCTGCTTCATTAAGCTCTTTACAAGCGGGAATCATATCTTCTATTCTCATTCTTGTAGCCGCTTGAGATTGGTGTGCGTCACGGAGAATAGTATCTGTAATAAAAACTTTTTTAGCCATAATTAGTTACCTCGCAATTAACCGCCGAAAATAGCTATCAAAACGCCTGCCGCAATAGCAGAACCGATAACTCCGGCAACGTTGGGACCCATAGCGTGCATAAGGAGGAAGTTTCCGGGGTTTTCTTCCTGACCGACTTTTTGTGAAACACGTGCCGCCATAGGAACTGCAGAAACGCCCGCAGAGCCGATGAGGGGGTTGATTTTCTTTCCTTCGGGGAGGAAAAGGTTCATGAATTTAGCGATAAAAACACCGAATGCCGTTGCAACACCGAATGCAACAACGCCCATTACGATAATTTTGATTGTTTGCCACTTAAGGAACGTTGAGCCGGTTGCTGTAGCGCCAACGGAAACTCCGAGGAATACCGTAACGATGTTCATAAGCTCGTTTTGTACGGTTTTTGAAAGTCTTTCGCAAACGCCGCACTCTTTGAGGAGGTTACCGAACATGAGACAACCAATGAGGGGAGCTGCGCTCGGAACTATCAAAGCTACGAAAATAGTAGATACAATAGGGAAGATGATCTTCTGCAATTTAGAAACGGGCTTCAATGAGTCCATAACTATAGCGCGTTCTTCTTTTGTTGTGAGAGCCTTCATAATGGGGGGCTGAATAACGGGCACCAAAGCCATATATGAATAAGCCGCAACAGCTATAGGTCCAAGCAAATGCGAAGCGAGTTTTGATGTAACGAAAATTGCAGTAGGTCCGTCAGCTCCGCCTATAATACCGATAGAACTTGCTTCGGAACCTGTAAATCCGAGCAGAATAGCAACGGCGTAAGTAGCAAAAATACCTATTTGAGCAGCCGCGCCGAGCATAAGGCTCTTGGGGTTAGCAATCAGCGGACCGAAGTCGGTCATAGCGCCTACACCGATAAATATAAGACAAGGGTAAACACCGAGCTTAACGCCGAGATACAATACGTCAATAAGACCAATATTTTTTACGTCAGCAAAAGCGCTCCAGTTGACGTTGCCGTTTGCGAATATTTCCTCGTGGAAAATACCCGCACCCGGAAGGTTTGTGAGAAGCATACCGATTGCGATAGGAAGAAGGAGCAGAGGCTCAAACTTTTTTCCGATAGCGAGATAGCATAACAAGCATGCTATTGCAATCATAACGAGGTTTTTCCAGCCGCCTTGTGCAAAGAAGAGGGCAAAACCCGTATCGTATAAAAAATTAATTAAAGCGTTCATTAAAAATCCTCCGAATGAGATTTATGCGAGTGTGCAAAGAACAGCGCCGGAATCAACTGATGCTCCTGCTTGAACGTTTACGGATGCAACAGTACCGTCGGAGGGAGCCATGATTTCGTTTTCCATTTTCATAGCTTCAAGAACCATAAGGACATCGCCTTTTTTTACAGCCTGTCCGTTTGCAATGTTAACCTTAAGTATAGTACCGGGCATAGGAGCGTTAATTGTAACAGAACCGGAAGCTACGGGTGCTGTGGGAGCTGCAGGTGCGGGAGCCGCTGCGGGGGCTGCAGGTGGATTCTTAATTTCTTCTTTATCAATTATTTCAAGTGTGATTTCGTATACGTTTCCATTTACGTTAACTTTGTAAGCTTTCATTTTTTTACCTCTCTAAATGTTAATTAAGTTTCTTGAACGAAAGAACTCGAATAGCCGAGATATCAGTTCCGTTTTCTTCTGCGACTGCCGCACATATAGCCGCAATCAATTCTTGTTTGTTTTCGATAGGTGCGGATTTCGCCTCCGAAGTCGGTGTCAGTTTTGGAACGGGGTGGCTTTGCGTCTGCGGGATTTTCTTGGTGTTGTTGAAAAATGCATTCATTATGGAAACAATTCCAACAAGAAAAGCGAGACCGACAAAAACTACACCGATGCCAAGCGCACAAACTAGCAGAATAGAGGGATCTTCAGCGCCGATTGATTTGAGTAAATAGTTACCCATGGTTTTTGCTCCTTCTTTTGTAACTTTAATTTAACTTTGGTTTATAACCAAAGTCATTGTCGGAGTTCATTCTAACATATTTTGGGTAAAAATGACATAAAAATATACAATATTAACAAAAAATTCACAAAGCGAAAAAATGCTTTTTTTTGCGAAAAAAGTGTTGACACAACACTATTGGTGTAATATAATAAAATAATATACTATCTGCGGGAAAAGGTGGAAATGATTATGAGCAATCTTCAAAAAGCGAGAGAGATAATTAACGAAGCGGACAGAGAAATGGCGCGTCTTTTTGAAAAAAGGATGGATGCTGTAAAGATTGTTTCCGAGTACAAAAAAGAAAACGGTATACCGATAGACGACTTCGGCCGTGAAGAAGAGATGATTAAACGAAATTCTGAGTATATCGAGAACGAAGAATATAGATCATATTACGTGAATTTTTTAAAAAATAATATAAAACTTTCAAAGGATATGCAACACAAGTTTCTTGAGGGAATGAAGGTTGCATATAGCGGGGTTGAGGGGGCGTTTGCAAATATTGCGGCTCAAAAGATATTTCCCGATGCGCTTTGTGTTCCGTACGCTGATTTTAAATCAGCATACAAAGCCGTAGAAAATGGTGAATGTGATTGCGTTCTGTTGCCTATCGAAAACAGCCACAACGGAGACGTTGGTAATGTTCTTGATTTGGCGTTTTTTGGCAGTTTGTATATAAACGGTGTGTATGAAGCTGATGTTATACAGAATCTTTTGGCAAACAAGGGAACGACGATTGATGATATAAAGAAAGTAATCAGTCACCCACAGGCGTTGGGACAGAGCGCGGCTTATATAGAAAAGCATAAATTTGAGACCGAAGACGCGGTTAATACTGCAGTTGCAGCAAAGATTGTTGCAGAATCGGGAAAAAAGGATATTGCGGCAATAGGAAGTGTCGAAGCGGCGGATAAATTCGGATTAAAGGTACTTGCTTCGCATATCAACGAAAGTAATACGAATACAACGAGATTTGCCGTATTTTCACGTTCATGTAGGAAGAATTCGTCATCAGATGACAGATTTATTATGTTGTTTACGGTAAAAAATGCTGCAGGCTCTTTGGGACAGGCGATATCAGTAATCGGTCAACACGGATTTAACTTGAGAGCATTGAAGAGCAGACCTACAAAAGAATTGGTGTGGGACTATTTCTTTTACGTAGAGGGAGAGGGCAACATAGAAAGTTGGCAGGGCAAGGCTATGCTCGAGGAGCTTGGAAAGTGTTGCGCAAATTTAAAGGTTATAGGTAAGTTTGAAAAAGAAATTCATATTTAATGAGGCGAAAAAATGATTATACCGGTTAAGACACAAAACGGTTCATATAACATATATCTTGAAAGAGGAGCATTAAAAAAGGCGGGAGAATACTTTAACCTTGACAGAAAGGTTTTGGTTGTAACCGATACGGGTGTTCCCGCAGGATATGCGGAGACTGTTGCATCTTGTTGTAAAGATGCTGTTACAGTAAGATTTGAACAGGGGGAAAAGTCAAAAAACATAGATACATACAAATACCTTTTGGAATGTATGGTAAATAATAAATTCACAAGAACCGATTGTGTGGTTGCAGTGGGCGGCGGTGTTGTTGGTGATTTATCGGGATTTGTTGCGTCAAGTTTTATGAGGGGCGTTGATTTTTATAATATTCCCACAACGGTTTTATCACAGGTTGATTCATCTATTGGAGGTAAGACGGCGATAGATTTTATGGGATTAAAAAATATAGTAGGCGCATTTTATCCCCCCAAGGGTGTACTTATCGACTCTGAAACCTTGAAGACGTTGCCCGAAAGACAAATTTCAAACGGATTAGCCGAGTCTTTAAAAATGGCTATGATAAACGACACATTGTTGTTTGATATATTTGAAAACGGCGATGTTAAGGACAAAATTGATACGATAATAGAAAAATCGCTCTACATAAAAAAACACGTAGTTGAAGAAGACGAAAAAGAATCGGGGCTTCGCAAGACGTTGAATTTCGGACATACGTTGGCTCATGCGATAGAAAGCGTAAACGAGCTTGACAATTTATATCACGGCGAATGCGTAAGCATCGGTATGGTTCCGATGTGCGAGGATGGAATAAGAGAAAGACTTTTACCTATACTCAAAAAACTTAATCTTCCGACAGAGACGGAATATACGGCAGAACTGCTTATTGATGCTTGTAAGCATGACAAAAAGGCGTCGGGAGATGATATAACGGTTGTTTACGTTTCAGAGATTGGCAAAGCAGAACTGTTGAAAATGAAGATAACAGAATTTGAAGATATGGTAAAGAAAGGGCTTAACTGATGAAGAATACATTTGGAAACAACGTATCGTTTACAATATTCGGCGAGAGCCACGGTGTGGGTATCGGTGTTGTAATTGACGGACTTTCTCCCGGAATTGAGGTTGATACCAAATATATAGACAAGCTTCTTTCGTTAAGGAGACCTGCCGGAAAAATATCGACTTCAAGACAGGAAGCTGACGAATATGTGATTCAAAGCGGAGTTTTTGAGGGAAAGACAACGGGAACGCCCATCAGCATATTTATTCCGAACAGCGATACGAAATCCAAGGATTATTCGGAAACTCGTTGGTTGGCAAGACCGTCACACGCAGATTATACTGCCAATTGCAAATATCACGGATTTGAAGATTATAGAGGAGGCGGACATTTCAGCGGAAGAATTACGGCGGCGATAGTTGCGGCTGGAGCTATAGTTTTACCCGCTTTGAATAAAAAGGGAATTAGGATTGGTACGCACATAAAGAAGTGCGCAGGTATATCCGACGTTGATTTTTCGGATAAAATTATAGAAGAAATAGACTCTTTGTATGAAAAGAATATAGCGGTTCTTGATGAATCTGTTGCACCAAAAATGGAAGAAGCGATTATTGATGCAAAAAATAACGGTAATAGTGTAGGCGGTATTCTTGAGACTGTGATTATAGGGCTTGAAGCAGGACTTGGCGAACCTATGTTTGACACTGTTGAAGGAGTGTTGGCGCACGCGCTGTTTGCCGTTCCCGCAATAAAGGGCGTTGAATTCGGCGCAGGGTTTGCTATTGCCGATATGACGGGAAAAGAAGCAAACGATGCTTTTTATACCGAGAATGGTAGTATTTTTACAAAGACTAACACTGCCGGTGGCATAAATGGTGGAATAACAAACGGTATGCCTATAGTTTTCAGATGTGCAGTAAAACCAACTCCGACGTTGTCAGTAGAACAAGAAACGGTAGATATGCAGAGCAAAAAAAATGCGGTGCTTTTGTCAAAGGGAAGACACGATCCGTGCATCGTGCACAGAGCGCGCATTGTTGTTGATTGCATAACAGCACTTACTGTTGCCGATATACTGGCTACAAGATACGGAACGGATTGGTTGGCAAAATAAAATGAATTACGGTTGTATAGCAGAAAAATTGGGGCACAGCTTTTCAAAGGATATACACAACAGACTGTTTGATTATAGTTACGAATTACTTGAAGTGCCAAAAGGTAACCTTGATGAATTTATGCAAAAAAAAGATTTCAAGGCGATAAACGTTACTATTCCATATAAAGAATGCGTTATTCCTTATCTTGATTACGTAAGTGATATTGCGAAGAAAATAGGCGCTGTTAATACCATTGTTAACGATAACGGTTATTTGAGAGGCTATAATACCGATTTCTCGGGAATGAAAGCGCTTTTAGATAAGAATGGTATTGAAATAAAGGGAAAAAAGGTACTAATTCTCGGTAGCGGCGGAACGTCAAAAACAGCTTTTGCGTTATGTGAAAGTTTAGGGGGCAAATATGTATACCGTGTATCGAGGACTGCGCGAGAAGATTGTGTCAGTTATGATTTTGCAAGAGAGAATTGCAGAGATGCGCAGGTTATAATAAACACAACCCCCGTAGGTATGTACCCAAAGATAGGGTATTCACCTATTGATTTAGAAGATTATCCAAATGCTGTTGCGGTTGTTGACGCTGTGTATAACCCTCTTCGTTCAAAGCTTGTTTGTGATGCGCAAAAAAAGGGAATAAAGGCGGTTGGCGGCTTATATATGCTGGTCGCTCAAGCGGTTTTTGCGGCTGAAAAGTTTATTGACACAAAGGTTGAAGTCAAAGAAATTGACAGAGTATATCGAGAAATAATGCTCTTGAAAGAAAACGTGGTTTTAACAGGTATGCCCGGAAGCGGTAAATCTACAATAGGAAAACTTCTTGCAGAAAATTTGGGTAAGCTATTTATAGATACAGATGCCGAGATTATAAAAAAGATAAACAAGTCGATTCCTGAAATTTTTGCAGAATTCGGAGAAGCAGGTTTCAGAAAGATTGAAAACGAAGTAATAAAAGAGCTTTCTTCGGTCCAAAGCGCTGTTATTGCGACGGGCGGCGGTGCGATATTGAACTCTGAAAATTTTGATTTTTTACGTCAAAATGGTAAGATATATTTTATTGACAGGGATATTGAACATATTGCAGCGACATCGGACAGACCGTTGTCGAGCAACAGATGTGACCTTGAAAAGAGGTATAAGGAAAGGTATCCGCTTTACATCTCGAGATGTGACAGACATATACGTATAGATGATGATGCTGTTTTGAATATGCAAATGATTAAGAAGGATTTTTGTGATGAAGATACTTGTAATTAACGGGCCCAATATAAATATGCTCGGAATAAGAGAGCCACACCTTTACGGCAATCAAAATTATGCGTACTTATGTGAAATGATTCAAAAGTACGCTTTGGATAATGGGATTGAAGTTGAATTGTATCAATCGAATCACGAGGGTTGTTTGGTTGACAAAATACAAGAGTCTTATGGGAGATTTGACGGTATTGTTATGAATCCTGCCGCTTATACGCATACGAGCGTAGCTTTACTTGATGCGTTGAAATCGGTAAATATTCCAACTGTTGAGGTACATATATCCGATGTAGCGAAGAGGGAAGATTTTAGACAAATAAGCTATGTAAGGCAGTTTTGTGAGAAGACGATATGCGGTCACGGGTTTGACGGATATCTTGAGGCTATTGAATATTTGAATACAAGATATGGTAAGTGATTATGACTGTAAAAATAGAAAAATCTATTGCGAACGGTGTTGTTGAAGCGCCTCCGTCAAAGAGTGTTGCGCACAGAGCGCTTATTTGCGGTTCATTGAGCGGTGGCTCGGAGATACGCAATCTTGCGTATTCAAAGGATATTCAAGCTACAATTGATTGTCTTGAGAAGATGGGTGCTTGCGTTAAAGAAGACGGTAATTCTGTAAGGGTTGGCGGATTAAACGTAGAAAAAGCAAAAGAAAACGTAGAAGTTTTTTGTAATGAAAGCGGAAGTACGTTAAGATTTTTAATACCTTTAGCTATGTTTTTGGGAAAGAAAATAACGTTTTGCGGAAGTCAAAGACTTTTTGAAAGACCTTTGGGCGTATATGAAGATATATGCAAAAAGCAAGGGGTGCTTTTTGAGAAAAAACACGACAGAGTGACTGTTTTCGGTAAGCTGAAATCAGGTGAATACAGTATTCCGGGGGATATATCAAGTCAGTTTATAACCGGACTTTTGTTTGTGTTGCCTTTGCTTGAAAGCGACAGCATTTTGACTGTTACGGGAAAATTTGAAAGCGCGTCATATATTGATTTGACGCTCAATACAATGCGCTCGTTTGGTGTTGAGATTTCAAGACGAGACAACGTGTTTTTTATAAAAGGTGGACAAAGCTATACATCTCAAAACTATACGGTTGAGGGTGATTGCTCGAATGCGGCTTTTCTTGAAGCGTTTAATCTTTTAGGCGGAAACGTAGAGGTTAAGGGGATAAATCCCGATACACTTCAAGGGGATAGGGTTTATAAATCATATTTTGGTTTCTTAAAGAATAACGGAAAAACCTTTGATTTATCAGACTGCCCAGACCTTGCTCCCGTTATGTTTGCAATGGCGGCGTATAAGGGCGGAGCCGAGTTTACGGGGACTGCAAGATTAAAGATAAAAGAAAGCGACAGAGCAGAAGCTATGGCTGAAGAACTTGCAAAATTCGGAATAGAAGTATCTGTTTTCGATGATTCCGTAACTGTTCACAAAGGGAGGGTGAAAACACCCGCAGAATTGTTGCAAGGGCATAATGACCATAGGATAGTAATGGCGTTATCCCTGCTTTGCAGTGTTACGGGCGGTACGATTGAGGGGGCAGAAAGCGTATCAAAAAGCTACCCCGATTATTTTGAAAAAATTGAATCAATGGGAATTATGGTGAAAATACAATGAGCAAATTGATGAAGATAGACAAATCGAAGAAGTTTTTGATAGTTGGTTTAGGTCTTCTTGGAGGCTGTTATGCGATGGCTTTGAAGAAGAAAGGCTATTACGTAAGCGCAATAACAAAGAATGAAGAGGACATAGAGTTTGCATACCAAAAGGGTATAATTGACAAGGGAAGTACAACTGTAGAAAAAGATATTATTGAAAATGCAGATGTAATAGTGTTTGCGTTGTACCCTCATACTTTTGTTGAGTGGATAAAGCAGTACGGCAACTTGATAAAGGAAGGAACCGTAATAACAGACGTAACCGGTGTTAAAGGTTGTGTTGTATACGAGATTCAATCAATGCTGAAAGAGGGGGTTGAATTTATTGCAGCTCACCCTATGGCGGGAAGAGAAGTAAGCGGTGTACAGAACAGTGATGACAAAATATTTAAGGACGCCAACTACATAGTGGTACCGACAGAGAATAACACCTTTGGCGCAATTGAGTTATGCAAGGAACTTGGTGAGATACTCGGATTTGCTCGAATATCTGTACTGAATCCTGAAAAGCACGACGAGATGATAGCGTTTTTGTCGCAGTTGACACACTGTATAGCGGTGTCTCTTATGTGCGCAAACGATAATCCCGGACTTGTGCTTTATACAGGTGACTCGTTTAGGGATTTAACGAGAATTGCAAAGATAAATGATGAAATGTGGAGTGAGCTCTTCCTTTTGAATAGAGAAGCGTTGCTTACCGAAATGGAAAAATACAGAAAAACATTTGATAAGTTATATGACTGTATAAGGAATAATGACAGAGAAGAGATGCGCAGTATGATGCGTATATCAACGGAACGCAGAGGCGAATTTAACAAAAAGGAAGGCTGAAAAAACGATGAATATGCATTTTTACAGAAAGCTACCGATACCGCAGGTTATAAAAGAGGAATATCCTTTATCGGCAGAAATGGAGCAGATAAAGAACGAGAGAGATAGAGAGATTAAAGCTGTTTTTGAAGGTAGGTCTGAAAAGTTTTTGCTTATAATAGGACCGTGCTCGGCAGACAGTCACGAGGCGGTTTTGGACTATATTTCCAGATTGCGCAGAGTTGGAGATGAGGTAAAAGATAAGATTATCATTATTCCTCGTATATACACGAACAAGCCGAGAACAACGGGGGCGGGATATAAAGGAATGCTCCATCAGCCGAATCCGGATGAAAAGCCCGATATGTTAAAGGGAATAGTTGCAATCAGAGAGTTGCATTTAGATGCGCTTAAGTATTATGGTTTTACTTGCGCCGATGAAATGCTATACCCCGAGAATCACCGTTATCTTTCCGATTTGCTTTCATACGTTGCGGTAGGCGCAAGATCTACAGAGGACCAACAACACAGATTAACTGCAAGCGGAATTGATATTCCGGTAGGTATGAAGAACCCGACAAGCGGCGATTTGTCGATTATGATAAACTCTATAAAGGCGGCGCAGAGCAGTCATACATTTATTTACAGAGGTTGGGAGGTTAAGAGTGACGGCAATCCGTTGACTCATGCAATATTGCGTGGATATACCGACTTTGCCGGAAAAAACATATCGAACTACCACTACGAAAACCTTGTAAACGTTGTTGAGATGTATAGCAAATCAGGTCTTTTAAATCCTGCTGCAATTATTGATACTAACCATGCAAACTCATCTAAAAAATATCTTGAACAGATTAGAATAGCCAAAGAGGTTGTAGAAAACCGTAAGCAGAATACCGATATAAAGAGTCTTGTAAAAGGTCTTATGATAGAAAGCTATATTGAAGACGGCGCGCAGTGCATAGGTGAACACATTTACGGTAAATCTATCACAGACCCCTGTCTCGGGTGGGATAAAACCGAAAAACTTATACTTGAACTTGCTGATATGCTTTAAAAAAACAGTACGCTGGTATTCGGCGTACTGTTTTTTGTTGACAAAATTACAAATAAATAATATAATATTCTTAACAAAAATTTAATATTTTGCGAGGTGTTTTTGTGAATACTGTTTTGATAATATTTTTGTTGTGGGTACCGTTTATTTTGTATGCTTCAATATACGGCACAATATATTCTGTAAGGGGATATAAAAAGGGGCTATATCGTTCCTTAATATCGGTTGGCGCGACGGGTGTTGCGGGCGTAATAAGCGCTATACTCGCCAAGTTTTTTGCGGCGAGGATTGCAGATGACGCATATAATGCTATAATGTCGGAGGGAATTGATGCTTCAAGTCCGTTTGTTGCTGATTTAGTTGCTCTTTTTGCCAAGGGGGCGTTACAAGGATTTATGGCATTGTTTTTATTTTCGTCGATACTCTTTTGGGCAACGATTATTGTCAAGGTTATTGCGAGTGCTATAGTTAAAAATAGATTTGAGCCGCAAAATAAGAGTATGCGTTGGGCGGGAATGGGAGTTCGTTTGGTGGAGGCTATTGTTTTTTCTCTGCTTTTATTGCTTCCGCTCTACGGAACGTTGGCGACTTATATGCCTATAGCCGAAGACGTTATTGCTATGACGACAACCACTGATAGCGAAAGCGATGATTTGACTGTTTTGGAGATAATCGGAGAAATAAACAATCATCCATTGCTTAAAGCTGTAAGGACAAAGCCTATTACTGTTATATATAACGCTCTTTCTGAGTCAAATCTTGAGAGTTCAAGCATCAATCTTCCCGAAATCGTTTCGTCGGTTAGTGGCATTTTGGAGCAGTTAAAAGGAATAAAAAATATTCCCGAGGAAGAAAGAGTAGCTGCAATACAGTCGCTTATACAATATCTTGAAAGTGATGTTGTCAATCAAGAATGGGTTTACGACGTTTATCTTCTTGCGAAAAATGAGATTGTAAAAATGTACAATGAATCGACGAGTGATATGACAGCAGAGGAAAGACGTGTTGCCGATGAACTCATCAAATCACTCGATATGCCGAAAAAAGATTTTCAAGCCGGTGTCAAGGAGTCTCTTCGATTTACCGAATACCTTATTGAAAGCGACTTTATGGATAAGTTAGAAAATGAGGGAGAATCCGTTTTTGATGATGATGAATTTTTATATTCATTAGGCGAATGGTTAAACTGCAGTGATTCTATGCTGGCTATCAAAAAGACTCTTGTTTTGACTGCCTTGAACAGTGTTACCGAAGATATTGATGCGTCTATGAAAATCATTTCCGAGCTTGATTTGAAGATTCATACAGACAAGGAAGAACAGAAGAATGAGGCGAAAGAGATATTGAAGATTATTTTTGAGAACTTGATGAACGAAACCTCGAATATCGACAGTGCGGCAGAATCTGCTCCTATCTCTTGAATTTGTTATAAGAAAAAAATACCTGCGAAATTCGCAGGTATTTTTATTTTACGATTGCGTGTTTGGTTTTAGAGAGAATGGAACGGAAATACGAGTAAGTCTTTCTCAAATAATACGTACGCCTGTTTAACTGAACGTATATTTTATACAACTTGTTTTTGTTGCAGTCAATAAATTTATCATCTCTGTAAAAGCCCTCAAGAACACCTATGATGTTTTTGTTTTCGATATCGTATTCGTTAAAAAAATTGTTATCTCCTCGGATAATATATCCGTTTTCAAGAACTTTAATTACCCTGTGGAGAACGTATTTTCCCATATTGTTTTTATACAGAAGAACGTCGTTTTCTTTAGGGAGACCTTCTAATTTTTTTACGATAATGGTATCACGATTTTGACGTATAAGAGGCATCATACTGAAGCCTTTTGTCAGTTGAGCCAATACTCCGTCTCTTTGTATGATTGTTTCGTAATCGATTATTTCGTTGTTTTTGTTCATACAGATTTATTCGATAATAAGATTGTTTTCTCTTAAAGTTTCAAGATAAGCTTCGATAGAGTTTTTTGCCTCTTCGGCGGATACGTCATAGTTTTCTGTAATTTTATTTATGATTTCCTCTGTCGAAATATCATTTTCGAGGAGTTTGAAGATAAATTCTCCTACAGAATTTAACTTTATCATACCGTTAAATTTATCATTTTCGTTTCCGACAGCAAGCGCAACAGCCTGACCTGCAACATTTCTTACAATAAAGTTGTATTTAAGTTTCATAGTTCTATACCCTCATTTATCATTGAATTGTTTTTTGTATGCCGAGTTTTAATTTTCTTTTTCTGTTTTCTTTTTGTCCATCTTTTTCTTTACGGTCAAAATAATAGTCGTTACGATTACATATAGAATAGAGAAAACTATTGTAAACGTAAATGCAAATGCCTGATTTTCCGAAGCGCCGGATATACCGAAAAGTATAACGTACATACCGACAACCGATGAGACGAAGTTCAATATAACTCGAAGAATAATATTGATTTTCTGAGGCTTCAAAAGAAGTGAAGAAAGAGACAGCCAAAGAGCAAGTAATGCTAACAGTAATAATGCAGAAATATTCAGATGATTACCGGCAATTGCTCCGCCGGAAAAAGAAATAAAAGAGCACGCCAATACGAATATTGTAAAGATAACGCAAGCGTTTTGAAAAACGCCGTAAACTGATTTAAGGAAATTTCTTTTCATTTGTTGACATACACCTCTTAAACAAGATCGGAGAAGCTTATTTCAAAGGTGTTTACAACCTTTTCGTGAGCCTTAAGATATTTTTGCGTACCATTTTCTACGTTGGCTTTAAAGCCTGAATTTGTTGCAGTCATAGGTTCAAGACCGCATACGTATGTTCCGGACTGACAAGCCTTCCATTCGAGGAAGTTTGTGAGGGCGGGGGAGAGATAGTTTATTTTGAGTCTTGTGTTAATATCTTCGTTGTCGATACCGAAGCATTTTTCCGACAGCTCGTGTTCGAACAACATTTCGCCAAAGTTATCCTGCGGAGCCTCAAAATATTTCCAAGCATCGGGATTTTCTTTTGCCAAAGCATTAAATGGGTGGCATTTTGTGGATGGGATTACGATTTTTGAATTTTCGGACATGAGAGGATAACCGAGGTTAAAGTGATAGAGCATAGAAAGATGTGTATCGGTAAATCCTTCGTTTTTGATAATGTCTTTAATAAAGATTTTATCCTCGCCGTATTTACAAGTGATTGAACGAGTTAAAGTCATATTTGAGCCGAATAAAATAGCTTCGCGCATTACACCCGAGATTGTAACCGAGCTTCCGTCTTCGGGGATTTCGATATTTAGGTGTTCGCAAGGCGTATTGCTCATTCTTCCGTGGAATGTAAGCTCGGGGTTTGTTCCGTCAGCACCGCCGTAGTTTTTTAAACCGCAGGTAGCAAGAAAACCACCGCCGAAGGAGCGCAACCATACGTTTCCGAGTTCGTTATAATACGAGGGGTTTACAACGCCGTTCGGGGTGTGGAATGCCATATTCTTATTTTTAAAACGTACTGTAAAAAGGTCGAGACAACGGTCGGGAAGAACTGTAAAGTGGAGATTTGCGCCGTTCCAAATATCTATAGCGCGAGTACCTTCAGCTTTTCCGTTGCTGAATTTGTATTCTCTTACGTCAAATAATTGCATTCTGTTTCCGATATACTTGTTATTCATAGCGCACCTCTTTATAATTCATTTATTTTGTACAAAACGATACCCGAAAATACGAGTACAGTTAACTATATTATATCACATTTACGTTTTATTGCAAGTAAAATTTTAAAAAAATTACACAATGCGAAAAAAATAGGCGTATTTGCAAATATATATAAATATTAAATACTAACTATATTGACTTTTTATGCAAAAAAGTTTATAATATACAGTGATTAACTGTATAAAAATGTAAGAGGAGTCAGATATGAACAGACGACAGGCGAGAGAGAATGTTTTTTACTTGGTTTTTGAGACTGAATTTCAGAAAGAGGAAATCAATTCGGCAGAGTTGTTTCAAAGCGCACAGGAATTAGGTGTTATTGAATACGATGAATTTACCGAGCGTGTTTTCTTCGGTGTAATGTCAGAACTTGAAAATCTTGACAGAAAGATAGAAGAAAATACAAAAGGCTGGAAGCTGGAGAGAATATCTAAAGTTTCACTTGCCATTATGCGTATTTGTGTATATGAAATGCTTTGTTGTGAGGACGTTCCTTTCAACATTTCGATTAACGAGGCTGTTGAGTTGGCAAAGAAGTTTGATTATGACAAAGCTCCCTCGTTTATAAACGGTGTAGTTAATAAGATTGCCGAAAACGAAGGTTTGAAAAAATAATGGGCGTTTTTCTCGGTATAGACACAAGCAATTATACAACGTCGATGGCTGTGTGCGATTCGGACGGAATATTATTGAACGAGAAGATATTGCTTGAGGTTAAAGAGGGCGAAAGAGGGCTTAGACAAAGTGATGCTTTTTTTTCGCACATAAGCAATCTCCCAATTATTGCCGAAAGAATAGGCAGACAAGATATTATTGCCGTTGGAGTTTCATCGAAGCCTCGCGACGTTGAGGGCTCGTATATGCCTTGCTTTAAGGCGGGAGAAAGCTTTGCCGATTCACTCGGTAAGCTTATAAATGTACCTGTATATAAGTTTTCGCACCAAACCGGACACGTTGTTGCGGCGGCATATTCGGCAGAACGTATGGATTTGCTGAAAACAAGTTTTAATGCGTTTCACGTTTCCGGAGGAACGACAGAGATACTTTTGTGTGACGGGAACGGAGAAAAGCTTGAAATTGAGAATATAGGCGGTACGCTTGACCTTAATGCAGGACAGGCAATAGACCGAACGGGAGTTTTGCTTGGCTTGAAATTTCCTTGCGGACCTAAATTAGAGGAATTAGCTTTGAAAGGTAAATTGCCCGAAAATCCCAAAATTTGCGTTAAGGGCTTAAATTGCAACCTTTCGGGACTCGAAAATAAGGTTATTGGATTAAAGGCTAAAGGGGTTTCATACGAGGATATAGCCTTGTACGCTCTTAAATACGTTGAAATGACTTTAGAGAAGCTTACGGGAAATTTGAGAAGTGAATATGACCTTCCGATAATTTTTGCGGGCGGAGTAATGAGTAATTCGGCTATAAAAAAAGCGTTATCAAAATATGACGAGTCATATTTTGCCGAAAGAGCATTTTCGGCGGATAATGCGGCAGGGATAGCTTTACTTGCAAGGAATACTTATTCAGAAAACAAATAACGAAGGAAAGTGAGGGATAATGGTGGCAGAAGAAACAAGGCGGATAATCACCGTTTCCCAATTAAATGAATATATTAAGGCTGTGATTGAGGGACAGCCCGTGTTGCGCAGTTTGTTTGTAAAGGGCGAGATTTCGAACTTTACCAATCACTACAAGACGGGACATTTCTACTTTACGTTAAAGGACGAAAACAGTCTTATAAGATGCATAATGTTTAAAGGCTTTGCCGAGAAGCTGAAATTCGTACCCGAAAACGGTATGAAAATTATACTTCATGGAAAGGTTTCGGCATATCCTAAAGACGGTCAGTATCAGTTGTATGCCGATAACATGGAGCCTGACGGTATAGGAGCTTTATATATAGCTTACGAACAGCTTAAGGCTAAACTTGAAAAAGAGGGCTTGTTTAATCCGATACACAAGAAGCCGTTACCCAAGATACCCAAAAGGGTTGGTATAATTACATCTCCGACGGGTGCGGCAATACGAGATATTATAAATATTCTCGGTAGGCGTTTTCCTTATGCCGAGGGCGTTTTATATCCTGCGTTGGTGCAGGGGGACGGAGCACCCGCACAGCTTATTGCGGGTATGAAGTACTTTAATTCGGCTAATAACGTTGACGTTATCATAATAGGCAGAGGCGGCGGCTCTATAGAAGATTTGTGGGCTTTTAACGACGAGGGATTGGCTCGAGAGGTTTTTGCATCAAAGATACCGGTAATTTCGGCGGTAGGACACGAGACCGACTTTACTATATGCGACTTTGTTGCTGACAGAAGAGCGCCGACGCCGTCGGCTGCGGCAGAACTTGCTGTTCCCGAGACAATGGAATTAAAGCAAAAGATATTAAATATAATTGGCAGAATGGATATGCTGATTATGCATAATATAGAAAACAACAGACAAAGGCTTAACGAGCTTTCGGGAAAACGAGTTTTAAATACTCCCGATTACATTGTTGACGACAGACGTTTTCAGCTTATGAATCTTGATGCTCGAATGGAAAACGGTATGAAGTATTCGTTGAGCTTAAAGAAAGAACTTTTTGCACGTTATACGTCAAAGCTTGAGGCTTTGAATCCGATGTCGGTTATATCAAGAGGCTATTCGGCAGTATTCACCGATGAAGGACGGCTTATAAAAAGTGTTGACCAGGTTGAGGTTGGCGACAGATTAAACTTTAAGACGGTGGACGGAACAGTGTCTGCTGAAGTGAAAGGAAAGATTAAGAATGGATAATAATATTACTTTTGAACAGGCATTGGCGAGACTTGAAGAAATAGTTAGAATGCTCGAGGGAGGCTCGGCACCGCTTGATAAATCACTCGAATATTTCGAGGAGGGCGTTAGGCTCGTTAAGATGTGTAACGTTCAGCTTGATAACGTTGAGCAAAGAATTAAGATTTTATCCAAAAATGATTCTGGAGAAATGACCGAGGCAGACTTTGTCGGAGGGCGTGAATGAGCTTTAAGGATTTATTAAAATCAGATCTTTTGCTCGTTGACGATGCGCTTGAAAAGTATCTTGTTACAAAAGACGGGATGTTTCCGAAGTTGTTTGAATCGATGAAGTATACGACGATGGCAGGCGGTAAGAGGATAAGAGCATTTTTGACACTTATGTTTGCCCGTCTTGCGGGCGGAAAAGCTGAAAGTGCAGTGCCTTACGCTTGTGCTTTGGAGATGATACACGCATATTCTCTTATTCACGACGATTTGCCCTGTATGGACAATGACGATATGAGAAGAGGAAAGCCGTCGAACCATATAGTTTACGGAGAGGCAAATGCTTTGTTGGCGGGAGATGCCTTGTTGACATATGCTTTTGAAGTTTGCGCGAGTAATAAATTTGTTGAACCTGCTCGTAATGCCAGGGCTGTCGGTGTTCTTGCTAAATGCGCAGGGCCGTGCGGTATGGTGGGCGGTCAGGTGCTTGACCTTGAGGGTGAAAAAAGAAAGCTCAATCAAGAAGAGCTTCACCACGTTCATAATTTGAAGACGAGTGCGCTTATTCGGGCGGCTTGTGTTCTTGGCTGCTGTGCTTCTCAAGACGGTGACGGCTATATAGAGAAAGCGAAGATTTACGGACAAAATATAGGACTTGCATTTCAGGTTGTTGACGATATTCTTGACGTAACGAGCGATGAAGAAACATTAGGGAAGCCTATAGGCAGTGATGCTGAAAACAATAAAACGACATATATGGATTTTATGACGCTTGAAGAAGCGGCAGATTACGCAAGGAAACTTACAGACGAAGCGTGTGAAGTTATTGGGCAGGGAGAAGCTGCCGAGATATTAAAGGAACTCGCTTACTACCTACTTGAAAGAAAGAATTAAGAAATGCGTCTTGATGTGTATTTAACCGACAGTAATATTTTTGAAAGCCGAAAAAAAGCGACCGACAATATAAAAGAGGGCTGTATTTCGGTTGACGGAAAAATTATAACCAAACCTGCCTATTTTGTTGACGGTTTGGAAAAAATAGAGGTAATCGGAAACTTTTGTCCGTACGTTGGCAGGGGAGGATTTAAGCTTGAGGGAGCTCTCGATTTCTTTAAGATTGATGTGAATGGTTTAACGTGTGTTGATATAGGCTCTTCGACGGGTGGATTTACGGACTGTCTTTTACAAAGAGGCGCCGCAAGGGTTTATGCGGTTGATTCGGGGCGTGATCAGCTTCACTCCAAGCTTCGTGAGGACAGCAAGGTTGTGTGTATGGAGGAGTTTAACGCAAGACAGCTTACTGTTGATAATTTAGGTGGAGAAGTTGATTTGGCGGTAATGGACGTTTCGTTTATTTCTCAAACACATCTTTATCAAGCAGTTTCATCGGTGCTGAAGGATAACGGATTTTTTATTTCTTTGGTTAAGCCGCAATTTGAAGCGGGAAAATCTCATATCGGTAAAAACGGAATAGTAAAAAACGAAAAAATTCACAGAATAGTTTGTGAGAATATAAAAGACGTTGCAAGAATTTACGGACTGCAATGTATTGAAATAATTGAGTCGCCCATTAAAGGCGGGGACGGAAATAAAGAATTTTTAGCATTGTTTAAGCTTAAAAAATGACATATCGGAGATTTTGATATGAAGAAAATTGCTTTGAATATAAAAAACAATACCGAAGAGGGTATTAGGGTTGCGCAGGAGACAGCTGATATATTGTGCGATTTAGGTTGTTCGCTATATGCTTCTGATAGCTCCGAAAAATATATCGGGAAAAGAAAAAATGTCTTTTATTCAGATGAAGGAGATTTTTTGAGAGAGGCTGAATGTGTAATTGTTTTTGGCGGAGACGGCTCGATAATGCGAACTGCTCACAGAACAAGGCTTCCGATACTCGGTATAAATTTAGGCAGAATAGGTTATATAGCCGAGCTTGAAACGAATGAACTACAGTTGCTTAACGAACTCGTTAATGATAATTTTTCTCTGGAAAACAGAATGATGCTAAATTATACAGTAACAAAAGGCGGTTGTAAGACGGCTGAAGCGAACGTATTAAACGAGGTTGTGCTCTCGAAGGGCGGTTATTCGGTTATGTCGGAGATAGAGCTTGTTTGTAACGGCGAAGAAGTTGGAAAATATTTTGCTGACGGGTTAATATGTACAACACCTACAGGCTCTACGGGATATTCGCTTTCGGCGGGCGGTTCGATAATAGATCCCGGTATGGAATGTTTTGGTGTTTCTCAAATTTGTCCACAGTCGTTTTATGCAAAACCGTTGATTTTTGGTGGCTCATCTGTTCTTGAATTCAGAAAAGGGTGGAGAGGGCACGGAAAAATCGTTCTTAACGGAGATGGCGATTTTGTGTGTGAAATAGAGCATGGCGACGTAGTTACGGTAAAAAAGAGTGATGTGTATACAAAGCTGATAAAAATAAAGAAAAATAATTTTTACAGCGTTATGCGCAGCAAGATGACCGAAATATAGAAAAAAGAGGAAGCATGATGAAAAAGGAAAGACAGAAGAAGATACTTGAAATAATAGAGAGATATAATGTCGAGACGCAAGAGGAGCTTACCGCAAGGCTTATGGAAGAGGGGTACAAGGTTACACAGGCGACCGCTTCACGAGACATAAGAGAGCTTAACCTTGTAAAAGTATCGGTTGACGGCACAGCGTATAAGTATGCGCAGGCGCCGAATGAAGATATAAAAATATCGGTTAAATATAAAAACATACTCAAAGAGACGCTTGTCAGTGCAGATTATGCTTGTCATACCGTGGTGTTGAAGACGTATTCGGGTATGGCTCAAGCGGCGGCGGCGGCAATAGATAATATGGGGTGGAATGAAATAGTCGGCTCGGTTGCGGGAGATGATACTATTATTATAGTAATGCGCAGTGATGATAGCGCAAAGGACTTTTATTCCAAGTTTAATAATCTTATTGCTCGTAAATAATTTTAGCAAAAAGGGGTGAATGCGCAGATGCTTTCATCGTTACATATAGAAAATATTGCTGTTATACGAAGCGCAGATATTGATATAGGCAAAGGCTTTACCGTTCTTACGGGCGAGACCGGTGCGGGAAAATCAATTATAATAGACTCTATTAACTTTCTTATGGGAAATCGCACGGGGAAAGAGCTTATAAGAAACGGGGAAGACAGTGCGCTTGTTTCTGCGGTGTTTACGGAGATACCGCAAAATGTACTTGATAGATTTTCGGAGCTTGGATTTTCTGCAGACGAAAACGGAGAGATGTTTTTGCAGAGAACGCTTAATATAGACGGTAAATCACAAGTTAAGATTAACGGCAGAGCATGTACGGCGTCGATTTTAAAAGATGTAGCGGGTATGCTTATAAATATACACGGTCAACATGACAGTAAATATCTTCTTGAAAATAAGTATCATATAGATATTCTCGATTCATTTGCTGAAAATGAAAAATATCTTACAGAATACAAAGAGTATTATGATAAAATGAATGAAGTCGCTTTGAAGATAAAGGAGATTCAGATAAGCGAGGGAGAGAAAGAAAGACTTACGGAGATACTTACGTATCAAATTAAAGATATTGATAACGCAAAACTGAAAAAAGGCGAAGAAGAGCAGCTTTTGGCAAGAGAAAGCGTTTTGAGAAACAGTGAAAATATTTCAAAGCAGATAAGATTTTGTTATAAAGCGCTTTACTCGAACGATAAAGGTGTTACGGCATCGACGTTGGCGCGAAAATCAGCAGATGCTTTAAAATCGGTGTCAGATATGATTCCCGATTTTAAAGAGATGTCGGAGAAACTTAATAATTTTGCTTATGAGATGGAAGAGATAGCTATAAGTGCAAAGGAATGTGTTGGTGATATAAGCCTCGATCCGCTTCTTGAATTAAATGAAGTTCAGTCTCGTTTGGACGTTATTTATAAGTTAAAGAGAAAGTACGGAAGCACAGTAGAAGAGATACTTGAATACAGAGATAAACGCGCTGAAGAACTTGATAACATAACCCGAAGCGAAGAGAAGACGGAAGAGCTGCATAGGGAATATAACGAACATAGACAAAAGGCAGAAAAAATATCAAATGTTATAACCCGAAACAGAATTAGAGCAGCGGAAATGCTCGAGACTGCGGTGTGCGAATGTTTGACTTTTCTTGAAATGCCAAAGGTTAAGTTTAAAGTTTTGGTTGAGGATTGCGGTAGATTTACGTCTAAAGGCAGAGATGAGGTTGTTTTTATGCTATCCGCTAATCCGGGCGAACCGTTGAAGCCGCTGTCGAAAATCGCATCGGGCGGAGAGCTTTCAAGAATTATGCTCGCAATAAAGAGTGTATTAAGAGAGAAAGAGAGCACGGGAACGGTGGTTTTTGATGAGGTTGACTCGGGTGTATCGGGAAAGACTTCTCAAAAAATCGGAATTAAATTAAAGCAAACCGCCGAAAGCTGTCAGGTTGTTTGCATAACCCACTCGGCGCAAATAGCCGCATTGGCTGATGAGCACTTATATATTTTAAAGAGAGAACGCAACGGAAGAGTGGAGACGGAGGTTAAACTTCTGGATTATGAAGCTCGTATAAGAGAGATTGCAAGGATAATGGGCGGTCAGGATATAACCGAGGTTTTACTGACAGGCGCAAAGGAGTTAATTGATACCTCCAAAAAATATTAAATTATGTGAATTTTGCTTAATATGCGACATATAATGATTGTATATTGATTTTTCACAAGAAAAAAAGGGGAATTACTATGTTTGAATGTTCTAATTTAGAGCAATTTATGAAAGAATGCGCATCCCTTGATTTTGAAAAGAACGTTTCACTTGCTGAACATTCGACTATCAAAGTCGGCGGATATGCAGATTATGTGGCATATCCAAAAACAGAAAGCGCATTGTGTGCGCTTGTTGACTACCTCAATGAGGAGAAAATAAAATACTCTGTTGTCGGAAACGGAAGCAATTTGATATTTGATGACGAGGGATACAGAGGTGTTGTTGTAATAACTAACCAACTTAAGAAGATAAGGAAAGTAAGAAATACATTGTATGCGGAGTGCGGTGTATCGTTGACCGCTTTGGCGGTGTATGCTCAAAAGCACGGATTGTCGGGACTTGAGTTTGCATACGGTATTCCCGGAACCATAGGTGGCGCCGTATATATGAATGCGGGAGCGTACGGAGGCGAGATTAAGGATGTTTTGCAGAAGAGCGCATATTTTGATCCGAGCATATCAAAGAGATGTGAATTATATAATGCAGGTCATAGGTTTGGTTATAGAGAAAGTGTTTATGAAACCAATAATAACGTTATTCTTTCTGCCGTTTTTGAGTTGAAACAGAGGGATCCTAATGAAATCAAGGTTGAAATGGACGGATATATGGCTGCAAGAAAAGAGAAACAGCCTCTTGATTATCCGAGTGCGGGAAGTACGTTTAAAAGGTGTGAGGGGCATTATACTGCTCAAATGATTGACCGTGCCGGATTAAAGGGATTTTCTGTCGGAGGTGCTCAAGTGTCGGAGAAGCACGCAGGATTTGTTATAAATAAGGGTAATGCGACCTCAAAGGATATTAAAGATCTTATCTCTATAATAAAGCAAAGAGTTAAAGAGAAGTTCGATGTAGATATTCAAGAGGAAGTTAAATATATTGACTGATAAGAACAGTAAAAAAATAGGGTAAAATTTTATGGAATTTGTTATTTTAACGGGAATGTCGGGATCGGGAAAATCATGCGCGGCGAACACCTTGGAGGACATGGGCTATCTTTGTATAGATAATATGCCCGTTGCTTTTATTCCGAAGTTTGCCGAGATGTATAATCAGACTCCTAATAAAAACTCTAAAGTAGCTTTTGTTATAGACGTTAGAGGTGAAATAGAATTTGAAACGCTTATATCGGAGCTTGACGAGTTGAAAAAAAGGGGTTATAGTTGCACGACGGTTTTTATTGACTGTGATGACGCTATACTTGTAAACAGATATAAAGAAAGCCGAAGAATACATCCGCTTGTTCCCATTAAAAACGTTGGTACAAACGGAGCTATTGAGCTTGAAAGAAATATGTTGGCACCTATAAAGGAATATGCCGACTATATTATAGATACGTCATATCTTACAGTAAGACAGTTTAGAGATAAGATATTGGCGATTTATACGAACAACACAAAAAAAGAGTTAGTTGTAACATGTATGTCTTTTGGATTTAAAAACGGTATTGTATCTGATGCAGATCTTGTTTTTGACGTCAGATGTTTTCCGAATCCGTTTTATTTGCCCGAACTGAAAGATAAGACAGGGTTGGACAGTGAAGTTAGAAAATATGTTTTTTCAAACGGAGAAGCGGAGAAATTTTTGGATAAGCTTTATGATATGCTTGATTATATGATTCCGTTATATGAAAAAGAAGGTAAGTCACAGCTTACGGTTGCTGTTGGTTGTACCGGCGGAAAGCATAGATCCGTAGCGATTGCAGAAGAGCTTTGTTCTTATTTGAAGAAAAGACACAAGACTGTATTAGTTCACAGAGATATTGATAAATTATATTGATTTGGAGATATTGATGTCATATTCAAGCCAACTTAAGAAGAACTTAAAAGAAATAAGTATGAAAAAGAAGTGCTGCAGAAGAGCATTCTTTTATGGAGAGCTTTTGTTTACTCCCGAAAAAAAGCGTCAGGAAAATGCCGATTTGACTAAATACGGCTATGATGATACCACAAAATCAGACTGTATATTATACGGTGATTTTAAGTGTTCGTCGTGTAAAAGCAGTTTTTTGCGAGGCGTTTTTTGTGCTGCGGGAACTGTTTCTGATCCCGAAAAATCTTTTCACCTTGAGATAAAAACGAAAGATAAACAGCTTGCGGATTCGTTGTATGAATTTATTTCAGAAAATTGTCTTGAGATGAAGAGGACGACCAGAGGGGAAAGTTTTTGCCTTTATTTAAAAAAAGGTTATGATATTGAAGATTTGATGCATTATATGGGCTCAAGCCGCGAGGCGTTTGAGCTTGCAAATGAAAAAATAAAACGAAATATATCTAACCAGGCAAACAGAAGAAGCAATTTTGAGGTAGTGAATATCAAAAAGACTGTTGATGCGGCACAGGAATCGGTTGATGCGATAAACAAACTGATAAAGAAAGGGAAGTTGACCGAGTTACCGCGCGGATTTGAGGAGACGGCAAAACTTCGGGTGGATAACCCGTTTGCAAGTCTTGAGGAGCTTGCGGAAATGCATACTGATAGAATTTCAAAATCGGGTGTTAATCATAGGCTTAAAAAGATGACTATGATGGCTGATGAATTATAAAAAAGGAGAAAGTGAGTAAGGTATGAGCGGATTTGTTCATTTACATTTGCATACGGAATATAGTCTGCTCGACGGTGCTTGCAGAATCTCGGATATTCCAAAAATCGCAAAAGAGATGGGGCATAACGCCGTTGCGATTACAGACCACGGCGCGATGTACGGTGTTGTTGATTTTTATAAGGCGTGTAAAGCTAATGGTATAAAACCGATAATCGGTTGTGAGGTCTACGTTGCCTCGCGAACTCGTTTTGACAAGGAATACGGAACTGATAGCGGTTATAATCATTTGATACTTCTTGTAAAGAATGAAGTTGGATACAAGAATCTTATATATATGGTTTCGAAAGCGTTTGAAGAAGGCTTTTATTCGAAGCCGAGGATAGATAATGATTTGCTTGAAGCCCACTCGGAGGGGATTGTGTGTCTTTCTGCCTGTTTGGCGGGAGCAATTCCGAGAATGATATTAAAAAACGATTATAGCGGCGCATTGGATTATGCCGTAAGGCTCGATAAGCTTTTTGGACGCGGTAATTTTTATTTAGAGGTACAGAATCACGGTATCGAGGCTGAAAACGAGGTATCCCGAGCGCTGTTAAAAATACATGAAGAGACGGGAATTCCCCTTGTAGCGACAAATGACGTTCATTATTTGAGAAGGCAAGATGCTGAAACACAGGCGGTTCTAATGTGTCTTCAGATGAATACTACAATATCCGAGGGTAGACCGCTTGGTTTTGAGACGGACGAATTTTATTATAAGTCTACCGAGGAAATGGACTCACTTTTTGCTGAATATGAAGAGGCAGTATGCAATACGCAAAAAATTGCCGATATGTGTGATTTTGATTTTACATTCGGGAATACGTTTTTGCCAAGATATACGACTGAAAACGGAATGACTCCGCAGGAATATCTGCGTTTTCTGTCGGTTCAGGGCTTTGAGAAAAAGATAAATAACGGACAGATAGTTTTTTCGGACGAGCATACCGAAGTTGAATACCGCGAAAGAATGGAATACGAATTATCTGTAATTACAAAGATGGGGTATGCCGAATATTATCTTATAGTTTGGGACTTTGTTAATTATGCTAAAAGTCACGAAATACCCACAGGTCCCGGAAGAGGCTCCGGTGCGGGAAGTCTTGTAGCATATCTTATCGGGATAACAGAGGTTGATTCGATTAAGCACAGTCTTTTGTTTGAGAGATTTCTTAATCCCGAAAGGGTTAGTATGCCCGACTTTGATATAGATTTCAGTGATGAAAAACGTGACCTTGTATATGATTACGTATCCCGAAAATACGGAAAAGAACGAGTTTCTCACATTATTACGTTTGGAACGCTTGCGGCGCGCGCATGTGTTAGAGACGTAGGACGTGCTATGGGGATGTCTTATAACAACGTTGCCCGTGTAGCTGAAGCTGTGCCGCAGAGGATATCGGTAAAGAGTGAGGACGGCACTACCGAAAATATCAATAAGGTTACTCTTGAGATGGCTTTGAAAACCGAAAAACTAAAGGAAATGTACGAAAAAGAGCCTGAAACAAGAAGATTGATTGATACGGCAAGAGCGCTTGAGGGTATGCCGAGACACGCATCGACGCACGCAGCGGGCGTAGTTATTACCGAGAGGGCTGTGTGTGATTATGTTCCTATGGCTGTAACAAAGGGCTCCCTTGTTACACAATTTGATATGAATACGGTTGCTGATTTGGGGCTGTTGAAGTTTGATTTTTTGGGACTGCGATTTTTGACGGTTATAGAAAATACCGTAAAGGCAATAAAGGAACGGGAGCCCGATTTTGAAATAGATAATATTTCTCTTGAGGATAAAGAGACTTTTAGGAATATTTCTGACGGTGAAACAATAGGCTTATTCCAGCTTGAAAGTGCAGGAATGAGAAGTAAGCTTGTTCAATTAAAACCCGAAAGCCTGGCTGACATTATGGCGGCAATAGCGCTTTACAGACCGGGACCGATGAACTCGATTGGTAAGTATATAGAGAACAAGAAAAAACGTCAAAATATCGATTACAAGATTAAGCTTATTGAGCCCATTTTGCGCGAAACCTTTGGGTGCGTTGTATATCAAGAGCAGGTAATGCAGATATTCAGAACGGTTGCCGACTATTCATTCGGACAGGCTGATATAATAAGAAAGGCTATGTCAAAAAAGAAGTCGGGCGTAATCGAAAAAGAAAGAAGTGCGTTTCTTTCGAAGGCGGTAGAAAAAGGTATAGAGCTTAAAGGGGCTTCAGAACTTTTTGAGGAATTGGTAGGCTTCTGTAAATATGCATTTAACAAGAGCCATGCTGCATCATACGCCGTTGTGACGTACAGAACGGCATATCTTAAGACACATTACCCGAAAGAGTATATGGCATCACTTTTAACCTCGGTTATAGGTGATGAGGAGAAGGTTGTTAACTATGCCGAAGAGTGCAAACGGCTTGGTATAACACTTTTGCCGCCCCATATAAATGAAAGTTGCGGATATTTCAGAGTTGTTGATGGTGATTTGAGATTCGCTTTACTTGCGCTGAAAAACGTAGGAAGAACATTTGTTGATGACGTTGTATCGGAAAGGGCGAATGGAAAATTCACCTCTTTTGAAAATTTTATTAACAGAATGAGAGAGTCTGACTTAAACAAGAGACAGATTGAAGCTTTAATAAAAGTAGGATGCTTTGATTACACGGGTATATACAGATCGCAGCTTTTGGCTGTTTTTGAGAGTATGATAGACGGAGTTGCTGAATCAAACAGAAGAAACGCCGCAGGACAGCTCGATTTCTTTTCAGTTGATTCCGAAGAGGGGGACAATTCGGGCGACTTGTACGAATACCCTAAAATAAACGACTTTGATTCAAAAGAGAAGCTTTTATACGAAAAGGAATGTGCCGGATTTTATTTTTCGGGTAATTTGCTTGACGATTATACAAATCACGAAAAAGCAATAGGTTGCATACCGATAAAATCTATAATTAACTCGTTTGATGTTTCCGATGGAGAAGACATAATAGAGGGAACGGGAGAGTTTAGGGATAGACAAAGGGTGAACGTGTGTGGTATAATTACAAAGGTAGTTGAAAAGTCAACCCGAAAAGGCGATAAGATGTACTTTGTAACAATAGAAGACAGGACGAAGCCGATAGAGGTTATAGTTTTTTCTTCGGTATTGGAAGAGTACGGATATATGCTGACTCTCGATAATATTATTACGTGCTGCGCCGATATATCTGCAAGGGGGGAGAATGAGGTTAAGCTTATTCTTCAAAAGGCGGAAGTGCTGAAGCCTAATTCACAGTTTAAACCTGCAGATGAAGCTCACGTCAATAAAATTGAGTTAAAAAATAAAGAGAAGACATTGTTTTTGCGTGTGGAAAGCATGGAGAGTGAACAGTTTAAAAGGGCACTTAATCTTATTGAGATTTTTGAGGGCAGAACGAAAGTTGTGTTTTACGAGACTTCTCAAAAGAATTATATTACTGCAAAAGGGCGTTCGGTTGACCTTTCGGGTAATATAATACGCTTCTTTATTGAACTTCTCGGCAAGGAAAATGTTATAGTTAAGTAAAAATTTATAAAATTATTTTAGAAATTAACAACAAATTTAAAAATATGTGCTATAATATAGCACAGTTGGTTAATTGTAATAAACTTACCGTATATTAACGGAGGATTGTGATGAATCAAAACAGAGGTACAAGGAGGACTGGAAAGCCCCCTGTCAGAAAGAATGATGTTTTTGTAAGGAAAAGAAAAATAAAAGAAGAAAAGCCTAAAATTAACGCGCCGAAAGAAAGAAGTATTTTTAAAAAAATTCTTTCTGGATTTGCAATTTTCATTCTTACTGTTTTTCTTATAGGTTTCATAACAGGCTTGATTGTTGTCGGTGCTTTTGCGATTTATATTAAGACGTATATCGATCCTGTAATTGACGATTTTGATACTATATCGACCGAGCAGAAGTTGTCGTCAAAGATTTATTATATGGATTATACGGACAGAGAGAACAGAGTCGGAACACCGGTTGAACTTGAAGGCGAGACGTTGTACGGTTCTGAAAACAGAATCTGGGTAAGCTTTACCGAGATGCCTACTTATCTGTACGAAGCTTTTATATCAATTGAGGACCAACGTTATTGGACACACGGCGGCGTTGACTGGAAGAGAACTTTAGGTGCAACGTTTTATTTCTTTACAGGCGGTGACCATTACGGCGGATCTACCATAACACAGCAGCTTATTAAGAACTTAACAAACGAAAAGGACGTTACTATTCAGCGTAAGCTTCAAGAGATAATGCGTGCGCTTTATCTTAATAAGACCAAGGATAAGACCGAAGTTCTTGAGTTGTATTTGAATACGATATACTTATCTCAAGGATGCTATGGTGTACAAGCTGCGGCTAACGTATATTTCGGAAAAGACGTTAGTGAATTGTCTCTTGCGGAATGTGCTGCATTAGCATCCATTACGCAGGCGCCTACAAAATGGGACCCTATCCAAAACCCCGATAATAATAAAGAGAGAAGAGCAACCGTTCTTTATAAGATGTATGAGCTTGGTAAGATTACTTATACAGAGTATCAAGATGCATTAAATGAAGAGCTTGTATTGGCAAAGAATACTGCAAACGTTGAGGGTGAGCCTTCGGTAAGCGATGAAGATTACAACACATGGTATACCGATGCTGTAATCAGATCTATCGTAGAGAGACTTCAAGAAGAGAAGGGTTATCCCGAAAACCTTGCATATAATATGATTTATTCCGGCGGATTGAAAATATATACTGTTCTTGATCCCGATATTCAAGCGGCGCTTGATTTGGTATATGAAAACGAGACAGAGGTGTTTCAGGATAGTCGACTTCCCGGCGTATTCAAGCCTGAATCATCGATGGTTATAATTCACCCAACAACAGGTGACGTACTTGGTATTGCGGGCGGACGAGGAAAGAAGCAAGGAAATCTTATTCTCAACTATGCTACTCAAACAACAAGATCTCCCGGTTCATCTATTAAACCTCTTACCGTTTATGCTCCTGCGCTTGAAGCGGGCGTTATAACAATGGGCTCTGTATACGATGACGTTCCCGTTAACTTTGATACCGGTAAATATGTTGATAATGGCGGAAGTGTTACCTATTTTTATGCGGAGACGGGGCAAACCGTTACGAGAAATACGGGTTGGCCGGGCAATCTTCCTGTAAGATATGACGGCAAGACTAACATTGATTATGCCGTATGTGTATCAAAGAATACGATTGCAGTTCGTGTATTGCAGGATTTGACGTGCGAAGCGGCATTTGATTTTGCAAAAAATAAGCTTCATATGGACAGTATGATTGAAAGATTACAGCTTTCAAACGGCGAATGGATATCCGATAAGGGGTTGGTTGCTCTTGCGATGGGTGAAATGAACTATGGCGTTACAAACCTTGAAATAACGGCAGCGTATAGTATTTTCACAAATGACGGAACGTATAATCAGCCGAGGCTTTATACCGAAGTGCTTGACAATGATGACAACCTCATACTTGACGACGGTTGCGAAAGTTCTGTTGTAATAAGCAAGACAAATGCTTCTATTATGACAAGAATGTTGAAAGGCGTTGTTGACAAGGGTACTGCAAGTGGTTCAATTAAGCTTAAAAGCAGGGTTAACGTAGCCGGAAAAACAGGTACGACGAACGCAGACCACGATAGATGGTTTATTGGATATACACCTTATCTTATAGGTGGTGTGTGGTATGGATATGCAGAGCCAGACAGCCTTTCAAAAGTTGTTGGTAACCCTGCCGCAGAGGTTTGGGATAGAGTTATGACAATAGCTCACGAAAAGTATTTCAACAATGCTGCTGAATCGGGACAGGGTGTAAAGACGTTCAAGTATTCGAATGAAGTTGCAAGAACTGTATGTAAGGATTCGGGCTTGATTTGTACTGCTAACTGCAGTAAGGACCTTAGAGGATCCAGAGGCTTTACGGCGTATTTTGCGCCCGGAACAGAGCCGAAGACTTACTGCGATAAGCACGTTTTGGTTAAATATGATGAAAAAACAAAATCGGTAGCATGTTCCGGATGTCCGTCCAAGGACGTAATTGAAATAGCGCTCGTTGATGCGAGTGACAGAAACTTCCCGAGACAGGTTACGGTTGTCGATGCGCAGTATACATGCAGGACACTTAAGGGCGACGTTGTAATGTCGACCAATTTGAATGAGCCATATTATGCAACTGCGATGAATGGCAAGTTTGCGGGAACAAGCGGTAATCAGGCGCACGCTAACCACGCTTGCGTTGAGCATTTAAAGAACCCGTATGTTGAAGAAACGACGATACAGCAGGTTGTTACGACGGCTCCGACCGATAAACCGAAGGATACAGAATCGGGAAGCACATCGAGTGGTACAAAGCCTGTTTCAACAACGGCACCGGGCGGTCCTCCCGACGATACTGATCAAACAACAGCAAAGACAGATAACAGAGCGACGCCTGATTGATTCATAAAAATAAAAATCACCTCATACATTTCAATGAGGTGATTTTTTTGAATACATTAACAGAAAAAAACACGGAGAAATGGAACCTGATTTATACCGTTATATTTGCGTTGAGTTTTTTGATTTTTGGATTTTTTTCTGCAATACTTACCGGAAGTTCAAATGCGTATATAGGACTAAATAAACCAACTTTTTCTCCTCCGCCCGAACTTTTTGCCGTTGTTTGGTCATTACTTTACGTAATAATAGGCTGGGTAAACGGGAGTGTATATTTTTTAAACAATCCGATTTATGAGGACAACAGAAGAAAAGGATTTGTCTTTGCGGTTATAGGGTTTATTTTGAATTTATTATGGTATCCGTTGTTTTTTGGACGGGGAGAGTTTGTTGCATCATTTATTGATATTATAGCTATATTTCTTTTAGACGTTATTTGTATCATTGAATACAGGAGAATAAAACCGATATATGGTAATTTGTTGATTCCGTATGCGATATGGCTTGCTTTTGCGGCGTATTTAAATTTAGGTGTAATAATATTGAACTAAAAAAATCGGGTTAGGCTTTTTTGGCTTAACCCGATTTTAACTATGTATTGTTTACTTATTTGTTCTGATTTTCGATATCAATTACGGGCAAAACAGCGTCGCTGCCCACAATTTGAGGGAGTTCGCCGTTCCACTGCATTGTTTCGTTGTATTTTACAAGCAATTCGGTAAGAGAAGCTGCGATCTTTTGGTTTGCCTCGGCTTCTGCCTTTGCCTGTACCTCGACAGCGTAAGCATCTGCATCGGCTTGGATTTTTGCAACAGCGGCTTCTGCTTCGGCGGCAATTACCTTACGTTGAGCTTCTGCTTCCTGTTCCATATTTTTTTGTTCTTGTTCGATAGTAGCTTGGAGCTTTGACTGTTCTGCAACCTGCTTTGCTTCAACTGCGTTTGTGAATACGTCTGTAAAGTCAATATCCTCGATTGCAACACTTAATATGTTAATGCCGTAGACGTCCATTTCGGGAGAAAGCATTTCCTTTGTCTGCTCGGAAAGAGAGTCGCGGGATTTGATAAGGTTTTCTGCCGTATATTTAGCAATAATAGATTTTACGTTTTCGATAATTCTCGGCTCAACTACTGTGTTGTAATAGGTTACGCCTATATTTTTGTAGAGGTTTTGTGACGTTTCCTTATTTATACTGTAGTTTACGGAGCATTTAACGTTTACTTGCTGAATATCGCTTGAGAAAGCCTGAAAATTAAGTTGAGCTTTCTGGTTTCTGTTGTCCATAATGATTATCTGCTGCCATGGGAGTTTGAAGTGCAAACCCTCGTTTAGTACATAATCTTCAACGTGTCCGAATGTAACGACAATACCCGTATGACCTGCGGGCACCGAGCTTGTTGCGCTAACGCCCAAGATGAGTAAAGCGATTACAATTACAGCTGTAATAACCAATGCTGTGAATTTTGTTTTTTTCATAATAGATTCCTCCTGTAAATCGGTTGACATTAGCCGAAAAAATTGTTAAAATATATATGTAATTATTTTTTTAGAACATTTTCGAATTCGGATTCTGCTGAATTTCTCGTGTTGTCGTCTAAAATTAAGAACGTTACGTAAAGACCGCAGCGTTTGGCTGTTGCATTTTCGATTTTCGGAAATTCTTCGGCAAGGTATTCGCTCATCCAATTTTTTTCGAGTGTAGATAAATAGCTTTCGGCATCAGACAAAAGCTTTTTTGCGTTTTCGGTTGACGAAGCCTTAAAGACACCGAACATATCAGAAGAACCCTCTGTATGAATATAAACTGCGCATTCGTCGCATAAAGATGTGTCAATCGGAATGTTTAATGCTACCCACCCCTCATCTGCTTTGGTGAGCGCGGGAATGTTGACGGTTTCTAAAAGTTTTTGGGTTATAACAGAAACGTCGACATCGTTTAAATAATCGTTGTCTGCGAGTGTATTTTCGTTTTTTGCACAGGACACCAAACAGATAACGCAGATCAGAAGAATACTGAATAATTTTTTCATAGAATTTATACCCCATCTTTCTACAGATTCAGTATATCACACATTTTTGAATAATTCAATAAGAAACAATTTAAAATTTAAAAAGGAGAAGTACAAATTTTGAAAAACGTAAGAGAGAATAAAAGGGAAGTTAAATTATATAACGTTATGTTTCCGATATGGTTGTTGTTTATTTTCCCGATAACGTGGCTATTTGTTATTCCTGCAAATTTTATAATAGACAGCTTGGTTTTGCTTCTTGGAATGTATGTTCTTCGTATCAAGGAGAAGGTTGAATTATATAAAAAGACGATACTGTGGATTTTTATATTTGGATTTGTTGCAGATATACTTGGAGGAATACTTCTCTTAATAACGCAGTTTGTTGAATTAGACGGTTTCTTTTATGAGTATCTGACAGCACCTATAGCTCAAAATCCGTTTGATAACGTATATTCATTGGCATACACGTGTTTCGCTGTTGTTGTGTCGGCTGTTTTAATATATGTATTTAACCGTTTTGTTTCATTCAGAAAGGTTTACAGCAAGAAAATAAAGAGAATACTTTCACTTCTGCTTGCGATTATTACAGCTCCGTATTTGTTTTTGGTTCCTACATCAAGCCTTTATGGCGGACAGACGGAGAATTTTACAAATCATATTGCTTGGGATGATTATGTTAAGGCGGAAATATATATTTACGATGAGCCCGAGGTAAATATAACCGAGACGGATAATAACGAGCATTTTAATTACGGGTTGGTTTCTGTTTTGCGCTACAGTGTAAATACTGCGAAGAAAGATAAGGTTGAGCTTCCCAAGGCGTGGAAATATAAGGTTGTATTCCAAATGCAGGATATAGAGGGGAAGAGGCTTGAACCGATATTTATATACGAAATTGAGGACAGCATATATTTTGAATGGAAAAACAAGACATATCGTATAACAGACGAAAACAAAGAAAAAATATACGGTGAGATTGAGGAGCATTTGAACCCGCAACCGTCAGATGAGATTGGTATTTAGAATATAAACGAGGTGCACTTTTGTAAGAGGGTGCACCTTGTTTTTTTGTAATTATTTTTAGAAAATTCTTTATTAAATTAACAATGAATATAGGTGTGAATAAAATAATAAAAAAATGAGTTTTTTTTTAAGTTATGGTTGACAAAATTGTAAATATCGTGTATAATTAACATACAGCTTTTACATAACTGACGGAAAGACGCAGATTGACTGCGGTGGAGTGTAAAAGTTAATAGTGCCGACCGTCTGGGCAAGTCAGTTTTTGTAAGATGAAAAACTGGGTTGTCTTTTTTTTAGGTTATTTAGGAGGTAAAAATATGGAACACATCAATTGGACAGGTTTTAAAGGAACGACTTGGAAGGAAAATATAGACGTTCGTGATTTTATACAGTCAAACTATAAGGAATATACAGGGGACTATTCGTTCTTGGCGAAAGCTACAGATAGAACAAAAGCATTGATGAAAAAGCTTCAGGCTCTTTTTGCAATCGAGAGGCAGTTTGGCGGAGTTCTTGACATTGATACGTCGACAGTTTCGACACTGACAGCGTTTGCTCCGGGGTATCTTGACAAAGAAAATGAGCTTATCGTTGGACTTCAGACCAATAGACCGTTGAAGAGAGGAGTAAATCCTTTTGGTGGAATGAGAATGGTTAAGCAGGCGTGTGAGGCTTACGGATATAAGCTTAGTTCCAAGGTTCAGGAAGAATTTAGGTTCAGAACTACACATAACGAAGGCGTATACAGAACGTATACTGATGAGATGAGAGATGCGCGTAAGTGCCATGTTATCACAGGTCTTCCCGATGCTTACGGAAGAGGAAGAATTATAGGTGACTACAGACGTGTTGCGTTGTACGGTGTAGATAAGCTTATTGAGGAGAAGAAGAAAGATAAAAAAACACTTGCTTATGACGTATTGAATTCAGATAATATTAAGCTGACCGAGGAGTTGTATCAGCAGATTGCCTTTCTTGGCTCTTTAAAAGAAATGGCAGAAATGTACGGCTTTGATATCAGTCAGCCCGCAAGCAACGCAAAGGAAGCTATACAGTGGACTTATTTTGCATATCTAGGCGCAATTAAAGAACAAAACGGCGCTGCTATGTCGCTTGGCAGAGTGAGTACATTTTTTGATATTTATATTGAAAGAGATATTGAAAACGGTATTCTTGACGAAACGGGTGCGCAGGAGCTTATAGATGATTTTGTGATGAAGCTTCGTATGGCGCGTCATCTTCGTACCCCCGAATATAACGAGCTTTTCGGCGGCGATCCTATGTGGATAACCGAAGCCGTTGGCGGTATGGGTGAAGATGGCAGAACGTTGGTTACAAAGAGCAGCTACCGTGTTTTAAATACGCTTTATACTTTGGGTTCGTCTCCCGAGCCTAATCTTACCGTATTGTGGTCAAACAGATTACCTCATAATTTCAAGAAATTCTGCGCAAAGGTTTCTGCAGATACAGACTCTATTCAGTATGAAAATGATGAGGTTATGCGTCCTATTTATGGTGATGATTACGCAATAGCTTGTTGTGTATCCGCTATGAGAGTGGGTAAACAGATGCAGTTCTTTGGCGCTCGTTGTAATCTTGCAAAGCTTTTGCTTATTGCGATTAACGGCGGATATGATGCTGACAGCGGAATGCACATCGGTCCTCAATATGAGCCAATGACTGTTGACAAACTTGATTATGATGCTGTTATGGAACGATATGACGTTTATATCAAGTGGTTAAGTGAGCTCTACGTTAAGACTATGAACGTTATTCACTATATGCATGATAAGTATGCGTATGAAAAGATACAAATGGCATTGCACGATACGTCGGTTGAACGTTTTATGGCGTTCGGTATTGCGGGACTTTCCGTTGTAGCGGACTCGTTGAGCGCTATAAAATATGCAAACGTTAAGCCTATTACAAATGAAGACGGTTTTGTTGTCGGATTTGATACAAAAGGTGATTTTCCGAAGTATGGTAATGATGATGACAGGGTTGACACTATTGCAAAGGAAATGACTCATAAGGTTATTACAGAGCTTCGCAAGACACCTGCATACAGAGATGCAATTCATACTCTTTCCGTTCTTACGATTACGTCTAACGTTATGTACGGAAAGAATACCGGTGCAACCCCTGACGGCAGAGAAGCGGGTATGCCTTTTGCGCCCGGAGCTAACCCGATGCACAACAGAGAAGAAAATGGCGCATTGGCGAGTCTCAACTCGGTCGCAAAGCTTTCTTACGATGATTGCCGAGACGGTATTTCCAATACGTTCTCAATAACACCTCAAGCGCTTGGCAGAACCGAAGACGAGCGAATTGACAACCTCGTTTCTATTCTCGACGGATATTTTGCAAAGAAGGCGCATCACATCAATATTAACGTTTTGAACAGAGAGACGTTGATGAAGGCGTATGAAGATCCCGAAAGCTATCCCAATCTTACTATCAGAGTTTCGGGATATGCAGTAAACTTCAATAAACTCTCTCGTGAACAGCAGAGGGAAGTTATCAGCCGTACTTTCCACGAGGCGTTATGATAAAAGGATATGTTCATTCGATACAAACTCTCGGAACGCTTGACGGACCGGGAGTTCGTTTCGTTGTGTTTACACAAGGCTGTAACCTGCGTTGCTCGTGCTGTCATAATCCCGATACTTGGAATTATAACGATAGAACACAGTTTGCACCCGAAGAAATCGTAAAACGTGTAAAACGATATAAAGAGTATTTTGGCGACGAGGGAGGTATAACCTTTTCGGGGGGAGAGCCGTTGCTCCAAGCTGATTTTGTTTATGAAACGTTTAGACTTTGTCATTTAGAGGGGATAAATACCTGTCTTGATACCTCGGGAAGTGTACTGAATGACAGTGTGGTTAAGCTTTTAGGTGAGACTGACGTGGTTTTGCTTGACGTTAAATATACAAGTGACGACTTATATAAAAAACACGTTGGTTGCGATATGGATAGGGTTTTGAGATTCCTTGACGTGCTTCAAGAGAGGAATATAAAAACGATAATACGTCAGGTTGTTATTCCGACGGTTAATGATTATGAAGAGAACTTTTTGAAGCTGAAAGAACTTGTCGATAGATATACCGTTGTTCAAAAGGTTGAGCTTTTGCCATTTAAGAATATCTGCACAACTAAATATGATATGTTGAATATTGATTTTCCTTTTAGAGATATTCCTTTGCCTAAAGAAAGTGATATGCAAAAATATCAAAATATGGTCAAAAACACCTTGCCGAAATGAGTTGGCGAGGTGCTTTTTTGTTGGCTAAAAATGTACAATTGATTTTAAAGAAAAAGAGTGGAATCGAAACGGAATTTAGATGTGAAGTGGTGTGATGTACACTTTTGACAAAAAGTGTGAACAAAAGAAAAATATAAAGAAAACCGACGTGTATTTTCAGTTTTTTTGTTGACAATGCGTTTAAAAGAGTGTAGAATATATTATGAATTATTATATATAATAGACGTATTGTTTTTTAGCGCGACTTAATCGATTGAATCGGCGTTTATACAGCAAGAAAAAATTGATACTTTAGATAAAATTTCGTATTTAAACAAGGTTGGATTGTCCTCCCCGAAATATTGGGAGTGACCGGTTAGAGAAGGAGATAGAATTGATGAAAAGATCTAACAGACTGTTGGCATTTATTCTTTTTGTATGCATGGTAATATCGCTTGTGCCTCCGTTGCAAGTAGCTCGTGCCGCTGACATTATTCAGCGATATGAGCTTGATACGGACGGTATTGACGTGGGAGCTACGTATTTGATTGTCAATACGGGCTCGACCGGAAGCGGTAACGCGTTGCGTTTTTATTACAACAGCTCATTATCGCGCGATTTCCGTAATCAAACGATTACTGTAAAGGATGATGCGGGAGTTAAATACATAGAAACTGGATTTACCAATGAGAGTGATTGCGTATTTACTTTTAGCGCAGCTAAAGTTGGATATATAACGCATAACAATTACTATATTGACTTGAGCAATAGTAGATATGCGACAAGTAAACCGGGAGAAAGCTTGAACTTTACAAGCGTGGGTGACGGTGCATATCGTATTTACTATTCGTCGTATTGGAGTTCTTACTATCTTCGTTATTCCAACTCGGATTGGGCGAGATCAACGACTTCTTCTACGGTATATCTTTACAAGCTGACAGAATATGTTGTAGGTCATGACGTTGAATACAACGGAAACGGCTATACTGCGGGTACACTCCCTCAAAATGAATATTACATAGACAGCGGAAGCGAATACACAGTAAAAGCTCCGAGCGAGGGCTTTAAAATGGATGTTGGCGAAGATACGTATCTTTTCCGTTGTTGGAATACAAAGGCTGACGGTTCGGGTGTTGAATATGAGCCGGGAGAGAAGTTTACTGTTGAAAGCGACGTTGTATTGTATGCGCAGTGGTATCAACAAACAAAGCATACGGCTTCGTTTATTTCGCATTACAACGGTGTTCAGACTGACCTTAATGATATCATCGGAGAGGACAAGAACTTTTATATTCTTCTTGATGGTGTAGAGGGCGCGTATATTCCGCTTATAAAGAGAGGCGACGGTGTATATAGCGCAAAGGTTGTTGACAATGGAATTTATGTTGTCTACGCCAAGAATGCTGACGGAAAATATGAAGAGGTGCACGGCCACAAGATTGCGATTTATAATTTTGACGGCACGACAGACTGTTTCCATTACAGCGTTTCGTATAATACAAACGGAGGTGTTTGGGCTGATGGAGAAAATCCCGGAGATGTAATTCATCATTCTGGAGAATCGGCATTTGTTACAAATGCCACACCTACTCTTAAAGGCAACTTGTTTATGGGTTGGGAAGATAAGGACGGAAACCTTTATGCTCCCGGACAACATCTCACGTCTGCTATAGATGAAAAGATTGAGCTTACAGCAAAGTGGCAAGAGACTATTGATATTACGGTAAACGTTGTTATAAATCATAATGCTGTTACTACAGGCTCGGATAATAATAATAAGAGACATGAACTTTCTTTCACGTTGACTCGTGAAGAGAACGGCGTGAATATGCCGATTGAGAATAAGGTTTTGGATTCGGGATACGTTTATGACGCCGAGAATAATACAACTACATACACTGTTGTATATACCGATATGCCTCAAGGAACATATCACGTGTCAAGTGCGAAGAGTTCGTATGAGACTGTGATTACTCACGAGGGCAAGTCCGATGATGATCAGACAATTTTTATCAATCATACTTTTGCTCCTGAAAATTTTGACCTTTACTTTGATGTGATTGTTAAGGCTGACGACGAGGGCGAAAAGACATTGATGCCCGATAAGGTTAATGTTAAGGTTAGCTATTGGGGTTACAACGAGGACAATGTTCTTGACTGGCATATTATTACACAGCAGGACGGAACAAAAGCGCCTATATCCGTTGAAATTGATGAAAACGGCAAGGGAGTAGGTTATTACCCTGTATGGGGCTTCTGGTCGGGCACTGATTATGCTTATGACTACAGAATTGAGATTACGTCATATGTTTTGCCCGACGGCTCTATTGTTCCTGTTAATAGTAAAGATAAGATTAACTTTTATATTGACGGCACAAACTTGTACACTGCTGTGATAACAATTGAGTCCGCAACCGAAAACGGGGAAGAGGGCAGAATTCCTACGTATCCCGCAGATAGTAAAACTGACCTCAATGGCGCATATGTTGGCAGCGGTGTTCAGATAGGCTTGCCTACGGCTACGATTGAAATCAATTCTTATAAGGTTACATTCGATGCAGGCGAAGGAAGTGTTAACGGCAGCTCAAAGGTAGTACTTAATAACCAATACGTATGTCCCGATTTAGATAAATATGTTGCAACTCCTTCAGCTGATGATAAGACGTTTATTTGTTGGGTTGACGCAGAAGGCGAGCCCGTTACGAATATGAACGGTCAGTTCCTGAATTCTGACGTAACCTACTATGCAAGATACAACGATGACGCCGTTGTTTCGGGTAAGGTTGTAGTAGACGTACAGTATGATTATAACGGAGAAACAGCAACCATTCACGAAATTGACCGTGTTAATAAGGTTATGGTTATTCTTCAGAAGAAGATTAACGATTACTACAACGACGTTGATTCAATGATTGTAAACATTGTATACAACAAAGACGAAAACGGCAATGTTCTTGACGGCGTTGGCGAATATAAGTTCGAAGACGTTCTTAATGACGGAACCGAATATAGAGTAAACGTTTTCGCGTATAACTTTACGACAACTTATGACAATGATGCTGACGGTGAATATTCCGAAGAGCAGTATGTAGTTGATATAGACCAATTCAGAGCCGAGGGAAAAGTTGATGTAGAACTTGGTTTTGCGCCCGACAGCTATCAGCAGTATGTTCGCGTAGACGCTTCTCTTATTGAGGAATCATTGCGTCCAACGGCTGTTTTGGTTCGGTATTATTACAGAGACCTTGGCGACGTTCACAACTTTCAAATTATTTCTCAGCACACAGTATCTCCTAACGGAGTAATGGTTTCTCTTGATAAGAGTACTGCTCAAGGTGTTGGATATGAATACGTTTGGAACTGGCACACCAACGGTACGCCTTACGAATACCAAGCAGAGGTTTACCTGGTGTACGGCAACAACCTTGAGGGCGCATACAGCGAAGAGGGTATTGAGTATTCTTCCGATAGACCTTACTTTGTTGAATACGGTGCAGTAAGCAGTTATTCAATGCAGTTGGAGCAGACTGATAATGTTCTTGAAATTACCCTTGTACCCAAGGAATATCCGATACATTTGGATTTGAATTTAGGCAACGATGTCGGAACACATGTGTATGGTCTTGAAGAGTTTATGGTTGATGACAATTCGAGCGAAGACAAATATGTGTTTATGCATACTTGGAGCTTTACAGAAACCTTTAATGCATACCCCTATAGAGAGGGATACGTATTTAAGGGCTGGACAAGCAGTAACGAACAAGAGGTTTACATCAAAGAAGACGGTACAATATACGTAGGTAATACGTTGGCGAAGAGTGTAACCCTTACGGCAAATTGGGAAAAACTTGAGGGAACAGATTACATAATTCGTTATCTTGAACTTAATACAGACAAGGTTCTTCTCGGTGCAAAATCAGTTAGCGGAACCGCTGTCGGTTCAACGATTGTCGCGGCTGAATATGCTCGTGAAATTGACGGATATGCCTATGCGGGTGCTTATGTTGACGGTGCTTATCACGATAAAACCGAAAATCCCGCTATGGTTATTTCGAATAATCCGGTTAAGAATTTGATGGTAATTTATTATTTGCCTGACGGTTCAGACGGTTATACCGAGCAGGTTGAAAGTAACCTTTCTATAAGCAAGGACGCAGTTCTTGAAAATGACGGGACTTATACGATAACGTTTGACACATATACGAAGGACAATCCCATTACTACACTTATCCAACAGAATACTCCCCTTGATATCGTTCTTGTGCTTGACCAATCGGGGTCATTGGCTGAAAACGACTATGAGTATTTGAATGCACTTCAAAGTGCGCTTGATAATTTCGTTGCATCTGTTGCTAACCACGGCAGAATTAACGGTGTTGACCACAGAATAGCTATGGTTGGTTATGCAGGTAATGCGAGTGATATACATTCATCTGATCCTACCAAACCTACGGGCGGAAAAGAGACAGACAGCTGGATAAATACGGGTGTATTTGATTCCAACGGTGAGTTCCACCTTTATAACGTAAAGGGATTTGTATATACAGAGCTTAAGAATTTAAATTCTATTACGGCAAACGGTATATATTATACAAAGGTTACAGTTGACGGCAAAGAGAAGTATTTATTGCTTACTCACTACGATGAATATCGTCACTTGATTAACGAGGAACAGGCAAGAATTGCTTCCCTTAAGGGCGAGACTATTTATGGATACGTGTTTGACGATAATGATGTCGGTTCATTCGTTAAGCTTACAAGAAACAGCAGTGGCTTGTGGCTCTATGGAGATAAACAGCTTTATTCAGGAGAAAAATTCTTTACTTACCATACCGACGTGTGGACACATCGTGACGGAATAAATGCTCGTGAAATACACGCATACGGAGTAGGTTCGAATTATACACCTATAGACGGTCATAGCGGAGTATACACTCGTGAAGAAACTACCGGAACATCGTTCCAGCATAGTATTTACGAAGATGCATTGATGCCTGTATCTGTTGGCGCTATGGGCTCGGGAGGAACAAACCCCGGACTTATAAAGGCAACACAGTCTTTGGGCGCTGACGGTGCTACACGTGCAAGTTACGGTATGGAAATGGCTAACAAGATTCTTGCTGCGATGCCCAAGGATGACGACGAGGGACGTGTTCGTCTCGTTGTTATGTTTACCGACGGTGAGCCCGGTTATCTTGGATTCCAAGACGGTGATTACTATCAGCAGGGTGTAACCGAAGCTAATAATGCTATAACTCTTGCTTACGATACAAAGAACGTTTACGGTGCGTACGTGTATACGATAGGTCTTTACGAGAGTGCAGGTGTAGAAGCGACAAGTGATGTTTCATATTATATGAATGCGCTTTCTTCTAATTATCCCAACGCAAAGAAAATGGATGATATAAAGACTACCATTAAATATACAGCTGCGACACAGGGAACAGCCCTTGAAGCTAACGGAAAGTTCTATGTAAAGATTGGATCCAAGTATTATTTGATTGACTATGGTTACGTAACTGTAAACCGTCGTAATCAGTGGTGTTGGTATTACCAAAACGGTTCAACTATAACTTCTATTTCAACTGCTACGTATCCTACTGTAGATAAAAACGGTAAAGTTGGAAACTATAGTATATTTATACAATCCGGTGGATTTGCCGAAACTTCAAACAAAGGATACTATGCAACGACCGAAAGTTCGGAGCATTTGAAGGATTATTTCGAGAACGTTTTACGAGATATTACAACAAAGATTACCACAGAGATTGTTCTTGAGAATGATACGATTCTCCGTGATATAATGAATCAAGGCTTGGTTCTTACCGACGGAACGGTAATTACCGTTTATACGCAGGAAGGAAACTATGACCTTGAAAACAAGAAGATAGTTTGGGCTGTAGATGAAAATGGACAGCCTATCCTCGAAAAGAAGGTTAGTCTTGAGGTTGGCAAAGATGATGACAAAGTTATAACCGATCCCGAAAGCGGAGTTTCGATTTTGGTTTATAATTACGGTAAATCAAATGCAACCAACCCCGACAAAGCGGACTACGCTCCTCATACAGTTGACGTTACGGGATATAATTTTGCTGAATGGTATATCAGCGAAGAACATACCCGCGGATACAAGATGGTTGTTACAATCACTCGAGTTGAAGCGAGAGATGACGTTGAGTGGGGAAGAGCTACCTCTACAAATAACGAAAAGTCAGGACTTTGGTTACCTGCTGACGCAAGCGGATACAGAGAGCTTCTTCTCCCGTTTGACCAGCCTACCACCATTTTTGTTGAACGTGCATACGTTCTCGATTATGGCAAGTCATTTGAACTCAGCGGTTGGTATTTCGACGATGAAGACGGAAAGAATGCTACAGCTGTTCACGTTGACTGTGATATATCAAACGGAATGAACTATTTTGCTCCGTCGTCGCCGAATACCGAAAATACAAAAGATTCGGAATACGGTAATCTTAAATACGGAAACGTAAGTGTTGAGAACGGAAAGGTTACTTATACACCTACAAGTACAAACTGGGGCAGTTATGATCAGTTCTACGTATTCGGAAATACGTGGAGAAAGACCGTACTTGCTCAAGATGCAAATGAAAATGGCAACCTTTGGAATAAGGTTACTGTAATTCCTGCGAATAACATTTATTACGAAGACAGCTTTATTACGAAGAGTGATGATGTACAGAACGGTATTGAAGGATTTACGTTTGTCGGCGAGTGGGAGATTGTTGGAGAATCCGATAACAATGTAGAAATTCCCGAGCATATTGAATCTGCTCCTTACGGAGACGTACACGGTTGGACTGATTCGCTTGGCGATGATGAAGCATTTACCGACGGTTCTGCTCACTTGGCGGGCGGCAACGGTACTATGGGGGCTCAGGCAACATTTACGTTTACCGGTACAGGTGTTGACGTTTATACGTTTACAAACAATAAATCGGGCAGAGTTGTTGCTTCATTGAGCAGAATAACAACCAATCCCGACGGAACAAAGGTTTCGACGTTTGTTCAATCGATTTCTATGGATAACCTGGCAATGTCAGGCGATTACTATTCGATACCGACAATTTCATTCTCAAAGCTGACATACGGTACATATTCCGTACAGCTTGTAGCTACGGCGGCATATTCGGTAGAAACGGGAATGAGATATGAATACTACATTGACGGTATTCGTGTATACAATCCTCTTGGCAATGCTACAAATTATATGACGAGTCTTGTTAAGGACGCGTACGAGCTTGAAACAAACGCTGTATTTACCGAAGTTAGAGATATACTTCTTGCCGCAAAAGACTTCAATACCGATCTTCCCAACGGTGATAACGGCGAAATGGGCGCTGTCTTTATAGACTGGATAAAGAAAGGACAAGGCGCAGAGGATGATGAGATTGGCGAAGGTGTACCGACATACAACGTAGGCACATTTAAAACTTATGGTCCTAAAAATGAAGCATATTTAAGCAAGGGACAAGCTGTAGTATTGAGGGTTGATGAAGCTAACTATTATTTTGTAGGTATGAAGAGTCTTACGGGCGAAGAAGTTATAGTTAACGTAAGTGGAATTGAACTTTCGGAGCCGACTTCGATTAAATTCAGTCATACATCAGATCTCTACTATAGAGTAACACCTGTAAACGGATATATTGTAATTCAAAACAACAGTACAAACGGTGCGCTTTTGGCGTTGACCAAGCTTCGTGCGACGAATCTTACACAGCCGGTTGTAAACGGTGGAATTCTTTCGATTTCTTCTGATGAAGCTGTTGCGATGATGAGTGATTATACCGCATATATGATTGAGAAACAGAACGAAGAACCCGAGGTTATTCCGCCTGAAGATTTGGAAGTAATTCCTTCACTTGAAGAACAGAGTGAAGCAAACATTTTATTGGCAAACGAATTGTTTAACTCGGTTCGCGTGTGGCTTGATGAAGAATAGGGAGGGAAAAAATGAAGCAAATTTATTCAAAACCATTTATATCACTAGAAGTTTTTTCGCTTACCCAATCTGTTACTCGTGATTGCGATAATATGTCGATTCCCAAAGATCAACTTACGTCAAATGATCCTATAAATTGCAAATGGGAATTGGGCGGAGGTTTTACAGTCTTTATGGTTAGTAACGGTTGCACCATTGAAGGAGAAAATATGGGGTACGCATGTTATAACAATCCCGGAGAGGGACAGTTTATATTTCGTTCGTAACGATATACTATTTCGTATTTGAATTTATAATTAAAGCAAAAAAACGTGTGTATATGAATAAGTATTATTTAAGTTTTATGGGACTGCGCATTTTATTGTGTGTGTCCCATAAAATCAATATTTCAGAAAAAATGCGGATATTTTTAGATAAACCGCAGACGAGTTATGATTGCACTATAATCATACAAACAAAAAAAGAGCTTCCGGATAGAACGGAAGACGGTGTATGGCACGGACTTGAGTATTACGATTATATCGACGGAGAAGCGCTGACGTATCATTTTAATGAAATCGGAGGAAAGCCTTTTGCCGTTACACGTTTTTTGAAAAACGGTGATATTTTTATTGACGTATGTTCGGGATTTGAGTCATACTTTGAAGGCTCTACGGGGATTTTTAATCGTATTGGCGTTGAAATGATGCTTTTGAAATACGGTGGAATGTTGTTGCATGCATCGTTGATTGAGTATCAAGGAAAGGCGATTGCTTTTACGGGGCCGTCGGGGATAGGGAAATCTACCCAAGCGGATATTTGGCACAAACGCCTTGGCGCAGATATAATTAACGGTGACCGTGCGGCTATTCGTAAGGTAGACGGAGAATGGAGAGCTTATGGTTCTCCTTTTGCAGGAACGTCGGGAATATATAAAAACAAAAACGCCCCGCTTTCTGCCATTGTTGTTTTGAAGCAATCGAAGGAAAATAAACTTGTTCCATTGAATGCAGCGGAGGCGTTTGGGATTATTTATTCAGAAATATCTATTCATCAATGGGACAAAAGATTTGTCTCGGATATAACCGATATTTACCTTGATTTATTGAATGCCGTACCTGTTTATTTATTGGAATGTCTTCCAAACGAAGACGCAGCAACTATTTTAAAGAAAGGCTTATTGCTATGATTACGAATCCGGTGTCACCTCCGATAACAGAATATTTATATAGCAGGGCATCAAATGCGGGAGTTCCCATTAGCGGTACTTTTGAGCTGACTCCGTTGTGTAACATGGATTGTAAGATGTGCTACGTTCGTCTTTCGTGGAAAGAACAGGAAGCGATTTGTCGGATATACGATGCCGAGAAGTGGCTCGAGCTGGCAAGAGAAGCGAGAGATGCAGGTATGCTGTATCTTCTTCTTACCGGAGGCGAACCGTTTTTGTATCACGGTTTTCGACAGGTTATGGAGGGGTTAAACAAGCTTGGGTTAATTGTTTCGATTAACTCAAACGGAACGCTGATTGACGAGACTGTTATATCCTGGCTCAAGAATTGCCCGCCTATGAGGATAAATATCAGTATATATGGAGCTTCCGATGATACGTATGCGAAATTATGTAATAACCCGAGAGGCTTTACACAGGTTACAAATGCGATTCGACTTCTTAAGGAAGCCGGTATTTCTGTTAAATTGAATTGCAGCTTAACCCCCGATAATGCAGATGAACTTCCGCTCATTGTGGAGTATGCAAAAGAAAATGATTTGGTTTTGCAGGTTGCAACTTATATGTTTCCGCCTTTGCGAAAAGCGGAGGATAATATTGGCCAAAATTCTCGCTTTACCCCCGAACAGGCGGCATATTATACAGTGTATTCAGATTATTTACTTCTTGGCACAGAGCGTTTTTTAGCAAGAGAAAATCGAGTGATCGGTGACATAGAGGATGACTGCGCAGGAATTGGCGACGGGATAAGATGCAGAGCAGGAAAGTGCAGTTTTTGGATTACGTGGAAGGGAACTATGACTCCTTGCGGTATGTTTCCCGAGCAAGATTTACCAAATGTTTTTGAGATGTCATTCTGTGATGCCTGGGAGAAGGTAAAGGAATATGCATCAGGCATTGTTCTTCCGTCAAAATGTGCGGGTTGCAGTGCAAAAGATGATTGTCGTGCTTGTGCGGCGATGGTTATTACAGAAAGCGGTAGTTTTGATAAGGTTCCTCAATACAGATGTGATATGACTCATTCGTTTAGAACACAATGGGAACGCGTTAAGGAGAAGATACAATGAAAAGAAACAGCTTACTAATACTTTTGGGTGTTATAGTTATCGTTATACTGTTGGTGATTTCTATTGTATTGAAAAGCGGAACAGATAAAGATACGCCAATAGATGAAAACGGACCTGATATAACAAGTGGCGTTGGTGACACTACAAGCTCTCAAACAAATGCTACGCCGACGACTAATGCGTCTCCTGAGACTGATTCCGAAGCGCCAACTCCCGACACAACTACAGGTTCATCAACTGTTGTTACAACAGAGGTTACGACGGGACCTCAAGCGACTCTTCCGGCCGATTTACCTCCGGGGGTGGTAATTCTCCCCGATGATGATGGTACATCCGGAGAAAATGCAGGTGTAGAATTTCCGTGTAAGATTGACGGATATGAACTTGTGATTGAAAAAATTGCGAGTTACAAGGGGCTTTTTGTTGAACACGGCACGAATGTGATGGTTGACTCCGTTGCTATGCTTCTGGTTGATAACAAAGGCGAGTTTCCTATAGAATATACACAGTTGTCTGTGCAATACGGGAATGAAACGCTGGTGTTTGATATAACAGCGCTTCCGCAAGGGGAAAAAATTGTAGTGCAAGAAAAGAACGGAAAGACTGTTCCAGAGGGAAAGGTTGATTCTGTTAAAGCCATGATTGTACAAAAGGCATCAATAGATATGTCCGAGGGACAAGTGTCTGTTGTTGATAATGGGGATAATACACTTACAGTAAAGAACTTGACAGACAAGACAATACCGACTATTCGTATTTTTTATAAATATTATATGCAAGACGAAGATGTTTTTGTAGGCGGAATTGCTTTTACGGTTCGGCTTACACGAGTTGGCGCGGGTGAAAGCATAACTATTCAACCCTCACATTATACATCTAAAACAAGCAAGGTTGTAATGGTTTTGACTTACGATTCAGAGGTGTAATACTATGAAGTTGAAAGGCGATTTTGTTGTTCGTAGTGTAATGGACAATAACGTTGTAATTCCCATAGGGCAAACTGCATTAAAAATAAAGGGTATGATTCTTTTGAATGATGTTAGTATGGTAATTTGGGAATGCTTATTAAACAAGTGTGACGTTGAAACTATTGTTTCGGCAGTTACGGATAAATTTGAGGTGTCCGACGCTGAAGCTCGCACAGATATTATTGAATTTTTAGATTTGTTGCGCAAAGCGCAGCTATTGGATGAATGAATATGGAAGAAAAGAAATTTACACAAGACAATGATACAGAACATGTGATTGACTTATCGCTTTTATTGCATGATTTTTTTCGCGCACTTTTAAGGTTCTGGTGGTTAGTTGTAGCTCTTGCTTTTGTTTTTGGTATAACAGCTCTGTTTGTTGAAAAGAAGAATTATCAACCAATGTATAAGGCTGAAGCTACGTTTACTGTTGAAACGTACACCACCCAAAGCGGTTACACGTTTTTTTATGACAAAAATACAGCTGCCCAAATGGCGATTACATTCCCGTATCTTCTTGATAGCGACTTACTCCTTGAACGTGTAAAGGCAGATTTGGAGTTGGAATATTTAAATGGCGTTCCTTCTGCTAACGTTGTTGAAAATTCGAACCTTTTTACTTTGTCGGTTACGAGTCAATATCCGCAGTCGGCTTATGATATATTGCTGTCATTTATAAAGAATTATCCCGCAGTTGCTGAGTACGTAATAGGTAAAACTCAACTTAATATGATATCCTTTCCCGAAGTACCGTCGACACCGTATAATAGTACACAATATATAAAATCGGGCGTTATTGGTGCGGGCGTCGGTTTCCTTCTTGGATTAGGTGTGTTGTGCTTATTTGCTCTTACCCGTTCTACGATACGCAGAGATTATGACATAAATGATAAGTTGAATACGGAATGTCTTGGTGTTATACCTATGGTTGTTTCTAAAGGAAACAGAAAGAATGTAGATCTTTCTATTCGAAGTGCTAAAGTAGGCACTCCATTTAAGGAAAGTTTTCGCGGTTTAGCGTTACAAACAACTCGATTGATGGAAGATAAGAAAGTTTTGCTTGTTACCGCCACATCTGACAACGAGGGAACATCGACCGTTGCTCAAAATCTTGCATACGCTATAGCCGACCAAGGTAAACGAGTAATTTTTATAGATTGTTGTCTTCGTGCAGATGGAAACTCGGGTTCGGTATTGGAACAGTATTTAATGGGAAATTATTCTTTGGAAAAGATAATTGAACAAACTAAATATGAGAGCTGTACTGTATTAAAAAGCGGTTCTGCTATGACTGTCAATCAAATAAATAAAGTTTCAAAGGCATTAGGTGATTTGATTAAGAAAGCAAAGGAAATTGCCGATTACGTTATTCTTGATGCGCCGTCATGTCAGGATTTCAGTCAGATTACATTATTTGCAGAGCGTTCTGATGCGATATTGTACGTGATTCGTCAGGATTATTCGAATTTGTCTCGTATTATCAATTGCTTTGAAGACCTTGATCCGTTCGAGGCGAAGATTATTGGTTGTGTATTTTCGGGAGTTCGTGCAGGGCTTACCGGATATGGATATGGATACGGTTATGGATATGGTTATGGATACGGATACGGATACGGTTATGGTTATGGCTATAACAGCGTATATGGTCGATACGGAAATTACGGTTATGGCGATGAACCGACGGCTGTAAAGTCTAATACGGAGAGTAATAAGAAATGAATTTGTGTGATTTGCATACTCATATTCTATATGGTGTAGATGATGGATCAGATTCTTTGGATTATTCTTTGAAAATGCTAAGGAATGCTTATGCAAGCAGTGTTAGAACGGTTGTTGCAACGCCACATTATCATATCCTTGATAATTTAGAAGATAATTTGAACCGCAACAGAGTGTTGAAGGAACGCTTTTTACAGTTTAAGAGAGAAGCTTCCAATATATCTGTTGATTTGTTGTTAGGCGCAGAGGTGCGTTTTAGTGATAATTTGATTGATATGCTTCGTCGAGAAGCTGTGCCCACGATTAACGGCAGTAAATATTTGTTAATTGAGTTTTTGCCCGAGGAAGGTGCGCAGACTATCAGCGATGCATTAAAGTCAATTACGGAATGTGGGATTGTTCCTATAGTTGCACATCCCGAACGTTACATATCAGTATGCAAAAACCCCATGAGTGTTATTGAATGGTTGGATATGGGTTGTCATTTACAGCTTACGGGCGGAAGCGTTATTGGTGAATACGGAAGATCTATTAGGGATACTGCAAACATTTTGTTGAAAAATGATTTGGTTGTATGTATTGCCAGTGATGCTCACGGTGTAAATCGACGCACTAATTACTTGTTGGATGTTTTCGATTATTTGTCTGTTTATTATTCAAAGGCGTACGCAAGGTGCTTGATGCATGATAACCCTATGCGTATTTGCTATGATGAAAATCTATAAAAAGAGGAACGATATGCGTTACTTTAGATTGTTTTCGGTTATATTTCTTGTTTTTAGCCTTTTATTTTTTGTGTGGGCGAACTATCAATTTAATAAAAACAATAATACAGATTTTCCTGTGTTCTCGGCTACTGATGGTGTTTTGGAGCTTAGTATAAACGATCCGTACGAGGCGATTTTTGAGGGATTAAGCGCGACAGATGCTACTGACGGTGACTTAACTAAAGATATTATGGTTGCATCGATCTCACATTTTTTCGATGATTATTCTGTCAACGTAAAATACGTTGTGTTTGATAGTCACAATAACTCGTCTACGTTTACGAGGAAGGTTAAATACACAGACTATACGTCGCCTGTATTCACGTTGGATACACCGCCCGTTTATACTCTTGGCAGATCCTTTGATTTGCTTAATCACATAAAGGTACAGGATTGCCTTGATGGTGATATTTCGGGAAGAATTCGTGTGGTTTCCAATATGGTTAATAATTATTCGACCGGGAATTATCCTGTGTTGCTTGAGGTTACAAACTCATTTGGTGATGTTTCACAGATTACAATATGGGTGAGTTATTTGTCGAAAGAAAATTCTGTATCCGTTAAATTGCATCAATATATTGTATATGTAGAAAAGGGCGAGGAGTTTGATCCTTATAAGTGGATTTCCTCGGTTACTGATCGTTATGCTGTAGAGTTAGATGAATCTTTAGTTGAGATACAAGGAAATCTTGACGTGAATACCCTCGGCTCATATCAGTTGATTTACAGTTACAATGACGGTAAATTATCCGGACAGAGTCCGCTTACTGTTGTTGTAACGGAAAGGGAGAGGTGATATGGAAGAAAAAATAATTCGATTAGATGAGATTAATATTCATGCTTTGATATTGCTTATTTTAAAGAATATATTAGTTGTTATAGCAATTTGTATAGGTGCAGTATTGTGCTATTCTTCGTTTTGCAAGGTTACGTATTCTCCTCGATATACATCTACAGCCACATTTATGGTAAGCGCAAAGGACGGTACAAGTGCGTATAATTCGTTAACGACGACTCAAAGCATGGCGACGGTATTTGTTGAGGTGTTTCAAAGTAATGTTTTGCGTGAGAAAATAGTTGAAAATATGCCCGACAAAAAATTTGATGGCGTTGTAAATACAACGACTATACCGGAAACAAACCTTTTGATTGTTTCTGTTACATCGCCTCAACCTAACACTTCGTTTATTGCGCTGAACCTTTTGATTGATAATTACAGTTCTATTTCCGATTATATTTTTGCAAATGCACAGCTTGAGGTTATAAAGGATCCCGTAGTACCGATAGGACCGTCTAACCCTTTGGATATCTCATCAAAATATTTGATAGTAGTATTTATTTCAGGCATATTAGCTGTCGTTGGAATTGTTGTTATTTATTTATTCAAAGACACGCTGAAAACGCCAAAGTGCGCAAGACGTCGGATTGATGCAAAACTTTTGCGTACTGTTGATTTTGAAAGACAGAAAAAAACGTTGCGTTCATGGATTCGCAAGAAGAAATCAGCTTTGTTGATCAACGGTAATTTAATCAGCAAAAGTTTTATTGAGCAGAATATGAGTATATGTTCTGCAGTGGATTATCATGCAAGAAAACGTAATCAAAAAATTATTATGGTGACAAGTGTTGGAGAAAACGAGGGAAAATCAACTGTTGCATCCAATTTAGCATTGGCAATGGCGGGAAAAAACAAAAAGGTTGTTTTGCTTGATTGCGATTTCCGTAAACCGTCAATTCACAAGATTTTTGACATTAAAGAATCTATTGAGGGTTCAGATACTCTTACTGACTTTTTAATGAACGACAAAGAGGAATCATTCTCAAAATATATAACTGTTAAAAGACATGGTGTAACTCTTTGCACAAGTAAAAAGGCAACAAAAAGCATAAATAAACTTTTAAATAATGGTAAACTGCATAGATTGCTTAAGGCATTGTCAGAACATTATGATTATGTTATTGTTGATACTCCGCCTATGTTAGCTGCAGCAGATACAGAAACTATAGCTCCGATGGTTGATACAGTAATGTTGGTTGCGCGAGTTGATTATATGCCGACTTCCTCGGTTATCGAAGGCGTAGAAAGATTACGTAAGAGCGCTCCTGATTTTTGCGGTTATGTTTTAAATGACTATTTGACAAAATTGTGGTAATTGTTAATGCTAAAAAACCTACGGTGTGTTGATTGCACCGTAGGTTTTTTATATTATTTATTCTGATATTGCTCAAGACTGTCGTTGTAAATTTTGTAGATTCGATTACTGATATTTAATACACTTGGACGGTGAGTGGTTATTATACATGTACGGTTGCTTTGGCTGTTAATGATATTTTGTAAGACCTTGTTTTCCGTTTCCATATCTAATGCGCTTGTTGTTTCGTCCATTAGAAGTATTGGGGATTTCGTGAGAAGAGCTCTTGCGATACAAAGACGTTGAATCTGTCCTTCGGAAAATCCTTTTCCTTGCTCTTTTATAAGAGTATCAATCTTTTGAGGGAGATTATTTACAAACTCGTCTGCACAAGCAATTTTTAATGATTCATAGATTTCATCGTCGGTTGCGTTGGGGTTGGTCATTGTTAGGTTTTCTTTTATGGTTCCGCTAAACACAGTATTATCCTGTGGAACGTATGCAAAAAGGGTTCTCGTGCAAGGAGAAATATCAATTTTGTCACCGTCGGGCGAATACAGCATAAGCGAGCCGTTTTGTTGATGAACAATACCTAAAAGCAACCTGAGAAGTGTAGTTTTTCCTTCTCCGGACGGGCCGATGATTGCAACTATTTCTCCGCCTTTAGCCTCGAAGTTTACGTTTGACAAGACTGAAACGCCGTTTTCGTAACGGTACGAAAGGTTATCAGCTTTAATGGATAAAGATGAATTTTTGTTTTTTTCAATAAAGTTCTTTGCTGCTTCCTCGTTGCATTTGTTTTCTAGCGGTAAATCCATAATAGCCATTATTCGTCCGGCTGATGTTGCGGCGTTGATAGCTACGGGAATAAGTCCCGTAAGCGCCGAGAAACCTGAAGAAAGAGCGGTGGAAAGATTAAGGAAGAGAGCCATTGTACCATAGGTGATTGCTCCCGAACGGAGTCTGTATATGCTCCAAGCAAAGCACAGAACAGCAACTATAGTACCTATAAGTGAGGTCATTAGTCTTTTTTCTATAGAGAATTTATTGTATCTTAAGGTTGTTTCTTTATATTCGTTTTGCAGAGCTTTATGACGTTCGCTGTATGCATCTGTGCGATTAAAGGATTTTATGAGTTGTATGTTTTGGAATGTTTCTTCATTGAATACCATCATTTTACTGCTGATCTGGCGCATGGTTTGGTTGTGTTCGCGCATCATTTTTATAAAATATCGGCTCATAAGAACGGTTGCGGGTGCGCTGATGAGCGCTAAAAGCGCAAGCGTAGGATCATAGTAAAGAATTAAACAAAGAGTACCGCCGAATTGCAGTAGTCGGGTGAATAACTCGGGGAACCAACCGATTACACTTGAAGAGATAGTTGATACGTCACCCGTAATACGGGTTAAAAGGTCACCCGAATGATATGAAGAAAGTGCTTCCCAATCTGTTGCAAGAAGCTTATCATATACTTTGGCGGTTATTTCCTGGTTGACCTTTATGCTTACCTTTGCATTTATCCTTGAGGAAATCGCTTGCATAAGTATCTGTAAAAGCTGCATCAGCACGAAAAAAATTAAAGCTACAAGTATACTATCTGTATGCGAACCTGTAACGTTGTCGATGATTTTTTTGCTGATTATACTTGCAATTAAGCTGTAGGCAGTGCTTAATATACCGATAATCAGATATAAAAATATATCTTTCTTATAACTCTTACTATATTGACTTAACCAGATATATTCATTTTTCATTTCTTTTACGGATTTTGATTTGATTAAATTAAACTTTATTTTCATTCCTTTTCCTCTATAACAATTAAATCAATCAATTTAATTATAATGCTTAAATCTATAAAAGTAAAGGAAAATTAAAAAAATAATACATATATAATTAAATGAATAGGATAATCATAATTTTGTAGAAGACCGTTTAAATTTTCAAAAAATTGGCAGTTATAATGGTTGAATGATTGTTTATAATAATACCAGAGTCAAACAGACTCAATTGATATAGATTTTTGATTAACATCAAAAAACAAGGAGAAAACAAAAATGGCATCTAACAAGACACTCGTTCCCGAAGCAAAGGAAGCTCTTAACCGTTTTAAGATGGAAGCTGCAAACGAAGTTGGCGTAAACCTCAAGCAGGGTTACAACGGCGACCTCACATCTAAGCAGGCAGGTTCCGTTGGTGGTCAGATGGTTAAGAAGATGATCGAAAAGTATGAGAACGATATGAAGGGTTCTAACTGACTGTAAATAAACAGTTATAAAGAACGAAAAAATAGTGTCCTTACCGAATTCGAAAAAAGCTCGGTAAGGGCATTATTATTTTGTCGACAAGACAGCAAAATAGTTGACTTATTTTTGATAAAATGTTAAAATAATAATGTATATTGTTTTTAGGAGATATTTATAATGGCGTTTGATGCAGGTATGGTTGCCGCATTGGCAAATGAGCTTAATATAAGACTATCTGGGGCAAGAATTGACAAGATTCAACAACCCGAAAAAGAGGAAATTGTTTTGACTTTACGAGCAGACAGAGAGAATTTAAGACTGTCTGTATCTTCGGGTGCAAACAATCCAAGAATAAATTTAACTGAAATAGTTAAAGAAAATCCTGCGTCAGCTCCCATGTTTTGTATGTTACTGCGTAAGCATTTGATGGGCGGAAGGATTATTTCTGTTGAACAGTACGGATTTGAGAGACTTATGCAAATCAAGATGGAATGCAGAGATGAAATGGGGTTCCTTTGTACTCGCTATCTTGTTGTTGAAATAATGGGCAAGTACAGTAATATTATTTTTTGTGATGAAAATATGAAAATAATAAGCGCGATTAAACCGGTTGATTTTACAACGAGCAGCAAAAGACAGGTTTTGCCCGGAATGACATACGAATATCCTCCCGCGCAAGATAAGATATCGCCCCTCGGTTTATCAAAAGAGCTATTTTTTGCTTTGTTTGAAAAGGCATCACCCGAGAAACTCATTTCGCGCTTTATAACTGATTCATTTATGGGAATTTCACTTCTTGTTTCTTCCGAGATAGCTTACCAAACGACGGGAAATATTGATTCAACTTTAGCCGAATGTTTGTTTGAAGACTTATGGGCGAACTTTAATGAGCTTATTTCGATAATAAAAGAAAAGAAATTTGTTCCTTATATTTTTAGAGTAAATGAAAAACCGATTGAGTTTTGTTTTATGAACGTTAAACAGTTTGGCGGAATGTATTCAAAGAACGAATGTGAGTCATTCAGCAAACTTATTGACGAATATTATGTAAAGAAAGAGCAAATAAACCATATAAAACAAATTTCAGCAGACTTGCTTAAATATTTAACGACAAACGAAAATCGTATAGTTAAAAAAATATCAATACACAAAGAAGAAATAAGAAGAGCGAACGAGGGACTTAAGCTTAAAAATTTCGGAGACATAATTACCGCAAATATTTATTTGTTGAAGAGAGGCGATACAAAGGTAAGGTTGTGGGATTATTCTTTGGAAATACCCGAAGAAAAAGATGTAGTACTCGATTCGAAACTATCCCCGTCGCAAAACGCTCAAAGATATTATAAGAGATATAACAAGTCAAAAAAGGCAATTGAGTATTTAACAGAACAATTAAAAAATGACGAAATTGAGCTTTCGTATATAAGGTCGGTTATTGACTCGCTTTCAAGGTTGGAGGGCGAAAATGACCTTGAAGAGATTAGAAGGGAACTTAAGGCGTCGGGATATGGTGTTAAGTCAAAAAACCAACAAAAGAATGCACCTAAAACATATCCTTTTGAATTCAAGACAGAAAACGGATATACCGTACTTTGCGGGAAGAATAATATTCAAAACGATATGCTTACTTTCAAGACAGCAGCGAAGTTAGATTATTGGTTTCACGTAAAGAATATACCCGGTTCTCATTGTATTATGATATGTAACGGAGAAGAGCCGCCCGAGGTTGATTTTACCCAAGCTGCAATTATAGCGGCAACTCATTCCAAGGTTTTCGAGGGAGAAAATGTTGCTGTTGATTATACTTTTGTAAAAAACATAAAGAAGATAAATTCGTCAAAACTCGGTTTGGTTTCCTATTCGACGAACTGGACGGCATACGTTACCCCAGATGAAAAATTATGTGAAAAACTCCGTGTGAGGTAAATTACTATGTTAAAACTTGTGTACGGTCCCGCTGCGTGCGGAAAAAGCACTTATGTTTACAATAGAATACTCAAAGACTTAAAGCAAGGCAAGAAAGCGCTTCTTATCGTTCCCGAGCAGAATGTTTTGTTGGCTGAAAGATGTATAACCGATATGTCAAACGATGTATCGACAATTGATCTTGAGGTTTTGAGTTACAGACGACTTGCCAATCAGGTTTTCAGAACCTTTGGGGGTTTATCGTTTAATGATTTAAATGAGGGAGCGAGGTTGCTTGTAATGTGGCGTGCTCTTCGGGAAGCATCTGCCTTTCTGAAGGTATATAATAATTTTGATGATAGAAACACGTCACTTACCGAGCTTATGCTTTCTACAGTAGATGAACTGAAACAGTTTGCGATTACTCCCCTAATGCTTGAAAAGGCGGCTGAAAAGCTTGGCGAGAAGTATAAGTCCTTGAGTGACAAGCTGCATGATATAAGCTTTATATACTCTACGTATCAGGTCCTTCTTTCAAAGGAATACAATGATCCGTCTGACGAGCTGACTCGACTTGCCGATAGGTTGGATAATAATAATTTTTTTAAAGATTACAACGTGTATATTGACGCATTCGACAGCTTCACCCCACAGCAGTATAAGATTATAGATCATATCATAGAACAAGCTGATGGTATTTGTATTTCGCTTTGCTATGATATAAAGGATAAATCGGGAGTGTTTTCTACTACCGAGATTACATATAAAAAATTAAAAAAGATTGCCGACAGATTCAACAAAGGTGTTAATGAGGTATATCTTGAAAACAGCCTCGGTTTTGAAAATAAGGCAATAGAATACGTATCAAAAAATCTTTGGTGCCACAGCGTTCAAGGCGAAGATTTTACGGGTGATGACACTGGCGTTGATACGATAGCATGTCACGATAAATTTGAAGAGTGCGAAGCTGTTGTTTGCGATATAATTAAAAAAGTACGCGACGGTGTCAGATATAAGGATATTCTTGTTATAGCAAGGGATATTAGTTCGTACGAGGGAATTATTGACTGTGAGCTTGAAAATAACGGGATTCCTTTCTTTATGTCACGCAGAACTGATATTACAACTAAACCCTTGTTTAAGCTCATTCTTGCGGCGCTTGCGATAAAAAATAAGGGGTGGCGTTTTAACGACGTTATTTCTTACGTTAAGACGGGCCTTGTGGGCATAACCTTTGATGAATGTGATATACTTGAAAATTATGCATCGGCTTGGAATATAAACGGCAGACGGTGGTACGACGGCATTGATTGGAATATGAACCCTGACGGTTTTGTTGAAAAGATTACTGACGATGGAGCCGAGTTGTTAAACAAAGCGAATGAAATAAGAAAGAAAATTGTTCCGCCTCTTGTAAAATTCTTTGATTCTATAGGCGGTACGACTGTTTCTGATGTTACGGTTGCTTTATACGATTTTCTTTGTGAACTTAATATAAAAGAACGGATTGAAAATAAGGCTGCCGAATGTCGCAGGAACTGTAATTTTTCTGAAGAAAAAGAACTTGTACAGCTATGGAATTTGCTTATAAGTGCCCTTGATGATATCGTAGAGTTTGCGGGAGAAATGAAAATTGACGGATTAAGCTATGCGACGATATTAAATCTTGTTTTGAGCAAGATAGGTATTGGAACCATTCCCGCAAGGGTAGATCAAGTGATGCTCGGAAGTGCTTCTATGATTCGTACGGGAAGTGTAAAGCACGTATATTTGATAGGTGTAAACGAGGGAGTATTTCCGAAGACGGCAGAAGAGAACTGTATATTTAACGATAATGATAAGTTTATTTTGAAATCGGTGGACGTTGAGTTGAGTCCCGGAACAAACAGGCTTGCGTCGGATGAGTTGTATTGGTTCTATAAGTCTATATCGACAGCGAGGGAGTCATTGACTCTTACATACTGTGTATCTGATTTGAAAGGCGCATCGGGAAATATTTCCGTTGCCGGTTCAAGAGTTAATTTTCTTTTGAATAATAAGCCTTTTATAAACTATGCAGAAGTACCTGCTGAAAACAAGATTGAGGGCAAGAATACTGCATTAAAAATTCTTGCCTTAAATAGAGATAACGAAATAGGTATTGCATTGCAGAGATATTTTGAAAAGAATAATATTTACGGTGGTTTGGCTGAATTTTTAGATACATCGCTTGATGCGGGTGTATCGGATATAGATGACAAACTTGCAAAAGAAATATATAAGGGGAATATGTCTACAAGCCAATCGAAGATTGACAGCTATGTAAAGTGTTCGTTTGAATATCATTGTAAATATATATTGAAACTCCAAGAGAAGAAGACTGCAGTTTTCAGAAATAATGATATTGGTAATTTTGTTCACATAGTTTTGGAAAGGTTTATGTCAAGGATTGCTACTGACAACGGTATTGATACGGATATTGACAACAAAACCGTTGTTAATCTTATTGATGAAATAATCGATGACTATGTAAAGAGCGCATGTCAGGGAATGTCTGAAAACAGTCCGAGGTTTATGCAGCTTATAAAAAGACTTAAGAGAACAACGATTTTGCTTGTTCGTAATATTTTGGCAGAATTTCGTCAAAGTGAATTTGTTCCGAGTTTTTTTGAGCTTCCTATATCTTATGAAAATGAAAATGGTGTTGAGCCGTATGAAATAATGCTTCAAGACGGCACGAAACTCTTTATGCGAGGAATGGTGGACAGAGTTGATACCTTTAAAAAGGGTAAAGACGTATATATAAGGATTGTTGACTATAAAACGGGCGTCAAAACGTTTTCTCCCGATGATATAGAAAAAGGCTTAAATTTGCAGATGCTTTTATATCTTTTTGCTATATGGAATACGAAGAGGAACGGATTTAAAGACAGAATAAAGTGTGATGGGGAAATTTTACCCGCAGGAATACTTTATTTTGCCGCCAAGGCTCCTGATTTTGCAATAGAGAGTGACGGAGATATAGAGAATGCATACACTATAGCCGAAAACAGTATTGAAAGAGTGGGAATGCTTGTTAATGACATTGATATACTCAAGGCTATGGATAAAAATCTTGAGCAAAAGTATATTCCCGTAAAGCTATACAAAAACGGGAATTTAAGCAACGCCAAATATCTAAAGACTGTTGAAGAGTTTGGTGAATTGTCACGTAAAATTGACGGTATATTAAACAAGATTGCAATGGATATGAAATCGGGGAGCGTAAAAGCGGAACCGATGGAAATGAATAAAAAGAAAGACAGTCCGTGTGTGTATTGCAGAATGAAAGCGGTATGCAGAAGACTTGGCAAGGAGGAAGATGATGAGCAGTAAATTGGAACTAACGCCTGCGCAAAAGGTTGCTGTTAATTTGCGTGGTCATACTATGCTTGTCTCTGCCGCCGCAGGTTCAGGTAAAACGGCAGTGTTGACAAAGAGGATAATAGAGCTTGTTACTGACTCGGAAAATCCTATTGACGTATCGGAAATACTTGTTGTTACATTCACAAAGGCAGCCGCAACAGAGTTGAAGGAGCGTATATCGAAAGCGGTTTTTTCTGCATTGAAAGAGGACCCGACAAACAAGCATCTCTCAAATCAGCTGCTTAATTTAGGCAAGGCGAAAATATGTACGATACACTCGTTTTGCGCCGATCTTGTGAAGAATAATTTCCAAAACCTTGATTTGCCCGCAAACCTTCGTATAGCTGATGAGAGCGAGTCTGCGCTTATCTGCAATAATATAATGAACGAGCTTATAGATTCGTGTTACGGCGGTTTATATTCGGAAAAAATATCTGATTTTGCTGATTTTACCGAAAACTTTTTACAGGCTAAAAAAGATAACAGTTTACCAATGATTTTTACGGGAATATATAACTATTTACGTAATTTTCCTATTGGAATATCACTTTTAAATAACTGTGCAGACGAGCTTCGTTGTGGTTCAAAAACAAATCCTCTTGAAACTAAATGGGGTAAAAAGATAACGGATTATCTTAAAAGAACATTTGAATACTACTACAAGGAACTCGATAGTGCATGCGACTATTTTATTGCTGATGAAAAGTTTGCAAGGTCATATCTGCCTGCATTTGAAGAAGACAGACGAATTTGTTATGACATAGTATCTTCTGTAGAGGGTTCTGCTTATTCTGGTCTTGTCGATATCTTTAATGGTAATAATAAGTTAAAACTTGGCAATATAAAGAGCGAGTATCAGACGGATGAATCTAATTATTATAAGGCGATCCGGGCTGAATTTTGGGACAAGCTTTCAAAGGCTGCTTCAAATTATTTTGCTTTTTCGGAAGATGTTGTTAGAACTCACTTTGAACATACGTCGGTGGTTTGCAGAGATATGTATGCTTTTCTTTCGGCATTTGACGGAATGTATAAGGAAGAGAAGAAGAGCAGAGGGCTACTTGATTACAACGATCTTGAAAACTTTGCACTGCGACTTCTTTATGTAGATAAAGAATGTACGGTTTCGAGTGAGCTTGCAAGTAGTATAAAGGAAAAATACAAATATATTTTTATTGACGAATATCAGGATGTAAACGAGCTTCAAGATAAAATATTTTTGGGTATAAGTACTACTGTAAACAGATTTATGGTTGGAGATATAAAGCAGAGTATTTATGGCTTTAGAGGTTCTGAACCTGCATTGTTTTCAGAATACAGAAGTGCATTCCCCGAGGTGTCACCCGAAAGAAAATGCCCAAACAGTGATGGGGTAACACTCTATCTTTCAAACAATTTCAGAAGTGATAAAGCTGTCATAGACTTCTCTAACGCTGTATTCGAGGTGTTGTTTAACAATAACAGTGGTAAAACGCCGTATACCGAAGGCGACAGACTTGTATGCTCAAAAGTATATAAGGATGGCGAAAAGGACTGTAAAGTAAGACTTTGCTTTATGGAAGATGATGATGATGTGGCAGGAGTAGTCAGAGAGGCGGAATTTGTTGCATCGGAAATAGAGAAATTGGTAAAAAAGGGAACAGATCCATCTGATATAGCGCTTCTATTCCGTTCGAGAAATAGCACATTATACTTTGAAGAGGCATTAAAAAAGAGAAATATATCAAGCTTTAATCAAGTTAATAGAGACTTTTTTGAAAATGATGCTGTATTATTGATGCTGTGTATATTAAATACAGTTGATAATCCGAGCAGAGATATTTATCTTGCGGGTGCATTAAAGAGTCCGATATTTTCTTTCAGTTTATCAGAATTAACTAAAATTCGCAGGTATGAGAATAGTGGAACATTGTTCTATGCTTTGCAAAAATATTATGACGATACGTCGGATAAAAAGTGTGAGTATTTCCTTAATAAGTTAAATCAATGGAGAAAATATGCCGAGGGGTGCCCGGTAGACAAGCTTGTAAGGCATATATATAATGATACGCATATAGTTGAATTGCTTTCGGGAAGAAAGAATAATGATTCGGATATTGAACGTCAGGCTAATCTTCTCTTGCTTTACGAGTATGCGCGTCAGTTTGAAAATGGAAGCTTTAAAGGTCTTTATAATTTTATACTGTATCTTAATGATGTTTTGGATAAGAAAACAAGACTGTCAAATGCAAGACTTACGGGTGATGGAAAAGGCGTTGTAAACATTATGTCTGTTCACAATTCAAAGGGGCTTGAATTTGATACGGTATTCATTTGTGATACGTCGCATCGGTTTAACAGAGACGATGAAAGAAGCTCGTATATAATTCATAAAGACTTTGGACTTACATTAAAGTTGCGTGATGAAACTACTTTCGGCAAATTTAATACTTTATCAAGAAGTGCTGCGGAAATAGCATTACGCGAAGAAGCGCTTGATGAAGAAATGCGAGTTCTTTACGTTGCGTTAACAAGAGCTAAAAAACGTCTTATTATAACGTCTGCATTAAAACATGCAAGGGATGTAATAGAAAGCATTTCCTCGCCTGAAAGAAAGGTGTCTCGACATATACTGCTTGAAGCGAGGAGTATGTCGGAACTTATTTTGTGGGGAATCATAAAATCCGATTATAGGGATTACGAGATTGAGTACGTTTCTAACCGTATAGAAGAGAAAAATACGATTATCGAGAAAACGGAAAAAGTATATGATGAAAAATTGGTTGATGATATTTTATCGCAAGTTGAAAAAAGACTTTCGTTCGAATATCCCTACAAAGAAATGACCGAATTACCCTCGAAACTTGCAGTATCGAAGTTATATCCTGCAGTACTCGATGAATACACAACCGAAACCGAGCCCATTGCACCCGCAATGTACGTGAAGCCTAAATTCCTGCTTCCCGAACAAGAGAGAGCGACGGGCGCGGAGAGGGGAACGGCAACGCATTTATTTATGCAGTTTTGCGATTTCAATAACGTAACTATCAACGGTGTCGAAAATGAACTCGAAAGATTAACCGAAAAAGGCTATATTGATAAGCGAAATTCGTCGCTTGTTAACATAGAAAGGATAAAAGAGTTTTTTAAAGGGCAACTTTTCAATAGTTTGTTGAGCGCAAAGAGGGTTTGGCGTGAAAGAAGATTTAATATTAAACTTTCTGCAACGGATTTTACGCGGAATCCAGAACTAAAAGAAAAATATGCTGATGAAAGCATACTTGTTCAAGGTGTTATTGACTTGTTATTTGTGGACGAAAACGATAAGCTTGTATTAGCCGACTATAAGTCCGATTGGTTTTCTGATAAGGATATAAGCACCGGTAACGCCGAGAAAATTCTTATAGAAAGACACAAAACACAGCTTTCGTATTATGCCGAGGCCTGTGAAAGAATGTTTGGCAAAAAGGTTGATAAAATACTTATTTATTCTTTTGCTTTAGGTAAGACCGTAGAAATATAATCAGATGGGGGGTCAAAGTTCGTATCCCATCTGATTAAATACAAAAAAGCGAGTGGATATTGGTTTCTCAATTATCCACTCGCTTATTTTTATTTTCTTTTATATTCAATAAAATAGAACGCTAAATCAGCTTCGGTATCCTTTTCGGGTTCGCTGATTTGTGTTTCGCTTTTTGAGACCATTTTCCAGTTTTTATCTTCGTCAAGATTGGGAAAATATACGTCTTTTTCAAAGGATTTGTCAAACTTCGTAACGTATGCCGTATCACAATAGGGAAGCATTTGCTTATATACACTTGCCCCGCCGATAACGAATACGTCGTCAGTATTATATTTTTTTACTTCTTCAAGTAGATGTTCAATTGAGTGAACGACCGTCGTATCTTCGGGATGGTATTCTTCCGAGGGGTGAAGAACGATATTTGTTCTGTTTTTCAAAGCCTTTCCGCCGGGGAATGTAGCCAAAGTGTTTGAGCCTAAAATAACTATTTTTCCGGAGGTTAAATCTTTGAAATTCTTAAGGTCGGCACTAACTCTTGCGAGTAGGTCTCCTTTATAGCCGATACCCCATTCTTTATCTACAGCAACAACAAGTTTCATAAACTAATTACTTCCTTTCTAAGATCAAAAATCAGATAGCCACGGGAAATTTTCCAACCTTTTCGCCGTGAATATAGTTGTTGACGGTGAAACTTTCGGGAGTAAAATCGTAGAAGTTTGTGATTGATTTATCGAGGATAACTTCTGGCGCGGGATAAACCTCTCGTTTGATAAGCTCTTCGACGATAGGAATATGTCTGTCGTATATGTGTGCATCTGCAATAACGTGTACAAGCTCACCGGGTTCGAGTCCCGAAACCTGTGCGAACATCATAACAAGAGCCGCATATTGAGCAACGTTCCAGGCGTTAGCTGCAAGCATATCTTGTGAACGTTGATTAAGTATAGCGCAGAGTTTACCGTCAGTTACGTTAAATGTCATGCTGTATGCGCAAGGATAAAGAGCCATTTCATGCAAATCCGCAAAGGTGTAGAGGTTTGTCATAATACGGCGGCTGCAAGGGTTGTTTTTAAGATCAAACAAAACTCTGTCAACCATATCAAATTCTCCCTCGCGGTATTTATGCTTAACTCCCATTTGATAACCGTACGCCTTGCCGATTGAACCGTTTTCATCAGCCCAGCTGTCCCAGATGTGAGAGTTAAGGTCGTTTATGTTGTTTGACTTCTTTTGCCAAATCCAAAGAATTTCGTCAACTGCCGCCTTCAAGGAAATTGGGCGAAGGGTTATGAGAGGGAAGTCTTTAGAGAGGTCGTAGCGATTAACTACGCCAAATCTTTTTATTGTATATGCAGGTTCGCCATCTTCCCAATGAGGTCTGACCTTTTCATCTTTTACCCAAGAGCCGTTTTCGAGAATATCCTTACAAGTGTTAATAAAAGCAATATCAGCTGAACTCATTTTGGTAGTCTCCTTTTATTCTGCGGCAATATCGCCGATTGAATTTATTATAAGTCTAGGTCTGTAGGGGTACAAATTTATATTAGATAGGTCGGTGACGCCTGTCAAAACGAGTATGGGGTCAAGACCGCTTTCAATTCCGGCGATAATGTCAGTATCCATTCTGTCGCCAATCATTGCTGTATCCTCGGAGTGTACGCCGAGGATGCGAAGACCTGTTCTCATCATAAGAGGATTAGGCTTTCCGACATAATAAGCTTGTTTGCCCGTTGTTCTTTCAATAGGCGCAACAAGAGCACGGCAAGCGGGAATAGGACCTGTTTCCGAGGGGCCTGTCAAATCGGTGTTTGTTCCGATAAGTTTTGCACCATTGTTTACAAGTCGCATTGCTCTTGTTATATTTTCATAGTTATACTGCGCTGTTTCGCCTATGATAACGTAATCGGGATCAACGTCATTTATTGTTATACCTGCATCATGGAGTGCGTTGTAAAGACCTGCATCACCGATTACAAATGCAGAACAATTGGGCTTTTGAAGCTGCAGAAATTTTGCTGTGGCAAGAGCGCTTGTGTAGAAATGAGATGCATCAACATCGAGTCCCATACGAAGAAGCTTTTGTCTTAATTCTTGGGGCGTTCTGTTGCTTGCGTTAGTCAAGAATAAGAAATTCTTTTTGTTGTCATTGAGCCATTTTACAAATTCCTTTGCTCCGGGAAGAAGGTTGTTACCGTGATAGATAACACCGTCCATATCGCATATAAATCCTTTTTTCTGTCTTAAACTTTCCATTACGTACTCTTTCTTTCAAAAAATATATATTTTTACCATTATATCATATTTTTTTATTTCTTTCAATAGTTTTTTTAATTCCATTTAATATCTTTTAGGGCAAATGTAAAACTGTCTCTTTCCTGTTTTGTTTCTTGTACTTCGATATTGGATAAGGGTTCGTAATAATATTGATAACAAAAAATTGAAACACCGATGCATTTATCTGTATTTTTTGTAATTTCAAGACACCGTAACAGGATATCGGGATCTTTAGCCCATTCGTTTGAGCCTCCCCCCGCCCATTTGTCTGTTTTTGAGAGGACTTTTCCGAACGTCATACCTATGATCAATTTAACACTGTCGCTTTTTATAATATTTGCCCATTTTTCGGCAGTTTTGTCGAACGGGTGAGTTTCATGCCTTAATCCAAAATATATCTGTGGACAAATGTAGTCTATATACCCCTCTTCGGAACACCAGGTATATACGTCGGCGTAGGCTTTATCGGTAACGTTTGAGATGTTTCCCTCGGGGCTTATTCCAAAGAGGTGATTAGAGTTGTTTTTTTTGACTGTTGAATATATACCTGAAATAAGCTTATTTAGATTAGAATATCTGTAGCGTTTTAAGTCTAAATTTCCGCCTTGTTCTTTGTATTGGTTGTATGATTTAAGGTCAAATTTTTCATCTGTTGTTGGATAAAAATAGTCGTCCATGTGTACGCCGTCAAAAGCGTAGTTCTCGATTATCTCTTTTACGCCGTCAATTATAAGTAACCTTGCTTCATTATAGGCGGGGTTAAGATAATACCTGTCGTTATATAGAGTTAAATAATCCGCTTGTGTATCGTACCATTTTTTTATCAAATAGTTATTACTTACCTCTTTTATTTCTTCTGCAGTCATAGCTCTCAACGGATTTATCCAAGCGTGAACAGATAGTCCGATTTTGTGAGCTTTATTGACAATTATTTTTATAGAGTCATAACTAAAATTGTTTAAGTAACTGCCTGTTACGTATTTTGACGGAGGATAATATTTAGAGGGGAAAAAACTATCGGAGTTCGGTCGTACTTGCAAAAAAATGGTATTATATCCGTTGTTTTTTACATTCTCGAGGACAGTTGTTATTCGAGAAATATAATCATTTATTTCTCGTTGTTTTCCCGAATCAGTATATATATCATATAAATCAAATTGGGAAAGCCACATAGCTTTGATGTTTTTATAATTCAAAATTTCATCAATAGGTTCGGTTGTCTTGTGTAGAGAATCTTCACTTAAGGAAGTAAGAGACAAATCGCTGTTGAGATTAGTAGGATATTTATTCTCGCAAGAAGTAATCAGCAAAAATATTGAACATATAAAGCACAGTAATTTCTTCAAACATCCACCCCATTTTGATTGTAAACAACGTTAGTTTTGTTTTTATCAAGTATATGCTTTTTCATAGAATAAAAATAACTCAAGCTTATATAAAAGGTGGTCGAATTTATTTTTTTAACACAGTCTGTGAATTGTGTAAAAGGGTTGGTTATAACAAATATAAATATATCAGCATTCGAACAGTTTTCTGTGGCGGTATATTCATTTTCTTTAAAACAGATACAAACTTTTTTGCTTTTTATAATTTTTGAGAAAAGTTTATTGTATTTGTTGTGAATAGATATAGTATATAAATAGAAACCGAGAACGGAAATTGCAATAATCGGAATTAAAATCAATAGTGCAGTAGAAAATATTAAGAAATAAGCGCCTGTCTGTATCCAGATGAAGAAGAATCGAATATACTGAAATATTCTTCCAACGAGAATATATTTTTTTAAAAAACTGTAGATAGCCTTTAGTTTGTGTCCTAAACTTATTTTTCTTGCATTAGCGTATAGGTAGGACAAATAGCTGTTATATTTTAATGGGGTGGTTTTTGTTTTCATATAAAGTATTTTTTCTCGAAAAAATCTTTATATACATTTTTGTTTTCGCCATAAATTTCGGTATGTCTATGAACATTTAGAGGTCGAGTTGGTTGTTCTACCGACCGTTTTGTTTTATCTAAAGCAGGTAGGTCTTGACAAAATATCAAAAAAATAATATAATATTTTAGTAAGATTGTTTGAAATTCGCTCAAAAAAGCGAGTTTGGAGGTTATAAATGGCAGAAAAGAAAGTAGTTTATGATGACAACAGTATATCAAGCTTAAAAGGTGCGGACCGTGTAAGACTGAAACCTGCGGTTATATTTGGCTCTGACGGACTTGAGGGCTGTGAGCATTCGGTATTTGAAATATTGTCAAACTCTGTCGATGAAGCGAGAGAGGGATATGGCGATAAGATTATTATTACTGTTTTTGCCGACCATTCGATTGAGATTGAGGACTTCGGAAGAGGTGTTCCTCTGGGTTATAATGAAAAAGAGAAGAGATATAACTGGGATTTAGTATACAACGATTTGTATTCGGGCGGTAAATATCTTAACAATGCTGACGGCGCATATAAGTACTCATTGGGTACGAACGGCCTCGGCGCCTGTGCTACGCAGTATTCATCGGAGTATATGAAAGTTCGTTCTTTTAAAGGGAACGAAGTTTCCGAAATGAATTTTAAAAAGGGCAAACCGAGCGGCAAATTTTCCGTAAGAGAAATGGAAAAGAAAGATAAGAAGCACGGTACTATTGTTAAGTGGAAACCTGACCTTGAAGTTTTTACCGATATAAATATTCCGCTTGATTTCTTTACCGAGATGTTGAGAAAACAGTCGGTTGTTAATGCTGGAATTAAGTTCGAATTCAAGTACGAGAACGAGAACGGCAAGTTTGAGACTTATGAATTTATTTACGAAAACGGTATATCCGATTATGTTGTTGAGCTTGCAGGGGAAAATACTTTGACTCAACCTGTTTTATGGAGTTATGAGGACAGAGGGAGAGACAGAGAAGATAAAGATGATTATGATTTGAAAGCAGAGATTGCGTTCTGTGCATCAAACACCAATAAGGCTATAGAGTATTATCACAACTCCAGTTTTCTCGAACACGGCGGTTCTCCAGACAAAGCTGTGAAGAATGCATTTTTGTACGAGGTTGATAAGTTTTTAAAGAATTCCGGCAAATATCTTAAGAATGAATCTAAAATAAGCTTTAATGATATTGAAGACTGTTTGGTCTTGGTTTCAAACAGCTTTTCCACACAGACGTCATATGCCAACCAGACTAAAAAAGCGATAAACAACGTATTTATTGCAGACAGTATGACGGCATTCCTTAAGCGCAATTTAGAGGTTTATTTTAAAGAAAAGCCCATTGAAGCTGAAAGGTTTGCTAATCAGGTTCTTGTGAACAAGAGAAGCCGTGAGAACGCCGAGAAGACGAGACTCAACCTGAAGAAGAAGCTTACGGGTACTATGGATGTTGCAAACCGTGTTGAAAAATACGTAGATTGCAGAACAAAGGACGGAAGTAAGCGTGAGCTGTATATAGTTGAGGGTGATTCGGCTATGGGTTCATGTAAATTAGGCCGTAATGCAGAATATCAAGCGATAATACCTGTCAGAGGTAAGACTCTTAACTGCTTGAAGAGTACTTATGATAAGATATTCAAGAACGATATTATTATAGACTTGCTTAAGGTTATCGGCTGTGGCGTTGAGATTAACACAAAGGTAAAGGGAGATATTGTTCCGTTTGACCTTGACTCGCTCAATTGGTCAAAAATTATTATATGTACCGATGCAGACGAAGATGGTTTTCAGATTAGGACACTTATCTTGACTATGTTTTACAGACTGCTTCCTACACTCATAAAAGAGGGAAGAGTTTATATTGCGGAATCACCGTTGTTTGAAATAACGTGCGGAGATGAGATATATTTTGCTTACAATGAGGTTGAGAAGCTTGAGATTATAAAGAGTCTCGGCAAGTCTAAATATACGTTACAGAGGTCAAAGGGACTTGGTGAAAACCAACCCGATATGATGTGGCAGACAACAATGAACCCCGCCACAAGAAGATTGATAAAGGTAGAGCCTGCGAACGAAGAGGAAACCGAAAGGATATTCGAAACTCTTTTGGGAGATAATCTTGCAGAACGTAAGAGATTTATTACAATACACGGTAATGAATATTTGGCTGAAGCTGATATTTAATTATTGACAGTTATAGAAATAATTGTTATAATTGTATTACAAATAAATGAAAAGGAGACATACTATGGATTTTTGGGATGATGTATATAAGAAAGTATCTGATGCTGCGAATTATACAGCAAAAGAGACGGGCAGATTGTCGGAGCTCGCGAAGGTTAAATACAACTTGATGCGCGAAAAGGCTAAATTGGAAGATGCATACAAAGAAATGGGTGAGCTTTATTATAACCAGATGAAAACATCCGAGTATGACGACAAAAAGATTGCTTTGGCGTATGACAAGATAGAAAAATCTATTACAGAAATCGAAAGACTCAGCACACAGGTGAACGTTATAAACAACACAAAGATTTGCAAGAAGTGTGGAGAGAAATTAACAAAAGAGATGGTTTATTGCCCGAAATGCGGCGATGAATTTAAAGCCGAACAGGAAGAAGCGAAAGAAGCTACCGGAACGACGACGGAAGAGTAAAATAATACAAAAAAGGGCTTAAGTTCTGAATAAGCCTTTTTTTTACGGAGACGAATTATGATAAGTATATCTTGCGAAAATATAAATATGACCTTTGGAAGCGAGGAGATTATAAAAAAAGTTTCTTTTGCACTTAATGAGGGTGAAAGATTGGGGATAGTTGGTGTAAACGGCGCCGGAAAGACTACTCTTTTTCGTATAATTACAGGTGAATACACTCAAACCGAAGGTAATGTTTATATTGCTAAAGATAAAACACTTGGAATATTAGCGCAAGAAAGCGCTTTTGAAGATAGCGGAACTGTTTTGGGCGAAACTATTCTTGCAAAATCACAGCTTATCGAGATGGAAAAAGATCTTGAGTTTTTGCGAAGAGAGATAGAAAGCGGAAATAACAGTCTTGCCGAAAGATATTCATCGCTACACGAACGTTTTACCAAGGATGGCGGATATGAGTTTCGCGGAAGAGTAAAGGGTACGTTGAAATATATGGGGTTTGACGAATCAATGTGGGATACTCGTATATCAAAGTTGAGCGGCGGTCAAAAGACAAGACTTGCTATGGTTAGGCTTATATTGCGAGAACCTGACATAATGCTTCTTGACGAACCGACGAACCATCTTGATACTTGTTCGGTTGAGTGGTTGGAAGAGTTTTTGCGCACATATAAAAAGACAGTTTTGATTATATCGCACGACCGTTATTTTCTTGACAGAACTGCGACGAAAATTCTCGAGATAGAGAACGGTAAAAGCCAAATATACAATGGGAATTATACGCAGTATATAGAACAAAAGAAGACAGATAGAGAAATACAAGAAAGACATTATAAGAATCAACAAAGAGAGATTGCCCGAATTGAGAGTTATATAGAACAACAGAGACGGTGGAATCGCGAAAGAAATATAATTGCAGCAGAAAGCCGCCAAAAGCTCCTCGACAAAATGGAGAGGGTGAAACGGCCCGAGAATTTGCCCGAAAGCATCAGACTTCGATTTAACAAAGCGTCCGAGAGCGGGAATGATGTTTTGAAAGCAAAGGGGCTGTCGAAAGCGTTTGGTTCATTGAAGTTATTTCAAGACATTTCTTTTGAGATACACAAAAGAGAACACGTGTTTATAACAGGGCAAAACGGTTGCGGCAAATCAACTTTGATAAAAATTCTTGCAGAAAAACTGCGAGCCGACACCGGTGTTATGGAATACGGGTACAACGTAAAGGTAGGATATTACGATCAGGAAAATCAGGAGTTAAGCGCTGATAATTCTGTTCTTGATGAATTATGGAATTCATATCCGAATTTAACTCAAACAGAAATGCGAAACGCTCTTGCCTTATTTTTGTTTAAGGGTGATGATATTTTAAAAAAAGTATCAATGTTAAGCGGTGGTGAAAAAGCGAGATTAACGCTATGCAAGTTGATTTTGTCGAGAATGAATCTTCTTATACTTGACGAACCTACAAACCACCTTGATATCAATTCGAGAGAGGCGTTAGAAAACGCACTTTTAGATTTTGATGGTACTATTATTGCAGTGTCGCACGATAGATATTTTCTCTCAAAACTTGCAAACAGGATATTAGATTTCGAAAAAGGTAACGTTTCTGATTTTATAGGCACTTATGAGCAGTTTTGCCAATATAAAAAGAATAGACAAACGTCACACGAAGAGGAATCGAGGCTCGAAATTCAGTCGAGTTCAAAAGAGAGTTATCTGCAAAACAAGAGGGAGCTTGCGGAAATAAGAAAGCGTGAAAGAAAAATACAGCAAGCTAAAATTGAGTCTGAAAAGATTGAACAGATGCTTGTAGAGTTGGATGCTGATATTGATGCTTGTGCAACTGATTATGTAAAGTCCGCTGAATTGTGGCAAAAAAAAGAAGAACTTGAAACAAGGCTCCTTGAACTTTATGAGTTATTAGAGAGTGAATAAAAAACATATCCTCCAAGATTGGAGGATATGTTTTTTATTCGTCTTCAAAAATTTCTTCACGACTTCTGAAAAGAAGTGAAATGCACCAGATTGCCGAGAGACCGACAACGGTGTATATTATTCTGCTTATCAAGTCGGTTTGACCGCCGAAGAGCCAACTTACGAGATCGAATTTAAACAAACCAATACTGCCCCAGTTGAGTCCGCCGACTATGAGCAAAATTAATGATATTTTGTCAAGCATATTTCCAGCTCCTTAAAATTAAATTTGAGCAATAATATGATTAACAAATTATCAGAAAAATATTCGTCTAAATAAAAAAGTTTTTTTAATAAAAACGCACACAAAAACGTGTGCGTTTGGAGTTTATGCTTCAAAGGAGGGTGCAATTGTCGTAATAGTTACGTTACCTACACCGACGTGAGCGTTAATAATGCCGTTTACCTCATCGTTTTCGATGGAGTATTTGCCGTTATACGTCTCATCGTTTATCTTGATTATTCCTGTTTCAGCTTCGATTTCGTAATCGTAAATAATATTCGAGAGGGTAGAAAAATTAACATTTCCGTTTTCTGTTTTTAATTTAGCATTTGCGATAAATGCGTCATCTAAACTGATATTTCCTTTTTTGATATAGAAATCCGTTAATGAAACAGTGGGTGTGCCCGAAAGTGTAATATTTCCTTGGTTGATTTTTACGTTGTAATCGCAAATTTGATTGATATTATTAAATGAAACATTACCGTTTTCGATATCAATATCAAAGATTTTTATTTGAGCGCTTGCGGAAATATAAACATTTATTTTTCTTTCCGTATTGTGTTTATCGAGTCTGACAAAATCCCTAATGCCGTCAAAGGAAATGTTACCGCTTTCGGCTCTGCCGGAGAGAGCAGAAATAATGTCGTTTTCGATGTTGAATGATCTGTTGTTTGAGTATGCGGAATATTCGAGTGTGTTGAAGTTTATTATTTCAATATAATTCTTTTCAGCATTTCCGATGACATTAACATCAGTATCTTTTAGTTTGATGTTAATCTTATTTGTGTTTTCCGGGGAGAATTCGACCGTTTCAATCAAATCACCGTTTTCAGTAAGCTCTTGTCTGTAAATCTTGATGTTTTCTTTTTCAGCCAAGGCGACACTTTTATTTTTAATAACAATGCCGGTTAAAATTAAAATAACTGAAATAATAAGGAAAACTATAGAGGTTTTTTTCATCTTACGCTTCCTCCTTTACTTGTTTTCCGAAGTAACATTTTGATAATTTTATACAGAATTTAAATAATTCAATAATTTTTTTAAATAAGAATGGAACAAGTCTTTTTACATAGTTATAGAGAAGAATGCTCAATAACATTGTAATCCCCAATGAGATTATGCCGATGCTAAGCTCGTACAACGCAATAGGGAGCAACTTAAAGCTCATATAAATTCCGTAACCTATAGGTATGATAGCAAAGCATACTCCTGCAACAACTGTACAGATATAAGCGATGGAAAAAGCAACAGATGATAATATAAGAAGAGGAAAAAGCGCGCCGACAACGGCAAATGCAAGTGATGCAATTATAATTGCAACGGGCATGGTGGCTTTATACTTCTTGGGAGATATTTTTTTACGAATATTATTTAAAAGTATTTCGAGTTTTGATAACCTCTCCTCAAAAAGCATTTCAAAATCATATTCGGAAAGCTCTGCTGAGAATTCCTCATCTTGTTTATCTTGCAGAACGGGGATTCGTTCCATGGTTTCTGTCATTTCCTCGGCTTCGCGGATATGCTTGTCTATGTTGCGAGCCTTTGGGATTTCCATAGTGGGAACGTCATTATCTGCCGTGTCATTGGAAATATCACTTAAGACTTCGTCAAGTGATTCGGGTGCAACCTCGGGGGATTCCTTCGACATGGTATTTTGTATATCTTTGATAATGTCTTCGACCGGAGCTGAAGCATTGACCGATGTATCTTGATTTTTTTTCGTTTTAACGTTTTCGAGGTTTTGTATTGATTTAATAATTCCGTCGACGCCGCCTGCGCTTTCGATTACGCTGTCTATTTCATCGGAACTTTTGCCCTTGAAACAATCTTCAAAAATGTTTAAATGCTTATCAATAGACTCTTTCGGCAAATTTATTTCAGCGAGTCTGTCTTTTATTGTAGCTAAGAAGATAAACTTTTCCACTTTATGAAAAACCTCCTCAAAAAAATAAGGTAATCTGTTGTTTTAAGTAAAAAAATATGCTATAATACTATTATAACACAAAAAAATAAAAAAGCAATAATATTATTGTCTTGTGTATACAAAAAATATATATACATGATAAAAAAATGAGGATTTATTATGAGAGCGAGAAAAAAGAAACACGGCGCTGAAAGACTTGAGGCAGTATCTAAATATTTTACAACTATTCCGGAGCTTGATTCGAACAAGGTTACGTATCTCGAGATTGGGTGCGGAAAAGGTAAATTTATAATTGAAAACGCAGAAAGAAACCCTGATATTAACTATATAGCAGTAGAAAAGGTGTCTGACGTTATATTGCTTGCGGCAGAAAAGGCTAATGATAGGGAACTAAAGAATATTAAATTTATGATTTGTGATGCAAAGGGATTAACAGAGGTGTTTTTGCCGCATTCTGTTGATTACATATATTTGAATTTTTCGGATCCATGGCCTAAAGCGGGGCATTATAAGCGCAGATTGACATACAAGGCGTTTCTTGATGTGTATAGGCATATATTGAAAGAGGATGGTGCAATATTTTTTAAAACCGACAATGCGGGACTTTTTGAGTTTTCGCTCGAGCAGTTTACCGAAGACGGTTGGAATTTAAAAAATGTAACTTATGATTTGCATAACAGTGAGTTTGCGAAAGATAACATTATGACCGAGTATGAAAAGAATTTTTCAGAAAAAGGATTTAACATTCATAGACTTGAAGCATGGGTAAAATAAGACAAGACCACCGTACATTCGGTGGTCTTGTTAGTTGTTTTTTGATTATATTATTATATTTCTTTTGCGTTCGCAAGAACGTACTTTTCAGCTTCAGCGCACCAAAGACCGTTGTTCTTTGCGATGATGTTTGCGAGATCTGCGAAGAAAGGATCTGTCTTTCCGAGTTCCGCAAAATCAGCAAGTGCGGTCATAGGAAGCGACTTGTGTGTATAGATAAGCTTCTTTGCGCCGGGGATTTTTGGGAGATTAAGTGTCGTGTCAACAACTGCATCAAGACCGCCGATGTGAGTAATCATACAAGAAGGATCGATAATACCCTTGTGAGCAAGTGTATTAGATTCGTTCATATCATCTGTATTACCTCCACTGGTGCCAACGATGTGAGTTGAACCATAGTGAACGTTGTAGAAGTTGAACATCGCGGAGAACTTGGAGTCAACGGGACCTGCAAAGAAGTTAAGGCAACCGTCTCTGCCGAGGAGTCTGTCAGCCATTTCTACAACAGGTTTAACAGGAGCGAATACAAATACGTCATCAAAACCTTTTCCCTCGGTAAGTTCCATCAAATATGCATCAGCATCTTCGAGCTCTGCAGTGTTAACATAAACGAGCTTAACGCCGTTCTTTGCAGCATCTTCAACTGTAATGATTTCAGAAGCTCTGTTGAGTCTTGCAGTATCAATATCGGTAACAACAACAAGAGAAGGACGGGGATCAACGTGGATAGCATAGTCGATAGCGCCCATACCCATAGGACCTGCACCCGCCATAATCGCGAGATTACCGCCTTTTTTGATGCCCATATCGTGAACGTAACTGCCGTTTGTTGTGTGATACTGTGCGTGGTATGCGCCGATAATACAAGACATAGGTTCAGCCAATGAGCCATAGAAATACGCATCACCCTCGTAGGGAAGCAAACAATCCATTTCCATTACTTCGCGGGGAAGGATAACGTACTGCGCTGCGCCGCCGCACAAATTGTAAGAATAACCCGGAGCATCAAGTTTGCCTTGATAGTTTATAGCGGGCTGAATTGTGAATTTGTCACCTGCTTTATATTTATCTGCCCATTTTGTGCCGACTTCTACAATTTTACCGCAGAATTCGTGGCCGATAATAATGGGATTTTCAGCAACATTGTTGGGAACTCTTTTGTGTGCTGCGCCCTGAATTGCGGCCTTATATGAAGACATACAAATACTGTCAGAGACAATTTCAACAAGCACTTCATCATCTTTTATTTCAGGAAGTTCAAATTCGTCAAGTCGCAAATCGTTTACGCCGTAAAGTCTAACTGCTTTTGTTTTCATTTTAATGCCTCTTTCTTTCTGAATAATATTGCAAAACACAAACATTTATGGTATTATTATAACAGAGTTTTTTTGTATTGTCAACGGAGTTTCGGTGTATAATTCTAATAAATAATTACAATTTTCCTTATTTATCAAGCGAAAAAGAAAGGTGTTAATTCGTATTATGAATCAAGCGTCTGAAAGAATAGAATATTTACGAAAAGTCTTGGAGTATCACAGCAAGAAGTATTATGTTGATGATAATCCGGAAATAACGGATTATGAATACGATATGCTTTTCAGAGAGCTTGAAGAGCTTGAGGAAAAGTATCCCGAACTAAAGACTGAGAATTCGCCCACGATGCGAGTTGGCGGAAAGGCGCTCGATAAGTTTGAAAAAGTAAAACACAACGTTTCTATGGGAAGCCTTACCGATGTTTTTTCTTTTGAAGAGCTTGAAGCGTTTTATAAAAAGAATTCAAAAATGTTATATTCAGTTGAACCGAAAATTGATGGCTTATCCGTTTCTCTTGTGTACGAAGATGGACAGTTTGTTCTTGGGGCGACAAGAGGTGACGGACTGGTCGGAGAGAACGTTACTTTAAATTTAAAAACCATAAAATCTATTCCTCTGACTATTGATTATAAAGGCAGACTTGAGGTGCGCGGCGAAGTATATATGCCGAGAGAGGCTTTTGAAAAGATAAATGAAACGAGGGGCGAAAAGGAGAGGTTTGCAAACCCGAGAAATGCCGCAGCAGGTTCGCTTCGTCAGCTTGATTCCAAAATTACTGCGCAGAGAATGCTTGACATTTTTGTTTTTAATGTTCAATATTGCGATAAAGAATTTACAACACACAGCGACTCATTGCAGTTCTTGCGTGAGCAAGGGTTTAAGGTTTTGCCATATACGTTTGTAAGCGATGAAATTGATGCAATTGAAAAGCATATTAAGTATATTGGTAAAATGCGTGAAGATCTATCGTTTGATATAGACGGCGCTGTTGTAAAGGCTGATATATTGCGAAACAGAACAGAGCTTGGAGAGATTGGCGGCAGACCTAAATGGGCTGTTGCGTATAAATATCCGCCCGAAGAAAAAGAAACAAAATTGCTTGATATTGTTATCCAGGTAGGCAGAACGGGCGTTTTGACACCTAATGCGGTTTTACAGCCCGTAAAGATTGCAGGTTCTACCGTTAGACGAGCAACTTTGCATAATTTGAACTATATCAGGGAAAAGGATATACGTGTAGGCGATTCGGTTATTGTTGTGAAATCGGGTGAAATTATCCCACGTGTTGAAAGTGTGGTTTTACAAAAGAGACCTAATGACGCTGTTATATTTGAAATGCCCAAGGTATGTCCCTCGTGTAATGAACCTATATTCCACGAAGAAAGCGAAGCTGATCACAGATGCACCAATGCAGAATGTCCTGCTCAGCTTTTGCGCACATTAGAGCATTTTGTGTCAAAAGCTGCTATGAATATTGAAGGTATGGGACCTCAAATTATTGAACTGTTCTATAATAACGGTATTATAAAAGGATTTGCTGATATATACAGACTTGAAAAAGAAAAAATTGCCTCACTTGACCGTATGGGGGATAAATCGGCAGAAAATCTTATAAATTCTATCGAAAATTCAAAGAATGCGGGACTTGCCCGTTTGTTATATTCGTTAGGGATAAGACAGGTAGGCGAAGTTGCAGCTACGGCTCTTGCGAAGAAATATAAAAATATTGATGCGTTTTTCGGTTTAACAAGAGAAGACTTAATGCAGATTGATGATATTGGAGACGTGTCGGCTGACTATATAATTGATTTCTTTTCAAGAGAAAAAACCGCAGAGATTATTAGTGAGCTGAAAGAGGTCGGAGTATCGACTGTTTACGAAGCGGAAGAACAAAAGGGAAGTATATTAGAGGGTTTGACCTTCGTTTTAACTGGAAAGCTTCCTACAATGTCCCGTGATGAAGCAGGGGAATTGATTGAGAGCTACGGAGGAAAGACTTCTTCTTCTGTTTCAAAGAAAACCGATTATGTTTTAGCGGGCGATGACGCGGGAAGTAAGTTAACGAAAGCTCAAAGCTTGGGCGTAAAAATTATTGACGAACAGCAGCTTAAAGATATGCTTGGTATATAGAAAGAGCAGGTGACTAAAATGATAATTGATAAAGTAAAAATCTACGTAAAAGCGGGAGACGGAGGCAACGGCGCAGTATCGTTCAGACGTGAAAAGTACGTTTCTCACGGTGGTCCCGACGGCGGAGACGGCGGTAATGGGGGTAATATTGTTCTTGAAATAGATGAGGGCGAAAACACGCTTTTGCGCTATAAATACCACAAGAAATTTGTTGCAGAAAACGGCGGAGACGGAATGAAATCCAAATTTCACGGAAAGACTGCAAATGACCTCGTTTTGAAAGTGCCGCCCGGTACGGTTGTGAGAGATGCCGAGAGTGGCAGAATAATAAAGGATATGTCCGATTCAGAACCCTTTACTCTTTGTAAAGGCGGTAGAGGCGGTTGGGGTAACAGACACTTTTCGACTCCTACAAGGCAGATACCGAGATTTGCAAAAAGCGGTATAAAAGGGGAAGAGAAAGAGGTTATACTTGAGCTTAAAATGCTTGCTGACGTTGGTTTTGTAGGTTTCCCGAATGTTGGTAAATCGATGCTTTTATCAAAAATTAGCGCAGCAAAGCCTAAAATAGCCAATTATGAATTCACTACACTTTCCCCAAATCTTGGCGTTGTTGATGCAGGGGAAGAGCGTTCGTTTGTGGCAGCAGATATTCCCGGAATTATCGAGGGCGCGGCAGAGGGCGCAGGACTTGGACACGATTTTCTTCGTCATATAGACAGATGTAGACTTCTTGTTCATATAGTTGATGTATCGGGAATGAGCGGACGTGATCCTGTTGAGGATATCGAAAAGATAAATGCAGAACTTGCCGAATACAGCGAAGACCTTGCAAACAGACCGCAGATTGTTGCGGCAAATAAAATTGATATGTCTGAAGAGGGCGAGTTCGATAAAGATTCTTTTGAAGCATACGTAAATTCAAATGGCTATGAGCTTATGTATATTTCTGCATTGACTGGAACAAACGTAAAAGAGCTTGTACATAGAGTTGCGGATAAGTTAAAGGAATTGCCGCCTCTTACCGTATATGAAGCTGATTACTTCCCCGAAAGCGATGTGTTTGATGATAAGTCAAGCCACGATATACTTATAAAGAACGTTAACGGAACATAC
>JAFYPF010000028.1 GCA_017547655.1 Clostridia bacterium
GTACGAACCCCAAGGCTCCCACTTTGGGGGGAGCTGTCAGCGCAGCTTTCGTAGAAAGCTTGGCAAAGAACTTTGCCTCTCTGGTTTGTGCGAACCCCAAGACTCCCACTTTGGGGGAGCTGTCAGCGCAGCTTTCGTAGAAAGCTTGGCAAAGAACTTTGCCTCTCTGGTTTGTGCGAACCCCAAGACTCCCACTTTGGGGGAGTGGTGGCATAGCCGACGTAAAGGGATTCTCTCGCTGCCCCCCTGATTAAATCCCCTCTTTTTTCAAAAAAACTCTTGATATAGTCAAAAAATACTGATATAATGGTTTAATAGCAATACTTTTACTCAAAGAGGTGATATTATGCCAATCAAGGTACAATCGGGACTTCCCGCAATAGAAATCCTTGAAAATGAAAATATATTTGTTATGGACGAAAATCGCGCTATACATCAGGACATACGTCCGCTTAAGATTGCGATTCTCAACCTTATGCCTACGAAAATTGTTACAGAAACACAACTTATAAGATTATTGTCAAACACCTCGTTGCAGGTTGAGCTCACCCTCCTTTACCCGTCGACTGCCCACAAACCCAAGCATACGTCCGAAGAGCACATGCACCATTTTTATACAAGTTGCGATAATGTTATGAATGAAAGGTTTGACGGACTTATTATAACGGGCGCTCCCGTAGAAATTCTCGACTTTTCCGAGGTAGGTTATTGGGACGAACTTTGCAAGATAATGGAATGGTCAAAGACGCACGTTTATTCCACACTTCATATTTGTTGGGCAGCGCAGGCAGCTTTGTATTATCACTACGGAATTCCGAAATATCCTCTTTCGCAAAAAATGTTCGGTATATTCCCCCATACGATAAATAATCCCTCTCACCCACTTCTTCGAGGATTTGACGAGGTATTTAATGCACCGCACTCAAGGCATACAGACATTGATTCCGAGCTTGTGCGCAACAACAAGAGCCTTGAAGTTCTTGCAGAATCGGATAAATCGGGGCTCTTCCTTATTGCAGACAAGAATATGAGAAGATTTTTTGCTACGGGCCATCTTGAATACGACTTTGACACACTTTCAAAGGAATATTTCAGAGACGTAAACAAGGGACTCGATATTCAAGTTCCGTACAACTACTTCCCCGATGATGATCCCACCAAGAAGCCACTGAACACGTGGAGAGGTCATGCGCATTTACTCTTTGCAAACTGGCTTAACTACTGTGTATATCAGCTTACACCTTACGATTTGAATGAATTAAGATAAAAAAAGAGGTATTTACTATGGCTGTTAACAAAAAAAGAGTTGCCCCTGCAGGTAGCAACGCTGTATCTTTATTTACAAAGCACTTAAAACTGCTTATGATTATCGGTTGCGTTATACTTCCCATAATAAGCAACTTTGTTCTATCTTTGATCTTGTCGTTTATATCAGGAGATATACTTCTTGTTGACGCAGCTAACTTTTTAAGCGGATTTATAACCGCCCTAAATCTTGTAGGTTTGTTTTTTGTATATGCTGTTTTACTTAACTCTATTATTCGTTTCGGATATGAGAAGAGCAAAAAACTTATCGGTTTTTGCGGATTAAGAATTGCAATAATTTATACTTCTTATCTTGCTATAGGTACAATTATTACAGAAAACCTTTCCGCGTCATTTACAGGTAATTTGATTACGTGTTTTACGAATGCGGTTGTAGACCTTATGTTACTTGCGGGTGCGCTTTTCCTTGCTTGCTTTTTACGATCCAAATATCTCGACGAAAAAAATACAAACATTACGGTAAAAACTTTCTTTGCCGCTAAAAACCCTCTCATTTCCATTTCGACGTGGGTAGTTGTGCTTATATCCGCATTTCTTCTTTCGGGTTGCGTAATCGATACAATCGTTGACGTAGTTTCATACGGCGCAAGCGACCTCAACTCTACCGAGATTATATACCTTATAACCCCCTACGTAAGTTGGCTTATTAAAACTGTTGCGGGATATTGCGTAATGTGGTTTACAGCAAAATGGCTCGATACTCGTTGGAGACAGTTTAGTCTGGAAAGCAAGAAATGAACGATATTTGTTTGATAAGCCGAGACAAACGATTTGCTCGTATGCTCGAACTTGAGCTATCGGGTATAGGCTTAAGCGTAAAAAACGTTACCGAACAATTGAATCCCCCCGCATTGAAGCTTGTTGCCGATACTGCAAGTCTTATCATCTATGATTCCGACTACTATTCGGGCGACTTGTCGTTTGTCAGCAAAAATCAACTTCCATTTATTGTGTTGGGAAAAGAAGGCGACGTCGGAGAATTTGAAAACATTATAGCATTTTTTGAAAGACCGTTTAAGGTTACTGAACTTACAACTCTTGTAGGAGACAAATTTAACGTTAAACGTACTACGGGAATAACCGTTAATCCCACAAAAACCACAATCAATATGGAGCTTGACCAATTCACAAAAAAGGTTACTATAGACAAAAAAAGCATTAAATTTTCTCCAAAGGAATTTGCGCTGCTCTCTCTTCTTTATAAAAACAGAGGGCGCATAGTTCCCCGCCAAAAAGTTATCGATACTATTTGGGGAGAGGATTATGATTCCAAGAACAATGCAGATAATGTATATATAAATTATCTCCGCAAAAAACTGGACGACACCCTCGGTGTAAAAATGATTTACACTATAAGAGGTAAAGGATATATGATGAAATAGAAAAGTGTGTGAGCAATAGCTCACACACTTTTTTAGCTCTTTATTCCAAAAAGCTTTTCGGCATTTTTAGAAAGTATTTTTTCATTTTCTTCTTCGGTCAAGCCGATATTGAAAAATCTTTCAAATTCCAAAGTCGGCTCCCACATAGGATAATCGGTACCGAAAAGAACTTTATCAACACCATAGGAATATATTATTTTTTTAGCTTCCTCGCTGCTTATAGCATAGAGGCTTGACGAGCAATCAACATAAAGGTTAGGCAGTCCCGACAATTTATCCGCCGCTTCTTCCCATACAGACCAACCGCCAAGGTGGGCGCCTATAACAGTCAATCCCGTATATATCTCCAAAATCGGCAAAAGTCTGTTCGGATTTGAAAAATCAAATCTGTGGTCGCCCGTATGCATAAGTATGGGCAAACCAAACTCTTCGCATTTCTCATATATCTTCAAACATCTGTAGTCATCTATCTTAAATTGCTGTATATCGTGATGCAATTTTACGCCTTTCAGACCTAAATCAATAAGATGTTTAATATCTCCGTCAAGGTCTTCTGTGTCGGGGTGAAGTGTACCGAGTCCGGTAAACTTACCATCGCTATTTTTCACGCTATCTGCAATAAAGTCGTTAATACCCCTAACTTGATGAGGTGTGGTCGCCACCGACTGCACAATATAGTGGTCGATACCAACTTTATCCCCCACTTCAAGCAAACCGCTTACCGTTCCGGTTCCGAAAGAGTGTTCTCCATAGAAGCCATCTGTTCCCGCTACTGCTCTTGCCGCAATCTTTTCGGGATATATATGACAATGCGCGTCTATTACATAATATTTATTGTCAAGCATTTCCTTTACGCTTTCTTAAGTCCTAACTTTTCAACAGCGTTTTCACGCATTTTGTATTTCTGTATCTTTCCTGCCGCGTTCATAGGGAACGAATCAACGAAGTCAATATATCTCGGCACCTTATGTCTCGCCATATGGTCAGCGATATATTTCTTCATCTCGTCCTCGGTCATCATTTCTCCCTCTTTAAGAATAATACAAGCCATAATTTCCTCGCCGTATTTTTCATCGGGTACACCAATAACCTGAACGTCACTTACTTTAGGACAGGTATATATAAATTCCTCAATTTCCTTAGGGTAAATATTTTCACCGCCACGGATAATCATATCTTTAAGCCTGCCCGTTATTCTGTAGTTACCTTCGAGGGTACGACAAGCAAGGTCACCCGTATGCAACCAACCGTCAGCATCAATAGCCGCCGCAGTTGCTCCCGGCATCTTATAATAACCCTTCATAACGTTATATCCCCTTGCAACAAACTCACCGTTTTCGCCGTCGGGACATTCTTCGCCCGTTTCGGGGTTAATGATTTTACATTCAACATTAGCAAACGCAGAACCTACAGTTTCGGTTCTTACTTCAAGAGAATCGTAATAACTGCTCATAGTACAACCGGGAGATGCCTCTGTCTGTCCGTAAACAGATACGATTTCTTTCATATTCATAACTTCCGTAGCTTTTTTCATAAGCTCCGCAGGGCAGTTTGAACCCGCCATAATACCTATTCTCATATATGAAAAATCAGTTTTTTCAAAATCGGGATGCTCCATCATCGCAATAAACATTGTAGGAACACCGTTAAATGCAGTTATATGCTCGTTGTGAACACACGCCAATGCGGGTTTAGGCGAGAAGTAGGGCAACGGATACATTGTTGTTCCGTGAGTCATAGACGCCGTCATAGAAAGTACCATACCAAAACAATGGAACATAGGCACTTGAATCATCATTCTGTCTGCAGTGGACAAATCCATATGGTCGCCGATATACTTGCCGTTATTTACAACATTATAATGCGTAAGCATAACTCCCTTTGGGAAGCCCGTTGTTCCCGAAGTATACTGCATATTACATACGTCGTCTTTATCAACAAGAGCCGCCATTCGGTAAACTTCTTCAACGGGAACCTCGTCTGCTCTCTTCAAAGCATCGTTCCACGTCATACAACCCTTTTGAGTAAATCCAACAGTAATAACATTACGCAAGAAAGGCAACTTCTTGCTGTGAAGCGGTTTACCCGCTTTTGTTGTTTCAAGCTCGGGACAAAGCTCTGCTACAATTTCACCGTAACTAGTATCCTTTGAGCCCTCTGTCATAATAAGGGTATGCGTATCCGACTGACGAAGCAAATATTCAGCCTCGTGAATTTTGTATGCGGTATTTACGGTAACAAGTACTGCGCCTATTTTTACCGTAGCCCAGAATGCGATGAACCATTGAGGCACGTTAGATGCCCAAGCGGCAACCTTGTCACCCGCTTTAACGCCGAGCGAAATAAGCGCTCTCGCAAACGTATCAACGTCATCTCTGAATTCGCTATATGTTCTCGTATAGTCAAGCGTAGTGTATTTAAATGCATATTGGTCGGGGAAATCTTCAACAAGTCTGTCAAGAACCTGCGAGAAAGTAAGGTCAATAAGGTCATCCTTCTTCCAACTGAAACGGCCCGTATGCGCTCTGTTGTAGTAGAAATTCTTATCTCCCTTTGAAGTATCCGAAAACTGCTTCATATAGTGGCTAAACTGCGCAAAGATAATTTCCATATCGTCAATTTCTTCGCACCACATAGGATCCCACACCAAGGATATAAAGCCGTCGTAGTTAACGCTTCTCAAAGCGTTCATAATATCTTTTATCGGAAGTTCACCCTCGCCCGCAAGACAATACTCTTTGTCTCCGTTTTCGAGCGAAATATCGTTATAATGCACATGCTTGATATATGCGCCGAGATTTTTTATTATAACTTCAGCATTTTTTTCTTCAACATAAGCTTCGGATAAATTCCACAATGCGCCAAGACTGTCTGAAGCAAAGCTTTCAAGCGTTGTGCGTAACGTTGCAGTATTACGGAACAATCCCGATGTTTCAAGCAAAAGCACTATTCCACGTTCTTCCGCTTCGAGCAATACTTCTTTTATAAACTTTTCAGCAATATATATTCCGTCAGCATTTTCCGAACGTGATTTTAAACGAATAAAAGGAATATGCAAAAACTGCGCTATTTCAAAACATCTTGCAATTTCATTTTTTGCTTCTTCCGCTTCGGACTCAACCGAAATATCACTTACAATGTCGATACAAGGAATGGAAAGCTTTTTGTCATAAAGACTGCGCAACGTTGATGCCGCAGAATAATCGTGAAAAGCTCCGTCTCTATCGGTAAAAAGACGATTATTTATGTTGTGAAGCTCAATCCCCTTAAATTTCAGAGATTCGGCTATTTCACAAAAATCACTAAAGGTACTGCTATGCCATCCCTTCGTTGAAAATGAAAGCTTCATTTTTTACATTCTCCTTTCATTAAACATTATGCTCTTCGTAAACAATCTTGTTTACTGCGCTTATATATGCTCTGATACTTGCGCCTATAATATCGGTAGAAATACCGTTACCCGAATAAAGCTTGCCGTCAAAACGAAGCTTAACAAGCGCCGAGCCAACAGCTTCTTTACCCTCCGTAATTGACTGAATCTGAAAATCATCAAGCTCATAACGATGACCGATAATTTGTTCGATAGCCACAAATGCCGCATCAATAGGACCGTCGCCTATCGCAACTCCCTGCAAGGTTTTACCGTCTCTGATGAGGGTTATTTGCGCACTTGCACTGATTATATTTCCGTTATTTATAACATAGTTCTCAAGCTTGTATGAATCGGGAACCTGTAAAGCAACGGTTGCTATAATTGCATCCAGCTCTTTTGCGCCGACACTTCTCTTTTCGGCAACACGGCACACTTCCTCATGTACACGTTTATTATCTTCATCGGAAAGGTCGTATCCGAGCTTGGCTACGGCAGCCGACACTGCATTTATATCATCTTTTGCATCAAGTCTTATTCCGTTTTCTTCAACTGATGATACAGAAACGTTCTTTTCCATCTTCTTGTCAGAGCATATCCAGCCAACCTGACTCAATATACGGTGCATTTCTGTATAACTAGTTCCTGCATAAAAGCCGTAATTGTCGCCGCAATCCTTTACCATTCCAGCAAAAGCATCAAAGGGAACACCGTCTCCGCCTATTGACGTTTTTACAACCGAAACGCCATCTCTTACAGCCATAATAGCTTCTGCAGATGCAAGACCATTCTTATTTGAACAGCCAACACCCACATCGACTCCCGCTTCCTCAACTATTTTCTTGCCAAAGTTTGCAAAATCATCTGGCATCATTCCCGCAGCGCTGTCACACACGGAAACGGTTTTTGCACCTGACGCTACTGCCGTTTTTATAACTTCGATAAGAAAGTCAGCTTCAGCTCTTGTTGCATCAACCGCACAAAACTCAACGTCAGGACAAAGCGACACTGCTTTTTCTACGGCATACTTTACCCACTCATTCATTTTTTCGGGTTTTTTATGCATAAAGTATTCCATACCGACCGCCGACATTGGAACTTCAATACGTATTCTCCCCTTATTTGCAACACTCAAAGCCGCCGCCGCATCGACAATTGACTGCTCGTTACTTCCCGCCGCAACAGATATAACACTGTTCTTAACAAAAGAAGAGGCTGTACGCACAAGGAGAATATCCGTTCTCGCATTTGTTATTTCGGGCAATTCTATTACGTCAACTTTTAGCTTTTCAAGCTGTCTGATTATTTCAAGTCTTTCTTTGAAGCTAAAGGTCTTGTCGCTTCTGCAAAGCGTTTTGTCTGCAATTTTAATTTGTTTCATTATAAAACACCCTTTCTCCAATGCCGTATTTATTCGGCAAAAATAAAAATAAAAAAACCCGAAGTCAATTTTGACTTCAGGGACGAAATTATCGCGGTACCACCCTGTTTACCGAAAAAAACGGTCAACTCAATAAAACTCAAACAAGTCTTTTGCCATGATAACGGGACACTCCGTAACCGCTTACTCATCATACTTTCTGCGATTCTGCTCAGGAACGAGACTTTCGAAACTCTTCACACCGTCTTGCACCAACCGACAGCTCTCTGAAATGAAGTTATGAATCGAAATAATTCCTTCGTTGCATTTTAAATATGCTTTAGTATAGCACCGTACTAAAAATTTGTCAAGGGATTTTTTATTTTTTTCAAAAAATCCCCTCTATGTAATTAAAAAAGTCTGTACAGACCTAGACAAACTCCAAATCTCGCACAACCTTTGGAATATTCCTTGGTCTGTGCGGACTTTTAGTAAATGCACAGAAATATTGCTTTATTAGTTTTGTTGGTAATAATAAAATATGTTAAAAAATTGTACTTGATTTAAAGTGGATTATTAGTTATAATAATATGAGTATTATTAAAATGGAGATTGCTGTATGTCAATAACTAACGACAGACAAAAAAAAATAAGAAACTTTTCAATCGTGGCACATATCGACCACGGTAAATCAACCCTTGCCGACAGAATTTTGGAACATACCCAATCTGTTGCAAAGCGAGAAATGGAAGAGCAGTTACTCGATAATATGGACCTCGAAAGAGAGAGAGGCATTACCATAAAGGCTCGTGCGGTTAAGCTGGACTATACTGCGCCCGACGGTCAAGAGTATGTTTTAAACCTCATTGACACCCCCGGACACGTTGACTTTAACTACGAGGTATCACGTTCGCTTAACGCTTGTGACGGTGCCTTGCTCGTTGTTGACTCAACCCAAGGAATTCAGGCGCAAACACTCGCAAATGCATATCTTGCAGTCGATGCCGACCTTGAAATAGTTCCCGTTATAAACAAAATAGACTTACCGGCAGCAGATCCCGACAAGGTAAGAAAAGAAATAGAAGACGTCATAGGCATTCCGGCCGAGGGTTGTCCCGCTATATCTGCAAAAAGCGGCCTCAACATAGACCAAGTGCTTGATAAAATTATTAGTGATATTCCCTGTCCCAAAGGAGATGTCGACAAACCGCTCAAGGCTTTGATATTCGACTCTTACTATGATTCGTATTTAGGTGTTGTAGTATATATCCGCGTATTTGACGGTCAGATAAAAAGCGGCGACGAAATATATATGATGGGTACGGGTGCAAAGTTTACTGTAGTTGACGTAGGCACTATGTCAGCCTTTGAGCTTGCAAAATCCGACTATCTTGCTGCAGGTGACGTTGGTTATATTACCGCAAGCATAAAAAACGTATCAGATACACGTGTCGGCGATACAGTTACAAACGCAGAAAACGGAATTGACACGCCGCTTCCCGGCTTTAAAAAAGCCGTACCTATGGTGTATGCAGGTATATATCCCGCCGACGGTGCAAAATACGGCGACCTGCGTGATGCGCTCGAAAAACTCCGCCTCAACGATGCTGCTTTGACGTTCGAGCCCGAAACATCTGCAGCTCTCGGATTCGGTTTCCGTTGCGGTTTTTTGGGACTTCTTCACATGGAAATTATCGAAGAGCGTATCGAACGCGAATTCAATCTTGACCTTATCACAACAGCGCCAAGCGTTATTTATAAAATAGACAAAAAAGACGGCTCGACGGTTATGATTGATAACCCCGCAAACTATCCCTTGGTAGACGAGATTGAAACCGCATACGAGCCTATGGTTAAAGCAAGTATAATCACCCCATCCGAATATATCGGCGGAATTATGGATCTTTGCCAGGACAGACGAGGCGTATTTATAGATATGACCTATATTGACACTACAAGAGCGGAATTGCACTACAGACTTCCCTTAAATGAAATTATTTACGACTTTTTTGACGCCTTGAAGAGCCGAAGCAAAGGCTATGCATCGCTCGACTATGAAATTGCGGAATACGTTCCAAGCAAGCTCGTTAAGCTTGATATATTGCTTAACGGAGACGTAGTTGATGCATTATCTTTCATAGTCCATGAAGAGAAAGCTTACGCAAGGGGAAGAAAGATATGCGAAAAGCTGAAAGACAATATACCGAGACAGTTGTTTGAAGTGCCGATTCAGGCGGCTATCGGCGGAAGAGTTATAGCTCGCGAAACCGTAAAAGCACTTCGTAAAGACGTTCTTGCAAAATGCTACGGAGGCGACATTACCCGTAAAAAGAAACTGCTCGAAAAGCAGAAAGAGGGTAAAAAGAAAATGCGTACGCTCGGTACGGTTGAGGTTACACCCGAAGCATTTATGGCTGTCCTCAAGCTTGATGACGAATAATAAGTTCTATATAAGGAGGAAATATTATGGAAAAGAAACTTGGACTTTATATACACATTCCTTTTTGCGAACACAAGTGCGACTATTGCGACTTTTACTCCATAACAAAGTTCGACGATTACGTAAGATACACCGACTCTCTGTTGCTCCAAATGGAAGATTTTTCTGAAAAGGCATCTGATTACGTAGTCAACACCATATATATTGGCGGAGGAACCCCCACCGCAATTCCCGTCAAAAGAATGCTTGAAATTATTGATGGTATTTACCGCAATTTCAAGGTTGATGAAAAAGTTGAATTTACAATGGAAGCCAATCCCGCCACAGTTAACAAAAAGATGCTGAAGAAGTACTATAAGGCAGGTGTAAACCGCATCAGTTTTGGTATGCAGAGTGCTATTGACGAGGAGCTTGCATCCCTTTCAAGAATTCATTCTTTTGACGAATTTGCAAATAGCTACAATATAGCAAAACAGGCAGGCTTTGAAAACATAAACGTCGATATAATGTACGGCATTCCCGGACAAACACAACGTTCTTTGGGGTATACACTCGAACAAGTATGCGACCTTAAGCCTACTCATATTTCGCTGTACGGCCTTAAAATTGAAGAGGGTACGCCTTTCTTCGAAAAGAAAGATAAGCTTGACCTTCCCGATGAAGATACAGAGTTTGAAATGTATAAATACGCCGTGGACTATCTCCGATTCAGGGGTTATTGGCAGTATGAAATAAGCAACTTTTCAAAAGATGGGTTCAAATGCAAACACAATCTCAAATATTGGAACTGTCAAGAATATCTCGGCTTTGGTCCCGCTGCTCATTCTTATTTTGACAATCACAGATTCTCATATAAGCGAAGCGTACCTATGTTTATGGATGCGCTTGAATACGTTGATGCGGGAATTGACATACTCGAAGAAGATTACGATATTACTCCCGAGGAGCGTGTTGACGAGTACATTATGCTTAAGTTAAGACTTGCAGAGGGGCTTAACGTAAACGAATTTAAATATAACTTCAACAAAGATTTCAGCCAGATGTTTGAAAAAGAACTGAAATTATATATTGAAAACGGCTTTATGGAATTTAAAAACGGCAACTACTATTTTACGACCAAGGGTATGTACGTATCTAACTACATTCTCTCGACGTTTATGACCTGCGAAAGCGATATAACCAAGAATATCGCCAAAGGACTCGATAAATAATTTTAACCTCCCGATTGAAAAGTCGGGAGATTTTATTTTACTTATCCAAAATTTCTATGTCATATATATCCGAAAAATCAATTTTCGTATCCATAACAAGCGTTTTTTTATTGGGCAAAACAGATTTTACTCTGCCCACCTTTGTTTTATATCCCCCATCGAAGTAATAAGTTATTTTTATAAGGCAACCGTCTTGCAGAGAGGATAGTTTTATATTGATTTCTTCTATTCTGTCGCATAAAAGCTCTGCTTTTGGTACTATTACACGCTCTTTTGCTCTATATGCTTCATCAAGCCCTCGCAACGGGCTGAATGGAGCAAATATTTTAGCTCTTTCACTTCTCACCCGATTTGTGTCCTCCTATCTGTCTGTTACGCTCTTTTTCTGTAGCGCACTCTTCAAGGTCTCTCCCCTTTAAGAGTGAATTTTTTCCGTATTTTCGTCGTATACTGTTTACCGCCTTCATTCGAGCATTTTCTTTTTGTTTTACGCTTTCGTCTGTAAAAAAATCAAGCTGTTCACACGTTTGCTTGTCAACATTGTTAAAACATATACTTATTTTTCTTATCAGTTTTTTTCTATCCGTAACGTTATAATAAACACTTTCAATTCCCGCAATAACGTTACTCACTGCGTTAGTAGGACCGTTAAACCTATATGTTCCGCCACTCCACTCTCGCTCTTTCCCCTCATAACCTACAGTCAATGTCAGCGATCTTGCCACTACCTCTTTATCAAAAAGTTCCATACAAAGATGCTCCGCCATTTCTTTTGCGATAATTAACCCCTCGTCTAACTTATAACCTCTCGGTAATATCTGCGAGGTGCTGTACGAACGGCTTTTTGTTTTATATGATTTTATATCTTCGATAGTGGTCGGCTCTCTCCCCCACGCATGATCAATATATATTTCAGCATCAACGCCAAGCTTTTTGTAAAGTGTTTTTTCGGGATAATGAGCCAAATCCCGCATAGTATATATGCCATAGGTTGCAAGTCGGCTTGCAATCCCCTTGCCTATATGCCAAAAGTCTGTTATAGGGCGATGATCCCAAAGAGTTTCTCTATAAGTCTCTTCGTCAAGCGCACCTATAAAATCGGGGCTTTCCTTTGCCATTATATCAAGGGCAATTTTTGCGAGGTAGAGATTTGTTCCTATTCCGCATGCGGCAGGTATACCCGTAGTCTTATAAACGTCTTGCCGTATAGTTTCTCCAAGGTCTCTTGCGGTCATCTTATATAAAGGTAAATATTTTGTTACGTCCATAAATACTTCGTCTATTGAATAGACATGTATATCATCTTTAGATATATATTTAAGATAAACCCCGTAGACCTCGGCTGAATATTTAATATACTTTTTCATACGGGGGGACGCCTTTATATAATCTATATTCGTCGGAATTTCGTATACACGGCAACGGTTTTTTACACCTAATTTTTTCATAGCGGGAGTAACGGCAAGACAAACAGTAGTTTGATTTCTTTCGGGATCGGCTACAATAAGCCTCGTCGTCATTGGATCAAGCCCGCGCTCAACACATTCCACCGAAGCAAAAAACGATTTTAAATCTATACACAAATATTGTTTTTTCGGTAACGTCTCCATATTCTCCCCCCTTTATTATTTGCCCGACAAACTCACAGCACTACTATTGTGCACCAAAATCGATTATTTTTCTCCCCAAAGGCAAAAATTTATGTATGCGTTATTCCAAAAATGTGTTAACATTTATCGTATTGACGGAATAATCGAAATATGTTATAATTGGCATATATATGTAAAATGTATGTAGGGGTAATAGCTTTGAAACAATATCTCAAAAAAATATACGGCGGAAGCCAAGAAGAATATTATTCTGTTCTGAAAAAAGACTTAATCTGCGGAACAAGAAAATTTATAATAACAGTTAACCCCGAAATACTGATTATGTCCGAAAAAGATAACCAAATATCAACTATGCTGCTCGACCAAAATGCTAGCCTTATTCCGGATGGTATTGCCGTAGTAAAGGCTTGTAAAACACTTAACATTCCCATTACGGAAAAAATTGCAGGAGTTGAAATTGCCGAGTTCTTACTCAAGGAAGCTGACAACCAAAACAAAAGCCTATACCTTTTCGGCGCATCAAACGAGGTTATTGAGCTTTTGGTTAAAAAAATAGCCGTTTGTTACCCAAACGCCAAGCTTTTGGGATATTCAAACGGTTATGTGCAAGATAAAGAAAAGGTTTTTGATGAAATAGCATCACTTTCACCGGATATCTGTATGGTAGCATTAGGAGTTCCTACCCAAGAAAAGCTTATTTACAAGCATTTAGACAGATTTGAAAAGGGAGTTTTTATAGGTGTTGGCGGAAGCTTTGACGTTATCAGCGGCGCCAAGTCTCGTGCTCCGCAGTTCTTTTTAAAGCACAATCTGGAATGGCTGTACAGAATAATGAAAGAACCAAAAAGACTAAAAAGATTTTACGACAATAATATAAAGTTTTTATTTAAAATTAAAAACAAAGACTAATTATAATTATGGAGATGAAAAAATTGAAGAGAAACAGAGAGCAATTTAAAAGGCTTTTCAGACTTTTTCTAACCGGTGTTCTGGTATTAATCCAAACAATCATCTTTGCTTCTATTTGGCTAAAAAATTACAATGAAAATATAGTTCTTCCGTTCGTCGAAAGAGGAAACTGGTTTATTTACGCTTTATACGCCCTTCTTCTAATAACGTTTCTTCACTCATTTGACGGAATTAAGTACGGAAGATACCGCAAATCCAACATTATTATATCACAATGTCTTGCAATTTTATTTACGGTATTCTTTTCGTATTTGGTAATAGTACTGCTTTCTGCCGGATTTGTTACGGTAATCCCATTACTGATTTTAACTGCGATAAGCATTGCAATTTCGTTTGTATTCACTATAATCGCAGACTTTATATTTGGAAAAGTATTTACAGCCAAAAAAACAGTAATAATTTATGATGCATATTCTCCCGAGGTGTTTATAGAAAAACTTAAATTGAGAAAGGACAAGTTCTCATTAAAACAAATTGTCAATGTTTCGGAGGGAATAGATAAGCTCGAAGAAGCAATAAAAAGCGCGCAAGGCGTTATACTTTATGATATACACGCCGAAATGCGTAACAAGCTCCTAAAAATTTGTTTTGAAAACGACATCAGAGCATACGCAACCACAAAAATCTCCGACGTATTGGTAAGAGGAGCAGAATGCATACACCTTTTTGATACCCCTCTGCTGCTCTACAGAAACAACGGTATGACGATTGAGCAAAAATTCGTTAAACGTGCTATGGATATTGTAGTGTCACTGCTAATGCTCATTATTGCATCTCCTTTTATGATTATATCTGCAATAGCGATTAAGCTCTGTGACGGCGGCCCGATTTTTTTCAGACAAAAAAGGGCAACGATTAACGGAAAAGTATTCGAAATACACAAGTTCAGAACTATGATAGTCAATGCCGAAAAGGACGGTACCCCGCTCCCCGCTATTGATAATGATCCGAGAGTTACTCCTGTCGGAAAGATTCTCCGAGCATCACGTCTCGACGAGCTTCCTCAACTTTTTGATATTCTTGTCGGCAATATGAGCCTTGTAGGCCCACGTCCCGAGAGAATAGAACATGTCGAAGCCTATACAAAAGAAGTTCCCGAATTTCAATACAGATTAAAGGTAAAGGGTGGTCTAACAGGCTATGCACAGCTTTACGGTAAATATAACACCCCTCCTTATGACAAACTTCAGCTTGACCTTATGTATATTCAAAATTATTCGTTGCTTCTTGATTTAAAGCTCATTCTTATGACTGTAAAAATTATGTTTATGAAAGAAAGCACCGACGGTTTCGAATCAAAAGAAAAATAAACTACCTTCTTTTAAGGAAAGAAAGTTTGGCAAAGAAACCTCGCCCCTACGGTCTATACCTCATCTCACATAAATCCAAAAAAGGACGGATTTCATTGAACAAGTCCAGTAAAAACGGACAATGACAAAAAATACCTCCTATGGTAGAATTAAAACAACTACCATAGGAGGTATTTTTATACCAAGACGAAAAGGAACACATAATACGCCACAAAAAATAATTGATGAGATAGTTAGAAAGCATCGCGAGGGTGAAAGCCAGCAAAGACATTACAAGAGTATAAATATGAAAACAAAAGATTGAAGATAAAAAACGAACTTTTGCTGGATTTTCTCTTGCTCACAGAAAGGAAGTAAGGACAAGCGTAAAATATATGGTAATCTACCATGCAAAACTTCATACCTATGAGGAGGCTTGCCGCCTCATAGATGAGTACATCTATTTTTACAATCATCAACGAATACAAATAAAAACAATTGAATCTTGATCCAAGATATTTGCTTGATTTAGGAGATTATAAAAGTATCACGGCAAAAGATATGAAGCTTCTTACGGATATAAAAGAATTTATAAAAACACATCAATAATAGAAAATTAAAGAAAAATATTGGACACATCACTATGGAAATTTCCCAATGATGTGTCCAATATTTTTGCAAAAAAAAAGATACGGGCAAAATGAAGTGCCCCAATTTGTACTGTCCGCACAAATTGGGGCACTTTAATGACTCAGTCCTTTAAATTTTATCACTTTAATAAGAATTAAAGAATATGGAACTTAAATACCAATGCTGCAAATACAATGGAAACCATTGAAAGAAGCTTAATAAGAATGTTTATTGAAGGACCGGAAGTATCCTTGAAGGGGTCACCAACTGTATCACCAACAACAGCTGCTTTGTGTTCGTCACTACCCTTACCGCCGCCTACAGCGCCGCTTTCAATATACTTCTTCGCGTTATCCCATGTACCACCGGAGTTAGACATAAATATTGCAAGCAAGAAACCTGTTGCAGTCGCACCTGCGAGCATACCTACTACACCCTGATAACCAAGTACAACACCAACAACTATCGGAACTACTATCGCAATAATTGTAGGAACAATCATCTCTTTCAAGCTGGAACGTGTACAAAGGTCTACACATGATTTATAGTCGGGTTCTCCGTCGCCTTCCATAAGTCCTTTAATTTCCTTGAACTGACGACGAACTTCAACAACAACTGACTGAGCTGCTTTACCAACAGAGCTCATAGTCAAAGCCGCAAACAAGAAGGGCAAGCACGCACCTATAAACAAACCAACCAATACCTTGGGGTTCATTATATCAAAGTTTGTAACGATTTCGTCTCCCGCCTTAAGAGCAACTTCCTTTATCTTATCGATATATGAAGCAACAAGAGCCAAAGCGGTCAATGCTGCCGAGCCGATAGCAAAGCCTTTACCTGTTGCCGCTGTTGTGTTACCAAGAGAGTCAAGAGCATCAGTCTTCTTACGAACATCTGCTTCGAGACCTGCCATTTCAGCAATACCGCCTGCATTATCTGCTACAGGGCCGTAAGCGTCAGTAGCAAGCGTAATACCAAGTGTTGAAAGCATACCTACGGCAGCAAGAGCAATACCATAGAGACCGAATGTAGCAGATGTTTTACCACCGCATACAAAATATGAAACAAGTATACATACACCAATAATTATTATCGGAATAACTGTTGAAAGCATACCCAAGCTTATTCCCTCAATAATAATGGTAGCCGAACCTGTAGAGCTTGACTTAGCCAACTTCTGAGTGGGTTTATATGTATCTGACGTAAAATATTCAGTAGCCTTACCAATAAGAACGCCTGCGATAAGACCTGAAAGTATCGGAACACAGAACTTGAGGTTTTCTGCGCCAAGTACCAAGTATGTAACCGGAACTGAAAGAACTGCAATCAAAATTGCACTAAAGTTTGTTCCGCGGCTAAGAGCCTTCAAAAGTGTAGACTGTTCTGTACTTTCGCCTGTTCTTACAAGGAATGTACCGATAATCGAAGCAACAATGCCAAGACCTGCAAGAACCAAAGGAAGAGCTATAGCCTTCAAAGAACCAAACGCTGCATAACCGAGTGCAAGCGAAGAAATGATAGAACCAACGTAAGACTCGTAAAGGTCTGCGCCCATACCGGCAACGTCACCAACGTTATCACCAACGTTATCAGCTATAACTGCAGGGTTTCTGGGGTCATCTTCGGGAATTCCCGCCTCAACCTTACCAACAAGGTCTGCACCAACGTCTGCCGCTTTGGTGAAAATACCGCCGCCAACTCTTGCAAACAATGCCATGGATGATGCGCCCATACCAAATGTAAGCATCGAACTTGCTATAGCAGCAGTCTCGAGCTTAAATACAAACTTAAGAAGAATGAACCATGTTGACAAATCAAACAGACCGAGACCTACAACCGTAAATCCCATAACCGAACCTGCCGAGAAAGCAACACGCAAACCCTTATTAAGACTCTCTCTGCAAGCATTCGCTGTTCTGCCGTTTGACAAAGTAGCTATCTTCATTCCAACGAAACCGGAAAGTCCCGAATAGAAGCCACCTGTTATAAAAGCAAAAGGAACAAACCAAGTAAGCATGCCCAATGCCGCCATAACAACAAGCACAACAAACATACAAGCAAAGAAAATACCAACAACTTTATACTGGCGTTTCAGGTATGCAAGTGCACCCTGTCTTACCCATTTTGATATTTCTTTCATCTTATCGGTTCCCTCAGGGAACTTAATTATCTTCTTCGCTGTAATCAATGCAAAAAGCAAGGCAGCCAAAGAAATTACCAAAGTGAAAAATGGTACAAAATTTTCAAAACCTTTCATAATTACCTCCATATGAATTTAGGGTATTATTATAATACAAAACTAACCGTCAATTGTCAACACTTTTTTGTTATTTTCTGTCCAAAACCGCAACATTTTATCATTTCAAAGTTAAATCGTCCGTTTTTTCACACTCACAGTGTTAAAATTAACACTGTGTAACACCCCTCCCGATTATTACAATCCCAAGTCATTCCACATTTTTGCTACAGAAAATGCTTTTTCAGAAGAGATATTTTTATTTATTTGCAACTCGTTTAATGAGTTTTTTATATCTTCCTTAAAAATCAATTCAAACCATCGCCTGAATTGATAAGGAACAAACAACCATTTCTTCTTTTCAAGTTCAGGGTATCGAAATTTTAAAATATCATACGGCGAAAAAACCCTTGACAATGCGTACTTAATTACGCCTAATTTATTTCCTCGCCTAATTGCAACTCGATTTTCAAGATTGCCATAAACACCGCCGCACAAAATATATTCCGACAAGGCTTTAGACACGTCATCGTATTCTTCTCCGCCAAAATATACTCGAGCAAGCTTTTTCACAACATTATCTAACCGCTCTAATCCCCCCATTTTCAAAAGTGAATAAGTATCCTCTCCGTAGGCATCACCATTAAAAATATATACATCCAAAAATGGTTTAATTCCACAACCTCCACCTTTTAAATGTTTGGCTAAATGAATAAGATGATAATAATAAATCATAGCCCTGTTAAACTTATAACCGTAGTTATATCCCTCTTCCAAAACAACGTAATCCCAAGCATTTTCCAGCAATTCATCGGCTGTCTTGTTTACAGTATCGCATCCGAGCAAATGATAATGCAATTCAAGGTGAACGTTACTTCTAGAATAAATCTGATAGTCGTGATCTCCCTTTGAATAAAATACATAGTCAAGCTTTTCAACCAAGGCGTCTTTCGCTTTTTCTATCGACTCCTTCTTCACAAGAATATCAATATCACAGCTTGTACGCATCCACGGCTCCGGATAATACCTTCTTATAACAGCTCCCTTTAAAAGCACAAAGGGTATTTCAGCTTCCTCAAGAGTTTTACATATTCGACCTAATTCGTAGTTAATATTTTCATATCTGTAAACCGCCAGAAGCTGCTCATTTATACATTTCTGACCAAAAACGGACTGTTTATCAAGCAGATTTACTCTGTCAAACGAATACGAGACCAAATGAGCAATATCATGCTTTTTGGCAGCAGCAAACACTTTTTTTTGCATTTCTTCATTTTTAAGCAACTTAACGGATATTTCGGACAATTCCCCGCCAAAAAGACCGCACCTTAACAGCTCAAATAATAATTCATATATTTCCATAACAACCCTCTGCATTTAAAACTATAATACTATTATACACTATTTTTTACTCCAAATCAATACACAAATTAAAAAGCGCCGAGGGCTTATAAATCAAGCCCTCGGCATTATTAGAATTATAGTTTTTACAATTCGGGATAATAATCAAAAATATTACTTATAATATCAGTCGGTCTCTCAAGAAAAATATCATATCCTATAGCATATTCCAACATGTCGGCAAAAAACAAATAAACCATTCCTCCGGTAAACTTTAGCGTATAATCTCTATACACTATCTCTCCGCCCTCGGATTTTCTTAATTTAACCAACATTTTTACTTTCTTCACTAAATCCCTATAGAATATATGCTCTTCACGACTCCTTAATACAAGCTCCGAGGAATCGTTGCTCTTCTTTAGAAGATAAAGTGTAGTAGAAAAAGCCGTCAAATCCATATCTTTAGCCGCAACCGTATTATCAAGCATCTGCCATCTTTTAATTTTAAAATAAAGATATTTTTCTTGGCTATCCTTTGGTATCTCTTTAATATCACAGCGCTTAACCGTAGAACAACTTTCCACCTCGCCAAAATATCTTATACCCGCCTTTTTGCCAAAAAAGCGTTTTGACTGATAAATCGCTATGTATTTTATGGGAAACTGACATTCATTAACCTGCGAAATCGGTATATGGTAAAACTTCTCCTTAATCAAAACCTCGAACTGAAAAGTGCTTCTAACCACACCCACCAAAACGCATCTGTCTTTATAGTCCAAATCTGTTTCTGTTTTTGTGGCAGATTCAAAATGTTTCGTTTCTGTATCAACCAAGCTCTCCTTATACACAGTATTACCGTTAATAATAGCTTTAAGTTTGGACATCACGTCAAATAACGCCATCGAAACGCCCTCTTCCCAACAACTAATTTATTTTTCTTTTTTTACAGCATTAAGCTTATGCATTCTTCTGTGCTTAACATCATCAGCCATAGGCTTAATTTCTCCTGCAGCTTCGAGCGCCTTTCTGGTAAGCAGAGGTCCTACAAGCTCATAAATAAGAACCGCAAAAAGCGTTATATTTCTGATAAGATTGCCCTGTTCGCCCAACGCCATTGCAGTCGCACACATACCGAGCGCAACTCCCGCTTGTGGGAAAAGGGTTATGCCCAAGTATTTGCATATTTCAGGTGAACATTTAGTTGCTTTTGTGCTTATAAAGGTTCCGTAATATTTACCTAAGCATCTGAAGATAATGTAAACTATGCCTACAACTACTATCGCCCAATCGGCAAACACACTAAGCTCAAGCTCTGCCCCCGACACAACAAAAAACAAAGCAAACAAAGGAGAAGTCCATTTGTCCGATGCAGCCATAAGATCCTCCGAAAGAGGACAAATGTTACAGAATACCGTTCCGAGCATCATACATACTAACAAAGATGAAAACTGGATATGTACCGAGCCCACGTGGAAATCAAGCATAGACAATGATGCGGTAAGGAACACAATACCGATAGTAAGATTCAATCGGTTGGTGTTAGAGTTAAACAGCTTTTCAAGCTGAGTCAACACCCAACCCATAATAGCGCCCAAAATCAATGAACACACAATTTCAACAATAGGATTTACGATTATGGAAACAAGATCAACCGATCCGCTTATCAATGTTTTTGCAATACCAAACGATACAGCAAACACAATCAAGCCTACAGCATCATCGAGCGCAACAATGGGGAGCAACAAACGTGTCAACGGTCCGTCTGCTTTGTACTGACGAACTACCATTAACGTCGCCGCAGGAGCTGTAGCCGTAGCAATTGCGCCTAATGTGATAACCTGTGGAATAGAAAGCTTGTCGGGCATAATCAAATACACTACCAACAAAGCAAGATCAACAAACAATGTCGCAACCAAGGCTTGAACAATACCGACAACCAAGGCCTGTTTACCCGTTTTCTTAAGTTCTGAAAGTCTGAATTCATTTCCTATCGAAAAGGCTATAAAGCCAAGCGCCACTTCCGATATAAGAGCCAATTGCTCTACCGAGCTATGAGTATCAAAACCCAAGCCATGTATTCCAAGCTGCCCCAAGCAGTATGGTCCTATAAGCACACCCGCTATAAGATAAGCAGTAACCGACGGAAGTTTTAATGGTTTAAACAACCTCGTCATAAGAAGTCCCGCTATAAGAGCTATTGAAACCGATAATAAAATTGCCAAAATAAAATCATCTCTTTTTCTATATATTTATGTGATTTACACAGTCAGTGATTATAGCATAAAATGTTTTTTTTTACAAGAGTTTTTAACAATTTTTAATAAAAAACTTCTTACTTTCATTTAAAAGTATCAACGATAAGAATCATTCCTTTTTAATGGTTTGCCTCCAACTGAAGCATTACATATTCCGACTCCGTTATACTCGGAGAATACTATAGGATATGAACCGAGTATAACTCCTATTCATGCAAAAAAGCATATCATCATATTTAATCTTATTTCCATATAAATGTAATGCAAACAATTTACTTTTATATAACAATATAAAAATTGTGTATGGGAAAAGCCCACACACAATTTGTTTTACATATTAGATTCCGACCCGTTAACTTCCTTTACCGTAACAATAGTAAGCTGCTGTAGCTCCATAGCCTCGGTTTGATTGCCAACTGTCATTTCGCCATATACAATCAAATCACTTTCGATTTTCGAAAGCTTATCTTCCGCAAAAGTAACCACTATACTTTGTTTTCCCGACTTACAGGTAATTCCCATAGGAATCAACGCTTCTTCATAAGAGGCAAGGTTGGGTTCCTCTACGGTAAACTTGTAAACACCCTCACCAAGCTTTTCAACGTCCGTTACAATTGTTTTATCATATGCTGCAGTATTAATAAGGTTGTAAACTATTGCTTTAGCTTCATCATCGGACAAATTATAGGTTTCAACATCAACGCCCTGCGTAATTTTTTGAACACCGTTTCTGTAATCCATATTAACGGTTGTCATTCCGTTTATCGTGGAATCTGCGGTGTAAACGAATCCGCCGTTAATCTTGCCGAAAAATACGCTATCCTTCTCGGTGTATTTATTAGTTTCAGCGCCTACCTTTAAGTTTTGAGTTATATCAAGTTCAAACGAGCCCTCGGACAAACCTGCATATTCATTTATAGCATCAGTCGTTTTATCGAGAACGGCAACGTCGTCGACTTCGGTATATTCAGACGGATCAATACCCTCAAGAGTTTTCTTTGCTTCTCCGTACTTTGAGTACTTCATTACTTCCTTGAACACAGGAATTGCGGTATCTGTTTCTTCCACGTCAAAAACCAATTCAAGCGACATTTCTGCCACACGGTATTCATTATCGGCAGTCAAAGATATTATAACGTCTATTACATCAACACTCAACATATCTTCGTCAAAACCCGTCTCTTTCAAAAGAAGACTAATAGATTTTTTAGTATATCCGGAAAAAGATAAACTCCAGCTACCGTCTTCATTTTTCAAATAATCTGATTTTGTACAATCTCCAAAATCAAATTCTTTACTAAGCACATTAGTACTAAACTCTAAATATTCATCAACAGTCATTTTTGAGCAAAAATTCTGTGCCGAATTTCCCTTGATGGTTGAAACAAACGTCATACCTTGATTATATGCCTCGATTTCAGTAGACATTTCATCTAGCAAAAGGTCCTCGCATAATACTTCGGTTTTCAAGAAACGGTAATAGTAATAATCAAGTGCATCTCGTTGTCCTATACTTATTTCAAAACCGGAAACCTTGCTTTCTATTTTAAAGCCATTCATAAACATAACCATATCAGCAGTCATGGCGCCTTCATAAGATTCAGCATTTTCCATTGCAGCGTCAACAAGCTCCCAGAGCTCTTTTGCAGACGTAGGTTCAATCGGTTTTTCCTCGCCCTTTGTTTCTTCAGCCGTTTCCTCCTCTGTTTCTTTTACATTTTCGTTTGCAGTATTCTTACAAGAAACAAGAGAAAACATAAGCGCAAAGCACAACACCAAACCAATTAGAGTTAAAAACTTTTTCATAAAATAAAGCCTCCCTTTTTTGTCTTCGCTTTTATACTAACATTATTGTAACATTTTGTCAACAAAAAAGACAGTTTGAAAAAACTGTCTTTTTAACCGTTTGTTTGCCTATTCCTTTGCTTCAGTAGAAGTCTGCATCTCTGCGTCAGGCTGTACGGGCACTTGTGCTATAGGAGCTTGTTTGGACTGTTTTTTCTCTTTCTTGGAAACTTCGTCAGTTTTATATTGGTCTTTAAGCTTATTATTAATTTGAATGCTATTCTTAACCAAAAGAATGAAGAGCATCATTCCTTCAAACACAAGACGGGTTGCAATAGGGCCTACTATCATCGCAATAAGACCTACCCAGCCGTACCATACAGTTGTTGTTTCGCCCGTGAAAATACTCTCATGTGTGTTAACAATAAAAAGCATAAAAAAGCCGCCGACAACAAACGTTACCGTTATAAGAACGTAAAGAGTCTTAATAATAGCCTCCATCAATAAGCCTCTAAAGTTAAACAAATCATTTAAAAATCTTCCAAATCCCTTGAGTGAATCACGCTTCTTGTCCGGTACTACGGTTAAGCAAAGAATTATGGTTGCGATAAGAGAGGCTACAGCACCTAAAGACATAAAAATTATTGCATTTGATAATCCGGTTGACATAATGCAAAACCTCCTGTTTATATATTGTTATTTTTATTATAACACTTTATTAACATTTTGTCAATATATAGTATAAAACAAAGAAAAGTACGAGTTTTGCTCGTACTTTTACTTTTTTCAGTAGTTATAACCGGTGTCAATCGCCTTAAGGTTAATTTCAAACATATCTGCACGCTTTGCCGATACTACTTTTGACAAAGCAGCTTCCATATCGTCGTGTGTTACGGCGCCTGATTCTTTTATAAACTTACCCATCATTATCATATTCGCCAACGTAGGAGCACCTATCTCCTGCGCAAGCTTTGTTGTGGGTATGTAGAACACCTTAACGTCAGTTCTTTCTACCTTTCTTTCGATAAGAGTAGAATCAACGAAAATCATACCGCCGGGTACAACCAAATCTTCATACTTATCAAGTGAAGGAAGATTCATAGCAATAAGAACGTCGGGATTAGATACAATAGGAGAGCCAATCGGTTCATCGCTGAGTATTACGCTGCAGTTCGCTGTGCCGCCTCTCATTTCAGGACCGTATGAAGGCAACCAGCTTATCTCCTTGCCCTCAAGCATACCTTTGTATGCCATAAATTTTCCTGCAAAAAGAACGCCCTGACCGCCAAATCCTGCTATAAGTGTATTGGTTGTCATAATTATTCAGCCTCCTTTGTTGCGCTTCTGTCCTTGTATACGCCGAGAGGATAATAAGGAATCATCTTTTCGTCAACCCACTTAAGTGCATCAACGGGTGTCATCCCCCAGTTTGTAGGACACGTCGAAACAACTTCAACAAGCGAAAATCCTTTATTGTTTATCTGATTTTCAAACGCTTTCTTTATAGCCTTCTGCGCTTCTTTAATATTCTTAATATTATTTACCGCAACTCTTGCAATAAACTCGGGACCGTCAAGAGTAGAAAGCATTTCGCTTACCTTTACGGGATAACCTGCAGTTGAAACATCACGGCCATAGGGAGATGTCTGTGTTACCTGACCGGGAAGAGATGTAGGAGCCATCTGTCCGCCTGTCATACCGTATATCGCATTGTTTACGAAAATTATTGTAATATTTTCATTTCTTGTTGCCGCATGTACTGTTTCCGCCATACCGATAGAAGCCAAATCGCCGTCGCCCTGATATGTAAAAATAACGTTTTCGGGCATAGCTCTCTTCAATCCCGTAGCAACTGCGGGAGCACGTCCGTGAGCCGCCTCTACCATATCACATGCAAAATAATTATATGCCATAACTGCGCAACCAACGGGCGCTACACCTATTGTCTTTCCTTCTATACCAAGGTCGTCAATTGCCTGTGCAACAAGGCGGTGAATGATACCGTGTGTGCATCCGGGGCAATAGTGAAGCTCGGCATCTGTTAAGCTTTTAGGCTTTTCAAATACTACCATTATTTTTCGCCTCCTGCCATCTTCTTTATAGCTTCGAGAACCTGCTCGGGAGTGGGAATCATACCACCAACGCGATTGCAAAGCTCAACGGGTTTCTTACATTCTGTCGCAAGCTTAACGTCCTCAATCATCTGTCCCATTGACAATTCAACGCTGAGGAATCCCTTTACCTTTTCTGCCGCTTCTGCCAAAGGCTTCTTGGGGAACGGCCAAAGTGTAATCGGTCTTATCATACCAACCTTTATACCCATATTTCTTGCCGCAATTACTGCATTCTTGGAAACACGGGATGCAATACCAAATGCAACAACGCAATATTCCGCGTCTTCCATCATAAATGATTCGTATCTTGCTTCGTTTTCTTCGATAGCTTTATATCTTTCAAATCTTTCGATATTTGTCTTTTCAAGCTCTTCGGGGAGCAAATAGAGAGAGTTTACTATGTTGTGCTTTCTCTTCATCTGTGTTCCCGTAACAGTCCAATCCTTTTCTGTAGGCTTGTAATCTACCTCGGGCAATTCTACGGGCTCCATCATCTGTCCCATCGTTCCGTCTGCAAGAAGCATCGCGGGAACTCTGTATTTTTCTGCAAGCTCAAAAGAAAGAATAGTCATATCAGCCATTTCCTGAACCGATGCGGGTGCAAGTACTATCAAATGATAGTCGCCGTGGCCGCCGCCTTTCGTTGCCTGAAAATAGTCTGACTGAGAAGGTTGAATACCACCAAGACCGGGGCCGCCTCTCTGTACGTTTACTATAAGCGCGGGAAGGTCAGCGCCTGCTATATACGAAATGCCTTCCTGCTTGAGCGATACGCCGGGGCTGGAAGATGACGTCATAACACGCATACCCGTACCTGCTACGCCGTACACCATGTTAATTGCGGAAATCTCACTTTCTGCCTGAAGAAATACGCCGCCTATCTTGGGCATTCTCTTTGCCATATAAGCCGCAATTTCAGTCTGGGGAGTTATAGGATATCCGAAGTAGTGACGGCAGCCTGCCTTAATTGCCGCCTCAGCAATCGCTTCGTTGCCTTTCATCAATACCTTATCTGCCACAAAATTCACCTCACTTTTCAACCGTTATAACGCAGTCGGGACACATTGTTGCGCAGAATGCACAAGCTATGCACTTTTCCTGATCTGTTATCTCGGCGGGAGAATGTCCCTTTTTGTTAATCTTGTCTTTTGCAAGTACTATAATCTTCTTGGGGCATACGTCAACGCAAAGTCCGCAACCCTTGCAAAGATCAGTCGCAAAGCTAACTTTTTTCATATAGATTGCTCCTATCTGAATATTATTATTTTTTATTAAAACAGTTTCTCCTGTAATTTCAGACGAAAAACCTTATTGTTTCCAACAGCCTTTAATACATCGTCGGCAATCGATTCCTTAACCGCAGTATACATCACTTCGGTATTCGTCAGCTTCGCCAAATGCTCTGTCATCTCAACCGTTCTTATAACGTCTTCGGCAGTCGTCTCTTCTCCGAGGTTTGAGTTGTTCACTATCTTTGTAAACTTTAATTTAGATGCATATTCGATTTCTCTAAAAACCTCGTATGCTTCTTCAACCGTCGTCGTCAACGGTCTGTAAAAGTTTACAGTAAAAATCATCTCATAGTCGTTATCTTCTTTGAGTCTCGGCACAAACCGCCCCAAAGCCAAAGCGCCTCTGTCATCTCCGCCAAGGTCAATTATAACCTGTCTGTCCTTTCGGTCAAAAAGACCGTAAGCCGCAGAGGGCAAGCTCGGCAAATCAACACTTGTGTTTGCAAACGGTAATGATATAAGCTCTATATCATTCTTTGCAAACAACTCTTCGCTGTCCTTTGTACGAAAGTACGGATTTACTATATCAAGGTCTGCTATGCTTACCTTATAATCCATCTCACGAAGCATCAAAGCATAGTTCACGGCAAGATTGGTCTTTCCGCTTCCATAGTGTCCCGAAAAAATCGTTACTCTCTTCATCATTATATTCTAATGCTCCTTTCTTAACGGATTTATTATTTTACCTCATAAAGTTCGGGGCGCCTGTCAGCAAACACGTTTATTGTGCTTCTTATGTTTTCTATAACACCGAAATCAAGTTCAGCCGATATAATATCCTCGGTCTCACCCGCAGACACAAGTTCTTCACCCCAAGGATCAAATATACGCGAACACCCCGAGTTAACGTTTCTACCCGCCTTGCCGCAGCTGTTACAGCAACAAACGAACATCTGATTCTCAATCGCTCTTGCCTTTGCCAATGCGTTCAAATGCGCAACTCTGACAGATGGCCACTGTGTAACCACAAACAAGCAGTCAAGTCCCATCACCGTCATCGTTCTGACAAACTCGGGAAATCTTATATCATAACATATTATAACACCACAGCTCTTCCCGTCAAGAGTAAATTTGCAAATATGATTACCCTTTGCAAAATGTTTATCCTCTTTCATCGGCGAGAAAAGGTGCGTCTTGTCATATTCAGCGATACAGTTACCCTCTCTGTCAAACACGTAAGAGGTATTATGCATCTCATCATTTTTTACGTTTGCAACGCTTCCCGCAACAATATTAACATTCAATTCCTTTGCAAGTCCGCCAATAACCCTCTTTGTCTTCTCTCCGTCCTTGTCGCAATAATCCTTTATAGACTCTTCGGGAAAAAATCCCGTATTCCAAGTCTCGGGCAATACGATAACGTCAGGGTTATTCTTTGCAGCATCACGTATAAGCTTTTCCGCTTTTACAAAGTTCTCACTGCTTGAGCCAAAAGCCATATCCATTTGTATACAGGATACTTTCAACTTATTTGACATTATCTCCACCTCACAGCTTGTTTCTTTGTATCTTTCCGCTTACCGTCTTTGGCAACTCTTCCTTAAATTCAACTATTCTCGGGTACTTATAAGGCGCAGTCTTTTCTTTTACGTACTTCTGAATTTGTCTCTTAAGCTCTTCGGAAGGCTCTGTTCCCTTTACGAGAACAATGCTTGCCTTAACAACCTGACCTCTTACCTCGTCGGGAGTTGCCGATACACCGCACTCGAGAACGTAAGGCAATTCCATAATAACGCTTTCTATTTCAAACGGTCCTATGCGATAGCCGGAAGATTTGATAACGTCATCAACTCTGCCAACGTACCAGAAGAAGCCATCTTCATCTTTCCACGCAACGTCGCCCGTATGGTAAAATCCGTCGTGCCATACCTCTTTGGTCTTGGCAGGATCGTTGTAATATCCGGTAAATAATCCGCAAGGAGCTCCGTTCTTAACATTAACAACAATCTCGCCCGTTTCACCAACAGGAACAGACTTTCCGTCTGCATCTACTATATCAACGTCGTATACGGGTGTTGCTCGTCCCATTGAACCGATCTTATGAGGCGCACCTACCATATTACCAATAATCATTGTGCTTTCGGACTGACCAAAGCCTTCGATAATCTGCAAACCCGTCGCCTTTTCAAATTGCTTGTAAACCTCGGGGTTCAACGCTTCGCCCGCCGTTGTCATATGCTTTACCGATGAAAAATCGTATTTTGAAATATCTTCTTTAATAAGCATACGGAGCATTGTAGGAGGTGCGCAGAACGTTGTTATGTGGTGCTTTGCAAACATAGGCAATATTTCAGCCGCATTAAATCTGTCAAAGTCGTAAACAAACGTAGCCGCCTCGCAAAGCCACTGACCGTATAATTTACCCCACATGGACTTCGCCCAACCCGTATCGGATATTGTAAAATGCAATCCGTCGGGATCAACGTTGTGCCAATACTTCGCTGTATGGAAATGTCCTAATGCATATTTATAGTTGTGCGCGGCAATCTTCGGATAACCCGAGGTTCCCGACGTAAAGAACATCAACATCAAATCTTCGCCGCAAGGTGAATCTTCTTTTCTGTCAAAATGAGAACTGTAAAGAGTATATTCCTCGTCGAACGTTCTCCACCCCTCACGTTCTCCGTTTACAATAATCTTATGCTTGAGTGTCGGGCTCTTTTCTGCCGCCATTTCAATCTGATGAGCTGTATCGCCGTCTGCGGTACAAATTACACCGCAAACACCCGCAGAGTTAAATCTGTATTCAAAATCATGCTCAACGAGCTGATTTGTTGCAGGAATAGCTATTGCACCAAGCTTGTTAAGTCCAAGCATTGCAAACCAGAACTGATAATGTCTCTTCAAAACGAGCATTACTCTGTCGCCCTTCTTAATGCCAAGCGACTTGAAGTAGTTTGCGCACTGAGCAGAAGCACGTTTCATATCCTTGAAAGTGAATCTTCTCTCGGTCATATCTCTTGATATGTGCAACATCGCAAGCTTGTCGGGTTCCTTTGCCGCCATTTCATCAACAAGATCAAATGCAAAGTTGAATTTCTCTGTATTCTTAAAGGTTATCGAAGTAGGCGTTCCCTTTTCGTTCTCGACAACATCAATAAACTTCTTATATATTCTGTCCTTCGTATCCTTTTCAACAACACTATTGCTCTTAATAAGCTTTGAGGGAGTAAGCTCGGGAATAGGTTCGCCTGTCGGGTTAAGTACTATCGCATAAAACGAGCAGTCCTTGCCATTAACCGCAATCATACCGTGAGGTGTAGTACTGTTAAAATAAATACTGTCGCCGGGGCCGAGTATCTCTCTGTGTTCACCTATCTGAACAAGCAAGTTACCTTCTATAATAATATCGCATTCCTGTCCCTCGTGGCTAGTCAGCTCAATATCCTTTGACTGCGCCTCTTCGTCATATACGCTCTTAACAAACAAAGGCTCTGCTATACGATTCGTAAACGAATACGCCATATTAAAATACGTCATACCGTGAGCTTGAGATACCTTTTGTCCGGTTCCCGCTCTTGTTACGGTATAAGATTTAAGTCTCGGCGAATAACCCTCGATAATATCAGTTACGTTTACGTTCAAAGCAAGCGCGCATCTGTAAATAAATGCAAAGTTCAAGTCGCTTTCTCCCTTTTCGCAAAGGATATACTCCTCAACAGTAACGCCTGTCTTTTGCGCCATTTCCTCGGCGCTTAACGCCTCAAGCTCGCGAAGCTCTTTAATACGCCCCGCCATTTCTCTTATTTTGTAGTCAAGTCCTGTCATTTGTTGCATAAAATCATTCTCCGTTTCCGGGACAAGAAAAGCACTCATCCCAAAGTTAATGACTTTGAGACGAGTGCTGATTGTCCTATACACCCGCGGTACCACTCAAATTGCGATTATTTTTAACCGCCACTCTCGGAATCCAACAATTCCTATGTCTTGACGCGACAATTACGGGAAGATTCTACTTGCCTTTTTCGGCTTTCTTTCTTCCGGCTCGGAAGCTACAAACACAAAAAATTCTTACACGACTCACACCAACACGTCGTCTCTCTGGGTAAAAATACACTTTATGCCCTCTTCGTCGAAGCCTTTATTATTTAATTACGAGTATTATAACACTGTATCTTTTTTTTGTCAAGTAAATTGCAAAATTTTCTGTTATTTCCCTATTGTTCGGGAATATAACAAAGATAATACGGGAAATCTCTCCTCCAGTCTCGCTTTCGCTCGACAGCTCCCCAAAAGCGGGAGCCTTTGGGTTTGTACAAACCCGCAAGGCAAGGTTTCTTTACCTACTTTCTTTAGGAAAAAGCCCCTTCCGTCAACCTTCGGTTGCCACCTCCCCCATTGGGGAGGCTTTAGGTTTGTACAAATATTATTAAATAGCACAAACCAGAGAGCCAAGGTTCTTTGCCAAGCTTTCTTCCTTAAAGAAAGCGGAGTTTCTTTGCCTACTTTCTTTCAAGAAAGTAGGTAGGTTATACGTGGATGTTGAATATATAACCTGCGGCGATGCCGACAACGGCAGAGCCTACTATTACGTATATGGGACTCAACTTTTTATATTTCAAAACCGTATACAGCGATACTGCGAATATTACAAGCGAAACGTAGAACGCTGCTGTCTTTACAACACCAAACGTTATACTTACGGGAAAAAATACGGTAGTGCCTATTGATATCACAGCCGACAAAATAAGTCCGATTACGGCGGGCTTTAGTCCCGACATACAACCGCTTACGGTCTTACTATTCTTAAATTTCTCAAAAAATCTTGCAACAATAAGGATTATAATAAACGAGGGCAAAACAACACCGAGGGTTGCAACAAATGCGCCGAACACGGCGCTTATAGCCGAGTCTCCCAAAAGTGCAATTCCACGTTGAGAGCCAACGTAAGTTGCAATGTTTATCGCAAAGGGACCGGGGGTAGATTCGCTTACGGCAATAAAATCAACTATCTGCGATTCCGCAAGCCAGCCGTGCTCAAGCACCGCCGCCTGAACAAGAGGAAGCATAGCATAGCCGCCCCCAAAGGTAAACGCGCCTATTTTGAAGAATGTCCAGAAAAGCTCAAGAACGCTCAAAATCAAGCTCATTTCCCCGCCCTCCTTTCAGCAACAATCGATGAAACAAGCCCTATAACCGCACAACAAATTACAACAATTATTACGTCTATCTTCACAATTGCCGCAAGTACAAACGAAAGTCCCATAACAATATATGAAACCATACCCTTGGGACACGCCTTATACATCTTTACAAGTGCTTTTATTATCAACGCAAGAACACCTGCTCTGATACCCATAAAAGCATACTTTACTGCCTTTAAATCCTGTACAAGTTCAAGAATTCCCGAAATAGCAAGTATTATCAAAAACGAAGGAAGCACCACACCGAGAGTACAAGCAAACGAGCCCCAAAATCCACAGCATTTATATCCCACAAACGTAGCCGAGTTAACAGCAATAGGTCCGGGGGTGGATTCAGCAATCGCTACAACCTCAAGAATCTCTTCATCGGTTATCCACTTTCTCTTCTCCGAAACCTCTCTTTGAATAAGCGGTATCATTGCATATCCGCCCCCGAAGGTAAAAGCGCCTATCTTAAAAAACGTCGCAAAAAGCAGCCAAAGCTTTTTGAAATATCCCTTTCGGTTAATTTTTTCCATATTACGTCTTCTCCGTATAATCGTTTATACCCCCCTTATAAGAAACATAAAACCTGTCAGTATTATCAAAAATGCAAAATTAAAAGCCGAAAACAGTCCTATATAGTACTTTGTCTTTCCGGGGTTATTCTTTACGTATTCTCTAAACGTTATCAAACTCGCAAGAGACGATATAAGCGTACCCACGCCGCCAATATTCACACCAACGAGCAAGTCGGCATAATTGCCCGTAAATTGACTGAGCAATATCGCCGAGGGAACGTTGCTTATAAATTGACAAGACACAACACTGAACAACAGTGTACTTTTATTAAGCAATTCCGAAAACAATTCCCGCACTACTTCTATTCTCGCCATATTCCCCGAAAATATAAAGAAAAACACAAATGTAAACAAAAGTCCGTAGTCAACCATCTTTAATGCTTTTCTGTCAACAAAAACAAGAACGAGCGGAATAATGATTAGCCCTATCCAATACGGAATTCCTCTAAACACTATCGCTATCGAAAGTACAAACAATGCAAGATATAGCGCCGTCTTTTTAGAATCAAGAATTATTTTCTCATCAGACAAAACCAACGGCTCGGGTTTTACAAATATCACACAACAGAACGTAATCAAAACCACTGACAATATAAACGGCGGCGCCATTATAGCCATAAACTCAAGATTTGGTATCTCAAATCTTGAGTATAGGTACAAATTCTGCGGATTGCCAAAAGGAGTAAGCATACCCCCAAGATTTGCCGCTATATTTTGCATTATAAACGTAAAGGCCATATATTTTTGCTTTCCCGTCGTTACCAACACTAAATATCCCAACGGCAAAAACGTTAACAAAGCCATATCGTTTGCAATAAGCATCGAGCCTATAAAGGTTATGTAAACCAAAGCTAAAACACTCATACGAGCATTTTTGAAAAGCTGAACCACTTTTCTTGCAAGCATATAGAAAAATCTGACATTTTTCAACGCGCAAACCACTGCAAGAACGCAATACAAACAGGTTAACGTTTTATAATCAAAATAACTCTTATATTCACTGTCAACGGGCACTATAAAGCTCGTCAACAGTGCAGCTGCAAAAGCTATGCACATTACAGCATTCTTTTTTATAAAGCTTATAAAATCAAATGATCCTTTAACGCATTTTCCCATATATTAGTTACTTTTTTCTCTCCGGAACAAAAAGTATAAAACAAATCGAGCTTACCAAAAGCAACATTGGATAGAAAAGGTTGCTTATTATTTCAAACGCCGACAGCGAGTGTCCTAATGTGTTTACAACCGAAAGAGCAACGAGTATTTGCGCACCGTACGGCAATACACCTTGGAAAATACACGAAAACGTATCGAGAACCGATGCTGTCTTTTGGCTTGATATTCCATATTCTTCAGCCATTTCTTTTGCTATCGGGTTTGCCATTACTATTGCAACAGTGTTATTGGCTGTAGCAATATCCATTAACCCTACCAAAAGACCTATTCCGAGCTGACCGCCCTTTTTACCCTTAAATACACAGCGTATTCCGTTCAAAAGCGCTTCAAAACCGCCGTTGTAACGAATAAGTGAACACAATGCAGCAACAAGAATGGCTACCATTGACGTTTCAAACATTCCCGAGGCGCCATCTCCCATACCCTTAAGAAGCGCAGGAAAATCTACAGCTCCCATCAAAAGCATTATTACACTTCCCGACAAAATACCTACCATAAGAGTTACAAATACGTTTATACCGATCACGCCGCAAACAAGAACAAGAACATACGGAATAATCTGAATCATATCGTATTCCTTGTTTATACCGCTTGAAATATCCACCCCAAGAGACAGCACTGTTATTAAAACAAGCGTTACTATAGCGGCAGGCAAAACTGTCGCAAAGTTCGTACGGAACTTATCTTTCATCTTACAGCCTTGACCGTTACAAGCGGCAATGGTAGTATCGGATATAAAGGAAAGATTGTCGCCAAACATAGCCCCGCCCACAACGGAACCCACACAGAGAGGAAGCGAAAAGCCCGTTCCCTCGGAAATCGCTACCGCTATCGGGGTGATAAGCGTTATCGTTCCTACCGACGTTCCCATCGCAGTCGACACGAAACAGCTTACTATAAATATTACAACCACCGCAAACTTCGGAGGCGTAACCGACAGCATAAAATATGCCACACTTTCCGCAGAGCTTCTGCCTACAACGCCTACGAATATTCCCGCAAGCATAAATATTAAAAGCATTGTTATAATATTCTTATCTCCGACGCCCTCGCCCATAATCTCAAACTTTTTCTCGAGTGTTTCGCCCTTTGTTTGAAGTATCGCAACAAAAAGCGCTATAAGAAACGCCACTACAACGGGAACGCTGTAAAATCCCATTGATATTTTCATTACGTATTCAAATATTATGCCGAGCGAAAGATAAAACACTATAAATACCCCTATAGGTATAAGCGCTACTGCATTACTTTTTTTCATATCAATCTCTCTTCTCCATTATTTTATTTGGCAACAGCCAACAGTCACTAATTATACCATATTGCACATTAAAAATCAATAAATTAACAATAAAAATAAAGTTTAACTAGTTTAGGAAAAACAATAACACACAATAAAGTGTATTAGGGTTAACTGACTTTCAAACCTTACAGGCAAGCTAAAATAACGCTTTATATGTTTGTTATTGCGTATTATTTTAGCCGTATATGGCACTTTTGTAATTAAAAATATTGACTTTGATATGAATTAAGTGCTATAATACAAAAAAGGAAGGTGGATTATGCTATGAAGACAATAGATGCCACAAAAGGCTCTTTAACCAAACAGATTTTCATATATACGATACCGTTGGTTCTTTCAACAATTCTACAGTCTCTTTTCGACATAGCCGATAAAGCCGTGCTCGGAAATATGGCAGGAACCACCGCGGTTGCCTCAATTGCCGCAACAACCACCGTTTCCTCTCTTATAATAAGCGGAGCTGTCGGACTTGCAACCGGTACTGCAATTGTACTTGCCCGTTTTGTAGGACAAAAAAACGAAGAGCGAATACGAAAAACAATTGACACATCTCTTATCACAAGCGTTTCTATAGGTTTGCTCGTTGCAGTTATTGGTTTTATCTTAACACCAATATTCCTGACTGTTACCAAATGCCCAGATGAATGTTTCAACGGTGCTTTGTACTATATGCGAATTGTAATTTCAGCCGCCCCCGCAACATTGCTTTACAACTATGGTTCTGCTATTTTGAGAACTCTCGGAGACTCACAAAGACCTTTAATTTACATCGCTATTGCAGGCGTTATAAAGGTTACGCTTAACATTATTCTTTGCATCGTTCTCCCCCAAAAGGTTATTGCCGTTGCCGTTGCAACAATCGTGGCAAATATTATTAGCGCTTCACTTGTGCTTTTCAGATTATCTCATCTTGATGACAACATAAAAGTAAAAATCAATCAAATGCACTTTGACTTCTCCTCGTTTGTATGCATACTGCGTTTCGGTATTCCCGCATCAATATCTAATTTGGTGCTCCCCCTCGGAAATATCCAAATAACAACAGCAATAAACTCCTACGGCCCAAACGCTATGGCAGGTCAAGCCGCTGCATTATCGGTTGAAAACTTCTCCTATGCATTCTCGGGCGGATTTGCAAGTGCCGCAATGACGTTTATGGGACAAAATATCGGAGCTAAAAATATTGACCGTGTTAGAAAAACATTTTGGCTTTGTATATTTTACAACACGTTGATTACAGGCTCGCTCGGCGTTCTCACCTATCTCTCGGGTGAATTCTGGCTAGGTATCATCGTCGGCGCAGCATCTACTGAAGCAATTCGATACGGTATGATGCGACTGTTTTACGTAATTTTATTTGTGTTTATCCATGCAATCAGCGCAATATTGGTAAGCTCGATGAAAGCATTTGGTTACCCTATGTTGGCAAGTATAACTAACATCGCATTTAACCTCGGGTTCCGTGTCCTTTGGATGCAATTTATCTACCCGATCAACCCAAAATTCAGCACAATTATGCTCTGTTACACTGTCGCTTGGACGTTAAATCTTCTCTTCTATATGCTATTTGTGTCAATTGTCTACAGAAGATACGTCAAAAAGGGTATCTGCAAGGATATTTAATTGTTTAAAATGATTTTCCATAAAAAATATGCACCGCCAAAAGTCGTCTAACTTTGGTGGTGCATATTTTTTATGTTTAGGATTTTGAAGATCATAGGGAAAAATTATAACTCACATAACTCTCTCTATTATGTCAAAACATATACGAGGCAGCTCTCTCAAAATTACAAAACACTCTTTTCTCACAGGAGACATTTCTCTATATACGGGAAGCTCGTAGGTGCACTCTACGATTCGCTCAAATTTAGCTACCGCATCTATTTTTGATTGTTTTGAACCTTTCGAATTGATTGCATTTACAAGATCATTTCCTGCTTCATATACCCAAGGAAAATCTTCCTTGTATACTGACAAAACAATCAGAATATTATATGGGAATATATCCATTTTTTCACGCATTGAAAACCACAAATCCTCTATAATCATCGGATTGATTTTTTTTGAAGAACGCCGCATCTCAAGAGAATGGTGTTTATCTATTCTTTCAATAACATCATCAACCTTTTTATTAACTTGATCAATGTTACCATAGAGCTTCGAATCTGTATTTCCTAACAAGCGCTGTGTATTACGCGATGTTTCCAAAAGCTCTTCAAGAATATTAGGATCCAAATGCAAACTCGATTCTGCCTCTACCCCATCCACTTCTTCTGAAGAAGCTTCCTGAAGTTCGATGATACTCTTTTCGAGATCGGGATAGCAAAGTTCAAAAGCTTTATCTAATCTCGTAGTGCTAAGAGAATTTCCCGTTGCTTTGTTAAGGGTTTCAATTAGTCTTTTCATATCCTCTTTTGAAAAAGAAGTTGCCTGAAACTGTGATATCGGAGATCCCTTTAGATCTGAAGGCTTTAAACCAAAAAGCAAAGGAGCAACATAACTATTGTCTATAGATTTTGACAATGCACCCGCTTCAAAGTTTAACCACTGGGAATTAAGGTTATCTTTTGTCACACATATCAAGCCAAAACTTGACTCTTTCAATTCTTGCGCTACATCTGTATTCCAACGAGCACCTTTTTCAATATCTTCAGAAGAAACAAAGGGATCAATTGCTTGGATTACAGTAGGTAGCCAATCCCTAAAAAGCAAGGCTATTTTTTTGCTGCATTCACCGGACCAGCTAATGAAAACCTTCATGATATCACTTCCTTTTTCTTTATAGTCAAAGACCATATATTTCCTCCTTGATTGTATTATAGTTATGCTATTTTGTCAATATACTATAGCTTATTTAAATTATTATTTTTCTACAATTTATTATCAGAAGAAATGAAAGTTGTATAGTAAAAAAGGACTGTTCAAAGAGTGAGAAGTGAAAAATTAAAAATCCTGAACGCTTTCGCATTCAGGATTTTTGTGTTATCCCAACAATTTCGAACCTCTATTCCATTTAATCCTTTATTCTTCGTCCAGTTCCCTTAAACGCTCAAGCCACTTAACAAACGTTTTGTCTTTACAAGAGTCTAAAATTGCCCCCTCACAAAACTTTTCTGCTAAAACATTGGCGACTATCATCGCACAAACGCACTGACCATCGTATTTTGAACAATCAACTTCTTTAATGGTTTCTGCTTCAATAGAATTTTTCCTCAATATATCACTATAATGCGCAAGATTCATCTCGGGATGGTTGTCTATAAAGCAGAGCACTGCGCTGGAAAATTCTTCAACATCATTATTATAGCTGAAGCAAGGAAAGTGAAAAGGATGTTCAAACCCGCCGTCCGCCGAGTTATCTGTGTACCATTCTCCAAAATAATTCGTATCAAAAATTGGCAAATACTTTGTTAGTTCATAATATTTTTTCCCAAGACTTTCCCATTTAGATTTATAGTCGTCCGCCTTCAAGGCATAAGGATTATATTTATCAATTTCAAAACTGAATTTTCTAATCGTAGTATCGGCTCCCTTTTTGCCATCCTTAGTTGTTATCCCATTAAGAAAATCAGCATGACTTTTACTAACACTCTTTGCCACAAGATGACTGGGCAAGATATAATAATCAGGATTTTCTTTGTCATTTAGGCAAACAAGAACATAGTAAATATTTTCACCAAAAAGGGTTTCATTCTTTTGTGACAAAGTCCATGTTTTTTTGCTTGTATGATTTGTTTTGACTTGTAATGCCATTTGTTTATCGTTACTTCTGTTAATTGCCAGAACATCAAAACTTTTCGTGTTAGACATAGGAACTGCAGCTGTAAAACCTCGGCGCTCAAGTTCTGCCGCGACAAAATATTCTCCGCAATTCCCAATTGAAATATTGTCTGTTTTACTCATTCTGATCCTCCTTTGACATAAAAAATTGCATATTTGTCATAGCATCCTTGTCATTTAATTATATTGCAAATATCTTAATTTTTCAACACGTTTGCATAAAGTCACAGGTTCAAGCCCAAAAGGTCGGGGAAAGGTGCAATACTTCTTCACTATTCACTATTACTTCTTACTTCCCAAAAATCCCGAATGCGAGTTTAGTGAAGAGTGAAAAGTGAATAGTGAAAAAGTAAAATCCCGAACGCTTTCGCATTCGGGATTTTTGGGACCGACACTCAAAATGGAACCGGTCTAAAAACCTGATTTTCACTTTATACAGATGTTTCGTTGCTAATTCCAATAAAGTTGTCTTCACTATCAAACAACAAAACAATATGATAACCCGTAGCCATCCATTGTCTAATAGTTACAACCTGTCCATCATCAGTTGTTGTGCGTGAAACAGAATTTTCTACTCCAACAACATTTTTAATTTCATTGTAGGTTTTACCACTCATATTACCAAGAGAAGCAAATTTTGAAGCCAAAACTTTTCCCGGTGCTTTCACCGCTGCCCCCATAATTAAATATAGAACGATACCGCCTACTGTTGTCAAGATTGAAATCAATGCAAACTCCATATTGATCCCTCCTTTTTAAGATAGTCTTATTTTATCCTACTTTATCCTACTTGTCAATATTTTTCGGCATTTTATCTTATAATATTTTTCGAGGTGATAATATTGAAGCCGTTGAAAGAAAAGATTAGTATAACAATTGATAACGACATTTTAGCTAAACTTAAAGAAAAAGCAGAATACGATGACCGTTCTCTTTCGCAATATATAAATCTCGTTTTAAAACAACATATAAATAACATCGAAAACAAAAAGCCGTGAAATTCACGGCTTATTTTTATTCAATTTACATTTAGCAGTATTTATTGAAGTAACAAGCAACTTCTTTACTTCAATGCACTTCTCTAAAACATCGTTATTATCATAGTATCCGCTTTCAATTAAGAGTTCTAACCAATACTCACTTTCAGAGCATTCTTTAAGTGCAATTTGTAGCTTAGCAATAAAATCGGCAGTTCCGTGTCCGTAAAAAGCTTCACGGATGTTTGCACCAACACTTGTACCGCTACGGATAAGTTGGTTAGTAAGCACACTTTCCTTTTTGGTTTGTTTTACATAGTTGCAAACCTTAATTATCTGTAAAGCAAATTCTTTGGATTTTGTAATCAACGGACTATCAGCCATAATATTACCGCCTTTCTTAAAATCATTATACCACCATAAAATAAGAAGAGCAAGGCAAAGCCTTGCAAAATACTTCTTACTTCTTACCTATTACTTATTACTTTCCAAAAAATCCCGAATGCAAATTTAGGTAAGAGTGAAGAAGTAAGAGGTAAAAAGTAAAAATCCTGAACGCTTACGCATTCAGGATTTTTTGGCTCCCCCTGCTGGGCTCGAACCAGCGACATCATGATTAACAGTCATGCGCTCTACCGACTGAGCTAAGGAGGAATAATGGCAAATAACATATTGTCATTTGCCAAATTTGTGTTAGCATCGACCTATTTTACCGGA
>JAFYPF010000029.1 GCA_017547655.1 Clostridia bacterium
TTAAAGGAATTGTCGAGATTTCTTTGTCTTCTACACTTTCTGTTTCCATACTTTGTGCTTTGTACTTTCTCTCGTTGTTCAATTTTCAAGGACCGTCTCCGCCACACCCTTAAGTGCGACAGCTTGACCATTATATCACTATGGTTTCAAAATGTCAATACTTTTTTTGAAAAAAAATTAACTTTTTTTTACTTTGTAGATTATGGTCAATTGCACCTTTTCTATTATATCCCTTTGTGGCAATTTTATACAACACGTTCTTTCTTTTTACGATTTTTTCCATTTTTTCTTGTTTTACACATTTACGTCTTCTTGTAATCAAAAAAACTTCTTATCATTTCCTTTTTTATTTATACAAAACAAATTGGACTAAAACTATTGTAAAATCATTTCTCTTTATGTTATAATATATTGATATAACATTTTTTAAATTTATATGGTGAATTTAATGCTTAAGTTTTTTAAACGCCTTACCAAACCGCGCAACGAAAACAGCCTGCGTTTTAAACAAGAAATAGCTATTCGCATGAACGGCAAACATATTAAATATGTAACCGAACGCCAAGATGACGGTATGGATATTGTAATCGGCCACGACGGCTGCCTCGCAGTAAGAGACGGTGAGCTCATTGTCCTTTCTGACGGAGTTGTAAAATTCAGAGTAAAAATCCCCGAAATGACAGTCTCGGAGCTTATGAGTCTTGAGGGAATTATACTTTCGGGCCCTGACGTCGAACACAATAATATATACAGAACCATCATCGCGTATTACAAATACTACAGATAATTATAAGGAGAATACATAATGGAAAGAGTAACAAAAGATAACTACTATCTCGACATAGCTCAAACAGTTGCAGAAAGAGGCACCTGCCTCCGCCGTCTTTTTGGCGCAATTATAGTAAAAAACGATACGATTGTTTCAACAGGTTATGCGGGTGCGCCTCGCGGAAGAAAAAACTGCTGTGACCTTAAGTTCTGTTACAGAGAAAAGCTTAATATTCCTCGCGGAGAAAGATATGAGCTTTGTCGTTCGGTTCACGCAGAAGCTAACGCTATTATTGCGGCAAGCCGCGAAGAGACACTCGGCTCAACACTTTACCTCGCATGTATCTCTCCCGACACTCACGAGCTTCTGCCCGGCACTACTTGCTGCAGTATGTGTAAGCGTATGGTCATCAATGCGGGAATCGAAAAAGTAGTCGTCAGAGATACAAAAGACGAATATCGCACAATCAACGTATCCGATTGGATAGAAGACGACGACAGCCTTTCGGGCACTTTTGGTTATTAAAAATTAGTTTTTTTGAAATTTTCCTTCCTTATTATATATATAGGTTATACGATATGACAAAAACACAGGAAATTGGCCAAAATGTTATCATAGAAAATCAGCCCCTTAAGGTATGCTTTGTTTGCACCGGAAATACTTGCCGCAGTCCTATGGCTATGGCAGTACTTAATAACTACGGCAACGGCAAATACATCGCATCCTCTGCAGGCATCATGGCAGACAAGGGAGCGCCTATAAATGAAAAAGCCAAAAATGCGCTCATCCGTGCCGGCATCGAATCAACCGAGCAAAATAATTATAATGATCACGTTGCACGACAATTAAATATGGGCATAATGGAATCGGCAGATTTAATTATAGGTATAGGAACAGGTCACGCTATGATGATTATACAAAGCTTTCCTCTTCTTGCATCAAAGGTAACCTCCTTTGAAACTCCCGTTACCGATCCGTTCGGTCAATCGCAAGATGTCTACGATAAATGTCTTAACGAGATTACAGAACAAATAAAAAATATGTTTTTACTTTCGGGCGGCGTATCTAATGAATAACATTAACATTATTCCTACAACCGAAGAACACCTTGATGCAATCGCTGAAATTGAAGCTATGTGTTTTTCTACCCCGTGGTCGCGCAATAGCTTTGCCGACAGTATGTCAAATAAGCAGGTCATAAGTTTTTTTACGGCAACCCTAAATAACGAAATCGTGGGTTATATTTGTCTGTTTCACCTATTTGAAGAAGGTGAACTGTTAAACATCGCCGTAAAGCCAAACTTCAGAAATTGCGGTATAGCCCAAAAAATGATAAATAAAATGTTTGAACTCTTCAAACAAAAAGAAGTTACTCGGATTACCCTCGAGTTGCGCGAATCAAATATAAATGCCAAAAGTCTCTATTTAAAAAACGGTTTTGAGCCTATCGGTATAAGAAAAAATTATTATACTTCCCCGCTTGAAAACGGTATAGTTATGCAAAAAAACATTTGAAAGGATAACACTATGCTTATCTTGGCTATAGAAAGCTCCTGCGACGAAACCGCAGCAGCTGTCGCCCTTATTAACGATGATACGCAAGATATTGAAATAAAAGCCTCTATTATTGCAAGTCAAATAGATATACATGCGCTCTACGGCGGAGTTGTTCCCGAAATTGCGAGTCGAGCACACGCAGAGGCGCTTTCGAAAATCACCTATGAGGCTCTCGAAAAATCCAATATTACCCTAAAAGACGTTGACGCTATTGCGGTAAGCTATGCCCCCGGCCTTATAGGCGCACTTCTTACGGGCGTTAACTTCGCAAAAGGACTTGCGTTCGCAAACAAAAAACCTCTTATTCCGGTAAACCATATTAAAGGCCATATTGCGGCATCCTATATCAATAACCAAATTAAGCCGCCTTTTTTGGCTCTTGCGGCTTCAGGCGGACATACTTCTATTATAAATGTAAAAAACTATACCGACTATGAAACAATCGGCAGAACTCGTGACGACGCTGTCGGAGAATGCTTTGATAAAATTGCGCGCGTTATGGGTATTCCATATCCCGGCGGCGCTGTAATGGATAAATTAGCATCAGAAGGTAACTCCAAAGCTATAAAATTCCCCTCGGCAGCAGTAACGGGTGATAATCTTGATTATTCGTTCAGCGGACTCAAGACCGCAGCGATAAATTATCTGCACAACGCCGAACAAAAAGGTGAAATGATAAACAGAGAAGACGTTGCAGCATCACTCACTAAAACAATTGTCGATTCTGTTATTACAAAGCTTGACCACGCAATAGAAGAAACGGGCTATACTACCCTTGTCGTTGCGGGTGGCGTTGCCGCAAACTCTCATCTTCGAGAAGGCTTGAAAAAGTTTGCAGAAAGAAAAAAACTTACTCTCGCTATACCCGCACTAAAATATTGCGGAGACAATGCGGCTATGATTGCAGTTCAAGGATACTACGAATATAAAATTGGAAATATTGCCGAAACGAATCTTAATGCAGTTGCACGTCCATAATTTTGTCAACATAAAAGTTTTCCACAGGTGTGGAAAACTTTGTTAGTAAATTTTCTGTGAACCGATTTTTTCCCTTAATTTCGTTAAAAAACGGGGAGAAGTGTGGAAAAATGTGTTAGTTTTGTGGAAAAGTTACACTTTCACAATGTGGAAAACTTATTTTTTATTAACCAAGGGGAGCGCCTGTGAACAAAAACATCGGGAAAAAAACTTCAAAAAACAATACAGACTCCGTCAGTGTTTCCAAGTCAATGACTATGAGACTCCCTTTTTATCTGCGCACTTTAAGAGGGCTTCTCGAGAATAACTCATACAGAACCTCCTCCACCGAATTGGCTAAACTAATGAATCTCACCGCCTCACAAATCAGACAAGACCTTTCGGCTTTTGGTGTGTCGGGACTTAAGGGGTACGGTTATGACGTTAAAACTCTCTACACCTCAATTCTTGATATTGCAGGCGTAAGAGACGAATACTCTGCAGTTATACTCGGCACAAAAGAAATGATTACAATGCTATCGGCACGTCCGGTATTTATTAAGCAAGGTGTTGCCTTGAAAAATACATTTGAAGCCTCATCGGACTCTGCGCTGATTAACTTTGAACATTACTGCAAAAATAATTCTATTGATATTGTAGTTTTGGCTACCGAAAACTCTTTTACCAAAAAGGCTGTTGATATTATTAAAAATCTCGATATAAAAGGTGTTTGGAATTTCTCGGATATTAAACTTGACCTCGATATTCCCGTAAAAAACATTTGGATTGACGATTCGCTTATGGCTCTCTGCTTTGAGCTCAACCAAAAAAATTAAAAATATAAAAAGGATTATCCTATGATTTTTAAATTTACAGATAGTGAAAATACAATAAATTTGCCCAAAGATGCTTTGTTGAATAAGCTATCCACTGCCTCCGAAACAGAACTAAAGGTCTTACTTTATGCCTCGGCTTTGGCTGACAAAGGCTCTTTTGATGAAAATGATATTCAAAAAATATCTAACCTTGACCTTACCGACATTATAATCGCTCTTCAGTTTTGGCGCGGTGCCGAGGTTCTGACCTTGGGAAATGCATCGGATAATAAAACGTCTTCGACTAAAAAAACTAAAACTTCCAAAAAAATTGAACCCGAACATGACGTTCCTATATATACAGGTACGGAATTAGATGCTATTATGTCAAAAAATCCCGACCTCAATCTGCTTATCGACGAATGTCAGAAAATTACCGGCAAAACAATCTTTAACCTCCACGAAAGAAATAAAATTGTTGCGCTCTACGATTATCTCGGTCTTTCGGAAGAATACATACTCTCGGTATTCAACTATTGCAGAAGAGCGTACGGCTATGGAACAAAAACAACTATCCCCTACATTGTAAAAACTATCTACAGTATATACGATAAGGGCATTGATACAGACGAAAAGCTCCAAGAATACTTGAAGTTTATGGAAGAATACAATAGTTATGAAGGTCAGGTTGTTCGTATTTTCGGTATTCAGCGAAAACCCTCTCAAAAAGAAGAAGCCATTATTGAAAAGTGGATGAAAACCTATTCTATGACTATTGATATGGTTGAATACGCCTACGAAATGACGGTTAATGCCACCAATAAAGCCTCTATTCCCTATGCTGATAAAATTATGCTTAACTGGCATAAGGAAGGCTGTACAACCCTTGAACAAGCAAAAGAAAGTGAATTTAACTATAAAAAGAAAAAAGAACAAGTGACAGCTTCACAATCAAGCTTTGATACTGACGAATTCTTTGAAGCCGCTTTGAAACGCAGTTACGAAAAAATAGAAAATTTAAGCAATGAGCAAAACAAACAGTAAAAATTACAAGGAGTATTTATAATATGTCATATAAGCGTGAAGATTTTGACAGAATAAAAACCGAATTTGAAAATAAAAGAGTTAACGCTATTGCCGATGCCGAAGCACGTACTGCAGATATACACAAAAAATATCCCGAAATAAAAGCTATTGATGATAAGCTTCGCGCAACAAGCATAAATATTATGAGTGAGGCTATGAAAGGCAAAGACGGACTTGAAGAGCGAATAAAAGCACTTGAAGAAGATAATCTTGCGCTCCAAGAAGAAAGAAAAACACTTCTTCAAAAATATGGTCTTCCTGCCGACTGCACCGATATTAAATATCAATGCCCCGATTGCTCGGATACAGGTTATAAAGGATTAAAAATGTGTCATTGTTTTAAAGCAGAACTTGCAAAATGCGCATTAAATTCCTCCGGACTCGGAAACTTGCTTAAAGAACAGTCGTTTGAAACCTTTAATTTAATGTACTACAAAGACAATAAACAAAACTTCGAAAATATGAAAGCCGCTTTAGAAAGATCCAATAACTATGCTCAATGCTTTTCTAAAAATTCAGGCAATCTTATGTTACTCGGTCCGACAGGATTAGGCAAAACCCATATTTCTACTTCAATTGCAAAGGTTGTTATTGAAAATGGCTTTGACGTTGTCTATGATTCTGCGCAAAATATTTTTTCGGATTTCGGAAAAGAAGAATTTAAAAATCAGAACGGCTTAACCGATAAATACTTTAACTGCGATTTGCTTATTATCGACGACTTGGGTTCGGAAATGCATACGCCTTTCTCGGTTTCTTGTCTCTATAATCTCATAAATACACGACTTAATTCTAATAAAAGCATAATTATCAACACAAATTATAATTCCGATGAGCTTCGCAAGCTCTATACCGACAGAATAACATCCCGACTCTTCGGCTTCTTCGATATTATCCTGTTTGCTGGAAAAGATATTCGTATGCAAAAGCTACAAATTAGATAAAATTTATTTTACGCTTTTTCGGAAAACCCTTGTATTTCCATATTTATTCTGTATAATATACTTAAATGTGATTATAAAAATTATAATTAAATTCTCACGAGGAGACTATTATGAAATATTCAGAACTTTCAAAAAACGAATTACTTAATCTTAAAGAAAAGCTTCAAGCCGAATACGAAGGTCTTAAGTCTTTGGGACTTAAACTCGATATGTCAAGAGGTAAGCCCGCTCCCTCTCAAGTTGACATCTCTGACAGTATTCTTACCGCTATATCCGATACTAATGATACAAGAGGTGAGGACGGTACCGACTATCGTAACTATGGTATCCTTGAAGGTATCCGCGAAATCAGAGAAATGTTTGGGACTATTTTTGGCGTTCCCGCAGAAAACGTTATCGCTTGCGGTAACTCCAGCCTTAATCTTATGTACGACGCATTCGCAAGAGCCTATATTTTTGGTCTCCCCGGCGCAAAGAAACCTTGGGGTAAGCAGGAAAAGCTTAAATGGCTCTGCCCTGTTCCCGGCTATGACAGACACTTTTCTATCTCCGAACGTTTCGGTTTTGAAATGATCAATATAGAAATGACTCCTACCGGTCCTGATATGGATAAAATTGAAGAGTTGGTTGCAAACGACGAAACAATTAAAGGTATTTGGTGCGTTCCGAAGTACAGCAACCCTCAAGGTATAACTTATTCCGACGATACTGTTCGCCGTCTTGCCGCTCTTAAACCTAAAGCTGACGACTTCCGTATTTTCTGGGATAACGCATACTATATCCATACTATCGGCGAAGACGAAAAGCTCCTTAATATCTACGAAGAAGCTCACAAAGCAGGTAACGAAGATATATTCTTTGAATTCTCTTCTACCTCTAAAATTACCTATCCCGGCGGCGGCGTATCATTTATCTTCGCTAGTAAGAATAATATTGACTACATCAAAAAGCAGATGACAGTTCAAACTATCAGCTTTGATAAAATTCAGCAGCTCCGTCACGTTAAGTTCTTTAAGACTCCCGAAAACGTTCTCGAGCATATGAAAAAACACGGCGCTTATCTTAAACCTAAATTTGATGCAGTTTCCAATACCTTTGAAAAAGAATTTGCAGGTCTCGGTATTGCGGAATGGATTAACCCTAACGGCGGTTACTTCATTAGCCTTGATATTATGGACGGATGCGCAAAAAGAGCTCATGCACTCGCTAAAGAAGCAGGTGTTACTCTTACCAATGCGGGCGCTACCTATCCATATAACAATGACCCCAGAGATAGAAACCTCCGTATCGCTCCCTCTTATCCTACTACCGAAGAGCTTAAAAAAGCTATCGGCGTTCTCTGCGTTTGCGTTAAACTCGCAGCTGTTGAAAAGTTACTTGAAACTAAATGAGGTTATATAATACACGGGCTTTTGCCCGTGTGTTTTTTTACAGGAATTTTTTTCAAAAAAGTTCCTGTAAAAAAACTTTAATAAAAAAAGATTGACGCTTACCTTTAAAATATGCGCCAATCTTTTTTATTTCAATACACTTATATTTTTTGAAGTCTATCTCGTAGATAATAAAGTTCTTTTTTCTGTCGTACACGGTCTTTTTACACGTTGTCAAACTTCATTACATTCGATATAGGTTTTATCGCATAACTTGCATAGCCGTCACCCTTCTCATAATTATATACATCACAGCCTATCCAGGTTTCAACAGGCTCTTTTGAGTTAACGTAAAAAATATTATTCTTTTTGCAAGACGGAACGTCGGATATATCAATTGTAGTTACTCCATCTTCCTCATCTGTCTTGGCAAAACGGCAATATACCAACTGGGTTTCAACAGCCCTCTTATCCTTCAAACCAATATTATCAAAGCATTTCCCTTTTTTGTCCTCGGGAAAAGGAATAGTCATAATAGCCATAGTATTATTACCCCAATATTTTTATTAAAGCGCAACTCCGCGAGCGCCCCAAATTCTGCCGCCTTTTACCAAATGCTGCTTTATAGCCTTTGAAAAACCACTCTTTTCGGGTAAGTCTTCAAGGGGAGTGTCGGGTGAACATACAAATACGTATTCAAACACGTCATGTCCATTACTCTTCAATGGGAATTTTTCAAATCTATCGGCAAATTTCGTAAGGTTGGTCTCTTTACCCATTATCTCCTTAATCTGCGGGTCAATTATCCATGTCAAACAGAAAAAGCCTTTAATTTCGCCAAAGCATTCATTTATAATCTTCTTGCCGCGCTGAACATCAATCTCACACTCATCGTGGTCTAATTTGCCGCCGGTGGGAATATGGTAATTTATTACTCTGTCACCCTTTGTAATAACCTTTTTCCACATACTCTTTTCAAGTCTTCTTTTTTCGTTCTTTGCAATACCGTTTTCAATGAGAATTCCCTCATAATAAGTTTCTGTTTCGACTATATCACCGACAAAGCTTCCCTCTTCGTCTTCGCAGTCAATACTACCCAAAATCTGACCGCTTCTATGGAACGTAACACCTTTAGGCATAACAGCAATCTTGCCATTATTTTCAAACACGTCAAATTCAGCGGGATAATTGCAAATCTCAAAATTAAATCTTCCTACCCTGATTATCTCGCACTTAACAAACTTCATCATCCAATCTACGTATATAGATATACCGTAACGGTGATAAAGGTCAACGAAATCCTGCGTCTGATTTTCATACATATTCAATGTAGCGTCAATAACGTCTTCGGGTACCCCCTTTGAACGAAGCTCGGTTACAAGTGCAGGTACACAGTAAAGGAGAGAAAACATAGGAAGAAAATCATACTTTTCATCTTCAAGCTTCTTGTTCGGGCAAGACAGCGCTCTTATTGCCGCAGAATCTCTCGCTTCCATCGCAAGATAAAGAAAATATGCGTAAAACACGTTGTCACTATCTTTTGCAACCTCGTCTCTGATTCGAGCAATATCGTCCTTCATATAAGTAAAAATATTGTATCTTTCAAAATCCAATATATCATCTTTCTTTTCGTCGTACAGCTTTTTTGCACCCTCATAATATTTTGCAAAACTGTCAACAGCTTTCTTAATATCAAACTTTTCTAAAAACTTTTCCATAAAAAAACACCTCACATTAAAGTTATTATACACTTGAAATATTGCATTTTCAACCCATAAGCAAAAGAAAGCTAAAATAATTATCTTCTTATAAAAACAGCACAAACATTTACTCATTGTCAGCCTGAACGTAAACAGCAATGCTGTTAGTCTCGAAGGCTCTCATAATCTCTATGCCTTAATGGGATTCTTCGACTTCGGTACGTAAACGTACATTCGTTCATAATAACAATACCATATGTTTGTGCAAATTTTATATTTATTATTTTACAATAGCTTTGTGGAAAATCTTTTTACCCTTACGGATTTTTGCACCCGCCTTAAGTGCATCCGCAGAAACAACAGCATCCATAGATGCAATCTTTTCACCATCTACGGAAACGCCCCCCTGCTGAATAAGTCTCTTGGCTTCGCCTCTACTTGCCGCAAGTCCGCACGCAATCATAAGGTCAACAATATTCATACCGTTTTCTGCCTCTTCCGCAGAAATTTCGGTAGTAGGCATGTTGGAATCGTCACCGCCGTTACCAGAGAACAGTGAGCGAGAAGCCTCTTTTGCCTTTTCTGCCTCTTCCTTGCCGTGTACAAGGGCGGTAAGCTCAAATGCAAGAATATCTTTCTTTTCGTTAATACGGTTATCCTCCCACTTTTCCATTTCTTCAATTTCTTCAAGGGAAAGGAACGTAAGCATCTTAATGCACTTCATAACGTCAGCATCACCAACATTTCTCCAATACTGATAAAATTCAAAAGGAGATGTTTTGTTGGGATCAAGCCATACAGCGTTACCTGCAGTCTTACCCATCTTCTTCCCTTGGGAATCTGTAAGAAGGGTAATCGTCATAGCATTCGCATCTTTGCCAAGCTTACGTCTGATAAGTTCAGTACCGCCAAGCATATTTGACCACTGATCATCACCGCCAAACTGGAGGTTACAATCGTAATTTTTGTAAAGATAATAGAAGTCGTATGACTGCATTATCATATAGTTAAATTCAAGGAATGAAAGCCCCTTTTCCATTCTCTGCTTGTAGCACTCTGCTCTGAGCATATTGTTTACGGAAAAACAAGCGCCGACTTCACGGAGCATATCAACGTAATTAAGCTTAAGAAGCCAATCAGCGTTGTTTATCATCATAGCCTTGCCTTCACCAAATTCAATAAATCTTTCCATTTGGCGTTTAAAACATTCTGCATTGTGGTCAATGTCCTCTTTTGTAAGCATCTTTCTCATATCTGTACGGCCCGAAGGGTCACCTATCATAGTCGTACCACCGCCGATAAGAGCTATCGGGGTATTTCCCGCCATCTGCAAACGTTTCATAAGTGTAAGCGCCATAAAATGACCAGCTGTCAAGCTATCTGCCGTACAGTCAAAGCCTATATAGAACTTTGCCTTGCCGTTATTTACAAGGTCGCGTATTTGAGGCTCATCTGTTACCTGCGCTATGAGTCCTCTCGCTTGAAGTTCTTCATAAATTCCCATTTTGTTTTCCTCCCAAGGTATATAAAAAACATATTATTAACTAAATCTTTTCAATAAGTCGAACTGTTCAAAAACCATCTTCCGTCTTGTAAAACAAGTGTCAGTTCTGTCTTTCCGCCATCTTCGTATTCTGCTGAAATCAAAACCATTCCCTTGTTTTGTCTTTTAATAACCACACTGTCTATCTTAATGTTTCCCTGAATATTAAATCCTTCGTTTTTCTTATCAGCCAAAAGCTTCCCTTCGACCTCTATATATCTCGGATCTATATCGTCACTGTCAGTAAATATCGCATCTTTAATAATTGCAATATATTCTTCAGAAAATACCTCGGATGCTTTGGTTATTATTTCATCGATAGTCTTGTATCCGCAGTCTTCATTTACTGCCATATATCTGTTATTCGAGCCGTCTTCGGTATAAGCTAAGCCTTTTCCCCAAAATATCTCATTCATCTCATAAGATACAGGTAAAAGTCTTTCAAGCTCTGCCCTTGCGGCTTCGTCAGTCATACCTCCGCCGCAAGAACATAAAACTAAACTCAACAACAAACATAAACAAAGTAAAATTTTACTCGTTAGATTCCGAAGCCTCATTCTCTTCCTCATCTTCTTTCTGAACCTTTGCAAAGCTTACTATAGACGCATTTTCCGAAAGTCTCATTACAATTACACCCGCTGCCGTTCTGCCGTAAGTCGAAATACCCGCTACAGGTGTTCTTATAATAGTTCCGTCGTTTGTAATAAGCATAATATCTTCGTTTTCGCTAACGGGAGCAATATTTACGATTCTTCCCGTCTTCTCGGTAAGCTTGTGACAAATAACGCCCTTTCCTCCTCTGTTATGAGCCGGGAAGTTTGCAAACTCCGTCTTCTTTCCAAAGCCGTTTTCTGTTATAAACAACAGCTTCTTTTCGTCGTCAACAATTGCCGCACCCGCAACAAAATCGTTTTCTGTAAGTCTTATAGCAATAACTCCGCGAGAAGTTCTGCCTACGCTTCTTGCCTTTTCTTCTTCAAAACGTACCGCAAAACCGTTCCTTGTCGCAACAACTATCTCATTTTCACCCGTCGTATGAGCAACAAATACAAGCTCGTCACCCTCGTCAAGATTGATAGCCTTCTTGCCACCGCGTCTCTGATATGCATACTCTTCAACAGGCGTACGCTTGATTATACCGTTTCTTGTAACCATCGTCAAGAAGCCGCCCATATCAAAGCTTTCCATATCTATCATCGCGGTAATCTTATCATCCTTATCAATTTCAAGAATATTGGCGATATTAGTACCCTTTGCCGTTCTGCCTGCTTCGGGAATAAGATATGCCTTTTTGGTGAATACCTTACCCTTTTGAGTAAACATCATAAGGTTCGAATGGCTGTCTGCAGATACCACCATTTCAACAAAGTCTTCTTCCTTCGTCGTCATGCCTATTATACCCTTACCACCTCTGTTCTGTGCAGTATAAGTATCAGCCGCACGGCGTTTGATATATCCTGCGTGAGAAAGTGTAATAAGACATCTGTGTCTTTCAATCAAGTCTTCAAGTACAATTTCTTCTTCAAGAGGTACGCACTGTGTCTTTCTCTCATCGCCGTATTTTTCTTTTATTTGATTCAAGTCAGTCTTAATTATTTCTTTAACCTTATTTTCATCGGCAAGAATAGCTTTATATTCATCAATCATAGCATAAAGCTTTGCAAGTCTGTCCTCAACCTTTTGTCTTTCAAGACCCGAAAGACGTCCGAGAGTCATTTCTACAATCGCCTGAGCCTGTAATTCCGAAAGTCCAAAGCGCTCCATAAGGTTTGCTTTAGCATCGGGAATAGAAGCAGATGCTCTGATTATCTGAATAACCTCGTCAATATTGTCGGTAGCTATCTTATAACCCTCGTTAATATGAGCCTCGTGCAATGCCTTTTCAAGCTCAAACTTCGTTCTTCTTACAATAACTTCTTTCTGATGCTCAATATAATAGCTCAATATTTCCTTCAAGTTAAGTACTCTCGGAATATTGTTTACCAAAGCCAACATATTAACAGCGCAGGTATCCTGAAGCTGTGTATATTTATAAAGCTGATTAAGTATAATCTGACAGTTTGCGTCCTGACGGCAGTCAATAACTATACGAATACCTGTTCTGCCCGATGACTCGTCACGAATATCACGTATACCGTCTACACGCTTGTCCTTAACACATTCTGCAAGTGTCGCCTTAAGCGTCGTCTTGTTAACCTGATAAGGAATCTCGGTAATAATAATTCTGTGCTTCTCTTCTTCAATTACCGTCTTCGCTCTAACGATTATTTTTCCCTTACCCGTCGTATATGCCGAATAAATACCCGTTGTTCCGCAAATCGTTGCGCCCGTCGGGAAGTCAGGCCCCTTGATAAATTCCATAAGCTGTGTTATTTCGGCATCGGGATTTTCCATAAGGAAAATAGTTCCATCAATAACCTCATTCAAGTTATGCGGAGGAATATTAGTTGCCATACCAACGGCAATACCGATAGAACCGTTTACCAAAAGATTGGGAAATCTCGCAGGAAGAACGGTAGGCTCTTTCAGCTTATTATCGAAGTTGGGCATAAAATCAACTACGTCTTTTTCAATATCGCTCATCATTTCATTTGCGATACGATGCATTCTTGCTTCGGTATAACGATATGCAGCAGCGCCGTCACCGTCAATGTTACCGAAGTTACCCTGTCCTTCTATGAGAGGATAACGCAAAGAGAACGTCTGCGCCAATCTTACCATTGTATCATATACAGCAGCGTCACCGTGAGGGTGATATCTACCAAGAACGTTACCAACGGTAGTAGCCGACTTTCTGAAGTCCTTGTCATGTGTAAGGTGGTCTTCATACATAGCGTAAAGTATACGTCTGTGTACGGGCTTCAAGCCGTCTCTTACGTCGGGAAGCGCACGTGACATAATAACGCTCATCGAATAGTCAATAAAAGATTTCTTAACCTCTTTTGACAATCCTACGTCTAATATTTTTTGATTAGCGAATTCCAAGTTTTCGTTAGTTTCCATTTTTTCACCTTTTATAAACTTTTTCTTCTATACTTAATATAGCTTATATTTCAAATACTTTAACACGGGGAATATTGTTTTCTATAGCTTCTTTGTCGGGTAAATTCGTACCCTCAAGCTCAACCTTTGACAAGCTTGCCGCAGAAGCAAATGCCAATGATTTTCTTATATCCATATCGTTACAAACCGCATATACGTAAGAAGCAAGAAACGTATCTCCAGCCCCCGAAAATCCTTTAGCCTTAACCTCGGGGTTAATTACACGGTAGTTCCCCGCGCGTCCCGAATAAACAGCACCTTTCTTACCAAGCGTAAGTATTATTTCAATACCCGTCTTGTTGTAAAAGCCTATCGCTTCTTCAGCGCATTTATCGTCTTCGGGAGTATATCCCAAAAGCTGACTGAATTCTTCTCTGTTCGGTTTTATAAGATACGGTCTTTCTTTTACCGCTTCAACCAATGAGCTGCCCGAAATATCGGTTATAACCGTTTTTCCGCGAAGCTTCAAAGCTGCCGTTATTCTTCTTACAGTATCGCTTTCAAGACCAAAAGGGGTACTTCCGCCAATTATAAATATATCCGCCGGAGAATTTAAAAGAATTGACATCAATTTCTTAAATTCTTCTTCCTTTACCGGTCCGCCCTTTTCGTTTATCTCGGTTTCCTTACTTTCGGAATCTGTTATCTTAATATTCATTCTCGTTTCACATTCGGTCGGGGTAAATTCACACTCTATACCCTCGTCACGAAGAATATCTTCTAACATCTTTCCTGCTCGACCGCCGTTGAAGCCGTATATTTGGGTATCCATTTTCAGCTTCTTCAACATACGAGAAACGTTTATTCCCTTTCCTCCAGCGTTTACAACGGCAGAGTTAACTCTGTTAAGTTGCCCTGCTGTCAAGCTGTTTTCGTATATAATATTTCTGTCTATCGCCGGATTAAGAGTAACTGTTGCTATTCTCATAATTTTATATATCGAGGTTCGTTACGTACTGTGCGTTCTTTTCAATGAAGTTTCTTCTTGATTCAACCTCATCACCCATAAGCATAGAGAACGTTTCGTCGCAAGTCATAGCATCTTCGATAGTTACTCTCTTTATTGTACGGTATTCGGGGTCCATAGTAGTTTCCCAAAGCTGATCGGGATTCATCTCACCAAGACCTTTGTAACGGCTCGCTTCAACGTTTCCGCCAAGCTCTGCTATCTTCTCATCTCTTTCCTTATCGGAATATGCATATTTTATCTGCTTACCTTTCTTTATCTTATAAAGAGGCGGTGTCGCAAGATAAATGTTTCCGTTTTCTATAAGCTTCTTCATATATCTGAAGAAGAACGTCAAAAGAAGTATCTGAATGTGTGAACCGTCAACATCGGCATCGGCCATGATTATTATCTTGCCGTATCGAAGCTTTTCTATATCAAAATCTTCTCCTATACCGCAACCTAATGCCTGTATAATCGGTATTATTGTTGTATTTGCGTATACTCTGTCTATGCGGCTTTTTTCTACGTTAAGAACCTTACCTCTCAAAGGAAGAATAGCCTGGAATTTGCTGTCTCTTCCTTCCTTTGCACTACCTCCTGCGGAGTCTCCCTCTACGAGAAACAGCTCGGTCAATGCCGCATTTCTTTCCTGACAGTCAGCCAATTTATCGGGCATACCGCCGCCTTCAAGAACTCCCTTACGTCTTGTAAGTTCTCTTGCCTTTCTTGCGGCTTCTCTTGCGCGCGATGCGGCAAGTGTCTTTTCTATTATTGCCTTTGCTATCGAGGGATTTTCTTCAAAATATTCTGCAAGCTTTTGTGATACAAGGTTGTTTACTATTGAACGTATTTCGGAGTTACCAAGCTTTGCTTTGGTCTGTCCTTCAAACTGCGCTTCGCGAAGCTTTACACTGATAACCGAACAAAGTCCCTCTCTCGTATCTTCGCCCGACAGCTTATCGTCGCCTTTTATCATATTGTGCTTCTTCGCATAATCGTTGATAACACTTGTCAACGCCGCCTTAAAGCCCGTTTCGTGAGTACCACCCTCAACAGTATTGATATTGTTCGCAAACGTCATCATAGTTTCGTTGTAGCCATCGTTATACTGCATAGCTACTTCAACTATGGTATCTTCCTTGCTCGCATTCATATAGATTATGTCATCGTGTATAACTGTAGAGTGCTTAATATTATTCAAATGCTCAACGAAGCTCTTAATACCGCCCTCGTAGCACAAATCATTCTCAATAACTTCTGCGTGTCTTTCGTCTCTGAGAACAATATTCGTACCCGCATTCAAGAATGTTCTTTCTCTCATATTATTAAGAAGCGTATCATAATCAAATACAACCTCTTCAAACACTTCGGCATCGGGCTTAAATCTTACGTAAAGACCGTTTGTTTCGCAATTCGTTTCCTTAAGCGTATATTCGCTTACGGTCTTACCGCGCTCAAAACGCTGTGTATGGCAAGTGCCGTTATTTGTATTTTCATATACGAGCCACTCTGAAAGAGCGTTAACAACAGACGCGCCAACGCCGTGCAAACCGCCCGAAATGGTATATCCGTCACCACCGAATTTACCGCCCGCATGAAGTACCGTAAATACTACTTCAGGAGTCGGAATACCCATTTTTTGATGAATACCCGCAGGAATTCCTCTTCCGTTATCTCTTACCGAAAGGCTTCCGTCTTCATGAAGAGTTACTATTATCTTCGTACAGGCTCCCGCCATAGCCTCGTCAATTGAGTTGTCAACAATTTCGTAAACAAGGTGGTGGAGTCCTCTTATTGAAGTTGAACCGATATACATACCGGGACGCTTTCTTACAGCCTCAAGTCCTTCAAGTACCTGTATTTGATTTTCGTCATAGGTGTGTTGATTTGTCTGTTCGCTCATTATGTTTTTTCTCCTTATAATTAACAGGGCATTGCCCCTAAGCCCCATTTAAGAAACTGTTTTTAAAAAAGTTTCTTAATAATCTTCAAAAAACTTAAAAATTATGGGTTGGTTTGTCTTTATTGGTATTTAGTTGGTCATTATTATCTAATATCCTTCTCCGTCAGTCTGCCGTAAAGCGACTTCGGAGCTAGTTGTGACATATATACGTTGTCCTTTGTAAGAATTATCGATTTCGGTATCTCGTCTACCGTCGTAATAAGCTTACCTTCTTTTTGAGCATTGTTCAAAAATTTACGTGTTTCTTTTGAAATTGTCGCATTATCCATATCGAATATACCAACAATATCTTTCTCGCGAATATTCTTTTTGTTACCGAGATGAATATACATAATTATTTTATCCTCGAATATCTGCCCTGGTTTACTTCTATAACGTTACCCGCAACATTCTCAAGTCCGTCCTTCTCACAGCTCGTAATAATAACCTGACATTTTTTGATGCCATTCGTAACGTATTCTTTTCTCTTTGAATCAAGCTCACTGAAAATATCGTCAAACAGAAATACAGGATATTCTCCCGTTATCTGTCTTGATATTTCACCCTCTCCAAGCTTCATCGCAAGTGCAAGACATCTCTGCTGTCCCTGCGAACAAAAGCTTCTTGCTTCTCTATCATTTAAATATATATCAATATCGTCTTTATGAACACCGTAAAGAGTAGTTCCCGCTTGAATTTCTTTTTCAAGATTCTGCGTTAGCTTATTGTAATACTCTTCTTCACTTAAAACCTTTGTATATTCCATAAACGTCTTTTCTCTTCCGACTGTCATATCGTTAAAAAATTCGTTTACGTGTTGGTTTAACTGTTTCACGTATTCATATCTTTCCCTCGAAATAAGCGCTGCCTCGTGCGCAAGATACATCGACCACAAATCTATCGTACGGTTAAATGAATCCTTGTTCTCTTCATAATTTTTTATAAGAGTATTTCTTTGGTTAAGAATATTGTTATATTTTTGAAGCGAGGATAAATATATTGGTTTCAGCTGACATATCGCTCCGTCAAGAAAAGCTCTTCTCTCCGACGGACCGTCTTTTATAACTGACAAGTGTTCGGGACAAAACAATACTGCTCTGAAATATCCGACAAAATCAGACATCTTTTTTATATTTACACCGTTTCTAAAGCATATCTTTCGGCTTCCTCTGACAAGCTTTATCTCCATATTGTGATTTCTCATGTTATCTTCAAAATCAATTTTACAAAAGCCTACGTCCTTTGAAAAATTTATTAAATCCTTGTCAAACGAGGTGCGGAATGATTTTCCATGCGCAAAAAGATATATACCTTCAAGTGCGTTTGTTTTTCCTTCGGCATTATTTCCGTAAAAAATATTAACGCCTTCGCAAAAATTTATCTCTGCTTCTTCAATATTTCTAAAGTCTTTAAACTTTATTTTCTTACAAATCATAGAAAATTAAAGAAATTATTTCATTCTTGTAGGAAGCGTAACGAAGAGAAATTTCGATTCTTCATCTTCTGCCGGCTCAATAACCATAGCGCGAAGAGGTCCTGACATCGAAAGCTTAATCTTTTCTACGTTACATACCTTAAGTGCTTCAAGAAGATAACGACAAGTAAATGCAATTTCAAGGTCGCTTCCATTCTTTTCAATAGCAACTTCATCGTAAACGTTACCCGAAACAGCATTTGCGGTAATAACAAGAACGTTGTCGTTAAAGTTACATTTAACAAAGTTTCTTACCTGCGCCTTTTCTTCACTGATAAGAGCTGCTCTTTCAAGACTGTCCATAAAGTCATTTGTATTTACTTTTACAAAAATAGTGTTATCCTTGGGAATATATCTGTTGTAATCTATATACTGTCCCTCAAGAAGTCTTGTAAAGAATGTAAACTCGCCTATTTCAAATAAAGCATGCTTACCGCCTATTCTAACCTTTACAACATCTTCTTCATTGTCACTGAGAAACTTCATAACCTCAATAAGCGTTTTTCCCGGAACAATAAAGCTCATATCTGCATAAGCTTCTTCGTTCTTCTGAATTTCACATTCCTGCTCTGTATAAGCAAGCCTGAAAGAATCGCAGCTCACAGCAACGATCTTCGAACCCTTAACTTCAAAATAAACGCCGCAGTAAATAGGTCTTTGGTCTGTCTGTGCAACCGCAAAAATTGTACGGCTTATCATATCTCTCATTACAGATTGGGGGATTGTTATATCCTTACCCGTATCAACAGTAGGTGTGCCGGGAAAATCGGAACCGGGGAGAGCAGGCATACTGAATTCCGAACGTCCGTTCGTAATCTTTGTCATACACTTTTCGTCAACCTCGATGGTTATATCTCCCTCGGAAAGTGTCTTAACTATCTGATTCAAACGAATAGCGTTTATAACGTATTCGCCTTCTTCAATAACCTCTGCGGGAACTGTCGTAGTAATACCTTTTTCAAGGTCGTATGCCGTAATCGTAACCTTATCAGGCCCTTGTGTTGTAACAAGAATACCCGATGTTGCAGGAATAATGTTCTTTGTGGAAACTGCACTCATTGCAGCTGTAAGAACGTTATTGAGAATGTTTTTCTCGAAAATAATCTTCATAATTATTTTCCTTTCTTTTTATATAAGTATTATTTTTTTCAAATTATCCCCCGCTTTCTTTTTCAAAGAAAGCTTGGTTTGTGTTTTTCTTTATGATGTTGCGAAGCAAATGTATGATATAAATATTTTATATATTGTAGTGGTAATAGCTGTAGTAGAGGCTGTTGAAAATGTGGGAAAGCTAATTTTTACACATAATCAGTATAAAATCAGCTCATTTCTCCCTGTTGATAATGTGTTAGAAATCGTTGGAAATTTCTGTGGATTTCAACATCGTAAAAATCCATTGAATTTTCCCATTTTTTTCAACAAGTTTTTATTGGAAAACTTTGCTGTGGAAAACTCTGTGAGCTTGATTGATTTCTTTGCTTAAACAGTAGCTTATTTACACCAAAAAGTTTTCCACACTGTTTTCAACACCTGTGGAAAATGCAGAGAGATTTATTTTTTTCTAATCTCGTCCATAAGTTCTTTTATCTCAATTTCAAGTACCGAGTTTTCTTTAATATCTATTTCAATCTTGTTCAAAGATGACTTAATAGTCGAATGGTCTCTTGAAAAAATATTTCCGATTTTTTTCAAAGACAAATCTGTCATATTCTTTATAATGTAGATACAGATATGTCTTGCATTCGCTACCTCTTGATTTCTCTTTGAACCTTTCAAATCGTTCTCGGAAATATTGTATTTCTTTGAAACCTTTTCGAAAATTCTGTCAATTGTAACGTCAACAGGTTCATTGTTTGAAACAATAACCGATATACATTCTTTCGCAAGGTCAAGATCAAGCTTTGCGCCTTTCAAGAATGAGTGAGCTGCAAGTGTCTTAACAGCACCCTCAATTTGACGTATATTACTTCTCAAATTTTCGGACAGATAATTCAAAACTTCAGGTGGGAAAGTAACTCCCAATTTCTTTGCTTTATCTTTAATAATAGCTGTCCTGAGTTCATAATCGGGTGGCTGAATGTCTACAATAAGTCCGTCTTCAAAACGAGTTCTTAATCTGTCTTCAAGAGTCTTAATTTCTTTCGGAGGACGGTCACTTGTCATAATAATTTGTTTACCTGCATCGTAAAGCGCGTTAAACGTATGGAAAATTTCTTCCTGTGTCGCTTCTTTGCCTGCAATAAAATGAATATCATCTATAAGAAGAAAATCTGTCTTTCTAAATTTGTTTTTAAACTTCTCTCTGAATGTAACGTTTGATTTCTTGCTTATGTTTTCGATCAGCTGACTTGCAAAGTCCTCACCCTTAACGTACACAATGCTCGCCTTTTTGTTCTTGCTCAAGATAAAGTTGTTTATCGCGTAAAGCAAATGTGTCTTTCCAAGACCGCTTTGTCCGTAGATAAACAAGGGGTTAAAATGGGTAGCGGGGTTATTGCATACCGAAATACACGCTTCATAAGCAAACTTGTTTGAGTTACCTACAATGAAATTATCAAAAGTATATTGCGTATGGTAAGGCGGGAAAATATTACTTGCCTGCTCGAACGTAACCTCTTCCGTATCACTTTCGTCAAAAGCAAGCTCGGATACGTTCGTTATCGTTTCGGCTTTGCTTTCTTCTTTTTCCGGAGCTCTTCCCTCTATATAGGGTGTAAGGTCGGGCTCCCCGTTTTGTCTCGAAAGAATAGTAACGTTTATCGGATAACCGATAAGCTCTTCAAGATACTGTTTTATGGTAGGCAGATGTTTATCGTTTAAAATTTTACACTTAAGGTCGCTGCTGTTTACCAAAACTGCATCTGTATTATTTAAAACCTCAAGCTTCAAATCGTTGAACCATAATTCAATAAATCCCTCGGCATAGGTCTGTCTCATATTTTTAACAACGTTTGCCCAAAGGTCGTCCAAAAACTGCATAAATAAGCTTTTCCTTTCAAAAAAATAATAATAAAAACATGAAAAATGCTCGAATTTGCGTATATATATAATTTATTATAGCATATATATATATATAATGCAAGGCAAAAACAGTAAATTCTGAAGACTTTTTTAAAAAAATTTCCTTAATATAGAAGAGAAAATTAAAAAAACACTTGACAAGATGGCTGTTTTGTGTAATAATAAGGATTACCGTTGAGTATTTTTAGAAGTTGAAGGAGGTGCGTACGATGATCAGAACGTATCAGCCTAAGAAACGTCAGCGCAAAAAGGAACATGGCTTTAGAAAAAGAATGAGAACAGCCGACGGCAGAAATGTGTTGAAGAGAAGACGCGCAAAAGGCAGAAAACGCCTCACATATTAATGGCATAGACGTTTCTTTACATCGAATGTCAGTTACAAAACCGCCGATATTCTCGGGGGTTTTTGTTTTACCAAAATTAAGGAATATACAAGGAGAGGTTTTATATTTATGAAATATAGAGCGATAAGCGAAAACCACTTGTATAGCAAGGCGTACAGAAAGGGTAAGAAGATAGCAACAAAGCACGTTGTTATCTACGTTTTACCCGACAGACACGCCGGAAAACTCAAAAAAGAAAATCCGAATAAGCAATTTATTAACAGAGTCGGACTTACCGTAACAAAAAAAATCGGGGGAGCTGTTACTAGGTCTCGTGTTAAGAGAATAATAAGGGAAGGATACCGTTTGACAGATAAAAAATACGGCATCAGAAAAGGTAATCTTATAGTTCTTGTTGCAAGAGATACTGCGGTAAAAGCTAAATCAACGGACCTTGAAAAAGATATGGTATTTGCGTTCAAAAAGTTGGAAATGATATGAAACGGATTTTTATTTTTTTAATCAAAATCTATCAAAAATATATCTCGCCTCTGAAAAGTAAGCCCTCATGCAGATTTTATCCCACATGCTCACAGTACGCTATTGAGGCATTGGAAATTCACGGATTTTTCAAGGGTAGTATTCTTGCTATATGGAGAATACTTAGATGTAACCCTTTTTGCCGCGGAGGCTACGATCCCGTTCCCGAAAAAAAGAAAAAGTAAGATTTATATAATCAGAAAAAAGGAGAAAAGCTTTGATAGACGCAATTCTTAAACTTTTTGCCTACGTTGTCGAGTTTTGTTATATAATCGGCGGAAAACATTATCTCGTAGGTCTTATTTTATTTGCAATCATCGTAAAAATTGCTATGCTGCCTTTGAGCATAAAGCAGCAAAAGAATTCTATTAAACAGGCTACGCTGAGACCAAAAGAAATGGTTATCCGCAAGAAATATGCGGGAAGAAATGACCAGCCTACTCAGCAGAAAATGCAGAACGAAATAATGGAGCTTTATCAGAGAGAAAATTACAACCCTGCAGGCGGTTGTTTGCCTCTTCTCATTCAGCTCCCCATATTGCTCGGTCTTTATCAGGTAATTATCAGACCATTGGAATTCCTTTGCCATATTCCGAAGGACGTTGTTAATGCAATAAAGGAGAGCGATGCTCTTAAGGAAATTGTTTCAAAAACTTTGGAAGAGGGACAGACTGTTGAAAAAGTAATAAAGTCTATGCCTCAAATTCGGCTCGTCGATATTATTAACAATAATTTCAGTGATTTCAGCTCACAAATAAGTGAGTACGTTAAATCTGTAGAAGAGCTTCCGAACTTCAGTGTTCTGGGGCTTAACCTTGCAGATACTCCCGCTATCAATACAATAACTGTTTTGTGGTTGGTTCCTATTCTAACATTCGTAATAAGCTTTTTGTCTATGAAGATAAACAAGAAGTTTATGTATAACCCCAATGAGGGCGTAAAGACCGACGCCGCTACAGGCTGTTCCACCAAGATGATGGACTGGATGATGCCTTTGATGAGCGTATATATTACGTTTGTTGTTCCTGCGGTTATCGGTATTTACTGGATATTCAATAATATTTTCGGTACTATTCAGCAGATAATTTTGGCTAAAGTAATGCCTTTACCGAAGTTTACCGAGGAAGATTATAAGAATGTCGAAAAGGAAATGAACGGTAAGTCAAAAGTTAAAAAATCTTCGGACGGCACAGGAGAAAAGAAAAAGGTGCGCTCACTTCATAGAATTGATGAAGATGATTACGTTGCGCCCCAACCCGAAAAGAATAAAAAGACTGAAGCGCCAAAGAATGGACTTGCGGGTATGATAGAAGTGTCTGAAGTACAAGAGGATGACACGAAGAAAGACGAATAATCGGTTGTAAAAAAGACACTTTATATAAAGGAGAATTAAACAGATGATACGTGAAGTTACGGTTTACGGAAAGACTGTTGAAGAGGCTATTGAAAAAGGCCTAAAGGAACTTAACGTTGTTGCTGAAAAAGCACAGTATGAAGTTATAGAAAATGCAAAAAAGGGATTTCTCGGATTCGGCGAAACTCCCGCTAAAGTTAGAGTTTACTGCGAAATGAACGCAAGTATGAAAGCTGTTGACTTTGTTACTACTCTCGTAAAAAATATGGAGCTTGACGTTGAGGTTAAGACCGAAGTTGTGAACGGTAAAGACGTTAAGATTACTCTTGTGGGCGAGGCGGCAGGTATGCTTATCGGTCACCACGGTGAGACACTTGATTCTGTACAGTACCTCGCAAATCTTACCGCAAACAAGGGCGATGAGGACAGAGAGGATTACTCAAAGATTACTGTAGATATTGAAAACTACAGAGCAAAGAGAGAAGAAACTCTCAGAACTTTGGCAAGAAGAATGGCTGCAAGGGTTCGTAAGAACGGCAGAAATATGACTCTTGAACCTATGAACCCCTACGAAAGAAGAATTATTCATTCTGAAATTCAAGATATTGAGGGTGTGTCAACATATTCTATCGGTTCCGATGATAACAGAAAAATTGTTATCTGCCTCGAAGACAAAGTTAAAAAGAATAAATAATAAATTAAGGGCGACCATTTGGTCGCCCTACTTTCTTTTTCGCCGCTTTTTGCAAAAGAATCCCTCTCCGTCTTTTGCTTCGCAAAATCCACCTCTCCCTAAGGGCGAGGCTTTGGGTTCGCACAAACCGGAGAGGCAAAGTTCTTTGCCTACTTTCTTTCAAGAAAGTAGGACTTTTTGTTTTTGCGGAAGATTTATCTTCTTGACAAAAAGTGTATTTTGGGTGTAAAATCTATAAGACATTATAAAGGTAAAAGGAAAATGAAAAATGAAAGAAATACTTTTGTGTAAACAGGGCGAACTCGTATTAAAGGGACTTAACAGAAAGTGGTTTGAAGACCTTTTGGCAAAGAGACTTAAGGAATGTATCAAGCCTTACGGTAATTTTAAGGTATCTGCATCACAGTCAACAACATACGTTGAGCCGTTAGACGATTTTGCCGATATTGACGGTGCGTTTGAGGCGGCTTTGAAAGTTTTTGGCTTTGTTTCGGTTAGCCGTGCCGTTGTTTGCGAAAAGAATATTGACGATATAAAGAAAAAGGCGGCAGAATATCTGCCACAATATCTTGAAGGTAAAAAAAGCTTTAAGGCTGAAGCGAGACGTTCAGACAAGAAATTCCCCTTGACCTCTCCGCAGATTGCGGCAGAGGTAGGCGGCGCTGTTCTTGAGGTTATGCCAAGGCTTAAGGTTAGTATGGATAACCCCGAAATAACCGTTAGAATTGAACTTCGAGAAACTAATGCATATGTTCACGCAGGAGCATTTAAGGGCGCAGGCGGCATGCCTGTAGGCTCAAACGGTAAGGCTATGCTTTTGCTTTCGGGCGGTATCGATAGCCCTGTTGCAGGTTATATGATGTCGAAGAGGGGACTTAATCTTGACGCTGTTCATTTTGAAAGCTTTCCTTATACCAGTGAAAGAGCAAAAGAAAAAGTTTTGCAGCTCGCAAGACTTGTTTCCGTATATTCCGGTAATATCTACGTTCACGTTATTTCCCTTACACATATTCAAGAAGAATTAAGAAGACTATGCGACGAGGAATATTTTACTCTGTTGCTCCGTCGTTTTATGATGCGACTTGCAGAAAAGGTTGCAAACAGAAATAAATGCCGTGCTCTTATAACGGGCGAAAGCTTGGGACAGGTTGCAAGTCAGACGTTAGATGCGTTGAACGTTACCGATGCCGTTGTAAATATGCCTGTATTCAGACCTTGTATCGGTATGGATAAAGAAGAAATTATCACTATTTCAAGAAAGATCAATACTTTTGAAACTTCAATACTTCCCTATGAGGATTGTTGTACGGTATTTACTCCCAAGCACCCCAAGACACGCCCCGAAATGGAACGTGTTCTTGAACAAGAAGCAAAAATCGATATTGAAGCTCTTGAAAAAGAGGCTATGGAATCTCTTCAGACAATAAAGATTGAACCCGAAGCGTAGAAATAATTATGGGAACTTACTTTCTTTTAAGGAAAGAAAGTAAGCAAAGAAACTTTGCCTCTCTGGTTTGTGATACTTACATTATTTGTACAAAATTTTAAAAGTTTTTGGTGGAGTCAAGATGCGCTTTTTTTAAAAAGCGGCCTTTTGTCAGGGGGCGGACCTGAAAGCCCTGACCTAATTATCCTTAAAAAACAAAAGCCCGTACGGGCTTTTGTGAACTATTCGGTTTCAGTTAAACTGCCGGTCAAGAACTTAATGGCTCTTTCAGGGGCGTTCTTTGCGTTACCCCATGGTTCTTCGTCATAGCGGTAGTCAAACTTTTTACAGAACCAGCTTACGTCGGCGGTAAGCTCTGTCAGATACGATTCATTAACCTTTGATACAAGACGTTCAAAGTCGGTGTATTTCTTTCTGTTGAGCTCATTTTTACCTGCAGTTAAGAACTTATGATAGTGGTTCAAGCAGAAATAAGATTGATTTTTAATTTTTCCTTCAAAAGCTCTGTCGGTATCGTAAAGCCAAACGGCAGTTTCGAACATTCTTTCAATGTGGTAGTCGATTCGTGAGCAGATGTAGCAGTTATCGTTAATCTTTTCAACCTTTTTCATAGCGCCGAAGCCTTTTGATTCTTTTGCTACGTGAGCCAAATGGCTTTCGAGCATGAGCGCAAGACCGAGTCTGTTTTTGCGCTTCATCATCATAGCAAAGTGCTTATCGCAAAAGCCCATTTCATTTGTCTTTATACGAACGTCGGGTTCCATCATAGATGCTCCGAGAATAAGGTCAAGCTCGTTTTCTTGTACCTTCCTGAACATTTCGCAGAACGGACAACCTTTATTTTTATCTTCAATACAAGCATCAAAGGCTTCGTTGACAGGTATTGTATATATTTTTTCCATAAGAGAAATTCCCCTCTGTTAGTATTTATATCATTATATCATTTAACAAAAGAATACACAATAGTTTTTATAAAAAGGATTTGTAAATGTTTAGTGTAGCAGAAAAAGAAAATTACATAGAATTAGCAGGACTTGACCGTTTTTCGATAGACAAAATTTTTGACTGCGGTCAATGCTTTCGTTTTGATCCCGTCGATAACGGTATTGAGGGCGTTGCTTTCGGTAAGGCGCTTCGTTTTGAGCAAGAGTGTCTTGATAAAGTCAAAATATACGGCATAACAAAGTCGGATTTTGATGAAAAGTTTTGTCGTTATCTTGCGCTTGACGAGGATTATTCGCTTGTTGACAGCGATATTATGACAAGACTTAACGGCGACGTCACCATAAAGGAAGCCATAAAGTACGGAAGCGGTATACGTATATTGCGCCAAGACCGTTGGGAAGCCTTGTGCTCGTTTATTATTTCTCAAAACAACAACATACCGAGAATAAAAAAGATAATAGAAAATATGAGCCGTGAATTCGGCGAAAAAATAGACGAAACGCACTATGCTTTTCCTACCGCAGAGGCTATTTATAACGCAGGTGTTGACAAGATTTTTGAGCTGAAAACGGGATTTCGTGCAAAGTATATTTATGATGCGGCTGAAAAGGTTGTATCGGGGAAAATTGACCTTTTTGCTATTGATAAAATGACAACCGACGAGGCTTTGGAATATCTTATGCAGATAAAGGGTGTCGGACTCAAGGTTGCATCGTGCGCTCTGCTTTTTGGGTTTAACAAAACCGATGCATTTCCCGTCGACGTTTGGGTAAAAAGAGTACTTGAAAAATATTACCCGAACGGACTTGATTTATCTAACCTCGGTAACTATGCAGGTATGATTCAACAATATTTGTTCTACTATGAAAGATATAAAAAATAAAAAAATCCTCGTCAGAGGATTTTTTTGTTTTGGTATCGACAGTCAGGATCTTTGCTCCCGAACCCTTGACGAAAGTACGCAAAGAAACCTTGAATCTCCGGTTTGTACATACTTATTAAGTATAGTACAAACCTTTTTTATTAAAGTTTTTGAGGGTATGGGAACTTTTTTCAAAAAGTTCCCATACATACTTTTTATTTTCCGACGCAAAATCTGCCGAATATATTGTGTACAACGTCTTCTGTAACCTTTCGTCCGTCGAGGTTACCGAGTTCGGACAGTGCAAGTTCGAGTTCCATTCCCGCTATATCTTGGGTAAAGCCTTCGTTTAAGGCTGAAATTGCGTTATCTATATGGGTTATGGAGTTTACCACTGACGCAAATTGACGTGCGTTCGTTACAACGCACTCAGATGAATATTCTATCTCGCCGTCAATGTATATTTGCTCAATAAGCTTAATAAGTTTAGTTTTTCCGTTATTCTCCTTTGCGGAAATGCTCACAACGTAGGGGGTTATTTCTTCGAATTGTTGCTTGTCGAGCTTCGTTCCAACGTCGTTTTTATTCAGTACGACTATAATAGTCTTATCATTCAGTAATTTCAGTTGGTTTATAACTTCAGTGTCTTCGGTATCAAAGTCAGCCGAGCCGTCAAAAACAGCTAAAATAAGTTCTGCTGATTCAACTTTCGCAATAGCTCTTCTTACACCTATTTCTTCTACTTCGTCGGTTGCCGTATGGATTCCTGCGGTATCGCAAAGTCTAAGCAAAACCTTACCTGCAGAAACGGTCTCTTCAACTGTATCACGGGTAGTTCCGGCAATAGGGGTAACTATTGCCCTATCCTCACCGAGAAGCATATTCAAAAGAGAGGATTTACCTGTATTTGGCTTACCTGCAATAACCGTATTTAACCCTTCGCATACTGCTCTGCCCGTCTTGTACGTCTTTTTTAAGTTTTCAAGGCGGTCCTTTATTTTTGATAAGCCTAATTTCATATCAGATATGGATACATCGGTCAAGTCCTCGTCGGGATAATCGATATAAGCATAGATACTGCTTACTATCGTCATAAGCTCGGAATAGACTTCGTTTACTCTTTTGGATAATCTGCCATCGGCTTGAGAAGCCGCCAAAGCAACTTTAGACTCACTTTGAGCATCAATAAGGTCAATTACTGCCTCGGCTTGGGAAAGTCCCATTTTACCCGATAAAAATGCTCTCTGCGTAAATTCTCCGGGACCTGCGGGTACTGCTCCTGCCAAAAAAGTTGCTTCAAGCACCATTTGGGACAGTAATATACCGCCGTGGCAATGTATTTCTGCCGAATCTTCGCCCGTATATGACTTCGGGCCTTTAAATACAACAGCCATACCTCTGTCTATAAGCTTGTCTTCCTTATAGATGCTTCCGTATACAAGGGTATTGGGAGCAAAGTCCTCTATTGATTTATTTCCGACGGGTTTAAATACCTTGTTTAAAATGTCGATAGCGTTGTCGCCAGAAAGTCTTATAATAGCTATACCGCCTTTGCCGAAAGCGGTGGATATTGCAGATATTGTACTCATATCAGTAAACTCTTTTCTTCCTTAAGCATTCTGTCTAAATTGTATTTTACACAAAAATGTGAATACGATATGAACACCCACTTTCTTTAAGAAAGAAAGCTTGGCAAAGAACTTGCCTCTCTGGTTTGTGCAACATAATATTGTTTGTACAAACTCAAAAAAAGAAACTCTTTTTCGGAGTTTCCTTTTTTAAATACAATATTATTCAGCTTTTTGAGCCGCTTCGATAATCTTCTGTGATACCATACCCGGAACTTCTTCATAGCGAACAAATTCAAAGGTATATCTTCCGAGACCGCCCGAAATAGCACGCATAATAATCGCATAGTCAAGCATTTCCGACTTTGGAACTTCCGCTTCAACTATCGAATAACCCTTCTTGGATTCATCGGCGTTCATACCGAGAATTCTTCCTCTTCTCTTGTTAATATCGCCGATAACGTCGCCCATCATATCTGTGGGAATTCTTACCTTAAGAAGTCCTACGGGCTCAAGAATAACGGGACCTGCTTGTGCAAGACCTGCTTTATATGCGAGAATTGCTGCGAGCTTAAACGAAATTTCGTTGGAGTCAACTGGATGATAAGAACCGTCGAACAGGTCAGCCGCAAGATTGACTACGGGGAAACCTGCAAGTACGCCCTTTTGCATAGCTTCAAGCAAACCTTTTTCAACTGCGGGATAGTAGTTCTTCGGTACGTTACCGCCTACAACGCTTTGTGTAAACGTAAGTCCAAGGTCTTCGCCGGGAGCAAATGTAATCTTAACGTGACCGTACTGTCCACTACCGCCCGATTGCTTCTTGTGCTTACCTTCGACTTGAACTTTTTTCTTTATCGTTTCTCTGTAAGCAATCTTCGGCTTCGACATTTCAACGTCGGTATTGTATCTTGATTTAAGTTTTGAAATAACTACGTCAAGGTGAATATCGCCAACCCCCGAGATAAGAATTTGCTTAACTTCGGTGTTGTTTTCATATTTAAGGGTTTTATCCTCTTCAAGAAGTCTGTTGATACCCTGTGAAATCTTATCTTCATCACCCTTCGCTTTGGGCGAGAATGCCATTGTAAATACGGATTCGGGATATACTGTGGGTGCATAAGGAAGTGCGTTTCCTACAGAAAGAGTATCGTTTGTCTCGGTGCCCGAAAGCTTTGGAATCATACCGATGTCTCCGCAACAGAGAGTGTCGACTTCTGTCTGCTTCTTACCTCTCATAACGTAGAAGTGAGCAAATTTTTCCGTTCCCTCGGTACGGAGGTTCTTTAGAGTCATATCGCGGCGCAATTCGCCGTTCATAACTTTAAAGAATGACATCTTACCAACAAACGGGTCGGATACTGTCTTAAATACGAATATGCTTGTTGTGCCGTTAACGTCAATTTTGGTTTCGGTTTCTTCGCCGTTTTCGATAACTCTTTCATATTCGTTGTTAGTAAACGCAGGGAATGAAGCAAGGGATACGTTAAGCAGAGATGCTATACCCCAAAGCTTAACTGCGCTTCCGCAAATAATGGGAGCAATCGTTCCCGAAAGAAGTCCGTTTTTAATGGCCTCAAGAACTTCTGCTTTTGATATTTCCTCTCCTGCAAAATATTTTTCCATAAGCTCGTCGCTTGTTTCAGCTACGGATTCCATAAGTGCTTCATGATACTTTTCTGCAACTACTCTGTCTTCGGCGGAAATATCGTTCTCGGTAAACATACCGTCGGGCGCATAAGTAAGTTCTTTCATTGTTGCCAAATGAACAAAGCGGTTAGAATTTGTTTCTACCGGTATGATAAGAGGACATACCATATTTCCAAACTTCTCTTTCAACTGATTGAATACGTTATCAAAATTAGCTTCTTTGTCATCAAATTTGTTTATAAAGAATGCTTTTGGGATTCCCGCATCGGTAGCATTATCCCAGGCAAGTTTAGTTCCTACTTCTACTCCCGCTTTTGCATCAACGGAAATAAGCGCACTGTCTGCAACCCTTATTGCCTGAACAACCTCGCCCTCAAAATCAAGGTATCCGGGAGTGTCTATAAAGTTTATCTTCGTGTCATTCCACATAACAGGAGCCATAGCCGCCGAAAGTGAAAAGCCTCTCTTTATTTCTTCGGGATCATAGTCGCATACCGTGTTGCCGTCAGAAGGCTTTCCAAGCCTGTCGGTTGCCTTCGTTAAATATAATGCAGCCTCAGCAATTGACGTTTTACCGCAACCGCCGTGACCGAGTAATACAATGTTTCTGATGTCTTGTGTTTGAACTTTTCCCATAATGAGTATCTCCTTTAATCATTTTATAACCGTCATTTCTGACAAATGGTTATGAAAAGTGTACAAATAATTTGAAAAGAAATCAAATCTTTTATTTATTATACACCAAAACGAAGTGATATTCAAGTACTCTTTGAAAAGTTAATGGGGGCGTATTCGTAAAAATATAAATGGAAGTTTTAGGTAATTAGCACAAAAATCCTTGAAAAGTTCCCCTTTTTACAAATTCTTTGTCGATTTCGTTGGTTACAATAGTTTTTTGGGTACTCCAAAGTGGGGCTATAAGATCGTCCTTTACTCCGTCTCCGGTAACCCGTTCGATTACTATATCTTTTGGTAAAATTTCGAGTTGGTCACAGACTAATCTTACGTATTCTTCACGGGAGAGCTCGGCAAATTTTCCCTGCTCATACATAGTGGCTAACGGGGTGTTTTTTAAAATATAAAGCAGATGTATTTTTAATGCGTGGGGGGAAAGCTCGGCAACGCAATGGGCGGTATGCATCATGTCTTTGTATGATTCACCCGGCAGACCGTTTATTATGTGAATACAGACGTTAATTCCTTTTTCTTTTAGCTTGTTAAATCCGTCTGCAAATTGAGCGTAATTATGGCCCCTGTTTATTAGGGAGAGAGTTTTATCGTTTGCCGATTGAAGTCCAAGCTCGACGGTAAGGTACGTTCTTTGAGAGAGGTCAGCGAGGTAGTCGACGACATTGTTTTCAAGGCAATCTGGGCGTGTTGATATGCTGATTCCGACTGTATCGGGCAAAGTTATTGCCTGTTCAAACTTTTGTTTTAGTATCTCTATCGGTGCATAAGTGTTGGTATGCGCCTGAAAATAAGGGATATAAAAGACATCGTTCCACTTGTTTTCGATAAACTTTTTGCCTAACTCAAATTGTTCGGCAAGAGGGATATTGCAAGGAGGGGTGTGGTCACCGCTTCCCTTTTCGGAGCAAAAGATGCATCCGCCATAGGATATTGTGCCGTCGATATTGGGGCAAGTAAAGCCGCCATCGAGCGCAATCTTAACACATTTTTTGCCGAAACGCCGTTTCAAATAGCAATCGTATGTATAGTAGCGTTTGTTGGTGTCGGAATTTTCAAACGGATTTTTTGTTTTCATATAAAAATCTCCGTAAATAATGATAGTATAGCAATATTTTACCCCAAACTATAGCAAAATACAAGGGATATTATATAAACAAACAATATTTCTATGCATTTACTAAAAGTTCGCACAAACCAAGGAAGATTCCAAAGAGGTCGCACAAGTTTTGATAGTATTTTTTCATTTTTTGAATTAGTAAAATGTAAAGGACTATAAGCGTTAGCCTATAGTCCCTGTCGTTACACCGATTGTAACGTCGGGCGCCGTACTTTGTGTGCTTAACCCGAATGATACCGATAATGCGGTGTTTACTTGTTCCATAATGCTTGTATTAAGATGTCCCATCTTTTCTTTCAGTCTCTTTTTATCAATAGTACGTATTTGCTCGAGCAGTATAACGGAATCCTTCGCAAGTCCAAATTTGTCCGCATATACATCTATGTGAGTAGGCATCTTTGATTTGCTGAGTTTGCTCGTTATCGCCGCTGCAATAACCGTCGGGCTGTATTTGTTTCCCACGTCATTTTGGATAATGAGGACGGGACGGAGACCGCCTTGCTCACTGCCAACAACCGGACTTAAGTCGGCATAATAAATATCTCCTCGTTTTATCGTCAAAATTGATTCACACTCCATTTTTTTAATTACTTCTTTGCAAAAATAGTTTTGCCCCAATGTTCAGTCTGTTAATCACCGATTTTAGAAAAAACATTATTTTAAACGTTGGAAAAATACGTCAAAATTCTATGTTCTTCATTATTATAATATTACTCTCAACGTAAAATGTTTTTGAAAAATCGTACGCCAATAACCGACTGTAGTTATTGCAATTACCCTAAATCTTACACAAAATATTCGGGAAATAAGCAAATATTTCTTTTTCCCCTCTTCTCTGCCAAAATAAAATGTTATGCGATATACAAGTGGCGACAAACTATTTTTTCATATTGATGTAAAATGCATTTACTAAAATACGGAGGAAAAACAATGGACGGCAAAAAAAGCGAAACAAAAAAAGGCATAAAACAGCTTTTTGGGGAATATATAGGGATATATTTTGAGGACTTGCCAAAAACCAAGGAAGAGTTGATTGACAACCTGCCAAACATAATTAAAAAAGCGGGTTATATAATGGGGAACGTTATTCTTGGTCAACTATTCGGTTCAATGGCGTTGGCATACTCTGCTATACCCTTGGGAACCGCTTATCTTTGTTCGGCAAAAAAATACGTCGGTTTTATCTACATAGGATTAGCCATATCGGCGGCAACCGAAAAAACGGGACTCGCAGTACCTCTTTTTCTTATTTATACGGCGTTATTTCTTGCGAGGGTATTGGTTTACAGAACGTTTGGGCGAGAAGATAAAGGTTTTGAATTATACAGCGAGGGCGTAGGGTATCGACTGATCGAGGGATTTGGAGCCTCTTTGCTTATCAGTGTATATAGAGCCGCATCATTCGGTTTTTTATATTATGACATATTCGGTGGACTTTTCGAGATTGCAACAGTGCCAATACTTATATACTTTTATGAATTTTGGTTTAATGAAAAGTATAAATACAGTATAAAGCGGGAAATAGGTCTTATTACACTGCTTTGTGCCGTGTTGCTTGCTATAAAAGATATATATTTCTATGGTTTTGGAATATGTCTTACGGTAACTGCAATATTAACGCTGTATATAGCAAAAAGCGCGGGAGCTATGCGCGGCGGAATATACGGACTTATATTCGGTTTGGTTTGCAATACCGTTTTGTCTCCGGTAATGGCGCTTGTGGGTATGGTAGCGGGAGTTCTTTGGCGAATAGGCGCTGCGGCGGCTATATCCGTTGCTTGTTTTGTCGGTATAGTTTGCTCGATATACGTCGATGGCTGGAACAGTCTTACTTTATATGCGCCGGAAATTTTGTGTTCTTGTATACTGTTTTTCCCGTTTGCAAGATTTTCTTGGCTGCCCAGACTAAAAATATACAGTGACGGTTTAAATCCTACAGATGATGCGGATATAGCGGCAATTCTTGCCGAAAAAAGACAGAGAGACACCGAAAAAAGATTTGAGGATTTGTCAGAGGCATTTTCGGAGCTTTCGAAAGTCTTTTATACGTTAAGTGACAGAACAAGAAAACCGGGCCTTGTCGACACCCGAAAAATATGCGATGAGGTGTGTGATAAATATTGCCCAAAGTGCTTCTACAGAAACATTTGTTGGGAGAGAGAGTATTCTTCCACACAAGACGTCTTCTCTCAAATTGCCGGGGCGTTACATAACAAAGGCTATGCGGAATCGGCTGACGTTGAGGGATATATGCGCGAACGATGCCGTAATATCAATAATATTATTGAAAAAATAAACGACGGTCACTCGCGTTTGCTTGAAAGGCTTATAAGACAAAACAGAACAGAAGTTTTTGCTATGGATTACGAAGCTATGGCGCACCTGCTTTCATCTGAAGTAAAAGCAAATTATAGCGAATTTTTGCCGTGTGATTCAATAAAGAAAAAGCTTTCCGAGGCAGCAAAATATATGAAGTTTTACGCACGCAATATATGCGTCTACGGAAAAAGAAAACTAACCGTCGTTGCAGACGGCGTTGAACTTGCTTCAATGAAACTGTCTGCAAACGAAATAAAAGAATGTTTTGAAAATATATGCGAAGCTAAATTCGGTACTCCCTTGTTTGAGGTTGAGGGGGATTACGTAACAATGACGCTTGAATCGGCAAGGCGGTTTTCTGTCGAGTGCGCCGCTTCATCGAATACAAAAGAAAATGAAAAAATGTGCGGTGACCTTGTCTGTATGTTTGAAAACGGAAACGATTACTTTTACTCTTTAATAAGCGACGGTATGGGAAGCGGAAGAGAGGCGGCATTAACTTCTCGTCTTTGCGGAATTTTCTTGAAAAAAATGCTTGCTGCGGGAAACAGTAAGCCTGTCGCTATGGAAATGCTTAACAACTTTATAAGAAGCAAAAATACAGAGTGCTTTTCTACCGTCGACTTGCTTGAAATAGATCTGCTTAACGGGTGTGCAAGCTTTATAAAAAGCGGTGCTGTTGCTTCATTTGTAATGCGCGAGGACAAGCTTTTCAGAATAGCCTCAAATACAATGCCCGTAGGCATAACAAAAGAGATAAATGCAGAGGAGGTAAAATTTGAATTAAAGGACGGCGACGTTATCGTTATGGTAAGCGACGGAGTCGGACAATCTACCGAAGACACAGTCCGAGTCAGTAATATTCTAACCTATTCTTGGGAGAATGACCTTAAAAAAATGGCTGACAAAATATTATATAACGCTCGTGCAAACAGTACACGAAGCGACGATATAAGCGTGGGAATAATAAGGGTAAATGAAATATAAAAATGAGGCATACTTCATTTAAGAGTATGCCTCATTTTTAGGTTTAGTCTTTATAAATATGTTCGGGAATTGCAATACAGAGTGCCATTGAGCCTTCTGTATTGGGGTGGAGTGCATCTCCGCAGTCGTATTCGAGAGCCATAATTGACGGATCGTTTCCGTCTGCAACAGCTTTGTCAAACTCAATATAACCGTCGATATAATCGTTGGTTCTTATCCATTCGTTGACGGCAGTTCTTATAGCCTCCTTGTCGTGTCCTTGTCTATTCATGTGCGCGGTAGGCAGAATTGTGCAGAGATAATATTTTGCGCCGTATTTGTGGGCAATATTACAGCATATCTTGTACCCCTCGATAAGCTCATCGGCAGTCGGAAGCTGGTCTAACTGACAGAGTGCATCATTGGGCATTGGGTGATATAAGTCGTTTATACCCTCGAGCATTACAACCTTGTCGCAACCGAGAACCTGTTTTATAGACATTTCAAAACGTTCGATTGCTGCAATCCCCTGCGATCTTCTGGCAAGACAATCTCTGTAGTCGCGGAGAACTCTGTTTCCGCCTATAGCTTTGCGAACAACGGAACGGTTTGTATATCCCTTTTCGTTTATGCGGCGAGCAAGAAAATCTGGCCAAGGTCTTGCGGTAATCGAATCGCCGAACGCCATAACCGCATTCGTATTGTCATCTGACAAAACTTCAACGCCGCAAAGAAATGTATATGTAAGCGTTTCTCTTCTTTTCTTCAAGTCAACTATCGTTTCATTGACAAAGTTGCCTCTGCCGAGCCAACAAGGATTAAAAGTATCTCCCGCAAACTTGTTGTATCCGGTAGATATTCTCGTTAAATCTTTGAAATAGTAGCTCAAAACATAATTTTTCCCGGGCTCAATAGTAAAATCTACAGCATCGGTAACAAGCTCTTCACCTGCTTTTATTATGTTGCCGTTTTCATTCAAAGTAACCGTTGTTAACGTTTCGGGAATGATAACGGGACCTTTACCTGCCCATTCGGCAATTGATACAGCATCAAGTTTTACGTTCTCTTCGCCGTATTTGTTTGTAAAACGAATTCTAACCTTTTCGCCTTTTATCGGACTGTAAAATATGTTTCTGAAAGTTGTGTCTTCCATAAGATTTCCGATACCCTCAACTGCGTATGTGGTAGGAATTCCCCAGGCCGTTACCCATTTGCTCATAATAATTGCTTTCCAATAATTTTTATTTTTCTTATTATATAATATATTTATTTCTTTTTCAAGGGGGAAAAAGCATTTAGATAAAACAAGTAAAAAACAGCCAAATAACGGGGCGTCGAGTTTCTTTGCCTACTTTCTTTTCTCAAAAGAATGTAGGTGCCAAGCTTTCTTCCTTAAAGAAAGCGGGGATTTCATATAAACCAAAAATATGTGCGGGAATTACCCACACATATTTTTGGTTTATATGAAAAATGTTATTTCTTTTTTAGATGCAACTTTAATTGTTACATCATCGAAACCCGCCAAGGCTCTTGATGTAATGTTAAATGCAATTTCGGGGGTGTTGTTTTCGTCGCTCAAGTGCCCGAGCATAAAGTTCTTTGTTCCCTGCTCTGCGAGAAAACGAGCAAAGGCTGCGCAGTCATAATTCGAAAGATGACCTTGATCTGACCGAATTCTGTCCTTTAAACTTAATGGATAACAGCCGTTTTCAAGCATTTTTCCGTCATAGTTTGATTCAAGCACCACGCTTCTGCAATTGCGGAGTGCGTTGACTGCCGCCTTGTCTATATATCCCATATCAGTTGCAATACCAAACTTATCGTCTGCAGATTCAAACGTATAACCAACACAAGCGCAACTGTCGTGAGAAGAGAAAAATGACGTTATAGTCAAATTTCCAACTTTACAACAATAATTTAAGTCGTGCTCGACTATATTTTTTGTTTCGGGATATTTGAACACGTACTCAATAGCCGAGGGGGTTGTCATATGTATGGGGAAATCGTTTTTTTTAGACAGGACCGCCAATCCTTTAACGTGGTCGATATGCTCGTGAGTTATAAAAATCGCATTGATATTTGCAATATCTGTACCAAGTTCGTGCAGTTTGTCGCATATACTTTTTGCCGAAATACCTGCATCTATAAGAATTTCTGTAGTTCCGCATTTTAGGTAGTACGAATTGCCGCTCGAGCTTGCCGCAAGGGACGTAACACTGATTCTTTCGTTCATTTTTTCACCGTAGGTTTGCTTATTTTATAAAAAGAAGAGATAAACCATATCAAAAAGCAGTGTGAAAATCAACGGTATAAGCACAAGGAGAATTTTCTTTGCTTTTCTTTTGCTTTCTATTAGATCGGTTATAAACTTCTCTTTTTCTTCATCTGACATATCATCTCGCAGTTGTTCTTTGGTGGGTATATCGTTTGATACGCCCCTGTTCATAATTATAAACACAGCTGAAAGTATTGTTGTTGCAATAACGTACGTAACAACAACAGCCGTTATGATAATCGGGTTATATAATTCTCCGAGCTTTAGTCCGAGCTGATACAATCCGAAAATTATGATAAAGTAAAATGCGAGTCTGCCCAAAAGATTCCAGTTAAACTCGGAAAAAGATTTTTTTAATGCGTCCTTTGCTTCGCTTTCGGGGATAAAACTTTTTCTTTTTCTGTGTTTCTTTTTAGCCATAGGTTATATAACCTTTACAGCGCCGTCGTTTCTTACTCTGAGCGCTACGCAGTTACCCTTGCCGAATACCTTTTCGATTTCCGTCTTGTAATTTTCGGATTCATCGGCGGGAACAAATGCCTGAATAGTACCTGCAAAGCCGCCGCCGTGTACACGCCAAGCCGCCTTTTTGCCGAGTAATACTTGTTCGGAAACAGCAAGTGCAAGAGAGAGTCCCTGCTCTTCAACGTTCTTTGTTGTGTAAACGTTCTGCAAGAAACGGAAGCTTGACATACCGGAAGCAATAACGTTTGCAAAGAATCCGTCGAGGTCGCCTTTTTCGAGCGATTCAACCTGTTTTGTTACTCTTTCGTTTTCGTTCAAGTAGTGAATTGAACGCAAAATAGCTCTGTCGCCTACCTTTTCGCGAAGCATGGCGGAGTTGTCAATAATATCGGAATATTTAACATCTCTTAATACTTCGCTGCCGAGCAATCTTGCAACAGATTTCATTTCTTCGGGTACGGAAGAATAGTCATCGTTGAGATCAGCGTGGTTTCCGCCGGTGTTCACTATGTAGAGATAGTAGCCGTATTTGTTCAAATCGAAGTCGATTTTCTTGATTACGGGGGTGTTTGTATCTTTGAAATCAATGTTAATAAAGCCGCCGACAGCGCAAGCCATTTGGTCCATAAGGCCACTCTTCTTGCCGAAGTGTACGTTTTCTGCGAATTGAGCAATCTTTGCAATTTCAACGTTGTCAACATTGCCTTTATTGTAAAGGTGATTGAGAATGTTACCAATCATAACTTCAAAAGCCGCAGATGAAGAAAGTCCCGAGCCTTTGAAAACGTTACTTGTTGTATATGCGTCAAAGCCGCCTATTTTGTAGCCTTTGTTTGTAAATCCGTCGCACATACCGGTAATAAGCGCGTATGAAGAGAAATAATTCTTTTCGTCGGGAGCAATATTCTTAATATCAACTGTATCTACTTTTTCAAATCCCTCGCTTTTAACGTTGATTATACCGTCGTTTCTGGGGGATACTACTGCGATAACGTCAAGGTTTATTGCGGCGGCGATAACCTTACCGTTGTTGTGGTCGGTGTGGTTACCGGAAATTTCACTTCTGCCGGAAACGGAGAAAATCTGCATATCATTTCCTGCATCGCCGTACTGTGAAACGTAGTTGTCAATAGTTCTCAAATATCTTTCGGTCTGGAATTTAATCATATCTTCGCCGTAAAGCGCAGCAAATCTATCATTAAGTTTTCCGTCTTTGATGTAAAGCTTTAATTCTTTAATGTTCATAATGTTTTCCTTTCTTATATCGAAAACTGTATTTACAGTATTTTTATTCAAATTGTATTTTTGTTAGTTCATTAAATGCGAATTTATATAAGTTTTGTGCCATTATTGATAACTTTTTTGCCGTTACTTTATCTATTTCGAGTGGGAAGTCTGGCGGATATCGAGTTTGAATGTAGTAGTTGTTCAGAGCTATACATTCGTCTATCCAATTGTAAAATCCCTCGTTAATCCTTGCCGCAGTTTTGCACAAAAATATGATGTTGTGTCCGTCGGGGGCATACCCCTTTTGCGATAAAACGAAAGCCTTTAACGTTTTTTCAATAGCTTGGTGCGAATGAAACGCCGAAAGAAGAAGAGTATATTTGTTTCTTCGGAGAGTGGCGGCGGCACGTAAGTCGTTTTCGGCATATATCATCCAATTTGTATAAATCTTACTATCCTTGGAGTTACGCCTTGCCAAAATAAACGCACCCCTTTCGAGATATACGTGAAGCAAAGCTTTCGCTTTGTCGGGTTAAAGTTTCCCATTCTTGCGGAGTGTAGAGGAATAAATCAAATGGAATTTCGCTGTCTATTTCAAGATATGCTTTTTTGATCCAAGCATTTTTGTCATCGGTATTTGCAACGACGCAAACATCAAGGTCAGTGATTGAATTATCGTTTTCTTTGTGTTTTACACCGAAGATGGTGATAGATTCAACGGTAAATATGCGCTTTATTTCCTCGCAGATAAAGCGTATTTCTTTTGATTCGCACAAATTGTTTGACATTTTAGAATACCCCCCTCTTCGTAAAAATAATCTCTGCCTTACAGTATAACATAAATATAAATAAAAGTAAAGAAAAACACAGCCTTTTTTATAAAAAGAACTGTGTTTGGGTTTGGTAGCATAATTTAAAGTATTTTTATTTTTTCTTTACCTTAATAGTATAGTTGTCGGGAACTAGGTCTTCAATGAGTCCTTTTATTAAAGCTTCGGATTGGTCGTCTGCCATTTTCAAGGCTCCCATTTTTTCTAATTCTTTTTTTGCTTCTGCTTCTGCTTGTTTATTGGCTTCGTTGGCATCTTCTTTTTTGTTGAAGTTAAACAATGAGAATTTTTCATCAAAATATTTGATGCTGTCATAGTTAATATCTACGTCGAGGACTTTTGCGGTCGGGATGGTAATCCAAACTATTTTATTTATATTATCGGCATCTACTTCAACGTCTTTGATGTCAATTCCGATTCTTGCGGTTGCTTCAAATACCATTATAAAATTTGATTTATTTATAATTGCAATACCGCTATCTTTAAATTCGCTCATGGTGGTAAAGGTTAAATTTGCTGTTGTTAATTCACTTGCTTCTTCAAGTCTCATTAACAGTGGGGGGAGAGTGACTGTTGGGTTTGGATCACAAGAGGCTATAGCAACAATTGTAATAATGAGAGCAAGTGCAATCACAGCGCATACAATTTTACCAACCTTTGTTTTCAAGATTTTAGCTAACATTTTATTGTCTCCTTGTTACATTAAAGTGTTTAAAATGTTTTTGATACAATTATGTTATATTAAATAACATTTTTCTACATATACTAAACTATTCTACTTAATACAACCTAAACAAGAAATATAATTCATATTTCTTGTTTATGAGATTTTAGAATTCGCCATATTGAACGTTCGGAATAGTTGTATTTTTGTGCCAACTGTAAAATGTTTTTGCCGTTATATTCCTTTATTATGGCTTTGTGAATGTAGTCTTTCGAAAAAAGTCTGTTTGGAAAATGTATTTGTGTTCCGTGAAATAGGTTATATATTGCGACTGTTTTTTCAATTCCGATTTCATCTGCAATCTCACGATATATGTCGTTTAATCCGCTAAAATCATCTCCCAAAAGATTCACATCCCAAATTCCTGATAAATTTTCTTTTATCGACATAATACCACCCCCATAACGACATAGCAAATGACATTGTCTTTGTGTTTGGCAGTATTCTTTCTGCAAACCAAGGCTTCTTTTTTTGTTTTTTTCATTTTTGAAACTCCTTTCTGAACAGAAAATATTTGTTCAGAAAAGCGCTTGTAATTTTCGCGGATTATAAATTTGAAACTTTATGGTGCAAAACAAAACGACTATAGAGTTAAAGTTTTTGAAAGTAATTAAAAAAAGGGAAAACTTTTTAAAAAAGTTTTCCCTTTTGTACTTGTGCAAAAATATTTATCTCTTTACTCTTGCGTTTCCGCCGTAGATAGCCCAAACCTGATCTTCATCGGAAGGTTGTGCATAGTCCGTAAGGAACGTTGTAGCCATAGCGCCCGTAGCCCAACCGAATTTAACCCATTTTTCGGGTTCCCAGCCTTTAAGAATTGAGTAGAGCAAACCGCCTACAAATCCGTCACCGCCGCCGATTCTGTCAAGAACTCTGATTTCGCGAGGTTCTTCGATATACCACTCGTCGCCAACCAAGGTGATTGCGCCCCAGAGGTGTGCATTAACGTTAATAACCTGACGGAGAGTGGTTGCAAATACCGACGTGTCGGGGAATGCTTTCTTAACTCTCGCTGTCATTTCCTTGAAGTTTTCAATTTTGGAAGCAATATCTTTACCGCCTGCTTCGGGACCTTCAATGCCGAGACAGAGCTGAAAGTCTTCTTCGTTGCCGATAAGAATATCGGATACACTTGCAATTTCAGTAAAGATGTCGTGCAATTCTTGTTCTCTGCCCTCCCAGAAAGAAGCTCTGTGGTTGAGGTCAAACGAAATGAGTGTGCCGTATTTCTTTGCGGCTCTCGCAAGCTCAAGACAGAACTTGCTTGTTTCGGGAGAAAGTGCGCCGATAAGTCCTGAAAGGTGAAGAATCTGTACGCCTTCTTCGCCGAAAATTCTTTCGAGGTCAAAGTCTTCAAGGCAAAGCGTTCTGCCTACTTCGCCTGCTCTGTCGTTAGTTACACGAGGACCGCGGAGCCCGTAACCGCTGTCAGCAATATTGAACTGATGGCGATATCCCCAAGGTCCGCCCTGTTCGATTTCTTTGCCTTCGAAGTCCATACCTCTTGAACGGAGGTTCTGTTTAATAAATGCGGCAATAGGACTGCCTTTTACAAACTTTGTAAGAACCTTAACGGGAAGTCCGAGATATGCTGCAATACTTGCAACGTTTGTTTCAGCGCTTGTCGCTTGCATTCGGAACATATCACTTGCGGCAACAGGTTGACCGTTTTCGGGGGTTATTCTAACGCCCATACTCGTCGGAACAACGAGGGCGTATTTACAATTTTTTTTAAGTTCTTTCATAACACTTTCTCCAATCAATATGTTTATTGAAGTAATATTAGACCACGTAGTTGGAGGCTGCCGTGTCGCCGCCTTCGCCTGTCCAGTTGGTGTGGAAGAACTGACCTCGAGGTGCGTCAACTCTTTCGTAGGTGTGAGCGCCAAAGTAGTCTCTCTGTGCCTGAAGTAAGTTTGCGGGAAGTTTTTCGCAACGATAACCGTCATAGTAAGAAAGCGCTGTTGTCATAGCAGGTGCGGGAATGCCGTTTGTGATAGCTGCCGCGCATACACGTCTCCAGCCTGCTTGAGCTTTATCCATAACGCCCTTGAAGTAGGGGTCAAGAAGGAGGTTGGTGAGTACGGGATTGTTGTCAAATGCTTCTTTAATCTTGCCGAGAAATACACTTCTGATAATACAACCGCCGCGCCACATAAGAGCAATGCCGCCGTAGTTGAGGTTCCAGCCGTATGTCTTTGCAGCCGCACGCATAAGTGTATAACCTTGAGCATAAGAAACTATCTTCGCTGCGAAGAGGGCGTCTTTAATGTCGGAAATAAACTGTGCCTTGTCGCCTTCAAATTTAGGTGTAGGCCCTGTCAAAACTTTAGAAGCTTCAACACGTTCTTCTTTAATAGCAGAGAGGCAACGAGAGAAAACAGCTTCTCCGATAAGTGTCAACGGAACGCCTTCATCAAGAGCGGCAATACCTGTCCACTTACCTGTTCCCTTTTGTCCTGCTGTATCGAGAATCTTTTCAACAATAGCAGAACCGTCTGTATCTTTGTAGCCGAGAATATCACGAGTGATTTCGATAAGATAGCTGTCAAGGTCGCCCTTGTTGTATTCTGTAAATATTTTGTGCATTTCGTCTGCAGTAAGGCCGAGATAGTCACGCATTAGCTGATATGCTTCGCAGATAAGCTGCATATCGCCGTATTCGATACCGTTATGAACCATCTTTACAAAGTGGCCTGCGCCGTTTTCGCCAACCCAGTCACAGCAAGGCGAACCGTCTTCAACTTTAGCGCAGATAGCCTGGAATATGGGCTTAACCGATTCCCAAGCTTCAGGAGAACCGCCGGGCATCATACTGGGGCCTTTGAGCGCACCCTCTTCACCGCCGGAAACTCCGGTGCCGATATAAAGAAGTCCCTTTGATTCAACGTATGCCGTTCTGCGTGCAGTATCGGGGAAATGTGAGTTACCGCCGTCGATAATAATGTCGCCTTCTTCAAGAAGAGGAATAAGCGATTCGATGGTTGCGTCAACTGCGCTTCCCGCCTTAATCATCATCATAACTTTTCTGGGCTTTTCAAGAGAGGTAACAAGCTCTTCAAGGCTGTATGTTCCTACAATGTTTTTGCCCTTTGCTCTGCCTTCAACAAAGTTCTTTACTTTTTCGGTAGTGCGGTTGTAAACCGAAACGGTAAAGCCGTGGCTTTCCATATTCATAACGAGGTTTTCGCCCATTACGGCAAGACCAATCAATCCGATGTCTGATTTTTTCATTTTTATTCTCCGTTCCGCCGCTGATTTAACGGCAAATATATTATATTTTTATTGATTTACTATTGTTTTAAGCAGTTCATAAGGAATCTCCAAATTTCCGTAACCGACTCCCATTTTTATATGAGGCTTGTTTGCGCCATGAAAATCGGTGCCGCCCGAAATGATAAGGTTATGCTTTCTTGCCAATGCCTGATATTCTTCTTGCATAGCCTCATCGTAATCGGTGTAATAACCCTCAATTCCGTCAAGTCCTGCGTTTTTGAGTCTTATAACGTAATCTTCAAGTTCTTTGCCCTTTAATTTTGTTAGGTGGAGATGCGCAAGAAAGGCTTTTCCGCCTGCAGCGTGTATAAGCCTTATCGCTTCTTCGGGTTCAAGTAGGCGCAGACTGTTGTATGCAGGTTTTCCCTTTTGCAAATATAGGTCAAACGCTTCCTTTACCGAGTTAACGTATCCCTTTATTTCCATAGCCTTTGCAAAGTGCGCTCTACCCATATTGCCTACGGGAGATAGCTTTTTTGCATCTTCGACGGTTATGTCGAAACCGAGCTTTTGCAGCGCTTCTGCTGTTCTCCGGTTATTTATAAGGCGGAGCTCTTTTGCTCGGTCGATAGCTTCTGCAAGTTCGGGATTTTCTATATCTATACCAAAGCCGAGTATGTGCGTTTCGCCTGTTGATACTGCGGAAAATTCAATTCCCGAAATAACTTCAATGTCGTATTTTTTACCCGCTTCAATAGCTTCTGCTACGCCGTCGGTTGTATCGTGGTCTGTTAATGCGATGGCTTTAAGTCCGCTTTCTTTTGCCAATAAAACAAGGTCAGTTGGCGCCATTGAACCGTCGGAAAAGTGGGAGTGTGTGTGTAAATCAATGCGTTCCATTACTGAATTATGTCCTTTGTTGCCCAAAGTCCTAAAGCTGGGTTGCTTATATAGAATATTTTTTCTCCGTCAACGGTGTTATATCCGTCAACGAGCTTTGTTATATCGTATTTTTTAGCCGCTTCTTCATAAGGGATATATTTAAAGTTTACGCCCTCAACTTCTTCTTTTGTAACCTTGCGTGTGCAGTAGGTTATGCTGAATCTGCCGTCGGAAGAGCCGTGTATAAGGTGAGCTGCTACTGAAAGATTGTTTGCCAAATCTTCGTTTTCGTTGACGAGTTCGAGTACTTTTTCTCTGCCTACGTAGCCGTATTTTCTGATAAGTCTGTCGTTTTCGCTGTCTTCGCCGAATTTTGCAACCTCGGGAGCAAGAACGATAAGTTCGCCGCCGTCAGCTATCGCCATTCTCGTTCTATAAACGGATTTGTTTCCGAGCCACGTGCTTTTGAATTCTCTGCCGTCGAGATATACAACAACCTTTTTTAAGGGTTTGTCGAGATAATTGAGGTTCTTTTCTTGGCTTAAAGCAACTGCTTCTTCAAAGAGCTTTCTTTCTCTGCCAATAAAGAGTCCGTGAATGTGTACGTCATCACCCGTATTTGTTGTAACTGTGAGAACGTACATTAACGGGATATTTTGAATAAAGTTTTCTTCGGCATAGTCAAATACCTTGCGTACTGGTGAAAAGTCTTTGCCCATAATACGTTCCATACCGTAGAATGCGCCGAGCATATGAGAGCTGTTTATCATAGAACTGCCGCCGCAACCGACGAATATGTTTTTCGAATAGTTTGCCATACCGACAACCTCGTGAGGAACAACCTGTCCCATAGAGATTATGAGGTCATATTCACCTGAAACGAGGCGTTTGTTTACTTCAACGTCAATTTTTGTGTTGACAAGCCCTTCGGAAACCTCGGAAACAAATTCTGCGGGAACCTCGCCGAGTTTTACAACGCCTGTTTTCCAATTGTGAGGCAAAAACTTCGAATAAGGAATATCTTCTCCGAAGAACATTTTACATTCTGCCTCGGACATAAGCTTGTGTGTGCCGAGGGCGGGCATTATATCAATTTCGCAAGTATCTTTCAATAAGTTGTAGTACATCGAACAGATTTTACCTGCGCCGGAATAAAGTCTTGTGTGGTCGGGGGGGAGAAGCAAAATTTTTTTTAATGTTTTGTTTTTTATTGACAGCTTTAATGCTTCCAAAAGCTCAATATCGTTAATTCCCTGTTCGCTTTTTATAACCATTGTATTACCCGCTTTCTGCAAAGTATATAAACAAAAATTTCCATATTATATTGTATCACACGAATTCCATAAAAGCAATAGCGATTTTCTTGTTAATGTTTTTATTATTGACCAAAAAAGTGGCTTATTAAGCCGTTGTTTTGATTTTGGCTAATGGTTTCATATATAAAGATGATAATTTTTGCATAAATTTAATTGCAAAAATGGTTTGAGTGGTTTCTCGTGTTGCTCCGCAAACAAAAAAGATGAACTTGCGACTTTGTGGTAAGCAATTTCATCTTTTTTCAAATTCTTCGCCTGTTATTAGATAATTGATAGACACGTTAAAATATTTTGACATAGCAACAAGCAATGCGAGTGAGGGCTCTCTTTTGCCATTTTCATAAAAAGAAAGTGCTTCTCTAGAGATGTTCAAATCCATTGCAACTTTTTGTTGATTTAAATTTTGCTTTTTGCGAATATTTTTTAATCCAATCATTCTATCTCCCCCTTGACTTTATTGTAACAATCTGTTACGATGATTTTGTAACAATTTGTTACTTTTAGTTTAATTATTTAAATTCATTGAAGTCGGCGTAAATTTTCTAGATATGCGTCTTTGTGGTTTTTTGGCTCTTTTGCATCAACGCGTTTAGCAGAATTGCATATATAAATATATTTTTTATTTGGAATTTTATTGACATATTGCTTCTTATAGTATAAAATATATGTAATATGGGTAAATGTTGTGTTTAATATACAATGACTGAAACTTTTGTTAGGTCTTGAAATATATGGCAATAAGTTAAATAGATTACTTGTTATATGCTAGGCTGTTGCAGCGGTTTTAGGCATTGTTGGTATTATAATTATATTTGCTTGTAAAAATAAAATATTGACTAAGGAGGTGCACTGCTATGATTGAAGCTATAGTTGCAATCGTTGCCCTTGCAGTCGGTATTGCTGTCGGAATGGTTTTGGGTATTGCATATCGCAAAAAAGTTACCGAAGCTAAAATAGGCTTGGCAGAAGAAAGAGCCAAGAATATTGTAAATGAAGCAGAAAAGGTGGCCGAAACCAAAAAGAAAGAAGCTCTTATTGAAGCAAAAGAAGAGATACTTCGTTCCAGAAACGAGCTTGAACGTGAAATTAAGGAAAGAAGAAATGAAGTTTCCAGACTTGAGCGTCGAGCATTAACAAAGGAAGAAACTCTTGAACGCAAAACAGAAGCTTTAGAGAAAAAAGACGAACAGTTAAACCGCAAGATTAAGGAGAACGAAGAATTAAAGGAACGCCTCGAGGAATTGCGTGTACAACAGCTTGAAAAGCTTGAACAGATTGCCGGTATAAGCGCATCTGAAGCAAAGAAAGAGCTTGTACAGCGTATTGAAGACGAGGTTAAACACGAAGCGGCCCAGAGAATCGTTGAAATTGAAAATCAGCTCAAAGAAGAGGCTGATGACAAGGCAAGAAACATTATCTCTCTTGCAATTCAGAGATGCGCAGCAGACCACGTATCCGAAACTACGGTGTCCGTTGTTCCTCTTCCCAACGATGATATGAAGGGAAGAATTATAGGTCGAGAAGGCAGAAACATTCGTGCAATTGAGACGCTTACGGGAGTTGATCTTATTATAGATGACACGCCTGAAGCGATAACCCTTTCGGGATTTGACCCGATCAGAAGAGAAGTTGCGAGAATTACGCTGGAAAAACTCATTTCCGACGGAAGAATACATCCTGCAAGAATTGAGGAAACAGTGGAAAAGGCTCGTAAGGAAGTAGATAACACCATTAAGCAGGCCGGAGAAAAGGCAATATTCGAGACGGGTGTTCATGGATTGAACAACGAGCTTGTTAAATTGCTTGGTAGACTTAAGTACCGTACAAGCTACGGACAAAACGTACTTCGCCATTCTATTGAGGTTGCTCATCTTTCGGGTATGATAGCCGATGAAATAGGAGTAGACAGCACTCTTGCAAAGAGGGCGGGCTTGCTTCACGATATCGGTAAGGTTCTTACCCAAGAGGTTGAAGGTTCACACGTACAATTGGGTGTTGACCTCGCCAAGAAGTACAAAGAAAACAAAGACGTTATTCATGCCATTGAGGCTCACCACAATGATGTTGAACCCCGTACTATTATAGCAATGATAGTACAAGCTGCAGATGCTATATCGGCAGCAAGACCGGGAGCGCGTCGCGAGGACCTTGAGAACTATATCAAGAGACTTCAAAAGCTTGAAGAAATTGCAAACAGCTTTAACGGAGTTGAAAAATCTTATGCAATTCAGGCAGGTCGTGAGGTTCGCATAATGGTTAAACCCAACGAAGTGAATGACGAACAGATGGTACTTATAGCAAGGGATGTTGTAAAGAAGATTGAAGAAAATCTTGAATATCCCGGTCAGATTAAGATTCACGTAATCAGAGAAAACCGCGCTATTGAGTACGCAAAGTAAAGCTTAAGCATTGTGTCGTACACAATTTCCACATATATTTATATAGAACAAGTTCGAAACGAATAAACGGCGCGAGTCGTTTGATATATATTTATATGCGTTTTACTGTATCACAGTCCGTATGGATAAAACATACGGATTGTGATATTGTTATATATGGCAAAAAAGAATGCCGTATAGTAGAAAGGTAGAAAAAATGAAGATTTTGGCATTGGGCGACATAGTAAGCCCGGGAGCAGTTGAGGGATTAAAAACAAGGCTTTGGGATTACAGAAAGCGAGAAAAGATAGATTTTGTGGTAGCCAATGGCGAAAATGCAAGCCGAGGAAATGGACTTGAGGCTGATGCTGCGCAGGATTTACTTGATTATGGTGTTGACGTAATAACGGGCGGTAATCATATATGGCAGAAAAATTCGCTCCGTCCATTACTTGAATCGAGTAAGAATATAGTCAGACCAATGAACTTTCCCGGAGAATGTGCGGGAAACGGATATACTATAGCTGACTGTAACGGTTATCGAATACTTGTGATGAACGCATCGGGAACGGTGTATATGGAGAGCCTTGACTGTCCTTTTAGGAGTGTCGAAAAGTGCATTGAAAGCCAAAAAGGGAAGTATGATATAAGTTTGCTTGATATACACGCCGAGGCTACGGGAGAAAAATATGCTTTGGCGAGGTATTTTGATGGCAAAATACAGGGAATATTCGGTACGCATACTCATGTTCAAACAGCGGATGAGCAAATATTGCCACAAGGAACTGCGTATATAACAGACCTTGGAATGTGCGGACCCAAAAACTCTGTTTTAGGGGTAAAGTCTGAAATTATAATTGAGAAAATGAGGACGAAAATGCCTCTGCGATTTGAGTTTGCTGACGGTGAAATTGAATATAACGGAGTTATAATTGAATTTTGTGAGTCGGAAAGTCAAGGTTTGAAGGCAAAAACAATAAAAAGAGTGAGGTTTTAATCTCACTTTTTGTTTCTCGCACTATTTTTTGGCAATATTGCAATAAACAGTGCAATATTGAGTGTGATACCATATAATGTAATAGTTACGTTTTATAGATAAAGAAAGTTGTTTTACATATATACGTACTAATTTATAAAATGAAAGAGAGACTACATTATATGGAGATTTTGAAGGTATCGTCAAAGTCAAGTCCCAACTTGGTTGCAGGGGCTTTGGCGGGTGTTATAAACGAACAGAAAGAAGCGGAGCTACAGGCGGTGGGTGCCGGTGCGGTTAATCAAGCTGTAAAAGCTATTGCTATAGCAAGAGGCTTTCTTGCGCCTATGGGTATAGAGATTGTATGTGTACCCAACTTTTCTGAAATTATAATAAATGATGAGGTCAGAACCGCAATCAGACTTCAGGTTACTGTAGTATAAAAACAGAGCACTTTTGGTGCTCTGTTTTTTATTCTATACTGTCAATATACTCAATAAGTACGTCGGGCAACTTGGTTTTTGGTTGCTCGTTTATTTTTTTGCCGAGTAAGCCGATTTTGTCGTTTAGTTTTTCGAGTTTTTTTGGAATATCTTTCAGTTCGTCTATGCAAATCCGTTTGTTTTGTGCGTCGCCCGTTTGTTTGTATAGGGTTATGCCGTTAATGAGCATTCGCGCGTACTCTTCGTATTCTTCATAGGCAAAGGGGGCAATCTCAAACGCCTTGTTTTTTATGTTTATAAGGGTTTTAAAATCTCCCTTGCTGTATGCATAACGTCCTTTTGCGGTGTATGCAGCTAACAAATACTTGTTTCTTTTCAGTGTATTTGTTGTAATAGTGTTAGCTTTTTCAATATCGTTTGAATTTACCAATATAGCTGTTTCGGCGTTGGGGTTGAACGGATACATATAGTAAGAGGCGTTAAATTTGCCTGTTTCGCAGAGTAGCAATGACATTCCCACATAAAGACAAACACACGCCATGGCAGAGGCGAGGGCGCATATCAGCCACTTTTTGTTTGGAATAACGAGTTTTTTACCGGAGTCTGTTTCCAGAAAGAGTATATATACAAAGAAGATTGATAGGAACTGTAGGTTAAAATTAAAAAGGCTATGTAAAAATAACGTTGACAAAATAATTCGATGTATTCTGTGAGTGCCTTTTCCGAATATTCTTTTTAAAATTGCAAAAACAAATATCGCTGACGGAATCCAGCCTATATCGAGTATGAGCTGTAAAATGTCATTATGGATATACGTTGTAGAATAAACACCGCTTTGAAAAGAGGACTGCATATAATAGTACCCCATATATCCGAGACCGAATGGTTTTTTCAGTATAATCGGTAAAGCATCGGTGTAATAAAGTAATCTGCCGACAAATGCATTCTTGTTAATTGTGATATGCGTCAACTTTTCGACGATATGCGTATTCTCCGTTGCAATCAAAATAACAACCGAAACAAATCCGCAAGCAAGAAGAGCTAAAACAGAGAAGAATATAAATCTTTTTGACTTTGTAATAAGAACTGTTGCTACGTTTGCGATGATAGCCAATATAAACACTATGCGGTCGCCTGCGTATATGAGACCGACAATAAGTAAAGCAATACATATCAAGTCATAGTAATTTATTTTATCTTTGCTTAAAAGAAGTAATTCTGCAACTAAAACGAGTATTGCAAATGCATTCGGGTGTTGGAGAAAACCGCCGAGCCTTCCCGAGACGAGAAAGTAGTCTTCAAGAAGTGTTATTTGCGCTAAAGCGGCAGATAAAACGGTCATCAATGTTATGGCATAAGGGAAGATAAGCAGCATAGTGTCTTTTTCTTCCATCTGCATAAGAGCTGTTGCAAAAAGTAAAAGCGGAAGGTATTTTAAAAAGCCTATAAACGCCATACCTGAATCGACTGCCCAAAATGCAGTTAAGCCGTAAAAAAAAGTGATGAGTATAAAGCTGACAGTCGTAAGGTTTAATCTGATAACAGTATTGTTCTTGCGCAAGTGGTTAACAAAAAGCCACGATACCAATAGTAATGACATAAGACAGGAAAGATATTCATAATATATTCCTGCGCAAAACAGGGAAGCAAAAAAGGCAATAGAGAGGAAACTGATTTGTCTTGTATTGTCTTTCATTTTTAATATACCTCTGTGTTACTTGTATTAAGCGTAATTTGAAGTTCTTCGGTATTATAACATATATTAAAAAATAATGCAAGTATACGCATTTTTGAGGAAAAACCAAATGCTCCGCCAAATGATTTGACGGAGCATTTAATGATTTTTGTAAATTAGAGAGCCTTAACGATTTTTTCTGTATCGGATGCGATAACGAGCTCTTCGTTTGTGGGGATAACGTAAACTTTAATTTTGGAATCGGGAGTGGAGATGAGTACGTTGTTGGGCTGAACCGTTGTTTTCTTGTTAATCTCGAGGTCGAGCTTAATGCCGAAGTTTTCAAGGTCAGCGCAAACTCTTTCGCGGAGCTCGGTGTTATTTTCGCCCATGCCTGCGGTGAAAATAACAGCGTCAACGCCGTCCATAGCCGCAGTGTACGCGCCGATGTATCTCTTGATCTGGTATGCGAGAGTAGTAGCTGCGAGTTTAGCTCTTTCGTCGCCATTGATAATAGCAGCTTCGATATCACGAGCGTCGGAGGAAATGCCGGAAAGACCGAGCAATCCGCACTTCTTGTTCATATAGTCGCTCATTTCATCGGGAGTAAAGCCTTCGTTCTTCATAATGTATGTAACGATAGCAGGGTCAATATCGCCGCAACGAGTACCCATAAGGATACCTGCAAGGGGGGTAAAGCCCATGCTTGTGTCTATGCACTTGCCGCCCTTAACAGCAGAAATAGAAGATCCGTTACCGATATGGCAAGTAATAATCTTTGTTTCTTCAACGGGTTTGTTAAGGAGCTTTGCAGCTTCAGCTGCAACGTATCTGTGGGACGTACCGTGAGCGCCGTAACGACGAACGTGATACTTTTCGTACATTTCGTAGGGAAGACCATACATATAAGCCTGCTTGCTCATTGTCTGGTGGAAAGCTGTGTCAAATACGAGAACCTGGGGAACGCCGGGCATAGCTGCGAGACAACCCTCAATACCCATAATGTGAGCGCCCGTGTGAAGCGGAGCAAGGTCGCGGCAGAGCTCAAGCTTTTCAAGGGTTTCATCTGTGAGAAGCATAGATTCGGAGAAGTATTCACCGCCGTGCACAATTCTGTGACCGACAGCTTCAATTTCGCTCATGTTCTTAACACAACCCATTTCTTCATCTGTAAGATACTTAATAACGAGTTGAGTTGCAACCGTATGATTGGGGATAGGTGTTTCTTCTGTATACTTACGGCCATCAATCTTGTGTTCAATTTTACCGTCGATGCCGATTCTTTCGCAAATACCCTTTGCGAGAACTGCGTTTTTGCTCGTGTCAAAAAGCTGATACTTAAGAGAGGAACTTCCTGCGTTTACAACAAGTACATTCATTTTGTGAAACCTCCAAAAAATTTATGAAAAAAGTATTTTTATTTTTCTAAAAGTATGATATAATAAATAACAACCATCTTATTTTACAGTATTTTTTTAAAAAAAGCAAGATATTATAGACATTTTTAATTGAAAAAAGAAATTATAAGGGAAAAATAATCAATAAAATGAAAACAACGGCTATAATTTGTGAATATAACCCTTTTCATTGCGGACACACAGTTCAAATTGATGCTGTCAAGCAAAAGGGGAACAATATTATATGCATAATGAGCGGAGGATTCGTTCAGCGCGGAGATGCGGCAATGTTTGATAAGTATGTCAGAGCTGAAGCCGCGATTAAGTCCGGAGCCGATCTTGTGCTCGAGCTTCCATACCCGTATTCATGCTCGGCGGCGGAGTTTTTTGCCTTGGGGGGCGTATCTGTTGCAAACTTACTTGGAGTTGTTGACGAGCTTTGTTTTGGCAGCGAATCGGGCGATATAGCTTTGTTGTCGCAGATAAGTGAAAGATTATTATCGGAAGAATTTGACGTAGAGATTAAAAAGGCAAGAGAAGATAGAAAAAACAAGGATAAACCCTATGCGGTTTTACGAGAAGAAGTATACAAAAGGCTATATGGTCAAGCTGTTGCCGTCAAGCCTAACGATATTTTGGGAGTAGAGTATATAAGCGCAATAAAAAAATTAAACAGTCCTATTATTCCCGTAACGTATAAGCGAGAAATTGGCTTTTCTGCAACGGAAACTCGCAAAAGAATAAGGGAAGAAAACCGATTTGATATGATACCGAACGGGCTCTCATCTCTTTTTGAAAATCAAGATAGATATGGTATGGAGTATGCCGAAAAAGCGATTTTGGCATTTTACAGAAATTCCGATGCAAAGGCGCTTGAGCAATACGAGGGAATGACAAACGGTATTGCAGAGAGACTTGTAAAAGCGGCAAAGGAAAGTGTGTCTTTAACGGAACTTATTGAGAGTTTGTCGGGCAAATCGTATACTAATGCAAAAATAAGACGTTGTATACTTCACGGCATAACGGGTGTATATACCGACATGCTAAAAACTCTTCCGAAATATACGCAGGTTTTGGCATGTAACGAGCAAGGCAGAGCGCTTGTGAGGAGAATACAGAAAGAGGGAAGCATTGAAGTGTTGACAAAGCCTTCTCATTACAAGAGGTTGGAAGAGGGGGCAAGGCGGCAGGCGGAATTTAATATTGCGGCTGATGGACTGCTTACTCTTATGTGCGAGAAAACAAAGAGCGCCGACGAATTTTTGAAAAAGAAACCGTATATAGCGGTTCAAATATAATTTCAGAGAATAAAGGAGAATAATGTGTTATGATTATTACCGAGGTAGTAGAATTTAAAAAATTCGGAAAATGCTTGAGATTGGATAACGGCAAAGCGGAGATGTATGTTACGCTTGATGTTGGCCCGAGAATTATAAAATTTAACGCAAGCGGTTGTGAAAATATGCTTTACAACGATGACAAGCTTGAAAAAGAGGTTGATGTGTCATCAATGTTTGGCGAGGGGAAAAAATGGTATACCTATGGTGGTCACAGAATGTGGATAAGCCCCGAAGAAATGCCAAAAACTTATTATCCCGATGAAGATGCTGTTGAGTATAGTGTCGAAAAGGCTGATAATGAGGTTAAGGTTGTTCTTACGCCTCCTCCCCAAAAAGTAACTGATATGCAGGAGAAGTATATTATTACTATGGGAGAAGGCGACTCTGTAAGAGTAGAGCACTATTTGAAGAATGTCGGAAAAGAGACCGTAAGAAAAGGTATTTGGGGAATAACGGTAACCGATATTAACGGCATTGCAGTAATGAAACAACCCGAGAGTAATAATGCGCTTTTGCCTAACAGACACGTTGTTTTCTGGCCGTATACAAGAATGAACGACGAGAGATTTTTGCTTGGAGAAAAATATATAGCGGTTCAGCAAGATCCTGCAGATACGCAGGTTCCTGCAAAAATAGGATATACGAATTATGAGGGAAGACTTTATTGCTTCAATAAAGGTCAGGCTATGTCTGTGAGCTATGATTCCGACTACAGCAAGGGTGAATATCCCGACTTTAATGTTTCGAGTGAGATATATACCAATAAGGATATACTTGAAATTGAGTCGCTTGGTCATATAGGAGATATTCTTCCCGGAAATACCGTGGTTCACACAGAAGTTTGGTCGGTTGTTCCCTGCGACGTAAAACCCACTCTTAACGAAGATGAAATCGATAAGGCTATGAAAAAGGTATTCGGTTGATTTTTGCTTGTTCTTGACATATCTGTAAATTTGTAGTATTATATACGTATTGATAATTACGAGAGGTTCAAGGAGGCGAAAATATATGGCAGAAGCTAAATATGTTGAAGGGCAGAATCTGACTTTCAGAGGAAAGCCACTTTTGAGAGAGGGAAATACATTCTGTTACGGAAGTATGTCCGATAAATACGTATTATTTATGATGGTTTTGAGCAACAAAACCGTAAAAGATGAAAAAGGTAAAGATGTTGAAGTGCCCGACAAGATTATTTTGCAGGTACTTAGCACAGATACATCAAAGCCTCCGCACGAAAGAGTTGTAAAGCAGTTTGACAGAAACGGACTCTTTGATGCGATGGATATAGGTCTTATTTGGCTTGACCGCTTGAATAAGGGAGAAAAATAATAAAAAATCCGCGTATGTGAAAAATGTACGCGGATTTTTGTTTAGAAAAGAAAACTTGGCTTTTTCTCGCTTTTTGTGCCGAGAAATTGTTTGATCAAAAGATTTAACAGACTAATATAATAATTATTTACTGAAAAAAGGTGAAAACAGAATAATATTTGTAAAAATACAACAAAAATTTATGTAAATCTTTGTAAAGTACTTGATTTAAATGCGAATTTGGGCTAAAATAGATTAGATAAGAAAAAATAATATATTTATAAATATAAGGAGTGTAAATCATGGCATTAGTTACAACAAAAGAGATGTTTAAAAAGGCGTATGAGGGCGGTTACGCTATCGGTGCATTTAACATCAACAATATGGAAATTGTTCAGGCTATTACAGAAGCGGCGCAGGAACTCAAGTCTCCGGTAGTTCTTCAGGTATCTGCAGGTGCAAGAAAGTATGCTAAACATGAATATCTTATGGCTTTGGCACAGGCTGCTATCAAGGATACGGGCGTTGATATTGCTCTTCACCTTGACCACGGCGCAGATTTCGAAATTTGTAAAGCATGTATCGACGGCGGCTTTACATCTGTTATGATTGATGGTTCACACCATTCTTTTGAGGACAATATTGCTGTTACAAAGAAAGTAGTTGAATATGCTCACGCACATGGTTGTGTTGTTGAAGGTGAGCTTGGAAGACTTGCAGGCGTTGAAGATGACGTTAAGGTATCTGCAGAAGATTCTTCTTATACACGTCCCGAAGAGGTTGAAGAGTTTGTTAGCCGTACAGGCGTTGACTCGCTTGCAATTGCAATCGGTACAAGCCACGGTGCATATAAGTTCACACCAGAACAGTGCACAAGAAACGAAAAAGGTATTCTTGTTCCCCCTCCGCTTCGTTTTGACATTCTTGAAGAAGTTGAAAAGAGACTTCCCGGATTCCCGATTGTTCTTCACGGTGCTTCTTCCGTTTCTCAGGAAGCAGTTAAGGAAATTAACGAAAAGGGCGGAAAGATGCCGGATGCTATCGGCATTCCCGAAGAACAGCTCAGAAAAGCTGCAGGCATGGCAGTATGTAAGATCAACATCGACTCTGACATCAGACTTGCTATGACAGCAGGTATCCGCAGAGTGTTTGCTGAAAATCCCTCTGCATTTGACCCCAGAGAATATCTTAAGGTTGGTAGAGAAGAAGTTCGCAAGATGGTTGCTCACAAGATTGTTAACGTTCTCGGTTCAAACGGCAAAATGTAATTAACACCGATGCGGATTATAGGTTATGATCTACTCGGAAAATTATAGAATCAGAAGCCACAACTGTGATTTTAACGGCGTCGTAAGACCGTCGGAGATACTTCGTTATATGCACGAAACAGCAAATCTTCAAATGAGGAAATACGGTCCGTCCGGTGCTGCTCTTAGGGCTGATAACAAAGCTTTTATTCTCAGCAAGATAAACCTCAGCTTTTACAGGGAGCTTCGCGCAATTGACGAAATACGTGTTGAGACTTGGGCGGTTGAGAGTAAGGGTGTAAGCTTTTACCGGTGCTCAAGGGTGTTCAGAGGCGAAGATTTGGTTGCTGAAATGGTTGCGGTATTTGCACTTGTTGATATAGAGACCAAAAAATTGTATCGAGTAACCGACGTTGAGTTTGGCTTTGATGCCGAGCCCAATATGCTTGAGCTTGATGTGCCCGTAAGGTTTAGAATTCCCGAGGGCGTTGAGCTTGGGTTGATTGGTGAATATACGGTCAATTACAGCGATACCGATATAAATATGCATATGAATAATACAAATTATCTTGATGTATATTGCGACTATTTGCCTGACGTTAAGAATAACAGAGTTATTACGGCTGTTATAAACTATCAAACAGAGGCACCGTTGGGCGCTACGATAAAAATATATCGCGGTGAGGACGAAGACGGTTATTATTTCAGAACTGTACGAGATGACGGAAAGGTTAACTCGGAAAGTTTGATTATGACAGACAAAAGATAAAACAGTTTATATCCACCTTTGTGAAAAAAAGGTGGATATTTTTTTGTGAAAATATATTTATAGTAACAAAATTATTGACTTTAAATTCTTTGTTTGCTATACTATATATAAAATGATATATCAATGAGAGGTCAGTTATTATGAAATGGCTTATAGCGTCGGACATACACGGGTCCGCTTATTATTGTGAAAAATTATTATGCGTATTTGAGAGAGAAAAGGCGGATAAATTGTTGCTTTTGGGTGATGTGTTGTATCATGGTCCGAGAAATGATTTGCCGAAAGACTATGCGCCTAAAAAGGTTATTGAACTTTTAAATAGTATGAAAGATAGAATAATGTGTGTCAGAGGAAACTGTGATACCGAGGTTGACCAGATGGTTTTGAATTTCCCTGTTCTTGCGGATTATGGGATTATAACTGTAGGCGCCAGAATGATTTATGCTACTCATGGTCATAAATACGGACCTGATAATCTTCCGCCTTTACAAAAGGGAGATGCTTTGATTTTCGGCCATATACATGTGCCGAAGTGCTATGAAAAAGACGGAATATTGATTTTTAATCCCGGCTCTGTATCTATTCCAAAGGAAAATTCAGAACACTCTTATATGTTGCTTGACGGAAACAATTTATATTGGAAAAATCTTGAAGGAGAGCAGTACGACAGCTTTGTTCTTTAATTTTGGATAAAGACATCAATAGGAGAGTGTGCGTATGAACATACTTCATATGAAATATGCAGTAGAGGTTGCGAAAGCGGGCTCTATCAATAAGGCTTCGGAGATGCTTTTTGTTGCTCAACCAAACTTGAGCCGCGCTATAAAAGACCTCGAGGCAGATCTCGGTATTACTATATTTGACCGTTCGGCCAAAGGAATGGTGCTGACTATTGAGGGGAGAGAGTTTTTGACTTATGCTCAACAGATTTTGCGTCAAATAGACAACGTTGAGCATATATATAAGCAAGGCAAAGCGCAAAAACAGAAATTTTCGCTTTCCGCCCCTCGTTCGGGATATATTTCTCAGGCTTTTTCGCATTTTTCCAAACATATTGATACAACCAACGCAGAGGTTTTTTATAATGAAACCAACTCTTGGAGAGCGATAAATAATATTCTTATGTCGGACTATAGTCTCGGAGTTGTGAGATATGACAAGGAATATGACAAGTATTATAAGATAAAGCTTGAAGAAAAAGGGCTCAATGTAGAGGATATAGCGGAGTTCCACTACAGACTTGTTGTGCATAAGGATAGCCCTCTTGCGGCTAAAGAAACGGTAAAAATATCCGAATTGTCTTCTTATATTGAGATAGTTCATGCGGATTCATCGATTCCGTCGCTGCCTGTTACTGTTGAGAAGAAGAGTGAAGCTGTCAGCGAAAATGAGAGAAGGATTTTCGTATTTGAAAGAGCAAGTAAGCTTGATCTTCTTTCGGAAAACAAACAAACCTTTGTTTGGGTATCCCCGGTTCCGGAAAAAATATTGAAAAGCTATGGACTTGTAGAAAAGAAGTGCGACGATAGCAAAACTTTGTACAAGGACGTGCTTATATATAAAAAGGATTACAAGCTTTCGAAGCTTGATAAGTTGTTTATCGAGGAACTGCATAAGACCAAGCCGACTCATTAAATTAGTGTATGAAGAGTTTTTCGGTGTACACAAATTAAATACAGAAGGGGTATATCAATAAGTATATAGCGATATGCCTCTTTTTATCATTGTCAAAAATGAAAAAAAGGGGTATAATTAACAAAAATAGAATAAGGGCGCTGTAATAACGGAAAAAGTGTTAGGGAAAAACGAATTTTCCGCGTATGAGACGTATTAAATGCGAGGAATTTTTTATGAGAAAGACAGTATCACGTGCGACATTGGGAAGGGTTCCCATTTATTTGAAGTATTTGAAGACATTATCTGCAGATGAAAAGTATATATCTGCAACAAAGATTGCATCCAATCTTAAGCTTGGTGACGTTTTGGTAAGAAAAGATTTGCAAATGATTAGCGGTGATGGCAAGCCAAAGGTTGGATATGAAAAAAATGAGCTTATGTTAAAGCTTGGAGAATATCTTGAAAACGTTGACAAGAAAAACCATGCTGTTATTGTAGGCGCTGGTAAGCTTGGCTGTGCGTTGTTGAGTTATAACGGCTTTGGTGATTTCGGTGTTGATATTGTAGCTGCGTTCGACACCGATGAAGGCAAGATTGGTACACATGCAGGCGGAAAACCGATTTATTCGGCAAATGATTTTAAGAAATTCTGTCTTGAGAATGATGTTAATATCGGGATAATAACCGTTCCGGCATTGGCGGCGCAAAGAGTATGTGATGAGATGATTGAATGCGGAATAAAGGCGATATGGAATTTTGGTCCTGCATCGTTGAACGTTCCCGAAAACATTATTGTTCAGCAAGAAAATCTTGCTTTGTCCTTGGCATATCTTAACGTTTTGGTTAAAGGATAACGGTAAACCAAAAAAGCACCTAAAGGTGCTTTTTTGGTTTATCTATGATAAAGCTTTTTCGTGTTATATTGCGGCTCGCAGGTTAAATCAATGCCGAGTTTTCTGTAGACGTCATTGTCTATAGGCGAAAGAATAACCGTTGAGTGAGCTTGACAGCCACGTAGTTTTTCGAGCTGTTCCATTGCTAATTTTGCAATGTCATCGGTTGATGCCGATATCGCAAGAGCTATTAAGGCTTCGTCGGTATGAAGTCTTGGGTTGTGATTTCCCAAGGTGTTTGTTTTTAGCTTTTGAATGGGCTCAATTGTTTCGGGCGCTATCATCATAGTTTCTTTGGGAAGCTCTGCAAGCGCCTTTACTGCATTTAAAAGTGCTGCAGATGCTGCGCCGAGAAGCTTTGATGTCTTTCCGGTAACTATTCTGCCGTCGTTAAGCTCGATTGAAACCGCAGGCTGATTGTTTGTATCGATGGAACGGGCTATTGCAGCCTTTACGGTTTTTCTATCGTCTGTCGACGTTTTTGCCTGGTTCATTAAAACCTCTATTTTTTCGACAACCGACGGTTTAACTTTTCCGTAACGTTGGTCGCAGAGTGCTGCAAAATAACGTCTGATTATTTCTTGGTTAGATGCGTCGCTTACCGCTTCATCATCAACTATGCAGAAGCCCGCCATATTAACTCCCATATCTGTGGGTGATTTGTAGGGGCTTTCGCCCTTTATTCTCTCAAACATAGCGTTGAGAACGGGAAAAACCTCAACGTCTCTGTTGTAGTTTACTGCTGTTTTACCGTATGCCTCGAGGTGATACGGGTCAATCATGTTAACGTCATCAAGGTCTGCTGTTGCCGCCTCATAAGCGAGGTTAACAGGGTGCTTGAGAGGAATATTCCAAATGGGGAACGTTTCAAATTTTGCATATCCCGCTTTTATGCCTCTTTCATTTTCGTGATAGAGCTGTGAAAGGCAGGTGGCCATTTTGCCGCTTCCAGGTCCGGGAGCTGTTACAACTACGAGAGGTCTTTCGGTTTCGATGTATTCGTTTTTGCCAAAGCCCTCGGGACTTACAATGTGTGATACGTCATAAGGATATCCTGCAATCGGGTAATGGACGTACGTCTTAATTCCGAGAGACTTAAGTCTTTCCATAAATTTTTTTGCAGACGGCTGATTATCGTATTTAGAAATAACAACGCTTCCCACAAAGAGACCAAATTCTCTGAATGCGTCAATAAGTCTCAAAACGTCATTGTCGTAGGAAATGCCGATGTCACGTCTGATTTTTGAGTTTTCTATATCGCATGAACTGATTACAATAACGATTTCAACGTCTTTAGCTATATTTTTAAGCGTTTGGAGCTTGCTGTCGGGTTTAAAGCCGGGCAAAACACGGGCGGCATGATAGTCGTCAAAGAGTTTGCCGCCGAATTCGAGGTAAAGTTTGCCGCCGAATTCTGAGATTCTTCTTGCGATTTGTTCGGACTGCTTTCTTATATATTCATCATTGTCAAAACCAATTCGTCTCACGGCATTCAACTCCTGTGCATAAAAAATAAAACCACTTATTATTATACTACTTTTGTAAAATACTGTCAATAACAAGTATATAATTTATAAAAATCTTTTTTCAATAAATCACCCCTTGTATTGATTTATGAGAAAAACTATGTTATCATTTATATAAGGTAAAAAAGTGTTAAAAGGAGGGCTTGTGTGAGAAAAGCGTTAGCTGCGGTTACTGTTTTTGTGTTTGCGTTTTTCCTGTGCTTTACAGTATATGGAGTGGAAGATTCGAGTGTTGTGCACAATATAAGTCCATTTGCAATAGAGTGTCTTGAAAGCGAGGTTCTTAACCGATTTTCCGAAACAAACGAGGGTTGGGATTCGGATATGTCGAATGTTAACGTAACTTTGTCGGAAGGTATCAGCGCGTTTCCCTTTGAGCCGTTAACCGATAACGGCAGTCTTGTCGTCAGAACGGAGGAGGCTTTAAACGGGGAGAAATATTATGTAGAAAAGGTTTATCGGGATTTTCTTGATTTATCGGATTATGCTACAATGATATTTTCAATGAATTGTACCGAAGTTGACGGCGCAACCTATCGTGTGAGGGTTGAGATGTATTCGGATGCCGATATGTTCGTTTTTGTTGATGAGCTTGAAAGCTGTGGTTGGAACGGCGTGTGCGTCAACCTTTCTGCGTGGGAGGGGCGCCAAAGGATAAACAAAATAAAAATAGGTGTTAGTTTTGAGAGTTCTGTTGTTCAGAAATCCCGTTTTGAATATTATATAGACAGAATAACGTTGTCTGACAGAGCTGACGCATACTTTTGCGCATCAATCGGGGCTGAATACTACGATGTTGAGGGGGGGACTGTCAGTTATGTTGACGGTGTTCATTCGATATCGGGTGTTGGTGATAAATTGAGGCTTGGTTCGAGCGAGTTTATTTATGCGAATATGGGCGAAGCAAACAGCTTAAAGGTAGATTTTTATACCGAAGGGCTATGTCAAAATGTTAGACTTTGGGTTAAGAGGGGCGGAAATCCTTTGGTTGAGGAGTGCTATAAGCCTGTAAATACAGTTAAGAATTATTATTCGGTGTATTTGCCCTTGTCGGGGGAAAATATACAAAGAATAAGCCTGGTATTTGAGGGCGTAAAAATGGATACCGTCAGAATATACGGCATATCCCCTTGTTCCTCTTTTTTTGCAAATGATAAAATCGGAATCGGAATAGATACTTGTGTTTTAAATTCAGGTACAGAAGAGGTTATAATACGAGGAAGTGTTGTTAAAGACAGCCTCGTAAGCGGAGGAGAAATTTATTTATTTGCAAATGAGTTGTGTGATAGCGTAGACGGTAAAACTCTGTCGGGAGCAGAGCCTATAGCAAAAACGAACATATCATCGGACGACTTTATTTTCCGTATAGATTACGAAAAGGAAAAAGATGAAAGAGCTTATTTATATAAGAAATATACCGCAGCGCTTAAAATCAACGGTGAGTTTGCCGTAATTTCCGCATCGAAATGTGTTACCAATCCCGAAACCCTTGCAGATGAAGATGTTGCGGCTCCGTCTACGAGAAGCGGAAAGGGTGTGAGGGAAACAAGCATATCGTTTATGCAGGAGGTTGGGGCTTCCGATACGGCTGTTTGGGTTGATATAGGAAAATTCTTTGAAACAGAAGAAAGCGGAAGCGGAAAATTCGAGTGCGGAGGAAATCTTTTTTATTATAATAACGAATATTTTGACTCGTTAAATACGTTGATAAAAAATTATGCTGAAAAAGATATTGACGTTACTCTGGTGTTGGTTGTTTCCAATACCGGTAATGATGCGTTGAATCGAGTGATGATTCACAAGGACGCTGTTCTTGGGGCGGAGTTTTGCGCGTATAACACTGCGGATAGACAAGGACTGATGTATTTACGCGCGATTACGGAATTCTTTGCGTCAAGATATTGTAAAAATAATGAAATAACCCGTTTTGTTTTCGGCGATCAGGTGGCGAATACTCAAAGCAATTATAATATGGGAGAAAAAACTCTGGTGGATTTTATTACCCTCTATGCAAACGGTCTTCGTACGGTTTATAATGCAGCGAGGTCATACTCTCCTTATGTGAATGTTTACACTTATATTGACTCGAGTTGGAACGAGGGCTTGCCTTTTGATTTATATACACGATATGACAACAAGGCTTTTCTTGATTCGTTGGACGGTTATATAACTTCAATGGGCGATATAGCGTGGGGGTTGGCGCATAACCCCTACCCGAATTATAAAGAAGACTACTTTTCATACAATGACACTGCGTTGAAAGAAGAGTATTTTGCCGACAGAGTAGGGTTTAAAAATATCGGAGTTGTGATTAACTATCTTAAATCTACAGCGCTTTTGTACAATAATTCATCGAGAGATTATATAATAATTGAAAAAAGTATGTTTTCCGATATGAACGAGCAGGAAATTACTGCGGATTACGTTTATAATTGTTATAGGGCGTTGAATGTTTTGGCTTCGGCTTATATAACCGATAGAAGTTGTAATTACAACGATGCGATGAAATACGTAGATACAAGCTTGTCGCTGACTGCGAGTAGCTTTGTTTCGGAAATGCTTGGTGTTGCGACGTGGGAAAGTGTTATTGAGGGATTTTCGAGCAAAAACATTGTCAGGAGGAATATTACCTCCGGCGCAATTATGCTTACCCGGCCGGAAATAAGAGGACAAATCGCATTTTCCGACTTTTCTGTCAGCACTGATGGCTGGGTAAGATATGGCTTTACGGAAAGATTGACGGCGGGTTATACTTTTTCCGAAAGAAAAGACTTAATTTCGTTGACTTTAGGGAATGTTCCTGACGGAGAGTCACGCGGCATAGTGAAAAAATTTGATATACCTATAGATTTGTCGAAATCTCCCATACTGCACTTTGGATTGAATATCGCTTCGTTGCCTACTAACGTTAATTATTCTCAAGTTACTGTCTCGTTAATTTCGGGAAATGACGTTTACGAGGTTGTAGGCAGAGTGAAAAAGGCTGTTTGGACTGAATTGTACTGTGATTTTTCGGCATTTTCGGGAATTAACAAGGTTGATTCTGTTTCTATTTTGTTTAAGGCTGAAGAGAATTATTATGACAGCCCGCAGGCGCTTATATCTTCTTTGGAATGTATGTCATGCGATTATACGGATTCACAGCTGCTAGGGTTTAATGTATTAAAAAACGATGCCGGTGAAGCTATAGTAGGCTTAAGGCGTTATTTATATCCAATACTGTCGTGCGTAATTATCGTATCATTTGCTGCGTTGGTGTGGCGGAGAGCAGCAAAAAGAAAAAATAAAAAAGCTTGATTAGTCAAGCTTTTTTATTTATTGTACTGCAATTTGGCCCTGATAGAAATTGCCCTCATATACTCTGCCGCTTGGCCAAGTATATTTACCGTAACCGTGCATATCGTTGTTTACAAATTGTCCGATATAGCTTTCGCCGTTGGGCCAGGTGTAGGTTCCGTTGCCGGTGCGAACGTCGTTTTGATAATCGCCCTCGTAGACGTCTCCGTTTTCAAATACGTACTTGCCCTTGCCTTCTTTGGCGTTGTTTACGTAACTGCCTTCGTAGTAGTAATTTTCGGAAATTGTAAGCTTTCCAACGCCGTTACGCATATTATCTTTGAAGTCTCCGGTGTATGTTGTTCCATCGGCCCAAGTGTAGGTTCCGTTTCCGTCCATAAGTCCATTTTTGTAATTTCCTTCGTAGACGTCTCCGTTTTTATATTTGTAGGTTCCAAATCCCGAAAACTTGTCGTTTTCAAAATTTCCTTCATAAACGTCGCCGTTTTTAAACTTAAATATACCTCTGCCGCTTTTCTGGAGCTTTGAAAGGCCGCCGGTGTATTTATCGCCGTTAGTGTATGTTATAGTGCTGTTTTTGCCGTCAACTTTTCCTCTGTTTCCGTTTGAAAAGTAAATTGTACCGCTTTTGAGTGTGCCGTCGGCGCTTACCGTTCCGAAGTACTTGAGCGTACCGTCGTTTGTTTCAACCTTGACGTATCTGTAACCCATAATATATCCCGATAAGCAGATTATTCCTACCAAAATGAGCGATGCTATTGCCATAACGAGCAAAAGTCTGCCTGTTTTATTGACCTTTTTATGTCTTCCCGCTCCTTGCGGACGTCTGGTTGGTTGAGTTCTGTTGTTCATATTAGTTACCTCTTAAAAATTAAGAAAAAATATTGGATAGTGCATCTTTAAACCAAGGGATTATGGTAAGAGCGGCCAAGGCTGCCGCGGCGAATATAACCGCAACAAAAATAATGCCAAAAATATTGTTTCCCTTTTTGCGATATCGTATTTCTTCTCTGGCTTTTATTTCTTCGGGAATGTAGTAACGTGCGGGTTGTTCGTTTGTTCTGTGAACTGTTTTTTCAAAGGGGGTGTTGTTTCTAAATGCAAATTTATAGAAAATGTTTTTGGGATTATATCCAAGTTCTTCAAGTGTGAGCGCCGTATCTTCGGATAGGGCTTTCTTTTTTATAATATTTCGCACTATGCCTCCGAGAAAGTTCTGGCGGTACAGCATGGCGGTTGATGCTATTATTATTCCTATAAGCAATGAAGATGCAATCATTGTTAAAGATGATCTTTGGTAGTCGACCAAATAAGAAAAATCGGGGAGATTCATATATTTTACCTCAATTATAAGTTTGTGTTGTAAAAAATCAAGGCGTCAGTCTTCAAAAAAAGTATTTCCGCAAAGTTTTTTAATTATGTTTTCCAAATCGCGCTCGTCGCTGTATTCGATTTCGATTTTTTTGCATTTCCCTTTTGAGCGTATCTTAAAAAGTCTGCCCATTTGTTCGGTGACGCGTTTTTCGAGTTCTGCAACATAATCTACTTCAATAACTGCAGAAGTAGACGGCGTTGTCTTTTTAGTTTTTTCGCTTAAGGAATCAACCAAGGCTTCTACCTGTCTTACTGAAAGCGCTTTTGCTACAGCCTTTTCTGCAATTGTGCAAATTAGCTCGCTGTCATTCAGGGCGAGAAGTGCCCTTGCGTGGCCTGCGGTGAGTTTTTTCTCTTTTATGAGCTGTAATACGGACTCAGGGAGGTTGAGTAGGCGCATAGTATTTGATATGGCTGACCTGCTTTTTCCAATTCTGGAAGAAACTTCCTCTTGTGTGAGGTCGTATTCGTCAATAAGTGCTTTATAAGCCTCTGCTTCTTCTAATGCGTTAAGGTTTTCTCTTTGGAGGTTTTCGATCAATGACAATTCTGCCGCTTTTCTGTCGTCGGCTTCAATTATAATAACGGGCACTTCTGCGAGTCCTGCCATTTTCGAAGCTCTCCAACGTCTTTCGCCTGCCACTATTCTGTAATAACCGTTCTTTCCGTTTCTTACAATAATCGGCTGTAAAAGTCCATGCGTTGCAATTGAAGATGCAAGTTCTTCTAACGGTTCATGTTCGAAAATTGAGCGAGGCTGTGTGGGTTCGGGTTCAATTTCGCTTAATCTTAAAGTGGTAATTCTATCTGAAGATGATTCTTCAATTTCGTAGTTGTCAATAAAAATAGCATCAAGTCCTCTTCCGGAGCCTTTTTCTTTAGCCATAATAATCCTCTTAAATTCTTTCAAAAATTTCTTGTGTTACTTCTGCGTAAGCTTGTGAGCCTTTTGAGTGCTTGTCGAAATATTTTATGGGTTTCCCGTAGCTTGGTGCTTCGCTGAGTCTTACGTTTCTTGCGATTACTGTCTTGAAAAGCTTGTCGGAGTAATATTTTTTTAACTCTGCCATTACTTGTAGTGACAAGTTAAGTCTTCCGTTATACATAGTAATCAGTATGCCGACAAGCTCAAGCTTGGGATTGTACATTTGCTTTACTTTTTTAACGGATACCGATAATTGAGCCAATCCCTCAAGAGCAAAATATTCGCATTGCATAGGAATTATAATACCATCCGATGCAACGAGGGCGTTAACCGTCAAAAGGCCGAGGGTGGGGGGGCAATCAATAAAAATATAGTCATACTCATCTTTTATCTGATCGAGCGCACTCTTAAGTCTTTTGTGGCGGTCGTTAAATTCAATTATTTCTATTTCTGCGCCTGCAAGATTGATGTTTGAAGGCATTATGTCAAGATTGTCAAACTTTGTTTTTTGAATTGACGAGCGGACTGTATCAGGTGCAATTATGGTGGAATATGTGGAATGCGTGAGATTCTTCTTGTTGAATAGCCCCACGGCGCTGGTTGCGTTGCCTTGCGGATCATTGTCTACGAGTAGAACTTTCTTTCCGGCGAGACCTGCTTCTGCGGCTATGTTTACTGCGGAGGTTGTTTTTCCTACTCCGCCTTTCTGGTTTGCAAAGGTTATAATTTTGCCCACTGCTGTCCTCTCCTTTTTTGGTTTCTTTATCAATTATAACAGTTGGGAGGGGGATTGTCAACCAAAAAGGCGGTCAAACGAGAATTATTTACATATTTATTATAACATAAATGTTTCACGTGAAACATTTGACTTGTTTGCCAAATAATGTTTCACGTGAAACATTAAGCTTTTTATCCCTTGCGAGATATACAAATTGTTATAAAAGTTTCTGAATCAAGCTCCTTTTTCTTGGTTGTAACATCAAATCCGCAATTCTTTAAAATCAAAGCGGCTTTATCGACCGAGTTGTAAAAGAAACGAAGGTCTTTTAAGTAAGGCTTTATAGAACCCTTGGAAGCGCTTTGCTCTGCAATTAACGAATCTATATATCGTTCAGTGGCGCTAACGTTCAGTTCTTTAGTGGCTATATGGGAAATTGCGGCAAGACGCTCTTCGGGGGAGTCTATTCGCAATAAAGCCCTTGCATGTCGCTCTGTAAGCTTGTTTTTTATAATTTGCGCACGTTCTTTCGGGGTTAATTTTAAAATTCTTAATTTGTTTGCGATGTATGCCTGACTCGAGGAAAGTTGGCGGGCTGCTTGTTCTTGCGTTAACCCGTAAATATCAATAAGTGATGCTATTGCGGCTGCTTGTTCAAAAATATTTAGATCTTCTCGCTGTATATTCTCAATAAGCGCCAATTCCGCAGAGCTTTGGTTGTCAATGTCGAGAACGAGGCATGGAATGGTCTTTAGCCCTAATATTCTTGCTGCTCGCCATCTTCTTTCGCCTGCTATAATTTGATACGCCTCAATTGAGCCATCGGAATTTCGGGAAGGTCTGACAGACAATGGTTGTAAAATCCCGAAACGCCGTATGCTGTCGGCAAGGCGCAAGAGCGGCTCGTCTTCAAAAATAAATCGAGGTTGTGAGGGGTTGGGGAAGAGCTTGTCGGGGGATATTAAACAAACCCTTCCGTTTGTTTGGGGTAAGTGTTGTTCTTTTTCTTTGTAGAGTGAGTTCATTTCTATCTCCTTTGTTTTATAATTCTTAACAAAAAAATAATAACATAGGAAATATAAATAATTGATCAAAAAATGACCGCGGAAAATAATTTGTTTTGTAAATGAAAATAAAAAAACAAGAATAACTCTACAAAAATAGGGTGTATTCTTGTTTTTTAAACAGAAGTGCAATAATTGGAATTTATAAAGGTTTTTTTACTATACGGTTATGCATTCTGGGGAACTGGGGGGGCGTATTTTTTTGTTTTTTGGAAATGACAAGGTGTCTTTGGAGCTCTGTGTCGGAATACTTCAAAATAAATTTGTTGTCTCGAAACTTTTCGCCGCCAAGTTGAATTATGCCGCTTTTTGCCAAGTCAATTTCTTCATTTGCGGAACTGCCCTTCATGGAAATAAAGAGTCCGCCTATCTTCACAAACGGAACGCAAAGCTCCGTTAAAATATTGAGTGCGGAAACGGCTCTGGCAGTTACCACGTCAAATCTTTCGCGATAGTTAACGCTTTTTCCAAGTTCTTCCGCGCGTCCGTTGACTGTTTTAAGATTGGTAAGTCCCAGTGCAACGGCGGTGTCGTCGATGTATTTCAATTTCTTTGCTGTGCTGTCCAAGGCGTAAACTGAAACGTCGGGGCGGATAATAGCCACGGGAAGCGCAGGAAAGCCGCCGCCTGTGCCTACGTCGAGAAGACGTGCGTTTTGAGGAATATATTTTATAATGGTTGCGGAATCTGCAATATGCTTCAAAATAATATCTTCTGCGTCTGTTATTGCAGTTAAATTCATATTTTCATTAACCGAGGTCATTCGGTCAATTAAGAAATTTAACTTTTCAACAACCAAGGAGTTAAGCAAAGAATCAAGTCCATTGGATGTAAAGACGTCTTTGATTAAGGTGCTGTAATCAGTCATTAGTTTTTTTCTCCGTTTTGTCTGCGGTTTTGTTGGCTGTAAATAAGCAGAACCGTAATATCAGCCGGACTGACGCCGCTTATTCTTGAGGCTTGTCCAATATTCTCGGGTTTAATTTTGTTGAGCTTTTGTCTTGCCTCTATGCGAAGACCTTTTATTTCGCTGTAGTCAATATCCTTTGGAAGCTTAATAGCTTCTGTTTTGGCAAACTTTTCTACTTCTGCAAGCTGTCTTTTTATATATCCGTCGTATTTTATAATAACTTCAGCACAGCTGATGATTTCAAGCGGTAAATCGGGACGACATATATCGACCTCCGCGAGCGCACTGTAGCTTAATTGTGGGCGTCGTAGCAATTCGGAAAGTCTTACGCCCGTAGTAACGGTAGTTGTTCCGTTTTCTTCGAGTATTTTATTGAGCTTGTCCGTAGGAGGAATAGTGGTTTTGCTTACGCGGTAGACTTCCTCTTCGATGGCTTTTTGTTTTGCGATGTATCTGTCGTATCTTTCTTGACTGATAAGTCCAAGCTTATAGCCGATTGGTGTGAGTCTTGTATCGGCATTGTCTTGTCTTAACAGGAGTCTGTATTCTGAACGTGAGATCATCATTCTGTAGGGCTCATTTGTGCCTTTGGTAACAATATCGTCTATAAGTGTTCCTATGTATGATGAATCACGCGTAAGAATAAGGGGTTGTTTATCTTGTATTTTTAAAACAGCGTTAATGCCCGCAATAAGGCCTTGCGCCGCAGCTTCTTCGTAACCGCTTGTGCCGTTAAACTGACCTGCGCCGTAAAGGCCCGAAATGGTTTTGAATTCGAGCGTCGGATAGAGCTGTGTCGGGTTAATGCAATCGTATTCAATAGCATAAGCCGTTCGCATCATTTGGGCATTTTCAAACCCCTTAAGCGAATGGAGCATTTTTATCTGCACTTCTTCGGGCAAGGATGATGAAAAGCCTTGTATATAAAGCTCTTTCGTATCCTTTCCGCAGGGTTCGACAAAAAGCTGATGACGTTCTTTGTCTGCAAATCTTACAACCTTATCCTCAATGCTCGGGCAGTAACGTGGTCCTGTACCCTTTATTTCTCCGGAATAAAGAGGAGATCTGTCAAGGTTTGATTTAATAATATCGTGGGTTTCTTTTGAGGTATAAACTATTCTGCAAGGGATTTGAGTCATATTCTTGTATTCTTCGGAGTTTGTTCTTGCAGAAAAGGGGAGGGTGTTTTCGTCACCGTTTTGTATTTCAAGTGACTCGAGGTCAACGGTGTCTGCATGTACTCTGGGGGGCGTACCCGTTTTAAAGCGGTATATTTCAATGCCATCTCTTATAAGCGCATCGGTAAAGCCTTTTGCGGGTAACATACCGTCAGGCCCCGATTCGTATGCACATTCGCCAGTAATAACTCTGCCGTTTAAAAACGTACCTGCACATACAATGGCAGCTTTGACGTTCCAAACTGCACCCATTTTGGTTATAACCGAAGTGATACATTTTACTTCGTCGATGGTCTGTGTTTCGAAATCGACTATTTCAGCCTGAACTAAAGAAAGATTAGGTGTGTTTTCAATAGTCTTTTTCATTATTTCGCGATATTTAATTCTGTCGGCTTGAACTCTCTTGGAGTGAACTGCAGGTCCTTTTCCAAGGTTAAGCGTTCGGGATTGCAGTGTTACAAGGTCAGCGGCGTATCCCATTTCTCCGCCCAATGCATCAATTTCATATACAAGATGTCCTTTGCCCGTGCCTCCGATTGAGGGGTTGCAGGGCATATTTCCGACAGCATCGAGATTTATTGTAAACAGTATGGTTTTTAGTCCCATTCTTGCCGAAGCGAGAGCCGCTTCTATACCTGCGTGTCCTGCGCCTATAACAGCAACGTCGGCGCTTCCTGCGTTATAATTCACTTTCTTTACCTCATTTTATCAATACAATGGAATATAATGCCAAAATTAGAAATATATGTAAAAGTTACTTGTGGTATTGTTTATGGTTAATTATAGTAAATGCCCTATATATCTGCTCAAGCAAAATAACTCGCATAAGTTGGTGAGGAAATGTCATTCTTGAAAAGGAAAGTCGTTTTTGGCACATTTTCTTTATTTCCTCGGAAATGCCGTCACTTCCGCCTATGATAAATGCAATATCGCTGTTTCCGTCAATTGCGAGAGTGTTTATGGAATCCGCAAGCTGTTCGGAGGATAACATATCTCCCTCAATACAAAGCGCAATTTTATATCCTTTAAATGAAGAAACTGCCGAATACGTGGCGTTTGGGGAATCTTCTTTTATTTCTGTTATTGACAGCTTACAAAAAGCGGATAATCTTTTCTCGTATTCCTTTACCGCATCCTTTAGGTATGATTCCTTTAAGGTGCCGCAGCATATAATTTTTACATTTAACATAGTGTTTTTACTTTTTCTCCACAGCAATAAAATATGGGGATGTGGGCGAATTAAGTATTGTAAATCTGCTCACGCATATTTGTTTTTTGTCGAGAGAAGATAATTTTTCTGTAAGAAGCTTGCCTTCAACCTCTCCCTCGGCATGTCCGGGATAAATTGCAATAAGTATTATACCGTCATCTGCCAAAAGCTCAAGGGCTGCGTCAACTGCAGGAAGTGTTGTTTCTCTTAAGGTTGTAATGCTTTTATCTCCGCCGGGCAAATAGCCTAAATTAAATACACCGACGTTTATTTTTTCTTTAACATAATCCTTTACAAGACTGTGAGAAGCCTTTATAAGAGTGTAGTTTTTTGGGCATTCGTTTTCAATAAGCCTTTGTTCGGTGTTTTCGAGCGCCCGGTCTTGTATATCAAATGCGTAAAGTTTTCCGTTTTCCCCTATCGCCTTTGAAAGAAATAGTGTATCATGACCGTTGCCCATTGTGAAGTCAACTGCTGTTATTCCGTCTTTTATATGCGCGGATAAAAACTGTTTTTCGAGCGCCATTAAATCAACCATATATTACCTCTGCTGTGCAATAATCTAATTTTAAGGGCTGAACAACTATGTGCAGCCCCTAAAAAATTTATTCGTCGTTATTGTTTTCTGTATCCGTATTATTTTCTGCTTTTTTCTCGGATTCTTCGCGAGCAATCTTTGCAAAAGCATCAATGCCCGAATCGCAGTTATCGCGCGCTTCGTTCATTTTCTTTTCTTCTGCAAGCTTTGCTTCCTCAAAAGCCTTCTTTTCATTTTCTTCGTTTATCTTTTTCTGATTATCGTTTTCAAGACGGCTTTGGTTTTTGCGTTTATCAGCCATTTGTATCAGGTCTTCCTCTGTAGGATTGCCGTTCATAACAGCTTCAAACTGCTTGTCGTCCATAATTTCGTGCTTAACAAGATATTTTGCAATAAAGTGCATCTTTTCAATGTTGTCATTGAGGATTTGTTGCGCTCTTTCGTAAGCCTCAAATACGATAGATTTAACCTCAATGTCAATCTTTGCGGCAGTTTCTTCGGAATAGTTTCTTGACTGATTGTAGCTTCTGCCGAGGAACACCTCATCATTTTCTTGAGAATTGCCGTAAACGATAGGTCCGAGCTCGTCACTCATACCAAGCTTTGTAACCATTCTTCTTGCGAGGTTGGTAGCTCTCTGGATATCGTTGCTTGCGCCGCCCGATATATCGTCGAATATAATCTTTTCAGCAGCTCTTCCTCCGAGGAGCATAGCGATTTCTTCTTTAATTCCGTTTTTGTAAACAGAGTATTTATCTTCAATCGGTGGATTTAAGGTGTAACCCAAAGCACCGCCGCTCGGAATAACAGAAATTTGTCTTACGGGATCAAGACTGGGAAGAACGTGTGCGATAATAGCGTGACCTGCTTCGTGGTACGCAGTCTTAAGCTTTTCAGATTCCTTAATCTTCATAGACTTCTTCTGTGTACCTACTATTACCTTAATGGTAGCTTCTTCGATATCTTCCATACCGATAAGTGCTTTATTCTTTCTTGCAGCCAAAAGTGCTGCTTCGTTAAGAAGGTTTGCAAGGTCAGCTCCCGTAAATCCTACGGTTGTTTGAGCAATTTTTTTGAGGTCAACGTCTTTTTCAAATGGCTTATTGCGTGAATGAACCATAAGAATTTCTTCTCTGCCCTTAATATCGGGATAGTTAACGGTAATTTGTCTGTCAAATCTACCGGGACGGAGTAAAGCGGGGTCAAGAATGTCGGGTCTGTTCGTAGCCGCCATAACGATAACACCGTCATTACTGCCAAATCCGTCCATTTCAACGAGCAATTGGTTGAGTGTTTGTTCACGTTCGTCGTGGCCGCCGCCGAGACCTGCGCCTCTGTGTCTGCCGACAGCATCGATTTCGTCAATAAATATAATGCTTGCAGGGTGTTTCTTTGCCGTATCAAATAAATCACGTACACGGGATGCGCCGACACCGACGTACATTTCAACGAAATCAGAACCGCTTATTGAATAGAAAGGAACGTCTGCTTCGCCCGCAACTGCTTTTGCGAGGAGGGTTTTACCCGTTCCGGGAGGGCCTACAAGGAGTACTCCGTGCGGTATTTTTGCGCCAAGCTTCGTAAATTTTGCGGGATCCTTCAAGAAAGTAACAATTTCTTGAAGCTCGGTCTTTTCTTCATCTGCTCCTGCAACGTCTTTAAACAATACTTTTTTCTTGTCGTCTGTTGTAAGCTTTGCGCGTGACTTTCCAAAGTTATTGATTTTTCCGCCTCTGCCTGTTGCCTGATTCATAACAAAGAACCAAAGAACTATAAATATAACCATCACGATTATATAAGGCAAGAATGACAACCACCAAGGTGTTTTTTGAACGGGTTCATAGTCGTATTTTGTGATTATACCCTTTTCCGACTGTTCAAGAATCAGATCGTTAAGGTCTGTATAGAACATACCGAGTTCACGTATTTCGTAGGTAATTGTTTTGCCGTCAACGTTTTTCAGATAAAGAACGTTGTCATTTCCGACATAACACTCCGTTATTTTTTCTTGTTTAAACATTTCGACGATTTCGCCGTAGGTGTAGTTGCTTTTGTTGGCGTTGCCTAAAATAGATGTAATTGCGATAATAAGCACGGCAATCAAGACAACGTAAAAAATAATTACTTTGATTGAGCCCTTCATTATTTTCCTCCGATAAATTTAACTCTTTATTATTTATATTATGCCCGTATATTCAAATATTTCGCATAAAATCAATTGGAATAAACTTCACGTTTTAAAATGCCGACATAAGGCAACGCTCTGTATTTTTCGTCATAGTCAAGACCGTAACCGATAACAAACTCGTCGGGAATTTGTTTGCCCGTATAATCGGGAACGAAATCAACCTCTCGTCTGCTCGGTTTGTCAAGAAGTGTAACTGTCTTAACACTCTTTGCGCCTTTAAGTGTAAGGTATTCGCAGAGGTAAGAAAGTGTTTTTCCGCTGTCTACAATATCTTCAACTATAAGTATATCAATGTTCGAAAGGTCGTTTCTATGTATATCGAGAACGATATTAACGTTTCCTGACGTTTTTGTTCCGCTGCCATAAGACGATACCTTCATAAAATCTATTTCAAGAGGCAGAGCAATATGTTTCATAAGGTCACCCATAAAAACTACAGAGCCTTTAAGAATGCCCAACAAAAGAAGCTTTGAATCTCTTCCTTTATAGTCTTCGGTAATTTGAGCTGATATGCTTTTAACTATTTCAAGTATCTCTTGTTCGCTGACAAGAATTTTTTCAACGTCTTTGTTAATCATAGATCTGTCTCCTGTGTCAAATAGTATATATAAGCTGTTGAAGTTGTATCGTTAGTCCTTGCATCGTCTCTAACGGGAAATCCCGGAATCCAAATTATTCCGTCTTTGTCGCAGATAAGAGGTAGTATATCTCTTTTCGAAAGCGGAACTTTTGCTTCGTTAAGCATCTTTTTAACTTTTTTTGTCATATTTGAAAAGACAAAAACGTCGCCCGCAATTCTTCCTCTTATTATTGTACCGTCAAGAGCGCTTTTTTTCACTATAGTGTGTGTTGATATTTTGTAAACATTTTTTGATGTTACGTATTCTATATCCTTTTTGTTTTCGCTTATAAATAAGGCGTCTCCCGTTTCTTCAAACTCGGTTAACCCAAAAGATAAATTGCGCTTATTTAAAGATTTCTCTTGTGTTTGTTTTTCAAAATAAACCTTTTCGGGAGTTATTACAAAATCAATTTTATTGGGAAGCGAAAGCTTTTTTACTTCTTTGCAATCATTTTTTACATAGCTGCAAACAAGCTCAGACATATTTAAAAGATGAACAGAGCCGAGTGAGCCGTTGTCCGTACTGTTTTCGTACATACCTATAAGTATACGCGAAAGCAGTGAGGGGTGTAGGCTTGCCAATTCCTCGGTTGTGTAGTTTCTATTGCTGTCAATGCAACTCGCAATATAGTCTAAATCGCGGCGAATTGAGTCGCACATATTCGAAACAGCCTCTTCAAGTGAGGGGTTGATTTTTTTCAGCTCAGTCACAACATTATGCCTTATTCGGTTTCTGGAGTAGTTGGTGTCGGAGTTGGTGCTGTCCGTAACGTATTTTAGATTATAATATTCGGCATATTCAAGAATCTCGTCGGTCGAGCAATATATAAGCGGTCTTATAATATTGTCTCTAACGGGCGGAATACCTTTTGTACCCGAAAGAGAGCAACCTCTTGCAAGGTTAAAAAGCACTGTTTCAAGATTATCAGACGAGGTGTGGGCGGTGGCAATCTTTTTGATGTTCTTATCTGTACAAGCATCTTTAAAAGCATTATACCTGAGAATTCTTGCGCCCTCTTCAAGTCCGATTCCGTTTTTGTTAGAAAAGCCTACGGCATCAACGTCGGCGGATAAAAAGTCGATATTGTTATCCTTACAAAAGCTCTCACAAAACAAAAGGTCTCGTTTTGCCTCTTCGCCTCGAATGTTGTGGTTAACGTGAAGCGCGGTAACTGAAATTTTATATTCATCAGCCAAAGAGTTCAGAGCGTGAAGCAAAACGACGGAATCCTTGCCGCCCGAAAAGCCTACGAGTACCGTATCATCCTTGTTTAGCATTGAAAAAGAGTTTATTGCATTTCTAATCTTGTCAATAATTATATTTAACGACATATTATTTCTCCGTAAAAACGCATTAAAGCGGAGCTTTTAAAATAAATCAGCTGGGTTGGTCCTGTGTTTTGTCGAGAGTAATAAACTTTGTAAATTGCGGCAACCAGCCCATTTCAACATCGCGTACAGCGCCGTGTCTGTTCTTGGCTACGATAACTTTAGCAGAGCTTTGTTCCGTTTTGTCTCTGTCGTAATATTCGTCTCTGTAAAGGAACATAACAACGTCGGCATCCTGTTCTATAGCGCCCGAGTCACGAAGGTCTGAAAGCATAGGCTTTTTGTCAGTTCTGCTTTCGGGGCCACGGGAGAGCTGTGCGCAGCAAATAACGGGAACGCGAAGCTCTTTTGCTAGAATTTTCATATTACGTGATATTTCACCGACCTCTTGTACACGGTTATCGTTGCGGTGTTCGCCTTGCATAAGCTGAAGATAGTCGATAACAACGAGTCCGAGGTTCTTTACTCGGCGAAGCTTTGCTTTCATACCCGTAACGGTAATTCCGGTAGTATCATCGATGAGTATATCACATTCCGCAAGGTTAGATGCGGCGTGAGCAAGGTTTTTCCAATCCTCGGGGGTAAGCTTACCCGAACGAATATTGTAGCTGTCTACCATGCCCTCTCCCGAAAGCATTCTTGAAACAAGTTCTTCGTTTGACATTTCAAGGGAGAATATACATACTGTTTTTTTCGTTTGTTTTGCAACGTTTGATGCAATATTGAGCACAAAACTTGTTTTACCCATACCGGGACGCGCGCCGACAAGTATAAGCTCGCCTTTGCCCATACCTACCAACGTGTTGTCAAGGTCGGAAAAGCCTGTAGGTGTACCGTGTGCGGCATCGGGGTTTGTTGCAAGAATATTCAAATTGTCAAGAGTGAGCTTTAAAACGTCTCTGATGTGAGCAAAGCCCTTTGTCTCGTTTCCGGAAGCTATATCAAATATCTTCTGCTCTGCAGAATCGAGGATATGTTTAACCTCATCGTGTTCCGAATATGCGTTATCGGTTATGGTAGAACAAGCGTCGATAAGCATGCGGAGAACGCTTTTATCCTTGACTATCTTTGCGTAGTCAACAACGTTTGCTGCAGAGGGCACTGTTTGGATTATGGTTCTGATATAGTTGTTAAGCGTATCTGTGTCGCGGTATACGCCTTCCTTAACCAATTCATCGGCAAGGGTAACGACGTCAACAGTTTTGCTTGACGCATACATGCCCTTCATAGCGTAGAAAATCTGCTCGTGTTCGGGGAGATAAAAATCTTCGCTTGAAATAAGTTGAGCTATTTCATCGAAGCAGTCGGGATTTATAAGCACAGAACCTATAACCGACTGTTCGGCTTCAAGAGAAAACGGGAGTTTTCTGTCAAAAATATCTTTGTTACTCATATTACTTTACATCCGAAATAACAACGTTAATTTTGCCGGTGATTTCTGTGTAGAGTTTAACTGTTACTGTGTGAACGCCAAAAGTCTTCAAAGGCTCGGAAAGCTGAATCTTGCGTTTGTCGACTTGAATCTTATGCTGTTCGTCGAGGGCGTTTGCAATATCGAGGCTGGTTACGGAGCCGTAAAGTCTGCCGTCAGCGCCCGCTTTTTCCTGAAGCTTAACCGTAATTGATTCGAGTTTCTTTGCTATATCGTTAGCCGCCTGCTTTTCAAGTTCTATCTTGTGAAGTCTTGAAGATTCCTTGTTTTTGAGGTCATTCATGGCTGTTGCATCTGCTTCTACAGCCAAGCCCTTGGGGAAAAGGAAGTTTCGTGCATAGCCGTCCGAAACGTTAATAAGCTGTCCTTTTTTTCCCTGTGATTTTACGTCTTGTGTAAGTATAACTTTCATTTCTATAGAATCCTTTCTGGTATCAAGGTGTAATTTTTAGGTGTTTTCGACATAGTCGTCTATAGCCTCTTTAAGCATTGAAAGTGCTTGATTTACCGATATATCCTTTAGTTGAGTAGCAGCCATATCAAAGTGGCCGCCTCCGCCTAGCTTTTCAATGATAACCTGAACGTTAACACTTCCGTTTGACCTTGCCGAAATGTGTACTGTGTTTTCTATCTTGCATATCGCAAACGATGCAACGACACCGTCAACCGTAAGAAGCTTGTCAGCCGATTTTGCCGCAGCAATTCTGTCGGCAGCGTCGGATACGTTGCTTTCTTTTAATGTGTTGGTGGTTATTGCAAACATACCGCGATATATCTTTACATTTGCTTGGAATTTTGCTTCTCGTTTCAAATCTTCAAGGTCCGACTTAAAGAGATTTTGAATTTTCTTTTGGTTAGCTCCCTCGTTTTGCAAATAGAAGCCTGCGCTAAACGTTCTGACACCTGTGTTTTTTGCAAAGTTTTTGGTGTCAAGCATAATGCCTGCAAGGAGCAGATTTGCTTCTTCGTGCGGGAGCAAGCCTGCGGAAAGAGTCTGTTCGAGGAATTCTGCAACAAGCTCGCAAGTAGATGATGCCGAGGGCTCAATATATGCGATAAGAGGTTTTATCTTAAATTCCGCGGTTTTTCTGTGGTGGTCAACGTAAACTGTTCTTTCAACGTTTTCGGCAACCTCGGGGGCTGCAAACTGTTTTTGGTTATTTACGTCGCAAATGCAGAGAAGCGTATCGTGGTTTATAAGGTCGAGAGCCTCGTGAGCGCCAACGAACATATGACTGTATTCGTCAAGCTCTTTTAGGAAGTCAAAGCATTTCAATATGTTTTTATCCTCGGTATCAACAATTATATTAACCGGAGTACCGCAGAACATAGCCATTCTTGCCATACCGACACACGAGCCGAATGAGTCAAAATCCGGATTGATATGGCCCATAATAAGTACGTTGCTGCTTTCAGCCATAAGGGCTATGAGCTCGTTTGCCGTAACCCTCGAACGAACCTTGGTTCGTTTTTGAACACTCTGTGTTCTGCCGCCGTAAAAATCCATATCATTGGCAGTTTTTATAACAACCTGGTCACCGCCTCGCTGAAGCGCCATATCAAGCGCTGCTTGCGCATCTCTTTCTTTTTCGTCGAGGGTGCCGTTGGTATCGGCGATACCGATTGATATGGTAACGGGAAGTCTGCCGCTTCCAATCCTTACGTCTCGTATCTTGTCGAGTATTGCGAATTTAGTCGAAATAAGCTCGTCAATATACTTTTCGCTGAACAGGAAAATATATTTATCTCTTTGGAATTCTTTAAGAATACCGTTAACCGACTCTGCCCATTCATTAAGGATGGTAGCAACGTCGTTTGATACCTCGCGATACTTATCTTGAATGTGCTGAAGAAGCTCGTCGAGGTTATCTATCATAATAAATGAAACGATAGTATTTTCTTCTTTTAAGGTCTTATATGCGTTGTTAAGCTCATTTTGATTATTCCATATGGTAATGCAATATTCTTTACTTGCAGTTTTTACAGGGTATGCCTTAACCTTATAAAACTGATTGAAAGCAGTTGTATCAAGGCCCTCTTCTGTATTACTCGCATGTATAATATCATCAAGCGTGTTTACGCATATCTGGTCGATATTCTTGCCGAAAAAGCTGTTCTTTGAGCCTGACGCCGACACAAACGATTTATTAAACCAAATAATTTTGCCGTTCATATCGCTTATAATAACGGGCATATAAAGCTTCGGCAAAACCTCAAGAGTCATATTGCCGAGCAAAGGCTCAATCTCGATTCCTTTTTTGGTGGCAATTCGTTTTTCGACTATATTCCAAACGACGGCTATAATTATCAAAGTGGTTATATAAGCTCCCGAAAAGAACAAGCCCTTTTCTACGGGGTTTGGGGGGCTGTGGTGTACGGTAACGGAAAAGCCTATAATAAACAAAACGGCAACAAAAATTGAAACTGTATGCTTAATAAACGTCTTGTTATGCAGTTTGTCTTTGAGTTTAGTTAACATAAAAGCCTCTCCTTTGATAAATGTTTTTTCGGCTATAGGATATAATCACCCATCATAAGCCTATAATTAGAATTATTATATCACTTTTTTACTGTCTTGTAAACATATTTTTATTATTTTTTATTATTGATATAATATATATAAGGGCAAACAAAAAAGAAGGTGCTGTAAAACACCTTCTTAATAAAAGTAAAATTATTTATCCCAAAGTCTTTGTGCGTAAACGCCTTTATCTGCAAGGGCTTTGAGCGCTGCCATAACATTAGGCTTATCTTCCGCGTATGTTACGCCAAACCATTTGTCAGATACGGGGAGAACGGTAATGTCAGCTATACCCTCTTTTGTGATTTTGTCAGCCATAAGAGGCAAATAAAATTCTCCTTTAAGGGGATTTTCTTTAATGGTAGTATCAAGGAACGTACGAAGCTCTCTGTCGAAGAGGTCAAACATTCCCGCAGGATAACCCCAGCAGTTCATTGAAACGTAGGATTTTCTGTCAAGCTCTGTCCAAGTTTGTCCGTCATCTTCGGTAAACATAGGTTTGCCGTTTCTTATAGCAATTTTAGTGCGTTCAACAATGCCGATTATCTTTGAATTGTCGTCAATTTCGCAAACACCTCTTGAAACCGTACCGTTTTCGGTAAGTGTATTTTCGAGAATATATCCTGCCATAGTAAGATGCTTAATGTTGTCCGTAGTAGGCTTTGTAATAAAGTCATAGATAAGCTTAAAGCAGTCTTTACCATAGTAGTCATCCGAGTTAATAACCATAAACGGTCCCTTTACAACGTCTCTGCAGCACCAAACTGCATGTGCAGTTCCGTATGGCTTAACTCTGCCTTCGGGAATAGAATAACCCTCGGGGAGCTCGTTAAGTTCCTGGAAAACGTAATCGGTATGAACAATCTTTTCAATTCTGTTTCCGATAAATTCTTTAAAAACGTCTTCAATTTCGTGCTTAATAACAAATACAACTCTTTCGAAACCTGCTTCCATTGCATCATGTATGGAATAGTCGATAATAAGCTCGCCCGAAGGACCGAGAGGAGTAACCTGCTTCAATCCGCCAAAACGGCTTCCCATACCTGCCGCCATAATTATGAGGGCGGGTTTTGTGTAATAGTTTTCCATAATATTACCTCTTTCAATATGTAAAAAGTAATTAAAGTCAGCTGTGTTTTTTTAATTCGGGCAATTTAGATTCAATATCAATAAATCTGTGTTTTTGCTAATGTTTCAGAGGTTTGCCAAAGGAAGACAAATATTTTATAACCAATATTTATCTTTTTTGACACTTCTCTTTTTTCTAAAGTTTTCTGTTAAGTTATATTATAACATAGAAAAAATCCGAAATCAATGTGTATATCTTATGAGGTTGACATATCTTTTTTGTAATTTATATACAAATAAAATACGGTCGGAGAGGGGAAAAAACTACATTGATCGTTGTAAAAAATTAAACGTCTTGTTATGTTATATCAGCATATCGGGTGGGGTTATTTTTGGGAGTTCTGTTGTTTCGGGTTTAAATATTTTTATGGCTCCGGGAAGGTTTTTAACGGCAACCTTTTCGAGTTTTCCGCCAAACTCTCCGTCAACAGTCCATTTTATAGGCTCTTCCGTAATAATGGTAACGTTTGAGGTGTGGAAGAAAAGGACTTGATTTTCGTCGTAGTTGAGGTTTGCAAGGTTGTAGAAAATATCAACCATATCCGTCGTGTTTTTCGGCATACGAACAAGCAATACCTCAAAGGTGCCGTCGTTGAGGTCAACGTGTTTGGGATCGAATTTATATATACCGCCGACCGAAAGTGAGTTTGTAATAGCTGCAAAAACAAAATCACCGTCTGTTTTTACTTCGGCGCTGTCAATTTTCATATATATCGGCTTAATTTCATTTAGGGATTTAATACCCTCGAGAACGTATGCCATATGCCCCAATGAATTTTTCAAATTTTGAGGCGTCGAATAGGACGTACTTGTAAAAGCTCCGCACGATGCAACGTAGTTAAAATATTTCGTTCCGTTAAAACAGCCAACGTCGTTTGGGTGGGCATTGTTTTTTATAATAGCTTCTGCCGCCGCAATCGGTGTTTTGGGTATTTTTAAGGTGTCTGCAAGGTCGTTTGTCGTTCCGGCGGGAATAAAGCCGATGGGCGGACGCTTCCCTTCGGGAAGAGCCATAATACCCGTAACTATTTCATTTAATGTACCATCGCCTCCGCAAGATATAATACGGTCAAAAGATGGACCGTACAACGTTGCGTATGCGGTTGCATCTCCTGCTTTACACGTCATTAAAACGGTAGGCTCAAAGCCCGAGTCGGAAAATAGCTTTATTACGTCGAAAAGCTTGTTTTTTATCATCATTTTTCCCGACGTCGGATTAACTATAAATAATACTTTTTCTCTTGTAGATAGGCTCATAATACAATCCTTTTTTAAAAATTTATAGGGTAAAGAATTCAAAAGAAATCCCCGCAATAAAGCGGGGTTCAAAAGAATCATTTTGCAAATTTCAGTTGTTTGCCTTCTTTTTCTTTTAGGGTGTATTTTGGGCCTTCAAGCTTTTGAACGGTTTTTTGAGTAACAGTAACCGTTTTTATATCTTTTCTTGAGGGCACGTCAAACATTATATCGGTCATAAAGCTCTCGATAATGGAACGGAGTCCGCGAGCGCCAATATTTCTTTCTATAGCCAATTTAGCTATTTCCTCAAGTGCACCCTTGTTGAATTTTAATTCCACACCATCCATATCAAACAGCTTTTCATACTGTTTAATAAGAGAGTTCTTTGGTTCCTTTAAAATTCTTATCAAAGCATCAGCATCGAGCTCTTCGAGGCCGACAATAACGGGAAGACGGCCGACAAGCTCGGGTATGAGTCCGTACTTTACTATATCGTGGGAAACAACTTCTTTGTAAATATTATGCTTTTTCTTTTCCGCTTTAGTTTGAATGTTACTTCCGAAGCCAATAAGCTGACTGCCGGAACGCTTTTCGATTATATCGGTAAGTCCGTCAAAAGCTCCACCGCAAATAAACAAAATATTCTCGGTGTTTATCTGGATAAATTCTTGGTTGGGGTGCTTTCTGCCGCCTTGAGGAGGAACGTTTGAAACAGTGCCCTCGAGAATTTTCAAAAGCGCCTGTTGAACGCCTTCGCCCGACACGTCTCGTGTAATGGAGCGGTTTTCGCTTCTTCTCGAAATTTTATCAATTTCGTCGATATAAATAATCCCCCTTTCGGCAAGCTCAATATCATAATCAGCCGCCTGAATAAGTCTGAGAAGAATATTCTCAACGTCTTCACCAACGTAACCCGCTTCGGTAAGTGTGGTTGCATCGGCAATAGCAAAGGGGACTTTTAATGTTTTTGCAAGTGTTTGAGCAAGAAAAGTTTTTCCGACGCCAGTAGGACCAAGAAGTAAAACGTTACTCTTTTGAATATCTACCGAATCCTTATTCTTCTTTTCTTTGCTGAGTATTCTTTTGTAGTGGTTATAAACCGAAACGGAAAGAACCTTCTTTGCCTCATCCTGCCCGATAACGTATTCGTCAAGAGTATCTTTTATCTGTTGGGGGGGGGGAAGGCTTTTTAAAGTAAGTTTTTTGCTTTTTTCGGTATAATTTTTGTGGTCTTCTATTATTCTTTCGCAAGCATCTATGCAATCGTTGCAAATATATGCTCCCTCTGCAATAGGAGATGGAATAAGAAACTCAACAGAATTTTCGTCTCTTCCGCAAAAAGAGCAACGTATGAGCTTTGGAGAATCTCCGTCAATTTTTGCCATTTGAATTGTCCTCTTTCGGGGGAGATTTAGTTTTTGTTGGTAATAACTTTGTCTATAAGACCGTAAGCTTTAGCCTCGTCTGCCGACATAAAGTTATCTCTTTCGGTGTCGTGCTCTATTTTTTCGATAGGCTGACCGGTAACATCGGAAAGTATGGAGTTAAGCTTTTCGCGAATTTTGATTATACGGTCTGCGTGAATCTTAATATCGGTAGCTTGACCTTGCATACCGCCAAGGGGTTGATGAATCATAATTTCGCTGTTGGGAAGAGCATATCTCTTGCCTTTTGCGCCTGCAGAAAGCAAGAATGCACCCATGCTTGCAGCCATACCCACGCAAATAGTGGATACGTCGCACTTAATATAATTCATCGTATCATATATAGCCATTCCGGCGGTTATTGAACCGCCGGGGCTATTGATGTACAAAGAAATATCTTTATCCGGATCTTGTGCTTCAAGGAAAAGCAGTTGAGCTACTACAAGGGATGCTGTCGTGTCATTTACTTCGTCGCTGAGAAAGATAATTCTGTCATTGAGCAAACGAGAGTAAATATCATACGCTCTTTCGCCTCGGTTTGTTTGTTCTATAACGGTTGGTACCAATGCCATAATCGTATCTCCTTTTCTGTAGTTTGCTGCCTTTTCAAAAGAATTCGGATAAATTATTCTGCTTTATCTTCTGCTTTTTTAGCAGCAGTCTTCTTTGTTGTAGTTGTCTTTTTAGCGGCAGGCTTCTTAACTGCGGGCTTTTCTTCGCTTTCTTCGGCTTTAGCTTCTTTTTTAGCTTTAGCTTTAGCAACAACGGATTCAGCCTTTACGAGGTCAACTGCCTTCTGAACAGCGATATCCTTCTTGAGGTTTTCGTCTTCGATGCTCTTCTTAACCTCTGCAACGTCAATGCTGTACATAGCAGCAATTCTGTTGTATTCGTCTTCGAGTTCCTTTTCGGAAACTTCAATCTTTTCGAGTTCAGCAATCTTCTCAAGAGCAAGTCTTGTCTTAACCTGACGTTCTGCACGGGGCTTGAACTGCTCACGCATAGAGTCGAGAGACATACCTGTGTACTTAACGAAGTCAGCGAGGCTCATACCCTGCATACGGAGATTGTTGTCATAGTCGCGGAGAAGGTTTTCTGCTTCTGCTTCAACCATAGCTTCGGGAATATCAGCCTTGAGTTTTTCAACAAGTGTATCGATAATCTGTTCTTCAACGTGATTTTCGGCTTCTTTCTTGTTTCTCTCCTGAATTTTTGCCTTAATATCAGCTTTATATTCATCAAGAGTGTCAAATTCGGAAGCATCCTTTGCAAAATCGTCATTGAGTTCGGGGAGTTCTGTTGTCTTGAGCTCACGGAGAACAACCTTAAATACTGCGGGCTTTCCTGCAAGATTGTCAGCGTGATATTCTTCGGGGAATGTAACGTTAACGTCAAATGCGTCACCTACGTTGTGGCCAACGATCTGATCCTCAAATCCGGGAATAAATTGACCGGAACCGAGCTTAAGATCGTGGTTTTCGCCCTTTCCGCCCTCGAATGCGATGCCGTCTGCAAAGCCTTCGTAGTCAATAATAGCATTGTCTCCGAGTTGAGCAGCTCTGTCTGTAACGTCGAGAGTGCGAGCGTTACGCTGACGAGCATTTTCGAGTTCACGGTTGATGTCATCGGCTGTTACTCTCTTAACAGTCTTTTCAACTTCAATGCCCTTGTAGCCTTCTATTTCAACTTCGGGTTTTACATAAACAGTTGCCTTAAGCACAACACCGTTGTCGTCGATAGAAACAATTTCGAATTCGGGCTGGCTAACGATTTCTTCCTTGGATTCTTTTGCAGCTTCTGTATAAGCGGCAGGAAGAAGGTTGTTGATAGCGTCATCATAGAATACGCCTTTTCCGTACATCTTTTCGATAATTGAACGGGGAGCTTTACCCTTTCTGAAGCCGGGGACGTTCAATTTAGCTGCGTTCTTCTTAAATACGCGGCTTACTTCCTCGTCGAAAACTTTCTTTTCGATGGAAAATTCAATTTCCACAACATTCTTTTCTTTTTTTGTTACGTTTTTTAAACTCATTTGTAATTCCTCCGGAATTGTTATTTTTCCTATCATAATATTTTATATCTGTAAACTCTAAATGTCAATAGAATATACAAATTTTTTCCTGAAAAAGTGTGTAAATTGCCGAAAAAGAGTATGCTTTAGCTGCGACTTATCAAAGTCGGAACAAAATTCAAGTAGTCTGCTGACGTAATCGTAAAAACTATGCCGTCGTAGCTTATTGCAGAGGGCAGATTATACGCGCCGTGTATATGTCCGTAGCATACTTTTTTTACGTTGTATCTATGCAGTACGTCTATTATCTCATCGCACACGTAATCGTTGTAGACGGGCGGAAAGTGAAGAAAGACAATTATTTCGTTCGAGTCGGAAAGCTTAAGTCCTTCTTTTAGAGATAACTCGAGTCTGCCTGCCTCTCTTGCGACTATTTTGTTGTAATCGGCTTCTCGCGGAGCATTTTTGCTTTCGCTAAACCAGCCGCGTGTTCCGCATACGGTAATGTTGTCAACAACAAACGCATTGTTGTGCATAGTTTTTATGGTTGTAATATTGTTTTCTTCAAAAAAGGCGTTTATTTTAGCGGCGGTAGACCACCAGTAATCGTGATTGCCCTTTGAAATTATTTTTTGGCCTGGAAGACTGTCAATATAAAGTAGGTCTCTTTTTGCCTCTTCGAGAGAAATACCCCAACTCACGTCGCCGGCAATAACTACCGTATCTTTATCGGTAATTACAGCGCGCCAGCCGAGGTCAAGCTTGTTGGCGTAGTCTTGCCATCTGTTGCCGAATACGTCCATGGGCTTATCGTTATATAAAGATAAATGTGTGTCCGACAAAGCAAACAGCGACATAGTTTTCTCCTTTGAAGTAAAATATTAAAGGCCTATTGTTTTAAGAACCTCTGTTGTCATATCTTCGGGGTTAATAACCGTCGTATAGCGTACCTTCTTTGATTCAAGACTTGCAAGGGGAGTCGGAATGGGACTGCCCGAAATCTCTTCGGTAGCCTTGAGCGCATCAAATTCGTTTTCCTTTGTTTCGCCCGTAAGAGAGGTGTAAACGTTGGAGGCGAATTTATAAGGCGATGCTGTTGATGCAACAATTATCTTACGTGTATCACCCGTTTCGGCCATATATTCGTTTGCGCATTTTACGGCAACTGCGGTGTGTGTATCAATAAGGTATTTGTAATTATCAAACGTTTCCTTAATGGTTTTAGCGGTATCCTCTTCTGCACAGAAATAGCCCGAGAAGTTTGAGGCGATTTTTTCTTTTGTTTCGTTATCAACAGAGTAAACGCCGTTGGTATTAAGCTCTTTCATATAAGAAGCCGTCTTCTTGTCGCCCGCAATAACGTAAAGAAGTCGTTCGAGGTTGCTGGAAATAAGTATATCCATAGAAGGAGACATTGTAGTATGGAAGGCTCTGTTTCTGTCGTATGTACCCGTTGTAATAAAATCGGTAAGAATGTTATTGCAGTTGGATGCGCATATAAAGCGGTTAACGGGAAGGCCCATAATCTTTGCAATGTATGCGGCAAATATATTTCCGAAGTTTCCTGTAGGTACGCAGATATTAACTTCATCGCCCTCTTTAATGTCGCCGTTGTTCACCATATCGCAGTAGGAAGAAATATAGTATACTATTTGAGGTACAAGTCTACCCCAGTTTATAGAGTTGGCGGAAGAGAAGAAGTGATTGTTTTCGTTGAGAAGCTTTGCTGTTTCTTCATTTCCGAATATCTTTTTAACGCCGTTCTGCGCATCGTCAAAGTTGCCCTTAATAGCGCATACCGTAACGTTGTTACCCTCTTGTGTTGCCATCTGCAACTTCTGTACGCGGCTTACGCCGTCAACCGGGTAAAATACCATAATTTTAATACCGTCAACGTCTTTATAACCCTCAAGCGCCGCTTTGCCGGTATCACCAGACGTTGCAACGAGAATAAAAGCAGTTCTTTTTTCACCTGTCTTTGTCAACGCTCTTGAGAGAAGACGGGGCATAACCTGAAGCGCCATATCCTTGAATGCGCAGGTAGGTCCGTGCCATAATTCGAGAAGTCGGAGATTTCCAATGCTTGTCAAGGGAGCGGCGCCGCCGGGAAAGCGTGCCGGCGAATAGCTTTCTTGGCAGTCTGCAAGGAGCTCTTCGTACGTATAGTCCGTGAGAAATTTTGACATAACGTAAGCGGCTCTTTCGGGATAAGAAGCCCTCTTCAAAACGTCAAAATCTTCTTTTGTCAGTGCAGGGATAACTTCGGGCATAAACAAGCCGCCGTCATCTGCAAGTCCTTGTTTTATAGCCTGTGCAGAAGATACGGGTTTAGTGTTGCCTCTTGTGCTGATGTAGTTAATGCTCTTCATGTTTTGATTCCTCATTTTTATAGTAAAGTGATTTTTTAACGTAAATTGATGGTTTATTTATTTTTTTCAAATAAGTTGTAAGCATTTGTATAGAAAATTTTATCAATAAGCTCTTCGCTGTAATTTAACTTTCTCAATTCTTCGCAGAATACAACGTGGGATTCAACACCTGTTATGCCGACGGGGAGTTCTTCAATTCCGTCAAAGTCCGAGCCGATGCAAACGTTGTTTTCGCCGCCGAGTTCAAGATAATGCTCGAGGTGGCGGATCATATTTGTTATTGTTGCAGGTCTTTCATCTGTGTATTCAAGAAAATCGCAACAGAAATTAAGTCCCGCAACGCCGCCTGTTTTCATAAGCTCTTTAAACATATCGTCTGTCATATTGCGAGTATGTTCGCGTAATGAACGTAGGTTTGAATGACTTGCGTTAACGGGTTTGCCGTATTCCGATGCTATTTCAAACGTTTCGTAAGCCATTTTGTCGGAAGCATGGCTAATGTCTGGAATAATATTCAAGTCGAACATTTTTCTGACTGCCTGTTTGCCAAAACTCGTCAAGCCTTTATTTGTATTATGAGCGCCGCCCATATGACATTCGTCTTTCCAGACGAGTGTTATCATTCTGACACCGTATTCTTTTAAAATATCAATTCTTGATAAATCGGTTCCGAGTAGTGCGCCCCCCTCAACGGCAAGGTGAGGAACAAATTTTTGACTCTTGCAGGGGAGTATTTCTTTTTCAAAATAAGCCTTAACGGAGTAAAAATGTTCCCAGTTCTCTTCGTCTGTGCGTTTGGGGTTGGACCAAATAGCAAACATCTGTTCGTATTTGTCGTATTTTTCTATAGCAGATTTGGTAATATGCGTCTCTCCGTTGTCGAATCCAACGCCGAGACGGTGAATAGCGTATGCAGTATCGCAATGTGTGTCAAAAATTCTCGTAAAAATCACGCTCCGAATGCATTTTTGTAGTGTTTGATGTTTAGCGAGACAAAACCGTCTTGTTCTTGGTTGCTTATAATTTCAATTACGTCTATTCTGGGTTTCTTGTTTGTTCCGTTCATTTTTAAATAGTGTTTTGCCGCATGTATTATATGCTTTTGTTTTTCTTTGTTGACTGCTTTTACGGGGCGACCGTATTTGGAAAGAAAAACAGAGTTTTTTCTGTATTTTACCTCCACGAATACAATATATTTTTTGTCTTCGGCAATTATGTCTATTTCTCCGTGAGGCGCTGTGTAGTTGCGTCTTGTAATCGTGTATCCGTTTCTTGTAAGCCAATCACAAGCGGCATTCTCCCCTTGTCTGCCTGTTTGTCGGGTTGTATCAGCCATTTTTTTCAAGCAGCTTTCGCAAAAAGAGCGTTCTGTGTTCCGGACAAGGACCGTATTTCAAAATAGCCTCTCTGTGTTCCTTTGTTGCGTAACCCTTATGCTTTGCAAAGCCGTATTGCGGATATTTTTCGTCAAGCTCATAGCACATACGGTCTCTTGTAACCTTGGCTAAAATAGATGCGGCGGCAATGTTGGGGGATTTTGCATCTCCGCCGATTATCGCATTTGAGGGAATGGTAAAGCCTCTGTTTATATTTCCGTCAACGAGAACAAATTCAGGCTTTATGGTAAGTTGTTCAACGGCTCTTCTCATTGCAAGGAGTGCACATTCGAGTATATTGTATTGCTCAATTTCTTCTACCGAGCATGTTGCTACAGCGCAACTGACTGCGGCTTCTTGTATTGTCTTAAAAAGCTCTTCGCGTTTTTTCTCGGTAAGCTTTTTTGAATCGTCAAGATCTTTTATTTCAAGTCCGTCGGGGAGTATGCAAGCGGCAGCTGCAACAGCGCCCGCCAAAGGGCCTCTGCCAGCTTCGTCGCAACCGCATATTATTTTATAGCCGTCAAGTTGTAACTGTCTTTCTATATCCCAATTTAACATGTATGTAAATCACCTTATAATTTATTGTTCGGGAGGGAGCTCGAGTGTGATTTTGCCGATTTTTGCGCCTCTGAATTCATCGAGGAGCATAGTGGCTGTTCTTTCGTAATTTATCTCACCGCCCGAGATAAGAAAACCTCTTTTGTGTCCGACCGCCTCAAACACTTCGTAATCCTGCATATCCTCGTCAAGCTCTTTTTCGGTTAGCTTATATCGAGCCATAAGCAATTCCGGATAGAGTTTGCGGAGTCTTGCGCAAAGAACTACGGCGAGTGTTTCAATATCAAGAATAGCGTCGCGTATAGCGCCCGTAAGCGCAAGGTTTTCGCCTATTGCATCATCATCAAACTTGGGCCAGAGCACTCCGGGCATATCCATAAGGTCAAGTCCGATTGACGTCGGCACCCATTGTTTTGTAAGAGTAACGCCGGGGCGGTCCTCAACCTTTACTTTTTTTGAGCCTGCAAGCTTATTTATAAGAGATGATTTTCCCGAATTCGGAATACCGACTATCATAGCCTTTATATTTCTTCCAGTCATACCTTTTTCTTCGTATCGGGAAATTTTATCCTTGAGTATTTCTCGAACTGCGGGCATAATTTCATTTATCCCCGTCCCCGTAATACTGTCAATAAAAAGGCAGTTAATATTGTTTTGTTTGAAATGGTTTTTCCACTTTGCAATTGCAGACGGATCTGCAAGGCTCGACTTACTGAGAAGCGTTAAAATGGGCTTGTTACCCGCAATACTTTCTATTTCGGGATTTTTTGAGCTTATCGGAATTCTCGAATCGAGAACGTTTATCAGTATATCGACCGACGGAAGACTTTCTTTCATAAGTCTTCTGGTCTTTGCCATATGCCCGGGAAACCATTGTATCTGTGTTGAGGGCATTGTTGTTGTCCTTTCTTTTTTTGAGGAAGATAATTAGTCTACCGTTCCAAATCTGTCAAGGGGGAAGATTCTAATCTTAACTTCACCCAAAATGTATCTTTCGTCAACGAAGCCTATGAGTGAATTTCGCGAGTCTAGAGAGTCGTTTCTGTTATCTCCCATAACGAATACATATCCCTCGGGTACTGTTAACGGAAATGCTACGTCGGAGCTTTTCATTATGCCTGCTACTCGGTTGATGTAATCCTCTTTAATCACTTTTCCGTCAACCGTTACTGTCCACGTATCAAAATCAATATCAACCGTCTGCCCTGCCGTTGCAATTATTCTTTTAACTATGGGCTCGGGATAGTTGGGCGAGGTGAATACTATAATGTCATTATTTTCCGGTGTGTACATAAAGTCGGAAATTATAAGCATTTCCTTGTCGTGCAGTGTGTGATTCATAGAGTTGCCGTCAACAATGGCGAGTCTGAGAATAAAAGTAAATAGCAGTAGGGCAAACGCCGCAGATAAAACAATAACTTCAAGCCAGTCGTACAAGCCCGCAAGGAAGGAGGAGGACTCGTCGGATTGACTTTGCCATTTTTTCTTATCCTTTTCTCTGTTTTTGCGCTCTGATTTTTCTTCCGAGAATATTTTTGAAAACAATTCATCCTCTTCCGTATTCTCGTGTTCTATGGGCATAAACTCGAAAGGCGGAGGGGCTTCTTCATTTTCAATTTCTTGGGCTGAAACGGCGTTGTCATCAATCGGCTCTTCGTTAGCCTCGGCCTTAACTTCATCCGTAATTTCTGTGGGACTGTCATTAAAACGAAAATTATCGGGGAGCTTGTGATCATCAAAGCATGCTAAAAGCTCGTCGAATATTTTGGAAGTTGCCAAAGGTTCTTTTGTGGTTTCTTGTTGTTTTGTGTTTACTTCCAAGAGTGGTTTCTTTTCAATAATAATTTCATTTTCGTCATCAAAGACTCTGTCTTCGGTGGAAAATTCTTCAACGACGACGCTGTTGTCTTCGGTTGTTGTTTCTTGTTCTTGGATAGCTATATCTTCAACTGTCAAAGCTTCTTCTGTTTGAGTATCTTCGCCAACCGCTTCGGGGGCTTCTTCCTTCTCGGCTTGTTCTGTAAAGCGTTTACTTTTCAAAAGCTTTACAAAGTCGGATACAGGCATACTTTTTTCGGTTTCATTTACTTCTGATTTTTCAGATTCGATGGTTGTACCCTCTTCGGTTTCGGTTTCTTCCTCGGTTTCTTCAGACAAAGCAACAATTGCTTCCTCGAGGTTATCTTGACTGTCGGAAATAACCGTCTCCTCGGTTTGTTCCTGTTCTTCGTTCGGCACTTCGTCTGTCTCTTGCGGTATTTCGGTATCTGTATACTTATCTTCCAAATCAACGGTCGGCTGCTGTTTAGCAAGCTCTATAGCGTCGTCAAGTGAAACGGATTTGTCAAGAAGTACGGAAAGCCGTTGGAGTATTGCTGTCAGTTCTTCGTCTTTGTTTATTTGATTGTCGGGTTTTTTGTTGAAGTTATCGTCGCTCATATTCACCCTCCGAAGTGATTTATAAGTTGAAAATGGCAATAAAACCACTATATATCTAATCTTAATTATTATAACATACTCTACTAAAATATACAAGAGCTTTTTTGGCGAATAAGAAGAACTAAAACAAGACTAATTGTGAACAATGTGTAAATAATGTTTTGTTCGCTTGAAATTTTCGGGAATTATGGTATAATACCATAGACTCTCTGTGTAGGGAACATTATTTTTGGACGGTCCTCTGTATTAGCTGTGCATGAACGTTCGTATATTTAAGGAGGAAGCCACTATGGATATGGTAAAGGCTTTTACAAACGATCAGCTTAAGGAAAACGTACCTGTACTTAACATTGGTGATACCGTTAAGGTTCACAACAGAATTAAGGAAGGTAACAAAGAAAGAATCCAGATTTTCGAGGGAACTATCATCGCTCGTCACGGCGGCGGTATTTCCGAAACATTCACAGTTCGCCGCATTTCTTACGGTGTTGCTGTTGAAAAGACTTTCCCCGTTCACTCACCTAACGTTGAAAAGGTTGAGGTTACAAGAACAGGTAAAGTAAGACGTGCTAAGCTTTATTATCTCCGCGACAAGGTTGGTAAAGATTCCAAGGTTAAGGAGCTTATTGACTAAGCAAAGCAAGAAAAGCCCGACGATTTTCGTCGGGCTTTGTTTTTTGGTGATACAAGAAAAGCCTTCTGATTAGAAGGCTTTTTGTGTTTTAGTTGTTAGTTAAGAGCCAAGGGATACGTTATAGTGCTTCTGATACCATTCGTTGTAGGGAGAAAGCATATAGTATACACCCTTCTGGTAGTCGCAGAATTGGTCAAATACTTCGTCTTCGCCGATAGCGTTTCTTATTGCAAGAATTTTACGTTCAAATGTTGTATCGGGATCGGCGGGATCGTCTCTGTAAGTAAGAACCTCTTCAAAAATAGGCTGTGAAAGCTTAACTGCTTCAGCATAGAGCTCTGTAAATGTAAGTTCAGGCATTATCTGCGTCTCGGTAAGGTCTTCTTCGAGCGGCTTTTCAGGGTTGAAGTAGAATCCGAGGAACGGGCTCATAACAGCTTCGCGGTTAGTATTCTTTGCGTTTTCCCAACCGTTCTTGCTCATAAACTGCCAGTATTCGTTCATATCGTCAGAGGGAGTGAGCAAATAAATGTTACCTGCTGTCGTAATATCCATAGCATACTTATCCGTAATTTTGTGGATAAGTCCTGTTGCTTCGTTAATTGTGTAATGTGTATCCTTAACGCCGTACATGAAAATGTTGCTGAGAGCTGAATCTGTGTTGAGGCAAGTAAGGATTTCCATACAACGCTGAACATCCTTGGTGTATGCGCTTACAACGTATCCTGCATTAAATACATTGTTGTTATCTGCAACAGGTCTCTTGTATACGGATACATAGTAATCAACGCCGTTTTCATCGGTGATATACTTAAATCCAAACTCGTCTGTCTTGTAGTTGCCGTATGTGCTTGCATAAGTAGGAGAGAGTGTAACGTCGCCCTTAATTATTGTAGCGGCAAATTTTGCATCCTTGTTTTCTTCTGTCTTTTCGACAATGCAATCTGCTTGATAGAGTTTGTTGTATTCTGCCATCCAAGCTCTGTAAGCGGTTGAGTTAAACAAGTTTCCGGGATAAAGCGCTTCGGGGAGATATGATGTAGCATCTACCTTACCGGATGATGAGAATGCATTACCTACAAATGCGCCTATAACCGATTTGGTGTCATCCCAATATACAACGGGTGCATTGAGTTCGCCGAGGAAAGGAACAACGTCCGCTTCGTTCTGTTTAACTTCCTGCAAGAAGAGCGCAATATCTTCAATACTGTTCATTTCTTCGGGGTCATAATCGTATTTGTCAACAAGCTCTTTGTTGAGAAGCAAATATTCATAATCGCCAAATACAGTGTTGTTAAATACGCCGTATGTAGAGCCGTCTACTTTTGCTGCGCGGATAAGGTAAGGATAGACGTAAGACGAAAGGAGTTTTGAGTTTTGGCTGAGTTCTTGGTCAATGGGAGCAAGATCTCCGGAAACAGCCAAGTTGTAGTAGGTTTCAAATGTGTTTACCAAAAAGATGTCCATTTGATTTTCCGTTACTTCGGGATATGAAATCTCCGGAGACTCAATTTCATCATCTTTATTTTCGGTTTCCGGCTCGGTTTCCTTTGGAAGCTCTATACCCTGTTCACGAGCTTCTCTTTCTGCCTGAAGTCGTGATTCCTCCAAGGATTCCTCTTCTTCTATCTGTTTATGAATTGCATCAAGCGTATCGTTGACGGTAGCTTCATACTCGTCTTCGGGGATAAGCTTGAGTACAACGTGTGTGTTGAATTTTGACTCTGTAATATTGTTGAAAGCGGTCTGGACCAATTCAACCTGCTCCTGTGTGGTAGTACCCTTGGTGGGAGCATAAAGTGTAATGGTCATTGGTTCAATCTCGGCTTCCTGCTTGTTTTCTTCTCCATCTTCGGTAGACGTCGAACAGCTTACACAGAAGAGAGACAAGCACATAACAAGCACCAACAACAATGCCAACAATGATTTTTTCATTGTTTTTTCCTCCTAAATGTGCGAAAATTTATTGTTATAAATATGGTTCAAATATCTTTTTTAGACTTTAAACATACGATATATATTATAACCCAACCACTATAATATGTCAAGGTTATTTTTCTGTTGTATCGGGCTAAAATTGTAAAAGAGATATTAACTTAATATAAAGTTATATGCATTTTCGTTTCTTTGCATAATGATAAGCCGTGTCTTATTCAAGGTAGTCACGAAGTCTTTTTGAACGGCTTGGGTGACGGAGCTTGCGCAATGCCTTTGCTTCTATCTGTCGAATTCGTTCTCTGGTAATGTTAAATTCTTTGCCTACCTCTTCAAGAGTACGTGTTCTGCCGTCGTCGAGTCCAAAACGGAGCTTGAGTACGCTTTCTTCTCGAGGGGTAAGTGTCTTAAGCACTTCATTAAGCTGTTCACGGAGAAGGGTGTATGACGCAGCATCTGCAGGCGCGGGAGATGCATCATCGGGAATAAAGTCACCAAGATGGCTGTCCTCTTCTTCGCCTATAGGCGTTTCAAGAGATACGGGATCTTGAGCTATCTTCATAATCTCTCTAACCTTTTCCGCGCTCATTCCCATAACTGCCGCAATCTCGTCGGGAGTGGCTTCGTGTCCGTTTTCTTGCAAAAGCTGACGGGATATTCTGCTTACTTTGTGTATCGTTTCAACCATGTGTACGGGAATTCTTATCGTTCTTGCCTGGTCTGCAATAGCTCTTGTTATAGCTTGTCTTATCCACCATGTTGCGTATGTTGAGAACTTATATCCCTTGCGGTAGTCAAACTTTTCAACTGCCTTCATAAGACCGAGGTTACCCTCCTGTATAAGGTCGAGGAAGAACATACCTTTTCCAACGTAACGTTTTGCAATGCTAACAACGAGACGAAGGTTAGACTCAACAAGCTCTTTCTTTGCTTCGGTATTTCCGTTTGCCATAAGCTCTGCAAGTTCGAGTTCACGAGCAGCATCAAGAAGCGGAACCTTGCCGATTTCTTTGAGATACATTCTTACAGGGTCATCAATTGCAAGGCCTTCCTGTGAAAGCATCTTTTCCATATCTTCAGCGCTTTCGTACTGTTCAACTTCCGTTTGAATTTCGTTGTCAAATTCGGGGTTGTCCAAGTAGCCCGTAACCTCAACTCCGGCAGTTTCAAGCGCTTCGTAAAGCTTTTCAATCTGTTCAAGGTCGTAATCAACGTCCTCAAGCTCTTCCATAATTTCCGCATTGGATATGGCGCCTTTTGTTTTAGCTTTTTCTACGATTTCCTTAAGATTAAATTTCTTTTCGTTTTTTTCAAGATTTGCTTCTTCCTTGACTGCGTTTTCTTCTGCCTCTTCAACCTTTTGGGGAGTTGCTTTCTTTCTCTTGGGTTGTTCGTCCAGAATTTCGTCAGCCATTTTTTCAAGCTCTTCGGCATTCATATCGGCTGTTTCTGCCGTTTTTGCTTTTTTCTTGGGTTCTTTTTTCTTTTCTTCAACCATGATTTTTCTCCTATCTATAGTGATTTTTATTTATTTTCATTTCTTTTTGCATTGATAATATCTGCAAGACTTGCCGACTGTCTGCTTTTTTCTTTTTTCAAAACCTCTATACAGTCAACAAGCTCTTTTTCACCGTTTTGAGATAAGTTGTTTCTCTTCAAAACAATCGACGTTATTCTTCCCATTTCGTCTGCTGTAAACTCGCTTCCCAGCATACCGTAATCGAAAGATGCGGATTCTTCATATAACTCAATGGCTTTTTCGAATATCTTCTTTCCGAATTGGGTGAAAAAGTCTTCTGCTCGCAGGTTATACGTTCCGTCTTTAACTTTCTTCAAAAGCTCGGGATATGTAAGTATAATGCTTATAATTGATTCTTCGGCAGATGCTGCCCTGACGTTTTTGGCATAATCGGGATTTATTCTGTCTCCGAATCCCGCCGTATCAAGCATTATTTTGCGGCTCTCGTCTTTTTGGCGTTCTCTCGTTTGTTTTCTTATCTTTCTGTCAACGTCATATTTAAGACTGTCTTTTGCTATTTCCAATTTTTCTGCAACCTTGCCGATATAAACTTCTCTTTCAACGGCAGATATTACTTTTGCTATTATATCCGAAATATCGTTTACCGCTTTCAGTTTTTCGGGAGTTTGCGATACGTCGTATTTGGCGAGAATTGCCTCAAATTTAAAGTCAAAATGCGTTTTACTTTCGTCAAGCAAACGACGAAATCTTTCGGGGCCGTATTTCTTTATAAATTCGTCGGGGTCTTTAGCGCCGTTCATTTTTAAGATTTTTACGTCAAGTCCGACCTCACCCAATAATTTAAATGCTTTATCTGCCGCCCTTTGTCCCGCTTCGTCACTGTCGTATGCTATTACAACGCTTTTTGTATAGCGTTCCATAATACGTGCTTGTTCGGGCGTTATGGCTGTTCCGAGTGTTGCAACGGCGTTTGTAAAGCCTGCTCCGTGAAGGGCAATAACGTCCATATATCCTTCGCAGAGTATTATTCTGTCCGCGCACTCTTTTCGCGCGTAATTTAAAGCGAATAAGTTTTTCGATTTTTTGAAAACAGGGGTGTCGCTTGAGTTTAGATATTTCGGCAACGAATCGTCGAGTACTCGTCCGCCAAATGCAATAACGTTACCCTTTGTGTCGATTATCGGGATTATAACCCTGTTTCTAAATAAGTCAAAAGGTTTTCCCGTCTTCTTGCTTATACCGCATAGGAAGCCCGAAACCATTTCTTTTTCGGTAAATCCGTTTTGCTTTAAATGATTCATTAAGGCGTTAAAGCTGTTCGGCGAATATCCCAAACCGAAATGCTTTATAAGTCCCGGAGAAAATTTTCTTTTTTGCAAATATTCCAGTGCTTTTTTTCCGTCGGGAGAAAGGAGCGAGGCGTGGAAGAATTTTGCGGCAACCTTGTTCATTTCGAGTATTCTCGTTGAGCGTGTCTGTCTCTCTTCATCAACGGGATCTCGAGGAATTGTCAGTCCGACTCGTTTTGCTAAAAATTCCAAAGCGCCGACGTAATCAAGATTTTCCATCTTCATGATGAAAGTTACCACGTCTCCGCCCGAGCCGCAACCAAAACAATAACATGTTTGCGTGTTTTTAAAAACGGTAAAAGAGGGAGTTTTTTCGCTGTGGAAAGGACAAAGTCCAATTAAGTTTGAACCTGCGGGCTTAAGGTTAACGTAAGACGATACGACAGATTCAATATCGTTCCTGAATTTTATCTCTTCAATAACCGCCGGCGGTATTCTCATTGCCATTATTCTCTCCTCCTTTTTTTGTGTTGTTGCGTGGTGAAATTTATTTCCACATCTTTGGTAAAAATAAGTCTTTGTACTTGTTGAGTGCATATCTGTCGGTCATACCAGCTATATAGTCGCATACAACCCTTTCGACACCTTCAAGTTCGATGTTCTTTTTGAGTTCGTCGCCTAATTCTTCGGGGTGCTTTACAAAATGCTCGTACATTCTGCCGAGCATAGTCTCAACCTTGGTTTCTTCTCCCTTTGCTTTGGGGTTAGTGTAAACTGCATCAAACAGGAATTTGCGAAGATTGTTTGTTGCCTCTTGTACTATAGGCTCCATAGTTATGGCATTTTTGCCCTCACTGCTGTGAACGACAGCTTCTACCATTCGAGCTATTCTTGCGCTGCTGTTTGTGCCGAGTACTTTGCGGAGCTCTGACGGTATATCTTCTTCGTGAAGAATTTGTGCTCTTTCAGCATCGTCAATATCGTGGTTTATATAAGCTATTCTGTCGGCAAATTTTACTATAACGCCTTCTAATGTTGAGGCTACGTGGTCGCCCGTGTGATTTACGATACCATCGCGTACTTCCCACGTTAAGTTAAGACCTTCACCGTCGTTTTCGAGTTTTTCGACAACACGCAAACTTTGTTTGTAGTGAGAGAAGTCGGGGGAATAGCATTTTTGTAAGACTCTTTCACCTGCGTGTCCGAACGGGGTATGTCCGAGGTCGTGTCCTAAAGCTATTGCTTCGGTTAAGTCTTCGTTTAAGCGTAAGGCTCTTGCTATTGTACGCGCGATTTGCGTAACCTCAAGCGTATGCGACATTCTTGTTCTGTAATGGTCGTCCTCGGGGCCTAAAAACACCTGTGTTTTATGCATAAGGCGACGGAAGGCTTTGCTGTGAGTTATTCTATCTCTGTCGCGGCCGAATTCGGTACGAATAGGGCAAGGCGGGATAGGTATATCTCTGCCTCTTGTGTTCTCTGTCAGAAAAGCGAATTCCGACAAAGTTAACTTTTCCCGAGCATACATATATTCACGAATGTTTTGCATAAACAGTTCACCTCGACATACTGTAAATCAACTTTGTATATATAATATACGCAAAAAAATAAAAAACTCCTCTTTTTTTAAAAATAAAGTGGGTTTTGCATACATTTGCTCGAAATAAGTGTGTTTTTGTGGGGGAATATTTTAATATTTTGTTGTAGCATTGATGATTTAAAAATGTGCGCAAAAAGGCACTTCATTTAGGGGCGTACCCTAAATGAAGTGCCTTTTTTGGGTTGTATTAAACGGTACGGAATTCAACGCCAAGCTGTTTTGTGAGCTTCTTCATAGTGCTGTTTGCAACAGCTTCAATATCTGTACTTGTAAGAGTCTTTTCATTTGAACCGATAACAAGACGGATAGTAACCGACTTCTTGCCTTCGGGAACTTGTTTGCCCTTATATTCGTCAACAAACAATACGTCCTGAAGATTTTCGGTCTTCTTGCCTGTTACTGCTTCGTAAATCTCGTCCCACTTAACCATAGAATCAACCAAGAATGAAAGGTCAAAGTTGTTTGTGGGGAATTCAGGGATAGGAACGAATTTATTCGTTCTTGACTTAAGCGGAACAAACGCATCCATATCCATTTCAACGAGAACGGCTGAAAGTACTTTTATACCGCAATCCATAGCCGCTTTTCTTGAAAGAAGTGCTATATCACCAATCTTCTTGTCGCCGAGATAAATGTTCATCCATACTGTTTCGTCTGCCCAATAAGGCTTCTCTTCACGCTTGAACGTAAAGCCTTCCATGTGTGTATAACGTGGCATCATACCAATAACGCCTTTTGCTCTGCGGAAGAGTTCTGCAACGTTATCAGACTTACCTGCAAATGCACATCCGAGGTGTTTGCGCTGATAGGGAAGCTTTTCTTTCTCATCGTAAGGAGAACTATAATCCCTGTCTGCAAAAATCTGCGCTTCTTCAAATATAGCAAACTCGTCGAAGGAGTGTTCGTTCTTTACAATTGCCTTACAAATGTTAGGAAGAAGTGTGGAACGAATATATTTTTCGGTCGGAGAGGGAGGTGTTGACAAAGCCAAAACGCCGTCTGTATTGGGAAGAATAGCGTTTACAAATGAGTCTGTCATCCAAGGATATGTGAATATTTCCTGCATATTGCAACGGAAAGCAAGATATTCCTTAACCTTGCGTACAAGGTCCATTTCAAGCTGATTTATCGCGCTGTCAAAAGACGTCGTAATAGGTGTAGGCTGGAAGTTTTCATAGCCGTACATACGAGCAACTTCTTCCATAATATCGGCTTTAATAGATACGTCGCCGGTCGAACGCCAAGTAGGAACAACAATGTGCATACCCTTTTCGGTAAATTCAACTTCATATCCCATAGTGCCGAGTTTTCTTGCAACAATTTCCTGTGGGATACGCATACCGAGGCGGCTGTCAAGCCAATCGAAATCAACGTCAATTTCTTTCTTTGTAAGCTTGTTTACATACAAATCCTTGAAAGCGGTAACTTTCATTTCGGGATAAAGTTCCTTAAACAACTGCATTGACATTGAAACTGCAAGGTCGCATCTTTCGGGGTCAATAGCTTTTTCGTAACGTGACGATGCTTCAGTACGGTTATCGTAACGGAGCGCAGTTCTTCTTACTGTACGAGAATCAAAGTTTGCAACCTCGAGTATAACGCTGTTTGTTTCGGGAAGTACGGAATCCTTTGCGCCGCCCATAACGCCCGCCAAAGCAACGGCGCCCTCTGCATCTGCAATTACGAGATCGTCGGTTGTGAGAGTGAGCTCCTTATCGTTAAGAAGCTGTAACTTTTCGCCGTCGTTTGCGCGGCGAACTTCTATATGGTCAATAATGTGGTTAGAATCAAAAACGTGGGTAGGCTGACCGAGCGCCAACATAACGTAGTTTGTAATATCAACGAGCGCGTTAATGGGACGCATACCTACACGCCAGATACGGCTCTGCATTTCAAAAGGAGAGGGCTTAATTCCAAGTCCTTCGATTTTAGCTCCAATATAACGAGGGCATTTTTCGCTATCGATAATGCGAACGTCATATTCGTTTTCGGTTTCGGGAGTATATTTTTTAAATTCAACGAGAGGAAGGTCATAAAGAGCCGCAATTTCTCTCGCAATACCGTAATGTCCCCAGAGGTCGGGGCGGTTCGTCATAGACTTGTTATCTATTTCGAGGATTATATCGTTAAGGTCAAGAGCATCTGCAACAGGTGTTCCTGCGGCAACGTCAAGGTGTGTTACGTCCATAATCTCGTGGTCGTCTTTTGCGGGGAAGAGGTCGGCAAGACCTACTTCTACAGATGCGCATATCATACCGAAGCTTGGAACACCGCGGAGCTTTGCGTTTTTTATTTCAACGGGTTCACCTTCACCGTGCCAACGTACCATAGCGCCGGGACAAGCAACAACAACTTTCATATCTGCTTCAAGGTTGCTGCCTCCGCATACAATGTCTTTTATCTCTTCTGTGCCGATGTCAACCTTGCATACACGAAGCTTGTCTGCGTTGGGGTGGGGCTGCACTTCTTTGATTATACCTACTATAATCTTATCAAACTGTTTGCCGAGGTCGTGCGCACCCTCAACTTCAACCGTTGACATAGTAAGGTCAAATGCTAACTGTGAAAGATCCATGTCTTCGGGCAATTTTACGTAATCTTTTATCCAATTAAGTGATAATTTCATAATATTTACCTCCTCTTAATTAGCGGAACTGGTTGAGGAAGCGAAGGTCTGTGCCGTGGAACAGACGAACGTCATCAACACCGTAACGCATCATAACAAGTCGGTCAAGACCGATGTTTACATAGAAGCCTGTATATTCGTCGGGGTCAACGCCTGCCGCGCGAAGAACGTTCGGGTGAGGTGTGCCGCCGGGCATAATTTCAATCCAACCTACGTGCTTACATACACTACAGCCCTTGCCGCCGCACACAAGACAACCCATATCAATTTCAAATCCGGGTTCAACGAACGGGAAAAAGCCTGCACGCATTCTTACGGGAACGTCTTGTCCGAATACCTTTGAAAGAATACTCTTTATCATAACCTTTCCCGATGTAAAGGTGAGATCTTTATCTACGATAAGTGCTTCGTATTGGAAGAAAGCTCTTTCGTGACGAGCGTCGGTTGTTTCGTTTCTGTAAACTCTGCCCGGATATACGAAGCGGTAAGGGGGCTTGTGTATCTGCATATAACGCACACTTCCGCCTGTCAAATGAGGACGGAGACAAAGTTTTTCGTTAGCCTCTCCTGAATCGTGTCCCTCGAGCCAATATGTGTCCATACTTTCTCTTGCGGGGTGTTGAGGGGGGAAGTTAAGGTTATCAAATGCATAATATTCGCTTGTTATTTCGGGCCCGTGGAAGATTTCAAAGCCCATGGAACGGAATGCGTCGTTGAGGTCATAACACATCTGTGTTATGGGGTGAAGACCGCCGATTTGAGGTGCAATACCGGGAATCGTGTAGTCAAAATCGGGGGATATTTCCGATGCCTTGAGTTTAAGTTCTTCTCTCTTGCCTTCGATATGCTCGGTGAGGAGATTCTTTACGTTGTTAACCGCCTTTCCCATTTCGGGACGGAGAGCAACGTCGAGCTTGGGTATTTCTTTAAGAAGCTCTGTTACTGCACCCTGTTTGCCGAGTAACGCGCCCTTAATTTCCTGAAGCTCACTTTCGCTTTTTGCTGCGTCAATTTTTTGAGCACCGTCGCGCAGCAACGCTTCTAATTTTTCTTTCATTTTTTAATCACTCCAAATTTATATGATATTTTTTTATTTTCCTTTTTTATTTCTTGGAAACTTTTTGAAAAAAGTTTCCAAACCTTCAAAAACTTTACCTCTATGCACTGACTAATGAAAAAATTGTAGGGGGCGACGTCCTCGACGCCCCGAAAAATACAAACAATAAAAACAGGCAAAAACCAAGAAAGGCAAGTTCTTTGCCAAGCTTTCTGCGAAAGAAAGCGGGAACAAAAAAGTCTTTCATCCTTTATAAAAAGGACGAAAGACGTAAGTTTTCCGCGGTACCACCTTAATTTATGCTAAATAAAGCAAACACTTTACAAGGCAAATAACGGAGCCTTAATACCGTAACAAACTACTAAAAAATTCATCTGTTCCACTCAAAAGCGAAATGCAAAAGTAACGCAGACACAAGATTGCTTACAGCCAAAACGGCAACCCTCTCTGGATATGTCTTGATGCGAACCGCCAAACTTTTTCAACGTGTTTATTTATTATAAATATGAGGCATTATAACACAGCGCAACAAAAAATGCAAGAGTTTTTATCAAAATAATTCAACCGAATACATTTGATTGAGGTGGCAGGGATAATAAGAAAGCTTTGCTTTGCGCAACCCTTCAATCCCCAAATCTTCTTCTCGGTTAAGGTATAATTTATCTGTCCACGCATATTTTGCAAAACAGTTGTTAATCTTTGCATAGGAGCCGTCGTAGCTTCTGTCGGCTTTTTCAAAATGAATATCTGCCGTATCCTCGTTTATAGATGAGCCGATTGAGTAGGCAACGAAATTGCCGTCAACGGTAAGCACGCCCGCACGGAGTTTAAGCTCTTCAAAATGCTCTATGGCGCATTTTATCGCCGTATATTCATTTTCGGGGCTGTTTTCTATAGTCTTATATAAATGCTCGGCGCATTGTTTTAAAGTGTCAATATTTTCGTTGCTTATATTTATATATTCTGAATTGTACGTTTTATCGAATTTTGCGATGTGGTTGCGTTTGGCGTGATATTTTTTTCCTGCAAGTTCGGCAAGGTCGCTTTGGTTATATACATATTCGCATTTGCCGTCCATCAACGCTGTTTTTGATTTTGGGTAAATTTTTTTTATTTTGCTTGCATCATTTTCGGTTAACGGCAAAAGTCTTATATTTTTGTTGCAAGAGGATACAATAGTATTGATAGTTTCTTTATAATTGTCGTTCAGACCTCTCGGGAAATAAAAAATACATTCGCCCTTGTCAGAGCTCCCTCGGCACACGATGTTTCCATTTATTACCGAGTACGACGTCTTGTAATATTCTTTCCAGAAAAACAGGGAAGCAAAGCCGAACATCGCAATTCCTTCTTCATTTTTACCTGTGGTTTCAAATAATTCGAGGTCTATTAAGTCGATTATTTTCCAATTTATTTTGTTTTCGGTAGGTGTTGTTACCATAAAAATGTCCTTTTTATAAAAATTCATCTATATTATACACTAAAAAAGCGTTGATCGAGTGTTCTTCAAAAAAAATTAACATTTTTTTGGAAAAAATATTGGATTGCTCTTGAAAAATCAAAATACATGTGTTATAATACAATGCAATATGTAAAAAACTGAAAAGAGGTAAGTGCAATGAAGACAGCTATTCAGCCGGATTATAAAGAATCAACCATCAAATGTGCATGTGGCGCAGAGGTTAAGACTCGTTCGACAAAGGGCGATATGCGTGTTGAAATTTGCTCAAAGTGCCATCCCTTCTTTACGGGCAAACAGAAGTTCGTAGATGCAGGCGGCCGTGTTGACAAGTTCAAACAGCGCTTGAACAAGGCAAAATAATTGACCTTGGACTAACAACGGGTAAGATGTTATTTACGCACATCTTGCCCTTTTTGTTTTCTTTATTGTATTTTTTTCATTGAATTGAGGTTAGAGATATATGCCTGAACTTAATGTATTTAATGATGCACAAGACAAGGAGATAACGAAAGCCGTGCTTGTCAGCGCCGTATTCAGGGGCGATGATAGGGATGAAGCCGAGGTTTCTCTCGGCGAGCTTGAAAGATTGCTTGAAACTGCGGGTGGCGAATGTGTTGCAAGAATGACACAGCTTAAAACTGCGCCAGATGCTTCAACTTATATCGGAAGCGGTAAAATAAAAGAGTTGGCAGAGCTTTGTAAAAATAACGATGCTACACTTGTTGTGTTTGATACAGAGCTTTCTCCGTCGCAGATACGTAACATAGAAAAAGAAGTAAACGACGAAGACAGTGATATATTCGTTATGGACAGAAGTATGCTTATTCTCGACATTTTTGCGCTTCACGCAAAGACGGGCGAGGGTAAACTGCAGGTTGAACTTGCGCTTTTGAAGTATACGACACCGAGACTTACAGGCAAGGGCTTACAGCTTTCTCGTCAGGGGGGCGGTATCGGTACGCGCGGTCCGGGCGAGTCGAAACTCGAGAGTGACAGACGTCACATAAAGCGTCGTATGGATGCGCTCGAAGATGAGCTTGAATTATTGGAGAAAAACAGAATAGTTCAGCGTAAGCAGAGAGATAAATCGGGGCTTTTTAAAATTGCTATTGCAGGATATACGAATGCGGGCAAGAGTACGTTTTTGAATTATTTGACGGGGGCGGGAATTCTTGCTGAAAACAAGCTTTTTGCAACGCTTGACCCTACAACAAGAAAATATGAGCTTCCGTCGGGGAATGAGATACTTCTTACCGATACTGTTGGATTTATCAGAAATTTACCGCATCATCTTATAAAAGCATTTCGCTCGACCTTGGAAGAGGTTGTTTACTCGGATGCGGTGCTTGTTATGATAGATGCTTCCGAACCCGACTGCCATAATCAACTTGCCGTAACGGAAGGACTGCTCGAAGAGCTTGGCGCTGTAGGCAAACCGATTCTTTATGTTTATAATAAATGCGACGTTGAAACGGATGTTATGCCGAAAGTTAAGCAAGACGGAGGAGAAGATAACGTTTTCTTTATTTCCGCAAGAACGGGCGAGGGCGTTGATGCTCTTATAGAGAGAATAGAGTTGCTTGTTAACGAGGGCAAGACCGAAGAAACGTTTTTGTTTCCGCACAACGATCAGTCTATGGTTAACGTGCTTTATAAAAATGCCGTTATACATGATACGGAATACCTTACCGAGGGCGTTAGGTTTAGAGCGACCGTTGATTCAAAGACGAAGGGTATGCTTGCAAAATATCTTGTAAAGTGAGTTTGAGTTATGAAAGAAAATAATACTGCCGAGAACGGTAAGTTATATACGACGTTAGGCGGAGACGGCTTTTTTGAGATAACTATTGATAAATCGGTGTTTTACGGTTATGCGAAGAGGGTTACCGAGGAAAAAGATGCCGTTGATTTTATCAATCAAATAAAGAAAAAGCATTCCGATGCCAGACACAACGTTTATGCGTACGTGTTAAAGAATACGAATACTACCCGCTATAGTGATGACGGAGAGCCTGCGGGTACTGCGGGTATGCCGGTGCTTGACGTTATAAGAAAGACGGGGTTCACTGATGCTGTTATTGTTGTAACCCGATATTTTGGCGGGATATTGCTCGGAAAAGGCGGTCTTGTACGTGCTTATACGGCGGCGGCAAAAGGCGCAGCCGAAGATGCGCAGATAATAACGTATACCGATTATACGGAATTTGAGGTGGAATGTCCGTATGCTGACCATGAGAAAATACGATATGAATGTCAATTTTTTGACATTATAGAAGATGGTATTGATTACAGTGATACAGTAAAATTGAAACTGGCAATAAAAACACCGTCGTTTGAAGCGTTTAACGTTAAGCTTTCGGAGATAAGTGCCGGTAGAATTAGCGCTAAAAAGACAGGCGAACGCTTTGACAAAATATGAATATAGGCTATTGTTTGAAAAACGAACAATAGCCGTTTTTGTTTTTTGGGGTATTTTTTAAAATAATATAAAAAGAACACTTCTGTATGGAAAAGAAGTGTTCTTTTGATGTTAGTTCTTGGTTCTTGAATTCATATAGTTTCGGTCAACTGTTATCACTGTATTGTATGTAGGATCAATCTTTCTTATATCCTTGGTTATATCTGCGCAGAAAAATTGGTCATTGGCTTCGTATTCAAACGGTAGGTTAACGTCAAATATAAGATTCGTGTGCGTGTCCCCAAAAACTACTCTGAAATCATGGAGCGAAATGCGAGGATCCTTGTGTTGCAATATCAATTGAACGGCTGTTTTTAAATCGTTAACCGCGGAATTGTCCGTTTCAATCGGATCGAGGTGAATAACAAGGTGGATATTCATCTGCTCAAGAACTTCAAATTCAATATTATCTATCGTATCGTGACTGAGTAATATGTCGGTCTTTGCGGGAACCTCGGCGTGAACGGAGGCGAAACAACGTCCAAATCCATAATTATGTACAATAAGGTCGTGTATTCCTATAACGCCGTCATAACTCAGTATCTTCTCCGACAGCTTATTTACAAGTTCTTCGTCGGGGGCAGCTCCGAGAAGCGGGTCTGATGTCTCAATTATAAGCTTTATTCCCGAATAAATAACAAACAGCGCAAGCGCGCAGCCGAGCCAACCGTCAACCTTGAGGTCAGTTGTGAGCCCTACTATGCTTCCTATAATAACAACCGCTGTCGATATAACGTCGTTTATACTGTCCGTCGATGAGGCAATCAATGCTTGAGAGTCGATTTTCTTGCCTGCGGAGCGATATACTATACCTTGAAAAAGTTTAGCTAAAACAGTAATGCCGAGAATAACAATGCCGATTATAGAATATTTGGTCTCTGTCGGTGTAATTATCTTTTCTATCGAGCTTATCGCTAAATCAAAGCCTATCGAGGTTATAAGACAAGAAACAATAAGCCCTGAAATATACTCCATACGGGCGTGACCGTATGGGTGCTTCGCATCTGCCGGCTTACCCGCTATTTTAAAACCGAAAACGGTTATAATTGATGAACCAGCATCGCAAAGGTTATTAACAGCATCAGCCGTAACCGAAATGCTTGATGTAACAATTCCCAAAACAACCTTTACAACAAACAGTATGAGGTTTGATATAATCCCAAAAAAACCCGTGAAATTTCCGTACGCATTTCTAACGGCGGGGTTTGTCGTATCATCTGCATTTTTTATAAACAATTTAAAAAGCGCATTCATGTAACAAACATCCTTTCAATAAAAAATTAGTCATTCAGTATATCGTCTTGAATATATTTACTTAAAGCATTTACAAAATTCTCGTCGGGTTCCAGCAAAATAACTTCGTTTTCGTTGCCGATCTCGTAAAAAAGGCAATAAAACTTTTGTGGGAGAATTTTAACACGGTAGTCGTATTTTTTTCTTCCTTTTATTTTATCTTTTGCTTTGTCATAGGCTATTATCTCGGTGATATCGGTGTAATAGAGTCTGCATACGGTTCTCGTCTTGTTTCCGATTTTTTGTGTAATTATAAATTCAAAATCTTCAAGTACATAAGTATACGAGTATAAACCGAACCGTATAGTCAAAAGCATCGCCGTGCAAAACGGTACAATCGCCAAAGCCCTCAAAACATCTGCTGAAAATCCGCCTATAGCTAATCCGAATCCTATAAAAACAAGTGAGCACAGCGAAAGAAGCACTACAATCGTCTTTAAGGCTTTTGTGTCGGGACGGGGGGTGTATTTCATAATCTTTTCCTTTGTTATTTTATTATACAATGGGATAGTAAAATGCCGTGACTGTCTGAAAAAACGGCATCTTCATATATTTTTATCCTTTTTGAGTAACCCGAACGAATTTTAATCATATACTGTTTATGAATATAAAAATTATTCAAAAGGAGAGTTTATCTATGGAAATCGATAAGAGACAAATAATGAACAAGCTTGACACAATAAGCGACGAGGAATTAAAAAACATTGTTCGCGCAATTGCCCAAAGCGCAGGGGTGAGCGGAAGACGGGTAGAACAAACCGTATCCGATATATCAAAGCTTAGAAAAGGGCTTTCTAATATGTCCGAGCGAGACTTGCAAAATGCGCTTTCTATGCTTGATGAAGAGACTTTGAATAATATTAAAAAACAATCTGATTTTTAGGGTTATTTGTTATGAACGGATCAAGTGATATAGGGGAAATGATCGGCAAGCTGACCGAAAACCCCGAAATGATGAAAACGCTTATGGGAATAGCCGGAAAGCTTAAGGATAGCGCGGGCGGGCAAGAGACGCGTGGCTATGACGAAACAAGCTTTCAGAAGCCCGAGCATAAAGATGAGGGGTGTGGTAACGAAAAGGGAGAGATCGGTTGCCGCAAAAACAAAAAAGGTGACGATGCAGAAAACCTTATACGGCTTCTTGTGGCTTTGAAGCCGTACGTCGGAGCTGACAGATGCGAGAAAATCGACAGCATAATTAAGATATTAAAGCTTGTTCAGTTAAGCGAAAAAACGGGGCTATTAAAATCTTTTCTTTAAAGATATGCGAAAGAGAGTTGATATATAATGTATAGTCGAAATACAAGCGGCAGAGCTGTTGCGCGACACGAGCCGATTCGAGCTCATGTCGAAAAAAATGTTGCTGCGCCTGAAAACTACGTTGAAAAAAAATTAAAAAAAGATGAGTTGACGGAAATTCAAACGATTCTACCCGATCCGCCGCCAAATTACAGAGGAATGATATACGATATAACCGGCACCTTATATGGCGGGGTTAATGCCGAGGGGATAGAAAGGCTGGTCGAAAATGATTCTTCGTATTCAAACAAACGATGCCTCCCTCAACGGAGGGGGAACAAGCCTTATTTTTCTCACTTAAATCCGCCTCTTCCGCAACGTGAAAAACAAGATGAAAGCGGTATAAGAAAAATAATCGACGGACTTAAAGAAAAGAGCTTTGAGGTAGATGATTTGCTTATTTGCGCTATGATAATGCTTATGCTCAACAGTAAGTCCGAAGACGATATTCTTATGGTATTGGTACTGATTATGCTCTTATAAATTGAGCTTTCTTATAAGAGAGGGTATAACCTGCTCGAACAAAACGCCGTATCTTGTGTCTGTTCCGGCGTTTTTTGTTTTTATAATAGAATCCTCGGTGAAGTCTACAGCAATCTTGGTGGCTTCAGCGAGGGTTTTGTTGTTTAGGAGTGCTGACAAAATAACCGACGCAAACACGTCGCCCGTTCCGTGATAAAATCCCTCGATTCGGGGCGCAAGATATACTTCGAAAACGTCGTCTTCTCGGTCGTATGACGCAGCTCCTATCTCAAATTCATCGAAATAAACTCCGGTAAGCACTATTTTTTTGCAGCCCGTTTTTGAAATTTCTTTCATAAGTTCTTTTATAAATTCTTCGGTATAAGGGCCTTCCGTGTATTCTCTGCCTAAAAGCAAGAACGCCTCGGTAATATTCGGGACTATTATGTCTGCTTTTCCGCAGAGTTTTTTCATTCCGCTTATATATTCGACGGTGAAGCCTGCATAAAAGCTGCCCCCATCTCCCATTACGGGATCCACCATAATCAAGCTGTCCTTGTTGTTGTCAATGAAATTGATAACCGTGTTCAGTTGTTCCGTGCTTCCAAGATATCCGCTGTAAATAGCATCAAAGGTTATATTCAGAGAAGACCAGTGGTTAATAATTTTTGTCATCTCTTCTGTCAGGTCAAGGAAAGAATAGCCGTCAAAACCGCCTGTATGGGTAGAAAGAAGGGCGGTGGGAAGCGCGCAGGTTTGAATACCTGCAGCTGAAAGGATAGGACAAGCTACGGTGATTGAGCATCTGCCTATTCCCGATATATCGTTAATTGTAACTGCGCTTTTTTGTGTATTCATTGTGTCTTTCCTTCCTTTTTTTGCGGGGTTATTTTATTATTATAGCATATTGATACAGAAAATACAACATTGTATACAAAAATAAGGGTGATGTCGGTTTTTTGTGGTGTGAGTGGTGGTTTGCATAATGTTTACAATGTGTTTAGAAAGAGTGTGAGAAATGCGAATTTGTGCAATTTGCACAAGTGTAGAAAAAAACACTACATTTAAGTGCAAGTTGCACAAAAATATTTAATTTTTTTATACAATGCATTCAAAATTCGTTGGTAAATATAGTTTACATAGAATTGTATTATTACGTATATTTGTAAAAAAAACGTAAATAAAATTATGCAATTGGTGCTCTGATGTAAATAATGCTTAACGCAAGATTGGAAAACGAACAAAATGCAAAAAACGCCGAAAAGCGTCTGATTGTGCCGTAAATGTAAAATTTTTAAATTATTCTAAAATGTGTTACTATATATAATAAGAAAAAAGGTTGGCTTCACTATTGACTTTTCGAGGGGTGTGTGATATTATGATTACGCACTAAATTACGGCATTTCCGGCGGTGAAACGCAGGATTATAGGGTATGAGACGGTACTACGCTCTGATGATAGGGGGCGGAGTAGTGTTTTTGCGTTGTTTTTTTACAGAATAAAACGGCTCCCTGCCTTTGAATTATTGTGTTAAGTTTATCAAATCTTTATGGGAGGAAAGACCATGACAAAATCCATATTCAAAAGAATTTTATGTGGATTTCTGACGGTGCTTATGGTTATGGGTACACTTTCTGTAAGTGTATTCGCAACCGAAGAAACCGCGACCGACTCGGCAATGAATGAAACCGAGAAGACCACATCGTCGTTGGAGGAAATCAGAGCTATTCTTGATACGCCTGATTACAACGACTATTTCGCATCGCTTGGCGATGTAAAGAAGGCGACCGACACGTTTACCGTGAATTTTGCGGAAGCTTACGTTGGTTCGGAGGGAACTGACGAAGATAACGACGTTCGTGTTTTGACCGAAGAAGAGACAAATGAAAATTACAAGAAAGCAGTGAAATCAGTTTACTTGCCGGAAAAGGGTTCGGCGACTTTTAAGATTAACGTTAAAGAAGCGGGACTTTACGTAATTGATATTGAATATTTCTCTGTTTTGGCTAAAGCTACGTCTATTGAGCGTATGCTTTATATCGACGGAAAGATACCTTTCTCTGAATCAAGATATCTTACTATGCCTAAAACTTGGGTAGATAATCTTGAGGAGGGCGGAGTATTTAAGACGGACCTTACAGATAATGATATTCGTCCTACGAAATCTCAGGTTCCTACTTGGAATACATATACTTTCTGTGACTCGACGGGATTCGTTGTTAATCCTTTAGAGGTTTATTTGACAGAGGGCGAACATACTCTTACCTTTGAAGCGGTAAGAGAACCTGTGGTTTTCTCGACGATTACTTTTAAGCCTTATAAAGATCTTCCTACATACGAAGAGGTTTTGGCTGAATACAAGGCTAATGGTTATAAACCTGCAGAGGATGCGAAGATTTACGTGGAAGCTGAATTGTCAAGCGATCCCGAGAATCCTATTCTTGTTTCCGAGCAGACTATCTATCCTTTGAATGACAGAACTTCACCCATAACATCTCCCCAAGATCCGGCGAAAACAAAACTTAACACAATAGGCAGTGACAAGTGGAAAACAGCGGGACAGTGGATTAAGTACACTATCAAACCTGAAAAGAGCGGTCTTTACGAACTCGCAATGAGATTCAAGCAGTCGCAGCTCGAAGGTATGTACGTTTCACGCCGTATATATATAAATGGAGAAATCCCCTTTGAAGAAGCAAGTTATCTCGAATTCCTTTACAACGACTCATGGCAAACTGCAGTGATTTCGTCTAAAGACGGAACACCTTATCAGTTCTACTTTGAAGCAGGTAAAGAGTATGAGATTAAGTTTGAGGTTGTTCTCGGTTCGATGAACGAGGTTCTTAACCGCGTAAACAACGTTCTTACTTTGATGAATGAATCTTATCTTAAGATACTGATGATCACGGGTTCGGACCCTGATGAATTCAGGGACTATAACTTTACAAGACTTATCCCCGAAGCTATTAACAACCTCGTATTTTCTGCGAAGGAGCTTACAGCTGTAGGTGAGTTGCTTGAAGATATTACCGGACAAACCGGTTCGCACGTTGCTACTCTTAACAAGATAGTTATTCTTCTTGAGAGAATGACGAGCGACGAAAAGGAGATTGCAAAGAACCTTGTAAACCTTAAGACCTACATTGGTACTTTGGGTACTTGGTTGCTTGACTCAAGAGCTCAACCGCTTGAGGTGGACTACTTCGTATTCCAGACTCCCGGCACAAAGCTCCCCAAAGCTAATGCGAATATATTCCAGACACTTTGGTTTGAAACGAAAGCATTTATTCTCAGCTTCTTTATAGACTACTCAACATTGGGTGCTACTGTTGAAATTGATAGTGACTCCAAAGTTGAAGTGTGGACGACAATTGGACGTGAAAAGTCCAAGATTATGCGTCAGCTTGTTGACAGTGACTTTATGCAGAACAATGATATTTCGGTAGAAATTAAGTTGGTATCCGGCGGTGTACTTCAGTCGACACTTGCGGGGATTGGACCTGACGTAGCGTTTCTTGCTTCTGCGGACTGTGTAAACTATGCTATCCGTGAGGCGGTTCTTCCTTTGAATGATATGGAAGGCTTTGATGAGGTAATGACAAGATTCCCTCAGGCTGCTAAAGATACGCTTACACTCTACGGAAAAACATACGGCTTGCCTAACACCATGACGTTCCTTATGATGTTCTACAGAATGGATATTTTGGCAGACCTTAATATTGAAGTTCCGAGAACATGGGATGAGTTGAAGAATATTATTCCTATACTTCAAACAAACAATATGACGATTGGTTTCCCATCAAAGCTTTCGGGAACAAGACTCTTCCTCTATCAGATGGGCGGAGAATTGTACGCTGATGACGGTAAGAGAATAAATCTTTCTTCTAACATAGCGCTTTCAGCGTTTACTGAACTTACAGACTTGTTCCAGTCTTACAGATTCCCGCTTACATACGAAGCGGCTAACCGTTTCAGAACGGGTGAAATGCCTATTCTTATTTCCGAATACATTACACTTTACAACCAGTTGACAGTATTTGCTCCTGAAATTGATGGCTTGTGGGAATTCATCTCTCTTCCCGGCTTTGTTGATGAAAACGGAGAAATCAATAACTGTGCAATCGGTGTTACTGAAGGTGTTTGTCTTATGAAGGGTGCTGAAGACAATCCTGAAGATTGCTGGAAGTTCCTTGAATGGTTCACAAGAGCAAACGTACAGGCTAATTACTCTAACGAGCTCGTTGCGGTAGTTGGACAGTCCTCCAAGAACGCAACTGCAAATACAGAAGCGCTTGCTGAACTTCCTTGGTCTTCGCGTGAGTATGAAAACCTTATGGAACAGTTTGAAAATACTGTAGGTATTACAGAATATCCCGGTGGATATATTATTACACGTTATGTTGACTTCGCATTTATGGATGTATATAATAACGGTGCGAATGCTACAGAAGCAATGCTTGACTATGTGACAGAAATCAACAAAGAAATTACGAGAAAACGTAAAGAGTTCGGTTTTGATTATCTGGAAATCTCATATTCAAACTCTGCGGATTATATTGAGTCCGAATAAAAAAAGCGTTTTAGCCCTTTGGGGCGCCGAAAAAAGCGCCCCGAATTGAAAAAACTTTCATATTTATATTATATTATATACATTCTAAAAAAAGGAGTTGATCAAACATGTCCGCAAACACTGCAGTAAAGAAAAAAGCGGTTAACCGTTCGGAAATGACTAAAGCGCAGTGGACATGGAAAGAGATTAAGCGTAACAAGACGGCGTACGTAATGATTGCGCCATTCGTTATTCTCTTCTTCATATTTACGATATTACCCGTTGGTGTATCTATAGTGTTGAGTTTCACAGACTTTAATATGCTTCAGACACCCAACATCGTATGGATGGAAAACTATATAACGTTGTTCCTTGATGACGATATATTTATTACATCTGTAAAGAATACATTTATATTTGCTGCGATCGTTGGTCCCGGTTCATATTTACTTTCGTTTATATGTGCTTGGTTTATAAACGAACTTTCTCCGAAAATCAGATCGATTGTAACGTTGATTTTCTATTCGCCCTCTATTTCGGGCGGCGCATATCTTATGTGGAGCATCGTGTTCTCCTCTGACTCATACGGATATGCAAATGCACTTTTGATAGACTTGGGCTTCATTTCAATGCCTATTCAGTGGTTCCAGAATGCAGATTACGTAATGCCTATTTGTATTGTAGTTGCTCTTTGGACTTCACTCGGTACTGCGTTCCTTTCATTTATCGCAGGTTTCCAGGGCGTTGACCATTCGCTTTATGAAGCGGGTGCGGTTGACGGTATTAAGAACCGTTGGCAGGAGCTTTGGTATATTACATTGCCTACCATGAAGCCTCAGCTTATGTTCGGTGCGGTCATGGCTATTACACAAGCATTCGGATTTGGCGCAATTGTTACGTCACTTGCGGGCTTCCCCTCGGTTGACTATGCGGCTCATACGATTATGCACCATTTGGAAGACTATGGTACCACTCGTTGGGAAGTAGGTTATGCTTCGGCTATTGCGACTGTGCTGTTCCTTATAATGTACGGCTCAAACGCGCTGGTCAAGAAACTCTTGTCGAAGGTAGGTAACTGATATGGCTAAAAAATTAAGAACAAGGAAGCATAGAGTTGTGCTTAACCGTTCGTACGGCGGCGATATCGGAATTGGATTTTTCCTCTTTTTGATGGGATTGTTCCTTTTTATACCTATGTATTATACGGTTATTCAGTCACTTAAGCCTCTCGACGAACTTTGGATGTTCCCTCCGAGATTTTACGTAATGAGTCCTACATTCAATAACTTTAAGGACTTGTTTAACTTGATGAATACCTCTTGGGTTCCTTTCTCAAGATACATATTCAACACAGTATTTATTTCAGTAGCCGGTACATTTGGTAACTTGCTTCTTTCTTCAATGTGTGCTTACGCATTGGCAAAGATTAAGTTCCCCGGCAGACAGGCAATATTCGCACTTATCGTTGCATCGTTGATGTTCCACAGTACAGTTTCTGCAATTGCAAACTTTATTACACTTTCATGGTTGGGTTGGATTGATACATATCTTGCTCGTATAGTGCCTGCATGGTGTACATCACTTGGTTTGTATTTGATGAAGCAGTTTATGGAAACCAACGTAAATAACGCAGTTCTTGAATCTGCGCGTATTGACGGCGCTACAGAGTGGAAGACTTTCTGGGTTATAGCAATGCCGATGGTTAAGCCGGCATGGCTGACTCTCGTATGCTACAGCTTTAAGGATCTCTGGAACTCCGGTGCTTCTATCTACATTCAGAGCGAACAGCTTAAAACATTTAACTATGCAGTTAGCCAGTTGGTATCCGACGGTATTTCTCGTCAGGGTGCTTCTGCGGCTGCGACGGTTATCAGTATGTTGGTTCCTATTCTCGTATTCGTTATCTCACAGAGCAACATTATCGAGACGATGGGCTCATCAGGTATGAAAGACTAAAGAAAGGGAAGGTTATTATGAATAAAAAGATTGTAAGAATAGCCGCCCTGACGCTTTGTCTTATGATGTTCATAGGAGTTGTACCCGCTGTAGCGGCTTCCTCCTATGGAACATATACGTACTCACAGGACGGATTCGGGGTTGCATCTCCCGATGCTTATACTCCCGATCAGATAGTTGATTCTTCATATATGGGAATCAGCACAGCATTAAAAAATCCCGCTGACCTTGAAACGGATGAAGATGGAAATGTATATATTGCTGACGCAGGTAACAATAGAATTGTTGTTCTCGACAGATACTACAAATATAAGTTTTCCATTAAATCGTTTACAAACAGCAACGGTATTCCGGATGCGTTGACAAACCCCAACGGTGTTTATATTGGTAACGGTTTTATCTACGTTGCGGATACGGATAACAAAAGAATTGTAATATTCAAAAAAGAAAACGGTGCATACGTAAGAACCGTTGAAGAGCCTCAGGCAGACGTTTTCCCTGCAAACTCTGTTTACAGACCTGTTGCACTTTCGGTTGACTCTGCAGGTACAATGTACGTTATTTCATCCAGTACATACATGGGTGTAATTGCATTGAATTCAGACGGCTCGTTCCAGTGCTTCGTTGGTGCTCAAAAAGTTACACTTTCCGCATGGGAAAAGCTTTGGAGATATTTCCAAACTGAAAAACAGAAGGAAAGAGCAGAGCAGTACGTAAGTACAGAATTTAACAACATTACCATTGACCACAGAGGCTTTATCTATGTAACTACATCTTCGATTGATGCAAGTGCTCAACAGGCGGCTGTCAGAAGCAAGGGCTCCGACTACTCGCCTGTTAAGAAGCTTAACGTTTCAGGTGACGATATTATGAAGCGTACAGGTTTCTTTGGTTTTGGTGAAGTAAAAATTCAGTCCAAATCTACAAATGTAACGGCTCCCTTGGGTACGTCTGTTATTATTGACGTAGCTCTTGGTCCGCAAAACACATGGTCGATAATAGACTCTAAACGTTCGAAAGTATTTACATACGACGAGTACGGTAACCTCTTGTTTATTTTTGGTGATATCGGTACACAGCTCGGTAATATCAGAACAATGGCGGCAATAACTTATCAGAATGAAAAGATTTTGTTGCTCGACAAGAGCTCCGGCGCTTTTACCGTATATACGAGAACAGAGTACGGCGAAATTCTTTTGAATGCTATTGAAAATCAGAACAACCGTAAGTATGACAAGGCTCAGGAGGACTGGGAAACCATTCTTCAGAGAAATAACAACTTTGACGCTGCTTATATTGGTATTGGTAAGGCTCTTTACCGTTCGGGTAAGTGGACAGAGTCTATGGAATACTTTACATCGGCTTACGATACAAAGAACTATTCGAACTCCTTTAAGATGTACCGTAAGGACTTGATCGGAAAAGTTATTTATATTATTCCGATCGTAGTAATTGCAGTTTGCGTTGGCGCTACTAAATTCTTCGGATATGCAGCTAAAGTTAATAAAGAAGTTGCTGTATCAGGAAAGAAACGTACGTTCTGGCAGGAAATCCTGTATGCTAATCATTTGATATTCCACCCATTTGACGGCTTCTGGGATTTGAAACACGAAAAGAGAGGTTCGTTGAGAGGTGCGATATTCTATATCGTGCTTGCAATTGCAACGTTTACTTACCAGTCGGCAGGTTCGGCATACATATTTAATCCTACCGATTCATATCCGAGCATTTTGGTGCAGATTATTTCTGTTATCGTTCCGCTTATGTTATGGGTTATAGGTAACTGGTGTCTCACCACGCTTATGGAAGGTGAAGGAAGCTTTAAGGATATCTTTATTGCAACATCTTACGCGCTTGCTCCCTTGCCTTTGCTTATTATTCCCGCAACTATCTGCACAAACTTTGTAACGGCAAATGAAGCTGCTCTTGTTACGCTTCTTGAATCGTTTGCATTTATTTGGCTTGGTTTGCTTATATTTACCGGCACTATGGTTACACACGACTACTCGTTGGTTAAGAATGCTGTGACTTGTATCGGCACTATAGTTGCAATGGTATTTATTATGTTTGTTGCATTGTTGTTTACAACGTTGCTTACAAACGTTATAGGATTTATTACAGCAATAATCACAGAAATAACTTATCGAATATAGAGGAGAAAGGAGAAGGTAAAAATGAAAAAATTCAGAATTATATCAGCGTTTATGTCTTTTGTAATGATTATTGGCGTACTCGCAAACTTGACTGTTCTCCCTGTATTCGGTGCTGCTAATACCAATAAGGAAACCGAAGAAACAACAGGAGCTAAGTCTCCCGATTACTACAAAGAAAATTATTTGGAAAGATCATTCAGCACAGCAGCTCAAAAGATTAAGACTATGAATAAAGGCGTGCCGATGCTCCAGAATGATAAATATAATTTCTACGTACAGAAAGAATCCGGTGAATGGGCGCTTGAAAATAAGGTTACAGGCCAGTTCTTGTTCTCTAACCCCTATGGCGTAGGCGGTATTCAGGCAAGTGATGACACTAAAATGAGCCTTCTTTCTCAGGTGTTGATTTCTTACAGCGACAGCGGTGTATCAAAATCTTACACAAGCTATAAGGATTGTGTAATGTTAGGTCAGATTAAGGTTAAAAACCTCAAAAACGGCGTTCGTGTCGAATATGCAGTAGGTAACGAAGAAACTCGTATGCTTCTTCCTATGCAGATTACCGATGAACGTTTTATGAACGAGATATTTAATCTTATTCCCGATGAAATCGACGGAAGAACAAACAGAGATAAGTATACGCTCGAATCTCTTTATCAGAAGAAGGATCTCAATGATTCCACTCTTACAAATGCTGCAAAGAAGGACCTTGTAGCAAAGTTCCCGATTGTAGAAAAGTATCCTATCCGTGTATTCTCTACTGACGCAAAAGAAAACGAAATGCGTCGTATGGAAACACTTATTAAGACGTACTGCCCCGGCTACTCATTCGAAGAGTTGGAATATGACCACTCCTTGGTTGGTTACGTAGCAAAGGATAAGGCTCCTGCTGTATTTAAGTTTGCTCTTGAATACACACTTACTGATGAGGGGGTTGATATGCGTCTTGGCGCAAACGGTATTCGCTTTGATGAATCTGTTTACACTCTTGAAAGCATGAAGATACTCCCTTACGTTGGCGCAGGCTCCTCTGATAACACAGGATATATATTTATGCCCGACGGCAGTGGTGCTATTATCAGATTTGAAGATGTGGCAGGCAAGTCGGTAACCATAAGCGGTAAGCTCTATGGTCAGGACTATGCATTCCATACAATTACAGGTTCTACACAACAGACAATGAGATTCCCTGTTTACGGTGTAGTTGAAACAGGGGTAAGAACAGAAAAATATGAAGTTGACGGCAAAACCGTTGTTAAACAGTTTGATGTTAATTCCGGTTATCTCGCTATTGTAACAGAGGGTGATTCTCTCGCAACACTTTATGCTGAAACCGGCGGTGCTTTGCATAAGTATAATACAGCTTATACATCGTTTAATCCCCGTCCTTCCGACCAATATAACCTTGCAGACTCTATTTCTGTAGGTAGTAATGCAACTTGGACTGTAGTTTCTGACAGAAAGTATACAGGCAGTTACAGAATTAAGTACGTAATGCTTGAAGATCAGACGTTGGCTGCTCAAAATGCAGAAGCGAACGAAGGCTTTAAGTCCTACGATGCAACTTACGTTGGTATGGCAAAGGCATATCGTGATTATCTCTATGGTACAGAACAGCTTGTAAAGCTCGATGAAAGCAAGATTAAAGAGAATATTCCGCTTTATATTGAGGCGCTTGGAACAATCGATACTACCGAAAAGTTCCTCAGCTTCCCCGTAACTGTTGAAAAGCCTCTTACTACTTTTGATGATTTGTTGACAATGCATTCGGAGCTTGGAGCTGAAGGCATAAGTAACATTAACTTTAAGCTTACAGGCTTTGCTAACGGCGGTATTTCTTCTACAGTACCTTCGCAGGTTAAGTTCCAGAAGAAGACAGGCGGCAATAAGGCATTTACCGAAATGGTTGAGATTGCCGAAGAAAAAGGCTTTGGCTTGTACCCCGATTTTGATTTCAACTATGTTTATAACACATCGGCATTCGACGGCTTCAGCTATAAAGATGACGCTGTAAGAACAATCGATAACCGTTATACACAGAAGAAGAAATATGACAACGTATATCAGACTCTTATGGAAACGGGTAACGTTGTAATTTCAGTATCCGCATTCTCTGATTTCTATAAGGGCTTCAATGAGGATTTGCAGAAGCTTGGAGCTACAAGCGTATCTGTTGGTTCGCTCGGTTCTGATTTGAACTCTGACTTCGATGAGGATGATCCTTACAACCGTGAGGACGCAAGATACGAAACCGTTAAGCTTCTTAAGAATTTGAAAGAAGATTACACAAGTGTAATGAGTAACGCGGGCAACGCTTACGTTCTTGCTTATGTTGACCATTTGTTGAACGTATCTCTTGACAGTAGCCGTTACATTTTGGCTAGTCAGTCAGTTCCTTTTATGGGTATGGTTCTTCACGGCGCAGTTGAGTTTGCCGGTACTCCCTTGAATACAACGGGCAATATCGCATACGAAATGCTTAAGATGATTGAAAACGGTGCAAACCCCTACTTCTTGCTTGCGTATGAAAATACTGCAGAGCTTAAGGATGATCCGGTTTACGCTCAGTATTTCTCCGTAACATACAAGATTTGGAAAGAAGACCTCGTAGGATACTATAACGTTTTGAATGAGGCTTTAAATGACGTACAGTCTGCTTTGATCGTTGACCATGAATTTGTACAGGGTGAACGTATTCCTACCGAACAGGAAATTGAGGAAGATGCAGCAGCGTTGTTGGAAGCGCAAGAAAAAGCTGCAATCAATAAGGTTCACGAAGAAGAGAAGGAAAGAAGAGCTGCTGTTCTTGCTGCAAAGCTTGAGGCTATTAAGAATGGAGAACAGAATGTTCAAAATCCCGACAATACAACTGATACTTCAACCGGTAATTCGCTGGTTAACCCCGATACAAGAGTAGAAGAGGCTGAACCCGAAGAGGAAGAAGAGCTTATTGACCTTAAGACTAAATATCTTACAAAGACAGGAACTGTTGTTAAAGTAACATACTCAAACGGCAAGGTATTCATTTTGAACTACAATAGCTTTGATATTACCGTAAACGGCAGAACTGTTAAGGCGCTTGGATTTATTGAATCCACAGTAGCTGAAGAGGAAAAGTTCGTTGAAACAGAGACTGAAGAGGTAACCGAAGCTCCCGAAAGCAACGAAACTCCCGAAACAGTAGAAACAACTGATCCTGCTGAAACAACAGGAACTCCAGAAGAGACAGGCGCGCCTGAATCTACGGGAACTCCTGAAGAGACAGCTCAAAACTAAGAAAGGGGTGTGTGAAAAATGACAAATAATTCTGCTATTCCTGCAAAGAAGCGCAAGAAGAAAATAGCATCCCTTGACGCAAGAAAGGCGAGAGCCGGTTGGTGGTTTATAATGCCTTTCTTGGCAATATTTCTTATAGTTTATCTTCCGGTTATTGCCGACTCGATTAAGTTTAGTTTTTCGAAACTTATTATTCAGTCCGGTGGTGGTTATTATACCGAGTTTGTCGGATTGGAAAACTATCAGGAAGCTTTGTTTGAAGACCCCAAATTCGTTCAGATTCTTGTAGCGGGTATTAAACAGCTTATATTCGATATTCCCGCAATTGTAATTTTCTCACTCTTTATGGCTGTATTGTTGAACCAAAAGATGTTCGGAAGAGCGTTGTTCCGTGCGATATTCTTTATCCCCGTTATTATCGGTACCGGTGTTGTAGAATATATCGACCAGAACAACTCAATGCTGTCATATATGATTGACTCTTCAAGCTCGATTGACAACGGTGCGGGCGGAGCTACCGCTTCCGAGTCGTTGGCGGAGGCTGCTAACCTTGAATGGTTGTTCGGAAGCATGAAGGTTGGCGGTGAACTGATGGATTACGTTGTAGGTATTATCGCAAATGTTTATGATATAATCAGCCGTTCGGGTGTACAGATGCTTATCTTCCTTGCAGGTCTCCAGTCCATTTCTCCTGCGATTTACGAATCGTGTCAGATAGACGGTGCTGCCGCATGGGAAACATTCTGGAAGATTACATTCCCGATGATAAGCCCGATGATTCTCGTTAACACAATTTATACTGTTATTGACTCGTTTACAAGAAGCTCGAACAGCGTTATGTTGTATATCGACTATATTTATAAAGAACCAAATAAACACGTAGTAAGTTCTGCGATGTCTTGGATTTATTTCTTGATTGTATTGGCGCTGATAGGCGTTGTGTCCGCAGTTATCTCCGGATACGTATTCTATCAGAGAAGAGACTAAGGAAGGAGGTTTTTCAGTATGAATAATCAAGCAACAGCTCCTAAAGTAATGAAGGAGACTAAAAATAAGATTCGTGTTGATTTCGAACGTACCGATTTCTGGACGAGATTCAAATTGAAATACCTCTCTTTTAAGTTTGTAAAAACGGTTGTATGGGTAGTATTCCGTTTGGTTCTTCTTGTCGGTATTTCTTACGTAATTCTTTCGCCTGTTCTTTCGAAGATATTCAGCTCGTTTATGGGCAAGGAAGACTTCGTTGATGTAACGGTTAAGTACATTGCAAAATATCCGACTTTGGATACTTATAAGGCGTTGATTGTTGAGGCGAAATACTTTACCGCTTTCTTTAACACCTTGTTGTTGTCCTTGGCTTGTGCGATTATACAGACGTTTGTTTGCTGTGTAGTTGCTTATGGTTTTGCAAAGTTTAGATTTAAGTTCAACAACTTGTTATTCTTCCTCGTAATCTTTACGATGGTTGTACCCCAGGAAACATTGCAGCTTTCATTGTTTATGAAGTTTAGATATTTCGATATCTTTAACATAATTAAGCTGTTTGGTGGAGAACAGTTGAACCTTCTTAACTCCTACTGGCCTTTGATAATTCTTTCGCTTGGCGGTCTTGGTTTTAAGAACGGTTTGTACATTTATATGCTCCGTCAGTATTTCCGCGGTGTACCGGATGAACTTGAAGAATCCGCATACCTCGACGGTTCAGGCGTATTCAGAACATTTATTCAGATTATTATTCCTCTTTCTGTGCCGATGTTGATTACAGTATTCCTGTTCTCATTCTCATGGCAGTGGACAGATATGTTCTATACAGACCTGTTCTTCCCGAAATCAAGCTTTGTAACAATGCCTGACCTTGTTATGATACCGAAGTCTTTGGATACGGTATATGCAGGACAGTCTATGTACGAGGCTGCAATTTACAATACTGCGTCACTTCTTATAATCGCTCCGTTGATTATAATGTACTTGTTCTGTCAGAGATATCTGATTGCAGGTATTGAACGTTCCGGTATCGTAGGTTAATAAACGGTATAAAACAAAAAATATCCACCCGTATATTCGGGTGGAATTTTTTTAATTCTTTCCGTCGTTGAGAATAATGTCGGCTATTGTCTCGCCGAGCAGTAAAGCACAATTTTTTGCTTCGGACAGGGTGTTTCCGCAAGTTCCTATTTCAATAAGCAATGAGCCCGGGGCGTGTTCGGCATTGAAACTCGCTTTCCGCAGGTTGATTGGTCTCATAATATTGCCGTATTTTTCAATAAGCTTGTTTTGAAAAAAGACCGCTACTGTTAGATTATCTAACCAATTGGGGTGGTATGCTCCGCCCGAATCGGTTCCTACAACAAACATTGCCTGTGCCGTTGGGATATCATTTATTGACGTAAGCGGTTTGATTTTCTCGTTGTTTGAACGTGTAACAGAGTCTCGGTGAACGTCAAAAACATATTGTATTGACGGGTATCTTTCTAAATATTCTTCAACCTTTTTCTCCGAGAGGTTATAGCTGCCCGAATAGCTTTCAGCATCGAACATATCTTCACAATGTATTGTTGATACCCCCCTTTTGTTTAACTCGTCGGCAAGTGCCTTTCCGACAGCTACGACGTTTGCCGAGATATCAAGAACTCTTGTAGGGGTGTCGGTGGTGTATGCTTGTACTCCCTCCGGACTGTAACATTCGCTTCCGTGCGTATGTATTATCAATACAATAGGTTGATTTTCGTTGCTTGACGAAACCGACTTTGCATATATAAGCGGATATTCATTTTTTAAGAGCTCGTTGATGTTAGGTGAATATTTGCTTTCGTTTTTATATTTTAAATTATTGACTGTTTGTCCCTCGCTCATATCAAGTGCTATAATAGGGAAAGAATTTGTTGGCAGCGGAAACTCGTCCGATGGGGTAATCGGTAGAGGGGCTTGTTCTTCGTTTGTTACATTATCTTTTGGAAGATTGTTGTAATATTCTATACCGGCGGGTGTGCTAAAATCTTGCGGAAGGTTTATATAGGTGTATGGTTCCGAAACGTTTGTTAATTCCAATAAATTCATTGTTTTTTGAGGGGTAATACCAAGCTCTGCGTTTGTAATGGTGTTGACGACTGATTGTGTCGGCGGGTTTATTATTGCTGAAACTGTGAGAAGTGCAAAACCGATGAATGATACAAAGCCGAATGCGGTTTTTGTTATTATTTTAATCATACGTCCTCCTTATTTGCATAATGCAGCAGACTTGTCCGCATACATCAAGTCATGACACCGGCTAAGCCGGTGGCTTGCTCAGCCCTATAAGGGCATATTACCGACTGGGCTGAAAGCCCATTGAAATGTCCGACACATGCAACCCTGCCCTACTGCCACAAATGTGGCGACTATTTCAGCCTCCCTTGTGTAAAGGGAGGTGGCACGGCTTGCCGTGACGGAGGGATTGTAAAAACATATTCAAA
>JAFYPF010000030.1 GCA_017547655.1 Clostridia bacterium
GACACAAATGCAAAATACGGCATACCTCTTTCGAGATATACCGTATTCTTGAAAACTATCCTTTAGGGTACGCCCCTAAAGACAAGGTCTTTTTTTAAAAAAACTAAAGCCACTCTCTCGGGTGGGTGAAATATTGCTCTGTAATATGAAATCCTCACTGCGTTCGAATGAAATTGCTGCGGCGATGGGGGATTTAATTTTATGTTTTGCTTTGGCAAAATATTTCATCAAAGGCATTAACATTTGGTTTCGCCGCGAGCGTATGTGAACGATTTTACTTAAAATATGCATAGGTTCGAATATAGGTAAAATTTTTGTTATGCAAAAATTCTATATTCTTTCTATTTCCCCTTGCAAAACGGTGCGGATTGGTTTATAATTTCTTACATATTATATATATAGGAGGGAAATATATGAGAGTTTTGCTTATACGCCACGGTCAGACTGATTGGAATAAACAAGGACTTTTACAGGGAACAAAAGATATACCCCTGAACGCAACGGGGCTCGAACAAGCTTTGGCTGCCCGTGAGTCTTTGTTGGGTGAAAAGATTGATATGTGTTATTGCTCTCCGCTTATCAGAACAAGACAGACGGCGGAGGTCGTTTTAAAGGGGAGGGATATTCCCGTTACGTACGACGAAAGAATAGTTGAACGCAGATTCGGTGTTGCCGAGGGTATGAGCGTTTACAATATAGATTTTGATGCGACTTGGGTTCCCGATATGCCTCCCATGTTTGAGGGTATGGAAACTTTTGAAATGTTACTCGAAAGATTGACGGGTTTTTTTGACGATGTTTATTCAAAGCATAAGAATGATACTGTTCTTGTGGTAACTCACGGTGGCGTAAGTATTGTTTCGGGATATTATTTCTGCGGTCCGCCAAAAACCGACAGAAGTGAATATTTTTGCAAAAACTGTGTTGTTAAAGAATACATAAAGGAATAAGATGTTAAAAATAGCGAGTTGTCCTACGGTGGGGCGACTCGCTTTTGTTTTTTGTGTTATTGCAAGGTGTAGTGGAGTGTGAATTTAACTATTGACAAAGATTTGAAGATATTATATAATAAGATACTGAACTTTTATTTTTTGAAAGTCTATACAAAATCAACGGAGATAAAGATATGAACAAGATTCTTGAAGTATTCGGAAGTAAGGTTTTTAACGATGCTGTTATGCGCGAGAGATTACCTAAAGAAATATACAAGTCGCTTCGCAAGACTATATCCGAGGGCAAGGACCTCGATATGACTATGGCGAACGTTGTTGCTCACGCTATGAAAGAGTGGGCTATAGAAAACGGAGCTACGCACTACACGCACTGGTTCCAGCCTATGACTGGTATTACTGCCGAAAAGCACGATAGCTTTATCGTGTCTACCGATATCGGCGGTGCGGCTACTTCTTTTACGTGGCGTCAGCTTATTAAGGGCGAGCCCGATGCTTCGAGTTTTCCTTCTGGTGGTCTTCGCGCTACCTTTGAGGCGAGAGGTTATACGGCTTGGGATCCTACCTCTTATGCTTTTATAAAAGATGATACGCTTTGTATTCCTACCGTTTTCTGTTCGTACGGCGGCGAGGTTCTTGACAAGAAGACTCCTTTGCTTCGTTCGATGGAGGCTTTGAATAAGCAGGTTTTGCGTATAACAAAGCTTTTCGGTATGGATGACGTTGTGCGTACTGTTCCTACCGTTGGCGCAGAGCAGGAATATTTTCTTGTTGATGAAAAGCTTTTTGAAAAGAGAAAAGACCTGATGTTCACGGGTAGAACTCTTCTCGGCGCTTCTGCTCCCAAGGGACAGGAAATGGGCGACCATTATTTTGGTACGATTAAGCCCAGAGTGGCGGCGTTTATGAGAGACCTCGACGAAGAACTTTGGAAGCTCGGTATATATGCCAAGACCGAGCATAATGAGGGCGCTCCCGCACAGCATGAGTTGGCTCCTTTGTTTGAAGATGCGAATACTGCTACCGACCATAACCAGCTTACTATGGAAATGATGAAAAAGGTTGCGAAGAGACACGGACTTGCTTGTCTTCTCCATGAAAAGCCTTTTTATGGCGTAAACGGAAGCGGTAAGCATAATAACTGGTCTATTTCTACAAATACCGGTGTTAATCTTTTTGAACCCGGAAATGATCCTTATAATAATATTAGATTTTTGGTGTTCTTTACTGCTGTTATAAAAGCTGTAGACGAATACCAAGACCTTTTGAGACTTACTACCGCGAGTGCGGGTAATGAATGCAGACTTGGTGGACATGAAGCTCCTCCCGCAATTATATCTATGTGCCTCGGTGATGATTTGTATGAGGTTCTTGAGGCGATAGAAAAGGGAGAGAATTATGACGCCAAAGAAAAGTCAAAGATGGATATAGGCGTTAAGGCGCTTCCTAACCTTACGAGAGACGGCACTGACCGTAACAGAACGTCGCCCTTTGCGTTTACGGGTAATAAGTTTGAGTTCCGTATGCCCGGCTCGTCGCTTTCTATTGCGGATCCCAATACTGCGCTTAATACAAGTGTGGCTGAAGCATTATGTCAGTTTGCCGACAGACTTGAAAAGGCTGAAGACTTTGAAAAGGAAGTTAGAATACTTTTGAAAGAAACCGTTGCAAAACATAAGAGAATCTTGTTTAATGGCAATAACTACTCTGACGAATGGGTGAAAGAGGCTGAAAGACGCGGTCTCTTGAATTTGAAGAGTGCTGCTGATGCAATCGGTAAATATGTTGCAGAAAAAAATATCGCCTTGTTTGAAAAACATAATATATTTAAGGAAAGCGAAATTTATTCCCGTTGTGAGATTGAATACGATAATTACTGCAAGACCAAACGTATTGAAGCTTTGATAATGGTTGAAATGACCAAGAAGCAGATTATTCCCGCTGTGTCTGCAGCTGTTGCTGATATGGCGAAATCTGCCGAGGTTATAAAGAGTGTTGGCGGAACAAACGCGGTTGAAGTTGAGATTATAAAGAATATGTCTGCTTTGAACGTGGCTCTTTATAAAAAGGTTGAAATGCTGGAAAAGGCGATTGCGAAGTGTGATAAGCTGGAATCTAACGCGGATAAGGCTGCATATTATCGCGATTGTGTAAATCCCGCTATGGAAGAAGTCAGAAAAGTTTCTGATGAACTTGAAAAAAATTCCCCCGAAGAATGTTGGCCGATACCTACATACGCGGAACTTTTGTTTAACGTATGACGGCATAAGCCGATGTTTATATGTAAAATGTGACATATACCACTATCCCTAAAATGACGGCTTTTGGTGTAAAATTTACAAAAGAAAAAAATCTTAAAAAAAATTGAAAAAACCTATTGACAAATGGTAGGGGTAGTGATATAATGGTCAAGCTGTCGCACTTAAGGGTGTGGCGGAGACGGTCCTTGAAAATTGAACAACGAGAGAAAGTACAAAGCACAAAGTATGGAAACAGAAAGTGTAGAAGACAAAGAAATCTCGACAATTCCTTTAA
>JAFYPF010000031.1 GCA_017547655.1 Clostridia bacterium
AACATATTCAAACAACCCCTCAGTCAGCTTCGCTGACAGCTCCCCTTACACAGAGGAGCCTACCGCTGCGGCGGGATTGCTCAACGGCAAAAGCCTCTTTTGAACCACCAGCTTAGCTGGTGGTTTTCATATACCAAAAATTTAAGAGGATATGGGTAAAACCATATCCTCTTTATATTGTTTTCAACAGCCTAAACACCTGCTCTGCGGTATCTGCAAGATTTTTATATGCATTTTCTTCTTTCATAGCGTCGTCAAGAGTGCAAGGCGTACGCAATATCGGAAAGAATGCGTCTATTCCGTACTCGTTACATTTTACCGCATCGTCGGTAACGCACCCCGAAAATGCTACAACTTTCTTGTTATATTTTTTTGCAAGCTTTGCAATACCTATCGGCGCTTTGCCCATATATGATTGGCCATCAAGTCTGCCCTCTCCGGTTACAACTATATCCGATTCTTTTATATGCTTTTCTATCCCCGTTTCGTTTATTATAAGGTCAACGCCCGATTTGAGCGTCGCATTCAGATATGCAAAAAAAGCAAAGCCGAGTCCGCCCGCAGCCCCCGTCCCCTCTATCGAGGGATCGGCTGACGGAATAATCTTTTTCGTTAAATCCGCATACCCCTTAAGCCAACCGTCCATATCGGATATCATTTCGTCGGTCGCCCCCTTTTGGCGTCCAAAAACGTTGCTGCACCCATATTCGCCGCAAAGAATATTCTTTACGTCGCAGGCAACGCAAAACTCACATTCGGATAATTCTTTCAGAGCATTATCGGTCTTTATATTTACTATATCTTTTAGGCCGATAGCACCAAATTTAACTTGCTTACCGTTCTCGTCAAGAAACTCAAATCCGAGCGCCTGAAGCATACCGATACCGCCGTCATTTGTTGCGCTTCCACCGATACCTATAAGAAACTTGCGACAGCCCTCTTCGATTGCATTTTTTATAAGCTCGCCGACACCGTACGTAGTAGTATATAAAGGGTTTCTGTCTTTTTCTTCAACAAGAGTAAGCCCCGATGCGCTCGCCATTTCAATAACGGCAGTTTGAGTGCTTGTTATTCCGTAACTGCTTTTTATAGGCAATCCCAAGGGGTTACGCACCGTCGCCTCAACCGTTCTTCCGTTCATAGCCCCAATAACAGCATCAACAGTTCCCTCTCCGCCGTCTGCAAGGGGACATATTTTTATATCTGCATCAGAAAAAATCCGTTTTATTCCGTCAGCAACAGCGCTTCCCGCCTGAAAGGTAGAAAGACTGCCCTTAAATGAATCTACAGAAACTGTTACTTTCATTGTTATCTCCTAAAAACTTACTCAAATCAACCCTAAAACAAACGCAATAATTAAACCGCACAATATATATGCAGAGCATAAATAGTTATTTGTTTTCTCCTTTTCTCGCAAAGGACAATGTCTGTTTCAAGGCGCTTTCTTTTTCGACACCCGCAAGGCGAAGCTTGTGCGCATATTCAAGATATTCCGCAAATTTTTCGTTAGGGTGTAATCCTGCCTCAATCAAATCTCTGCCCATAACGTAGGGCCTGCTCATATATTCTTTAAATATTTCAAGTCTTTCTGTCAAAAACTCAACGTTTGACACGTGATTACAAGATGATATTTTACCCGAGCTGTCGGACGCCGACAAATATATCAAAGCCTCGGGATCTATAGCCTTGTCAAAAAGCTTATTCGTCGACTTTACCGAAGACTTGCCAAAGGCAAGTACGTTGGGCTTCATATGATGTTTGGATAAATTCAAAACGTATTCGATAAGCTTCGTTTCGTTCGTAAGACGCTTCATAAACGACTCAACAAGCGGCAGTCCCTTTGTTTCGTGGTTATATGAATGTATAACACCGTTTATGATCTCGGTGCATATAGCCTTACCGAAATCGTGTGTTATTGCCGACATCATAAAGCCAAGCGGATTACTAACCTTATCCCTATACTTAACCGCCTCGTCAAGAACCATCATCGTGTGTACCCAGACGTCACCCTCAAGGTGAAACAACGGGTTCTGCTGTATGCCAATCAAAGCCTCAAGCTCACCAAACCATACCGACAACTGATTCGTCTTGCGCAAGAATTCAAAAAATACAGACGGCTTATCAGCTTTCAGTAAAGCCTTTTCAAGCTCGGCTATAACTCGCTCTTTCGCAAGATAACTTAAATCCATTGTTTTGCAAAGTTCAATCGTTTCCTCGGCTATTTCAAACCCAAAACGAGAAGCAAACTGCGCCCCGCGCAAAACACGTAACGGGTCCTCAACAAAGGTTTTGTCGTTTATATGGCGAATAACACGCTTTTCGAGGTCAATTCTTCCGTTAAACTCATCAACTATTTCCCCCGTAAGCACGTCTTGCATCAATGCGTTTATCGTAAAATCACGGCGCATTGCCGCCTTTCTCGTGCCTAAAAACGGGTTAACGCATACGTTAAAATCTCGGTGCCCTCTGCCCATCATTTCTTCTTTTCGGGGCATAGCTATATCTAATGAATGTCCCTTTAGTCCATATACCCCAAAGCTTTCGCCGATTGTTATTTTACCGCCTATTCGGTCGAGTATATTTTCTAAATCACCAGTGGTTACTCCGTGAACCTCAATGTCAATATCTTTATTGGAAACGCCCATAAGCTTGTCTCGCACAAATCCGCCGACGTAAAAGGCTCTACCTCCAATATTCTTTACCTCTTGCGCAATTATTTGCGCCGTTTCCAAATCCTTTTCATATTCTGACAATGCCGTTCACCTCACTTTATAAATATTGTATCACACTTTATTATAATTAGCAACAAAGATATATAGATATAGCGAGGATCCCGCACTCATTATCCTCGGCTACGCCTTTATTCATTTTGAAAACACTGTTTCTACAACCATTTTACCACAGTTATTGCATAATTGCAAGAAAAAACAATCAGGGGGATATAGGAAAAACCCATATCCCCTCAAATTTACAGAATGTCTTTTACACTCTTTGCAAGGCTCTCAAAATATTCCGCAAAGCCCTTATCGTTCGGGTGCAAACGGAGATCAGCATAATAGCTTTCCTCCTTGGGAACAAAACCAAAGCCTTTTACAACCGATACGTTTTTAAAACCTTTTACTTGAGCCTCTATTATTTCAGCAACACTCATAAAGTCGCCAAAACGTTTGACCTCATACATTTCCTTGCGCCAAATAGGTGTTATCGCTATTATTTTGGCATTTGGATAGTTGTTTGTCAGATTTTCAAAAAACGCCTTGCATCTAACCTCAAAAACTTCCTTTTTGCCCATACCCCAATCATTCGTTCCGTATGCAACAGTGATATAGTCGGGCTCAAAATCTTCCTTTGAAGCAGCCAACTCGGGAAAGAATACCTCACCACCGATAGCCTTGTTATACTCCTCGGCATCAAGCATTTCAGCAAACTTTGTAATGTATTTATTTGAAGAACACAAAGCATCATAACCTTGAGTAATCGAATCCCCAAAGCAAAGGATTTTTTTACTGAACTTTACGGGCTCAACAAAAGAATTATCATCAAGCTCTACACTCTTCAAGGCAATTTGGTTTGACCAAGGTAAGTATATGCAAACCTCTTTTTTGCCTGCGCCAAGGTTAAATTTTCCGGAAACTTCTCCACGCTCAAGAACAGCCTCCGTATACGGAACAGGCAATTCCTTGCCGGTATAATTGTCGAGCGCGCCTATCATTTTTCCGTTTACCAAAACGTCGAACGAGAAATATGTTCTGCCGCCCGCTGCAATAACATCTGCATCCAAAAACAGAGTTTCACTGTCAGTACAGAAACGAAGCTTTACACCCGACGTAGCAAAAGACCTTGCATAATAAGCCTTATTACGAACTTTGTATAACTCTTCCTGCTCTTTTGTAAAACGATAGAAAAAAACGCCCTGCTCGGTCTGCTCAATTCTGACTGCGCCCAGCGTTACACTTTTAATTTGTGCCAAATCCAATTTCATCTAATACACCACCTTGGGTTATTTGTTTAGTTTGCTTTTAGCGGTATTTATAGACGTAACAAGCAATTTCTTAACTTCAATACACTTTTCTAAAATATCGTTATTATCGTAATAACCGCTTTCAATTAAAAGTTCTAACCAATATTCACTCTCCGAACATTCTTTGAGCGCAATTTGTAACTTGGCAATAAAATCAGCCGTTCCGTGTCCATAAAACGCCTCTCTGATATTTGCGCCAACACTTGTTCCGCTACGAATCAACTGATTTGTCAGCACACTTTCCTTTTTGTTCTGCTTTACATAATTGCAAACCTTAATGATCTGCAAAGCAAATTCCTTGGATTTTGTAATCAACGGACTATCTGCCATAACCTTACCGCCTTTCTACTTGTTTTTTAATTATAGCACAAAAGCCATTACTTTTCAACTTTCTAATAAAACTGCTTTTCGCCTCAGCGAAAAGCTACCTCACTTCTTACCTCTTCCTTTTTACCTATTACTTCCCAAAAAATCCTGAATGCGAATTTAGGTAAGAGTGAAGAAGTAAGAGGTAATAAGTAAAAATCCTGAACGCTTACGCATTCAGGATTTTTTGGAGGCGCCACCCGGATTTGAACCGGGGAATAACGGTTTTGCAGACCGTGGCCTTACCACTTGGCTATAGCGCCGAAAACTTTTGGAGCGGATTACGGGGCTCGAACCCGCCACCTCGACCTTGGCAAGGTCGCGCTCTACCAAATGAGCTAAATCCGCGTACTTTACATCAATGTCGGATCGCCTACCATTCTTCTCTTAACTATCCTATGCAAACAGTATTCCGTTCGCTACTCGTCAAGAAATTCATGGGCTTCTACCCAACACCTCTGCAAATTATTTTCTGCGCATATATATAAACCGACAAATAAATCTGTCTTTCAACAGATTTATCCGCAGTCATTTTTTATGGAGCGGATTACGGGGCTCGAACCCGCCACCTCGACCTTGGCAAGGTCGCGCTCTAC
>JAFYPF010000032.1 GCA_017547655.1 Clostridia bacterium
AGTTCTTTGCCAAGCTTTCTACGAAAGCTGCGCTGACAGCTCCCCCCAAAGTGGGAGCCTTGGGGTTCGTACAAACCAGAGAGGCAAAGTTCTTTGCCAAGCTTTCTTTCAAGAAAGCGGAAAATCCCGAGAGAAATATTTCTCTCGGGATTGATTTGGTTTTATCTTAAGTTAAGATTAAACACCCATCTTGTATCTTTCGATCTTTTCTACATCGCTGAAGTTGTGTGTTGCAACATAGCCGGGAATAGGCATAATCTTTTCGTGGATGCAGTCGATAATCGTATCGGGATAGGGGAAGAATGCAGTTTCGAGCTCGTGCGCAGGAGTAATCCAGTTACGTGAACCGAGAGCAATTGCGGGAGCATCGAGGTAATCGAATGCGAGTTCGGAGATATTAGCAGCCATATCCTTCATGATAGAGCCGCGTTCTACAGCGTCGCCAACGATAACAATCTTACCGGTCTTCTTGACGGATTCAATAACCTTTGTGTAATCGAAAGGAACGATTGAACGTGTATCAATAACTTCTGCAGAAATACCATACTTTTCTTCGAGAGTCTTTGCAGCCTCGAGTGCACGGTAAAGAACAGCGCCGACAGTAAGAATTGTAATATCCTTACCTTCTTTCTTAACGTCGGGATCGCCCATTGTAATTTCATAAGTGCCTTCGGGAACGCCACCGGCCATAAATTCTTCGCCCTTGTCGTAAATTCTTTGAGATTCAAAGAATACAACGGGGTCGGTTCCTTCGAGAGCTGCAGTCATGAGACCTTTAGCATCTGCGGGGGTAGATGGGAATACAACTTTAAGTCCGGGAATATGAGCAGCGAGAGCTGTCCAATCCTGAGAGTGCTGTGCGCCGTATTTAGAACCAACGGAAACACGGAGAACGATAGGCATCTTGAGGATACCTGCAGACATTGACTGCCATTTAGCCATCTGGTTGAAAATTTCGTCGCCTGCGCAACCCATAAAGTCAGCGTACATAAGTTCAACGATTGCACGACCGCCGCACATTGCGTAACCAACTGCAGAACCAACAATTGCAGACTCGGAAATGGGGGCGTTGAAGAATCTGTGATAAGGAATAGCTTCGGTCATCTTCTTGTATACACCGAATGCGCCGCCCCAGTCTCTGTTGTCTTCGCCGTAAGCGATGAGCGTGGGATCGTCGTAGAATTTATCAATAATCGGTTCAGCGAGACCGTCTCTGATGTTGTACATTTTCATCTTGGAAACGGGTTTGCCGTTTTCATCTGTAGCTGTACGAATCTTACCCTTAATTTCTTTAACACGAGGACATTCTTCCTTGGGAACGAGCATTTCTGCTTCTCTTGAAGGATCCATGCTCTTAACCCTTTCGTTAGAGAACATAATGGAAGAAATAGCTTCGGGGTTCTTTGTGAGATCCATACGAGGAGAAATTTCATCGTTGATAGCGAGCTTCATAACTGCTGTCATACGGTTGATGATATCTTCGTCGATAGCTGCGAATTCAGCTTCTGTAGCAACCTTGCCCTTAATCATTTTAGCCTTGTAAGCTGCGATAGGATCTGCTGCAATCCATGCGTCGATTTCTTCTTGTGTTCTGTATGTGGAAGAGTCGGAAGGAGAGTGGCCGGATACACGGTATGTTACAACATCGAGAAGAGCGGGGCCCTTACCTGCAAGAAGGAGCTCTTTCTTTCTTGAAACAGCGTCAATAACTGCGAAAGGATCGTAACCGTTTACTCTTTCTGCGTGCATCATATCGGGGTTAAATCCGGCACCCAAACGTGCAGCCATATCGTAACCCATAGTTTCGCCTCTGGTCTGACCGCCCATACCGTAGCTGTTGTTAAATACGTTGAAGAGGATGGGGAGTCCGCCGTCGGGATACTTGCCGTCCATGCCCCAGAGCTTTGTAATCTGGTCCATAGAAGCAAAGTTAAAGGATTCGAGAACAGGACCACGACCGAGAGCGCCGTCGCCGGAATTAGCAATAACGATACCGGGCTTGTGGTTAGCTCTCTTGTAAAGAGCGGCACCGAGCGCGATGGGGCCTGAACCACCAACGATAGCGTTGTTAGGCATAAGACCGAAAGGAATGAAGAATGCGTGCATAGAACCGCCGAGTCCCTTGTTGAAACCTGTTGTTCTTGCAAATATTTCAGCCAATGCGCCGTAAAGAATAAAGTTCTTTGCGAGTTCCTTTATATCGGAAGAGGGCATATGCTTTTCAACGATAGAGAGAAGTGTACCACCGAGGAACTCCTTCATAATATCGTAAACTTCTTTTTCGTCAAGCTTGTGAATAGAAGATAAGCTCTTTGCAATAATTTCGCCGTGGCTTCTGTGAGAGCCGAAAGAGAAGTCGTTCATATCGAGAGCGTAAGCTTCACCAACTGCGGATGCTTCCTGACCGATGGAAAGGTGAGCGGGTCCGGGGTTGTTGTACTCAACGCCGTTGTATGCGGACTTTGTCTTAACTTCGTTAAGCATTGTCTCGAATTCACGAATAACGCGCATATCGTGATAGATACGCATCATATCATCTTTTGTATAAATTTTCTTTTCTTCTGCAAGTGTTTTCTTGTACTGGCAGACGGGAATGTCCTTGAAGCTGATAAATCCGGGTTCAAAGACTTTGCCGGGATCTACATATTGACTCTTAGGCATAATTTTTATCTCCTTTTCAGAATTTATATTAGTTTATTTTTTTGTTTGCGGGAGGGGAATCCCCTCCCATATAAAGTCAGTACATAAAGTTTTTGCGGTTTCCAAATGGGCTTTTTTCAAAAAGACTCTTTGGCGGGGAACGGGGCGGCGCCCCAATCAATTATATTTGGAAGAGACCTTCTCTGATAACTTCACAAACTGTAGGATGCGGGAATACCATCTTATGAACGTCTTCAACACGCATCTCGTTTTCTACCATCATAGCTGCTCCGTAAATAATCTCGGAAGCATAAGTACCAATCATATGAACGCCGAGGATGGTGCGGTGGTTCTTGTCGATAATAATCTTAACAATACCGTCTCCGCCTTCATTTTCTGCTATATATCTGCCGGAGTAACGAAGTGTAAAGCTTTCTACCTTTGCATCAAGTCCTTTAGCCTTAACTGTTTCGGATGTTTCGCCTACGCTTGCAACCTCGGGGTTGGTATAAATAACAGCGGGAATAGCGTTGTAATTAACCTTGTCCTTTTTGCCGAGGATATTGTTAATGCAAACTTCGCCTTCGCGGTAAGCTGTATGCGCGAGCATTGACTTGCCGTTAATGTCGCCTGCAGCCCAAACACCGGGAACGTTGGTCTTTCCGTCTTCGCCTGTAACGATAGCGCCTCTCTCGGTAAGAACACCGATGTTTTCAAGTCCAAGTCCTGCAGTAGAGGGACGTCTGCCGATTGAAACGAGAACGCAGTCAGCCTTAACTGTTTTAGCTTCGCCGTTAATTTCATAGTTAACGCAGTCGGTACCTACTGATGTAACCTTTGCAGAAAGGAGGAATTCAATGCCTTTCTTTTTATAGTTCTTAAGAAGGATGGCAGAAATTTCGCCGTCTGTAGGACCTGCTATATGGTCGAGCATTTCAATAACCTTAACGTTTGAGCCGATAGAGTTAAAGTAGCTTGCCATTTCAAGACCGATAACACCGCCGCCGATTACTACGAGTTCCTTCGGAACGGTAGTCATATCGAGGATTTCGCGATTAGTCTTTGCGAAACCGGAAGCAACTGCTTCTCTGAGACCGGGAATGGGGGGAACTGCAGCTTCAGAACCTGCGCAGATAAGAAGCTGTTTTCCTGTGTATTCCTTGTCGCCTGCTTTAACAACAAAGCCTTCAGCAGTCTTTTCTTTAATCTCTGCAAGTTCTTTTACAACCTCAACGCCTGCTCTCTTCATAGTGCCTTCAATACCGGAAACGAGAGTCTTTACAACCTTGCCTTTTCTTTCAACAACCTTTGCGTGGTCGATAGATGCGCCGTCAAACTTAACGCCGTAAGCTTCGCTGTGCTTTGCGTAATCATAAATCTTTGCAGAATAGAGTAATGTTTTGGTGGGTATACAACCCTCGTTAAGACAAACACCGCCCATAGCGCGTTTTTCTATAACGAGTGTCTTAAGACCGCCGTGTGCGGCTTTTTCGGCTGCGTTATAACCTGCAGGTCCGCCGCCGATTACAATAAGATCGTACATTTATAATACTTCCTTTCTTATATAGGATAACTTATTTAGCCATAAGAAGGTTAAAGTTCTCGAGGTTTGTGCAAAGTTCCTTGAGGAATCTTGCGGCGGGAGCACCGTCAAGCGCTCTGTGGTCGAAGGTAAGAGAAAGTCCCATAGCATCGTAGAATACATCCTGACCGTTTACTTGCTTTACGCGGCGGGTAATGTTACATACTCCGAGAATACAAGTCTGGGGAGGATTGATAACCGGAGTGAAGCTTTCAATTCCCATAGCTCCGAGGTTTGTAACTGTAAATGTACCGCCGGAAAGGAGGTCGGGGCTGATAGAACCGCCCTGTGCAGCCTTGATAACTGTTCTTGCATTTGCAGAAAGCTCGTTAAGGCTCATTTTGTCAGCGTTAAATACAGTAGGAACGAGAAGTCCTCTTTCTGTGTCAACAGCAATACCGAGGTTAACATTGTTAAAGTATCTCATCTTATCGCCAAGGAAGTGCGTGTTGCAATCCTTGTGGTTCTTCAATGTCTTTGCGACTGCAAAGAGTACCATATCGTTAAATGTAATATTGTTGAGTCCCATAGCTTCGGCGTTCTGCTTAAGAAGCGCGCGGTATTCCATAAGCTGTGTTGCGTCGAAAGATGCGTTGAGCGTAAGTTGAGCCATGGAAGAAAGGGATTCGTGCATAGACTTTGCAATAACCTTTCTTACGTTGGAAAGTTTTACGTCTTCGTATTCAGCAACGGGAGCTGCAGCGGGAGCGGCTGCAGAAATGGGAGCTTCTGCTGTTTCAGCGGCGGGAGCAACACCTGTCTTCATAAATGCTTCGTACTGTTCGGGTGTAAGTCTCTGACCGTTGTCAAGAAGTCTGTTTACGTCTCTTTCAATAATTCTGCCGTTAGGACCTGTGGGGGTAGCCTGAGAAAGATCTGCATAAGTCTTGTTCGCAAGGTTCTTCGCTCTGGGGCTGATCTTCATCATACCGTCCTTATCGGCGCTTTTTGTTTCAACAACAACTTCTTCTTTCTTAACCTCTTCCTTCTTTTCTTCTGCGGGCGCTGCGGCTTCAACGGGAACAGCTTCCGCATTAGCATTAGGCATTAGGGCGCTTATATCTTCGCCTTCGTTACCGATAATACATACGGGTTCAAGGCAGGGTACGTCATCGCCTTCTTCTGCAAAAACCGCAAGAAGAGTACCTGCAACTGTTGCGGGTTCATCAAAAGACGACTTGTCTGTTTCGTAAGAGAAGAGTACGTCGCCTTCAGCAACGGCATCTCCTTTTTTCTTTTTCCATTCGGTAATGACGCAGCTTTCGACGGACTGTCCTTGGCGCGGCATTATAACTAATGTTGCCATAAGTTTTACCTCCAAAAATATATATATTAAAGATTTTTTATGCTCGAATTATTTGTACGTCGTGTTTGACGGCAAGCTCTTCTATGTCTCTCGGAAGAGTTCCGTTTGTAATAATTGCGGAAATATTTTCCAAAGCGCAGAATGTATAAGGCAGACTCTTGTCGAGCTTTGATGTGTCAAGGAGAACTATAATCTTTCTCGCCTTTTCAACTATCATTTTCTTCAGCTCGCATTCGCTGTAGTTGCCGCAGGTAAGTCCTGTCTGTGCATCTGCTCCGGAAGGAACTATAAACGCAATGTCAATGTTAATATCTTCAAGGAAGCGCAAAGCTTGTGTTCCGGAGACCGAAATGTTATCTCTGTTAAGCATACCGCCAACGAGGTTTACTAACGTCTGCTTTTTGTTGAGCAATTCGATAGCAATGTTTGGACCTGTGGTGGTTATAGTGAGTCTGTCTTCGGGAAGAAGAGACGCCATTTTCATCATAGTCGTACCGGAGTCAAGAAATATTGAACGGCCGGTTTCGAGTAGTTCGATAGCTTTTTTTGCAAGAGCTTCTTTGGCGGGAATGTTTTTTTGCATACGGCTTGGGAATTCCTCTTCCATTGAAGTTGTAATAAACTTCATAGAACGTGCGCCGCCTCGAACTTTTATTGCCTCGCCTTGCTGTTCGAAATAGTCTATGTCACGTCTGATAGTCATACTCGAAACGTCGGGGAAAAGCTCTACAAGCTCATTCAAAGATACAAATGGCTTTGAATGAAGCATATCTTTAATGATTTTTCTTCTTTCGGAATGCATAATATGTATTCTCCCTTTATATATTTTGTGAATTTGAGAAAAGTTCACATAGTCAATGTTATATTTAACATTTGACCATTTTAATTATATTAGAATCATTTCAAAATGTCAACACCGAAGTCGTAAAAAAACATCATTATAACTATTTTTATTGCATATTTGTTTGTTTTTTTTGAAAAAATGTTAAAATTTAATATTAAAATTAACAATTGGTTGTTGTGATAAAAAAGCCGTGAGGTATCTTTGGGGTAAATATCCAATTATTTTCAACTAATTATAGCATATAATAGGTGGAAATTTAAAGAGGTTTTTGATAAAAAAATATAAGACTCTATGAAGAATATTTATGAAAAACAAAAAGTAGCCGCTTTTATTATCAAGCAGCTACTTTTGATATTTCTTTAAGTTATCTTCTTCTGTTTTTGCGGTATTTGTATCTGTATCTTTTGCTTCTGGTGCGGTTGTGAATTATAACCGCAAAGTAAAGCACTGTTACGCTGACAATACAAAGTAAAACTATTCTGAATTTCGGGGATTTTGTAAAATCTTTAATTCTTGCAAGCAGGTACAGAAGGTTGTTTCTGTCAACGCTGTTTTTGGTTATAAGATCAACCTCGGATAATATTTCACCGTTGTGCGAAAGTGTGATTTTACCCGCAATATAACCCTCGGGAATAGGGGCGTTGAGAGAGTTTTTATATAATTCAACGTTGCGGACAATATCTTTTTTTACATCAACCGAAGACGGTAAAAAATACTCTACCGATTTTGCAGGTGAAAGCACGGCGTAGTCAACTTGACTCGAAAGGTTAACGGCTATTTCACATACCATTTCGCCGGAGTCAAGGAGCTTTTTATATTCAAAGTTTTTAAATGCCCAGTCTATCATTTCATTTGCGGCAATGTAGCTGTATATATTTTCGTTATCATAACTACCGCCCATAAGTACAAAAATGTTGGTCATACTGTCTTTTTTGACGGCTGTAACGACCACGTGTCCGCCCTCAATGGTTGAACCTGCATTCAAACCCTCGGCTTGCTTGTTTCTGTATTTCGTTTCTACGTTTGTCGCAATAAGATAGTTGCTGTTATAAATATATCTGGTTTTCGATACGTTTGTTTCGGGGAATACGTATCTTGATACCGAACAAATATCCATATAATCTTTTACAAGATATGCGTAACTCGCGAGAATTGCCGTATCCTCGGCTGTGGTATACATATCCGATTCAGGGTATCCCGATGGATTTGTATAGTTCGTATTTTTCATTCCGAGCTCGAAAGCCTTTTGATTCATGTTGTCGAGAAACAGTTCGTGGCTTCCCGACATCTCGTATGCAAGAACGTAGGCTGCATCATTTGCACCGCCTATAATTACGGCGTATATAAGGTTTTCGATTGATACTATTTCACCGGCTTTGAGCTTAATGTTTTTTCCTTTGAAATTTCCCAGCGCCTCTTCGGTAACGGTAACGAGGTCTGACATATTATCTCTATACAGCTCAACAGCCAAAATGCCCGTCATAATTTTTGCCGTTGAAGCAGGGTGAATTCGGTCTGCTTCATTTTTTTTGTAGAGCGTTTTGTCGTTTTCTATATTGTAAACAAAAACGTTCTGAACACCCGACAGGTCGGGCATATCGTCTTCTGCATATACGGTAATTGCCAAAAGTGTTAATATTAAAATTGTAAAGCTCAAAGATAACAGTATTCTTTTCTTCACCTTTTTTAATTCCCCTGTCTTTTTGAAAAATATTCCCTAACCGAAAGAATATCCTTTTCGATTGCTTTTTTTAACTCTTCGACTCCGTCGAATTTTTGTTCGTCGCGCAGTTTTTTGTAAAAGCTTACCTTTACCGTTTTTTCGTAAAGACAACCTTCATAACCAATAATGTGTGTTTCGCAGTTTATGTCGCAAACGTCATTGTTGACGGTAGGTCTAAAGCCGATATTCGATACTCCCATAAAAGCTTTTCCGTCAATCAGACATTTACTTGCGTATATTCCGTTTTTGGGTTTGACCTTATCTGAGGGAATAGTTTGATTTATCGTAGGTATTCCGATAGTTCTGCCTAACTGTTTCCCGTATACAACGGGTAGGTTTATCGAATATGTTCTGCCTAACATCTCGTTGGCTTTTTCGATTTCGCCCTTCTCGATTGCATCGCGTATGGATGTTGAGCTGATAATGCCCGTATCTGTTTTGACAGCCTCCGCAACAATAACAGTTCTTCCCGATTTTCTGAACAATTGGCTCAATATTTCGGGGGTTCCTGTTCGGTTTCTTCCGAACCTAAAGTTGAATCCGAATACCGCTAAACGGCAATCAAGCTTTTGGGTAAGGATTATTTCAACAAATTGTTCGGGCGTATAGCCTCTGACCGTATCAAAATCTTCGTATATTGCATAGTCAAGACCGTTTTCGGCAAATATTTCGTTTTTTTCTTCATTAGAGGTCAAAAAGGTGTTCTTTTTGCCCGAAAGAGTATTCATAGGGTGTTCTTTAAATGTCCAAACTCCTATTTTTAAGCCGAGCTTTTTCCCTTCGGATACTGCTTTTTTTATAAGCTTGAGATGGCCGAGGTGTATTCCGTCAAAGTTTCCCAATATCAAACAAAGGGGAGCCGAGCACTTTTTGATTTCTATTCTGTTTTTCAAATCTATTATTTTCAAAATGTATCCCCTTTTTACGTCATAAAACCAATAACTCTGTCCCAAAACAACCAATGTAGTCGCAAAGGAACAGAGCGTAAAAAATGCGTAACAAAAAAACTCAAATATTTTTTAGCTTTTAAAAAATTATTTGACTCCGAGAAAATTCTTTACAAGAATATTTAAAAGGTCGTCGCGGTCTATTTTGCGAATGAGACTGCGGGCGTTCTTGTAATTTGTAATATAGGTCGGGTCTTCCGAAAGAATATAACCGACTATCTGATTGATGGGATCATAACCCTTTTCGATAAGTGCGGCATACACGTTCAAAAGTACTTTTCTTGTGTCGTCGTCTTTGTCTCCGTTAAGCGAAAAGGTTAGTGTTTTATCTTTCTCATCGTACATTTTGTTTCAGCTCCTTGCGAGTTGCATTTTATTTATTTTACACCTAATCCCAAATAATATCAATAGTTTATAACTTATTTTTTTGATTTCTTTAAGAAAATTTAAGAATTATTTAAAATTCGCGGCATACGAAAGGCAAAAAACGTACGCCGCGCCGTTGCATGAGTATTCAAAAATAAGTTTCGATTTGCTTGTTGCATTCGTCGGGGGAGTATTTCCAAGACTCTATGTGTTGTACGTTGGCTTTGGGAAACGGGCTGTTGGTATCGGTTTTCTTTTCGCCCTTGTAGCTGTCGATAAGCACGAGTTTTATTTTCATTCTCTCGGGTATAATATTTTTTATGTACACTGCGGCTGTTTGACCGACGGTTATGCCTTCTCGGTATTCCGCAAGACCGGCAAGGTTGGGGGTGAGCTCAACGAATATTCCGTAATCTTCAATGGAACGAACGATACCCGCAACGGTTTGACCGACAGAAAAAAGATTTGCATTTTCTTCCCACGTTCCAAGCAACTCTTTGTGTGTTACATATATTCTGCCGGATTCAAAATCAATGTTTTTTATTACCGTATTGATGTATTGCCCTATGGTAAATCTGTCTGACGGGTGGCTGATTCTTGAAACCGATATGCAGTCGATAGATAAGAGTGAGATTATTCCGCAGCCTATATCGACGAAGGCGCCAAAATGCTCGAGGTGAGTTATTTTTGATGGGATAACATCACCGGGTGAAAGGTGAGATAAGTAACATTCATAACATTCTCTTTGAGCCTCGCGCCTTGAAAGAATGCATAACGGAGTGCCGTTTTCGCTGTATCGTATTTCTTTGATCTTGAAGCATACGGCTTTGCCTACTCTTGTTATGACAGCGATGTCTTTTACACCGTTGCCGCTAATTTCCCAGACAACCTCTTCTCTTGGAATAATGCCTCGAATGCCGTTACCGAGTTCGATGTACAGGGACATAGCGTTGTTGCAAAGGATAGCCATTCCTTCGAGAATAGCGCCCTCTTGTTTAGCTCTTTCGAGCCCCGCCAAAGAAGAAAGATATTCTTTGTTTTCAGCTCTTTCGAGCTTCATTCCCTCGGGGTAATACATACGTTTTTCCATATAAAATTTTCCTGCCTTTCGTCCTCTTTTTTGATGCAAGTCTTATTTTGTACAAGTGTATTTACGAGGGCAGAAAAATAGAACAAAACAATAAGATTTTGTGCAGTTTGAAAATGCATTAAAACGTAGTACATAAACATTCCCACACCTCTATGCATTTACTAAAAGTCCGCACAAATAAAACATTATCCCTGTGCTGACTTTTTGTAAGTGCGCAGGGGCAAGGTGTTTTTTGTTCAAATTTATCGCAATGTGTAGAAAATTTATGAAATCTATAATATTTATATAATATTATTGCCTTGACACTTGTGTGTTAAAGTGCTATAATAATATGAATTATTGTATTTTCGGGTAGAATGGAGTGGATTCGGTGGCAGATAACAAGAAAAACAACAGCTTTTTTGCTGTCTTTTTCAGACAAAAGTATATTAACCGTTGGGGACTTATGAGAAACGTTACAAATGAAAATTTGTCCACTCATGCAGCAGAGGTTTCGTGCATCGCTCACGCGCTTGCGGTTATCGGCAATACCTATTTCGGCAAAAACTATAATGCAGATAGGGTTGCAACGTTAGCTCTTTATCACGATATGCCTGAAGTTTTTACCGGTGACCTTCCCACGCCCGTAAAATATGCAAACGATGCATTACGTCAATGTTACGCTCAACTTGAGCAAAAGGCGGTAGAACAGCTTACCGACAGACTCCCCGAAAAGTTACAGGGGGAATACAAGGCTTTGCTTGAAATAACCCCCGAAGACGAACAACTGAAAAAGTTGGTTAAGGGAGCAGATAAGCTTTGCGCTTTGTTAAAATGCATTGAGGAAGAAAAGTCGGGGAACAGTGATTTTTCAAGTGCCCGAGTTTCTACCCAACGATCGCTAAAGGCTATGAGTTTTGAAGAGCTTGATTATTTTATTCAACATTTTCTTCCCGCATTTGAGGGAACGCTTGACGAGATATGACAGATAATAAGATTGATATATTGAGTCTTTTTCCCGAGGAATTGGGAAAGGTTTTGGAAAATGAACCGAAATATCGAGTAAAACAGCTTTTCGATTGGCTTCACAAGGGTGCAACCTTTGATGAAATGACGAACTTACCTAAAAAAATGCGCGAGGAGTTGCAAGAAAAAACGTATGTAGCGCTTCCTCAAATATTAAAAAAATACGTATCAAAAGTAGACGGAACGGTTAAGTATCTTTTTAGGCTATTTGACGGACAATGCATTGAAAGTGTTGTCATGAAATACAAACACGGGAATACAATATGTATATCAAGCCAAGCGGGGTGTAAGATGGGGTGCAAATTTTGCGCATCAACTCAAAATGGTTGGGTGAGAAATCTTACTTCTTCGGAAATGTTGGGGCAGGTGCTTGTGGCGCAAAAGGATACGGGACTTCGCATATCCAATATCGTTCTTATGGGAATAGGCGAACCGCTTGATAACTATGACAACGTTATGAGATTTCTCCGTCTTGTCAATCTTGACGACGGGGTGAATATAGGACTTCGGCATATATCATTGTCTACTTGCGGTGTTGTTGACAAAATATACGCATTGGCTGAAGAGAGTTTACCAGTTACTCTATCGATTTCCTTGCATCATTCAAATGACAAAGACCGTTCAGCACTTATGCCTATAAACAAAAAGTGGAATATAGATGAGCTTTTGACTGCGTGTAAAGTCTTTTTTGAAAAGACAGGCAGACGAATATCATTTGAATATGCGGTTATAGCGGGTGTGAACGATAACGATGAGCAGGCAAATGCATTGGCAGACTTGCTTTTGAAAAAGCTTCCGGGAATACCTTTTCACGTAAATCTTATACCTGTTAATCCGGTTGAGGGCACGGGATTTACGAGTGGTATAAAAAACGTTATGCAGTTTCAGGCGGCGCTTGAAAAACGCAGAGTTAATGCTACGATAAGAAGAAAGCTTGGCTCGGACATTGACGCATCTTGCGGACAGTTGCGTAGGCAAGAAATGAATTTATAACATATATTTACATATAAAACAAAGAAATTTAGGTTATCTTATTACTATTTGGAGGTAGTATATGCAGTTTTTCGGAAAAAGCGATATGGGCAAAAGGCGCCGTGAAAACCAAGACAGCTTTATAACCGAACAGCTATATGACAATGCCGTTTTGTGTCTTGTGTGTGACGGAATGGGCGGAGCAAACGGCGGAAGTATTGCCAGCGCATTGGCGTGTCGTGAATTTACCAAGCACATAAAGAAGAAGCTATCCGATATGAAACAAGAAGAACAAGTTCGTTTTGATGATATGAATCTCGAAGCAGAAAAGCTTTTGAAAAGAGCGACGATGTTGACAAATACAGCGGTATTCAAAAAGGCTTTGAAGGAAAAAGAGCTTGAGGGCATGGGAACGACTCTTGTTTCTGCGCTTATAATTAACGATAAGCTTTATATTACAAACGTTGGGGATTCAAGACTCTATCTTGTGAACAAGAATGAGATGACTCGTATGACAAGAGATCATTCGTACGTGCAGACTTTGATCGATTTAGGTCAAATTACTCCTGAAGAGGCGGAAAAGAATCCGCATAAGAATATTATCACAAAGGCGATAGGTACTCAAAAAAAGGTTGATCCCGATTTGTTCTTCAAGGATTTATCCGATGGTGCGGTTGAGTATATTTTGATATGCTCTGACGGACTTACAAACTTTGTTGAAGAAAAAGAAATACACAAGATAATCAATGAAAGTGAAAATCTTGAAAAAACTTGTGACATACTTATAAGCAGAGCAAACGAAAACGGCGGAGGGGATAACATTACTGCCGTACTGATAAAGCTTGATACGTTGTCTTCGGACAATGAGACCGAATGAAAAGGGGTGAGATTTAATGGAATTTGAAAAGTATATCGGAAGAGTCCTTGACAACAGATATAAAATAGTAAAGGTTATCGGCAAGGGCGGTATGGCTATAGTATTCGAAGCATTAGACCTCGCTATGAAGCGCGTTGTTGCTTTGAAGATATTGAAAGACGACGTTGCGAAGGATCCACAGTCGGTTAAAAGATTTGTAAATGAATCAAAGGCTATATCAATGCTCTCGCATCAAAATATTGTTTCAATATATGATATTTCCATAAAGGGCGATTTGAAGTATATAGTTATGGAACGCGTTGAGGGCATTACGCTTAAGAACTATATAACCCGTAAAGGTGCTCTTACTTCAAGAGAGGCGCTTGTTTATACACAGCAAATTTTGAAGGCGTTGGAGCACGCTCATTCAAAGGGGATTATTCACAGAGACATTAAACCTCAAAATATTATGCTTCTAAAAAACGGTGTTATAAAGGTTACCGATTTTGGTATTGCAAAGCTTCCGAACGCCGAAACCGTAACGGTGGCGGACAAGGCGATAGGTACGGTATATTATATAAGCCCCGAGCAGGCAAGCGGAAAGACAATTGATCCGAGAAGTGACCTTTATTCTCTGGGGATTGTAATGTATGAAATGCTGACGGGCGATCTTCCTTTCAGAGCCGATACCCCCGTTTCCGTTGCGTTAAAGCAAATAAATGAGCAGCCTAATCCGCCAAGAGAAAAAGTACCGAAGCTCGCTGTTGGTGTTGAGCAGATTATTCTTACGGCTATGGAAAAAAATCCGGACAAGCGTTTCCAGAGCGCTACTGCTATGCGTAAGCACGTTGAACAGATGTTGGCTAATCCGGCGTACGTTTTCAGTAGCAAAAAGATGGCTGCGGTATCTGCTCCTACGGGTGTAAGAGGTGTTCTTTCAAAATTGAAGAGTGATAAGCCGAAGCCCAAAAGACAAAGCGGCTCTATGCTTCCTGTAATAGCAGGTATTTGTCTTGCGTTTGTTATAATTATTTCGATTTTGTTTGTAAATATTATTGTGGACCTATTTAAAGATGATCCCACAACCCGAAAAGAAATAGTTGTTCCCGACCTTATCAATGTTGTGTACTCCGAAGAGCTTAAAGCGGAGCTTGAAGCGCAGGGATATAACGTTATAATTGACTATGCGGATAACCCGAACGCTGAACCGTATACTATTCTTAAACAGAAGCCTTTAAAGGACTCGAAGAGGGTTATTATCGAAGGCGGAAAGAAGTGTGATTTGACACTTACTGTATGCCGCGATGAAAATGCGATGACTTATGCATTGTCGAACTATACTATGATGGATTACAGAACAGTTGAGATAAAGCTTGAAAAAATAGGAATGAAATCGACTGTTAAGTTCGAAAAAGATGAGATTATACCCGAGGGAATGGTTATAAGAACCGATCCGCCGGAAGGGGCTATAGTATCAAAAGATACTTTGATTACCCTTTATGTAAGTGACGGTCCTGATGTGAAGATGGTAGAAATGCCCAAGCTTGTCGGCAAGACGCTTGAACAGGCAAAGCAGATTTTGGCAAATTATCAGCTTAATGACGGTAATATTACTTACCAGGAATCCGACAGACCTAAAGGAGAGATATTACAACAGAGTGTTGAAGAGGGAACGCAGGTTTCTTCTGGTTCTGATATACACCTTGTTGTAAGCCAAGGCGCTGCTCAAACAGTTGGACCGACTACGGTTAAGCTTTCCAATTTTGCCGGTCAGCACATTGATGACGTGAGAGATATGCTTGAGGAGCTTAAGCTTCGTTATACGATAATTCCCGAGTATAACGATAGCCGTGCAAACGGATATGTAATAAAGACATACCCCGCTGCTGGGGCTGATGTTACTCCGAGTTCAAGTGATTCCGAGGGAACGATGATATATATTTATGTGAGCCAGGGTTCAAAGCCTGTTGAGTCAGAGCCACCTATGACGCAATCACCTGCGACGGAGCCGCCTGCAACAGAGCCACCCGCAACAGAGTCGCCTGCAACGGAGCCGCCTGCGACAGAACCACCTGCAACGCAACCCCCGTCGACAGAGGCGACACCTAATAATTGATGTTACTTATAAAACAAGCCCATTCCTTGTTTGAATGGGCTTGTTTTTTTGCGTATAAGAAAGGCAGAGGGTTAAACCTCTGCCAATATATTTTATTTTGCGGAAAGAGCTGCGCCGATAACGGTGCTGAACTGGGCGTTTTCGGGAATAAGGAAATTAACGTTAAACATAGAGTTAAGGGCTTTAAATATTCCCTTGCTCTGAGGAACTCTCGTAAGATTTCCCGTAAGAACAATATCTTTTACGTTATGATTTCTTGCGGCAAACAGGGCAATCATACCCGCTACCTCGAATACCATATTGATTATGCCGAGCGCCATATCCTCGCGAGTCGCCATATCGCTTATTTTACCAAAGTTAGCTGCGGTCATATAATCCGGCAAACCGCCAAAATCAGACTTGTTTGAAATATCCTTTATGCGAAGGTCAACGTTGTTTAGGTTTCCGTTTTTAGCAAGATCAACTATATGTTCAATATCGTCCATATTGAGAAGTTGTTTGCTGAGTCCCATTAAAGTACCGCCACCGACACCTGTGCCGCCGAGATACGTTATTTCTCCGCCTTTTTTTGCGTGAACAAGAGCTGTACCCGTTCCAAGGCTGACAACTATCGCTTCCTCAAGTCCGGATAAATAAAGTCCTCCAAGTCCCACACATTCAAATTCGGGTACGCTTTCGCATTTCAAGCCGTAAAGCGGTTTGGTTATAAAAGTAGAGCCTACACCGGTCATCATAACTCGGCTGATATCGCTCAAATCAATAGAGTTTTCCGATGTAAACTTTCCAAATGCTCCGTATATTGACGTAACTTGGTCTGTTGCTCTGACAAATAAAGGATTTACGATGTTGTGGTTTTCATCAAAGCCTACAATTTTGGTGGTGCTTCCGCCCACGTCTATTCCTATTACATATTTTGCCATAGAAAAACCGCCTTTTTTCATTAGTACCATAGTTATGATAACACTATTTTTAGGAAAATTCAAGTCTCTTTGCCAAATAAAACGACATATATACTATAAATTAAGAAAAAATGTAGAAAAAATGAAAATATCGGTTGCAAAAGTTGAAAAAATATGTTAGTATTATAGAAGTATACGAAGTTTTCGAAAAAGAGGTGGTTTGCCGTGAGTGAAAGAAAGATAAAATTTCGAAACGCTATGGGCGGTTACAACAAGGCAGACGTAAACAATTACATTGAATCTTTGAATTCAAAGATTTTTGAATCGGAGAGCGAGAGCCGCAAAAAAATAGCAGATCTTGAAAAGAAAATAAAAGAGCTTGAAATTGAAGCGGAACAGAAAAAGGAAGAGGAAATAAAAGACCTCTCCGAAAAACTTGAAAAATCCGACAAACTTATAGTAGAGCTTAACGGACGTATAGATAGTCTTAAATCGGAAAACGGCGAACTTGAAAAGAAGAACAACGAACTTGCAGCTGAAATTGAAGAATATGAAAAGGCTGCAGGTGAAAACAACGAATTATACGAAAAATCCAGCAAGTATGATAAGATAAGCGAACAAATAGGTTCTATGATAGTCAGCGCAAACGCAAGAGCTGAGAGTATTGTAAGTGAAGCGGAGCTTAAGGCAAGAGTTGCGTCAAAGACTATGATAGATATGACCGTTGAAAAATTGAACGGTTTGAATGAAAAATATTTAGGTGAAATTGTTGCGAAGTCCGTACAGTTTACTGAAGCGTTTCGCGAGCTTTCTCTTAATGCTGACGAGTTTCGTGCCGGAACTAAATCTGCATTGGAAGAGGAAGGCGGCAAACTGAAGGAATCGCTTGAAATTACAAAGAGAGTTATTATGGAGGAAGAAAAATGACTAAATCTTACAACACTGCAAACATTGCCGAATGGGCAGACAAACTTGTGTGCGGAGAAGAAATATTGCTTTCCGGAGTTGTATACACTGCGAGAGATGCTGCGCATAAAAGAATTAAGGCGCTTATTGACGAGGGTAAAGAATTGCCTTTTGAGCTTAAGAATGCTACCGTTTACTATGCAGGACCTACACCTGAAAAGCCCGGTATGCCTATTGGTTCATGCGGACCTACAACTTCGACCAGAATGGACGTTTTTGCGCCCGAGTTTATGGATCTTGGCCTTAAGTGCATGGTAGGAAAGGGTAACAGAAGCCAGGCGGTTATTGATGCTATAGTTAGAAACAAGGGCGTATATCTTTGCGCTATCGGCGGTGCCGGTGCACTTGCAGCTAACTGCGTAAAGAAGCTTGACATTATTGCTTTTGAAGACCTCGGATGCGAGTCTGTAAAGAGACTTGAAATTGAGAACTTCCCGTTGTACGTAGGTATTGACTCACAGGGCAGAACTCTTTTCAGCGCTAAATAATAATGAAACTTGGTGAAAAAATTCGTTCGGCAAGACTGAATGCGGGAATGACGCAGGCAGATCTTGCCGGCGATTTTATAACGAGGAATATGTTAAGTCAGATAGAAAATGGTCTGGCTATGCCTTCTCTTCAGACGGCTTTATATATTGCCGATAGGTTAGGTGTAGATGCGGGAATATTGTTTTCTGAAAGAGATAATAAAGAGGCATATTTTCTCACACGCAAGTTGCCGATTTTGAAAGCTTCCTTCGAAGCAGGTGAGTATGACAAATGTATAGAGCTATGCTCGGAAGAGTCGGAAAACTGCGATGAAGCTTGTTTTATATTGGCGGAGTGTTATATAAAAAAGGCTTATGACAATTTTTACAGAGGTAAATTGCGTCAGGCCTTGAAATATGGAGAGACTGCTGTAAAGTATTCATCAAGGTCAGTATATTCGTCAGACGGAATAAAACTGAAAAATGAAATGCTGGAGGCGGTCGTTTGTGCGATATTGCCTTTTATAAAGCAGACGAGATTTAAGGCAGAAGAAAGAAAGTATCTTATTGACAGGTTTAACAATACTTCGTCGAAGAGAGTGATTATTCACGAATTGAATAAAGCGAAGAGCTATTCCGAAGAGGGACGGTATATTGAGGCTGTTGACGTACTTAAGGGTTTGCTTAAGGAAAAAGAGCTCGGTGTTCCGTTTGAATACGCTTTATATAATGAATGTGAAGTGTGTTATAGAGAGCTTCGGGATTATGAAAATGCATATAAGTATGCAAATTTAGCAAAAAAACTCTTGGATGAGATGCAACAGTGATTTGACTAATATATAATTGTTTAAGAGGGAAATTATGAAAAAAATACTTTTTGTTTTAATGTGTTTGGCAATGGTTGCTTCCCTTGCTGCATGCGGATTTGGGGACGTAGGCGAGCTTATAGAATCCCCCGAACAGAAGAAGGCTAATTTTGAAGATTTCAGAAAATCTCTTGAGCAGCAAAATGCAGTAGCTCTTGATGCTGAAGTTCTTGTTCAGGAAGACGGTTCAAGTATGCTTATTGCAGACGTTAAGAACAATACGACTTTTGAATTGACAGAAATTAAAATTGCTTTTGCAGGATGGAAAGCTACAGGTACTCCCGCTGCGCTTTCTTACGAAGACGGTAATCCTTATTACGTTGTTGAAACCGATATGAAGGGCTTGGTTATTGAAGGTTCGCAGAGATGGTATGCCGATATGGGACTTGAAATAAACTGGCTTGCTAATATAGATTATGTTGAAGCAATCGTAATGTCATATAAGGCTAACGGTACTCTTTGGGAAAACCCCTTGTATGAACAGTGGGGCAAGTATTTTAACGGCGAGACACTTGAGGACTATATGAAGCTTCCCGAGCCTACGGTTGATGACCTTAATCTTGAATATGAGGATTTGAAAACACAGATGGCAAAACAGAACGCACTTGCGGCAGAATCCGGTTTGTATCCCCAGGGAGACGGCAGAATAATGCTTATCACAGACATTAAGAACAATACTGCCTTCGAGCTTACAAACCTCGTTGTAGCTTATGCCGGATTTACTGATGACGGTACACCGGTTAAGCTTCTCGACGAAAACGATACCGAGGGATATTACGTTCAGGAAATATCTATGGGCAGTCTTACGGTTGAAGCCGGCGAATATTGGGTAGGCGATCTTGGGTATGCGCTTGATCAGAAATGTTCGACTATAGAACGAGTTGAAGCTATTGTTATTTCTTGTAACGTGAACGGCGAAGTATGGACGAATCCCCTTTATGCTCGTTGGAAGAATACCTTTCTCGGCGAAAAGCTGGAAGAATGGATGACTGAAATTTCTGCGGCAACAGAAAAAACTGAAGCTGTAGCATAAGGCTAATTGAAAAATTTAGAGTGCATTTTTGCACTCTTGTTTTTTTGTATACAATCGAGAGTATAGGGGCATCACTCATATACCCTCTGATTATATAAGGTTGTCAATTCTTAATTTTTGAACGTCTCTTATATATTCAAGGATATTTAGCAGAGATTTTTTAGCAGCAAGATAGGTGCCGGTATCTTCTGCATTAACGCCTGCTTTTGCGGCAGATATTTCTTTTGAAAAGTTGTAGATGAAATCAAATTTTATAACAGCGGAATACAGTTCCTTATGCTTGTTCCAATGTTTTTCAATATCTTCAATCAATTTAAGCGTGTTTTCGTTTGGGGTGTCGGGAAGGTCCTTTGTTTGTTCAATAAGTCCTTTCAGTGAGTTGTCGACGGCTATTCCCGACCAAATTATAAAAACCATTGCCGCGATAAGCAATATAATAGGAATAATAATCGTTTTCATTTTGTTTCTCCGTTTTTTACAATATTAACGTTACCTGCATCGTCAACAGAAAAGAGGAAGACGTCACAAAGGCGGATTTTGCGTTTTTTTAACTGATTGAAGAGCCATTTTCTGTTGCGGCCTATAATTTGAAGATTGAAGTCGCTTATCTGACCGTCGGCAATAATTGTATGGATTATGCCTTTTTCTGTTTTGTATATATTTAAGTCGGAAAGTGTTACGGTTTTTGCGTGTGTTTTTGGAATAACGGAAATTTGACCGTTTTCTTCAAGTATGGCATATTCAACGTCGGAAATGTCGGATATATCTTTTAACCTTAATTGAGACATAAGCTCGTCGAGGCTTAGGCGGTCTTTTTCCATTTCTTTTTTGCAAAGTTTTCCTTTACTTATTATGATACTCGGACTTCCGCCGATAAACTTTTTAACTTTGCGGCTTTTTATTACCAGATATGATATTATTATTTCGAGAGATATTAAAATAATGATAGGTATAAGCGAAAAAGTAAGAGGAATGGTGTTGTCGGCAATAGGGATAGATGCAAGTTCGGAGAGTAGCATTGTTATAACAAGCTCGGACAGTTCAAGCTCACCAAGCTGTCTTTTGCCCATAAAACGCATAGCTCCGACAAGCAGTATATATGTTATAATAGTTCGGAAAAATAATGTGTACATAGAAAACCTCGGCTTTTTTTGTTATTATTCCATAAAAGAACGTTAATTAAACCTACAAAAATTACAAAAAGGTATTGACAAACAAGAATATGTGTGATATTATATTAAAGCTTGATTTACAGAGCAAAAACAGTGTGCCCCATTAGCTCAGAAGGTAGAGCACTTGACTTTTAATCAAGGTGTCCGGAGTTCGACTCTCCGATGGAGCACCAAAAATCGACAAGGTTCAACAGAACCTTGTCGATTTTTACTTATTGCCTATTCACCATTCACTTTTCCCTAAAAAGCCTTGTCGATTTTTGGAAAGTAAAAAGTAATAGTGAATAAGGAAGAGGTAAGGTGCAAACTCGCTTTTGCGAGTTTGATTAAATAGGAGAATATTTGTGGATAGTCCGTTACTTATAAAATCAAAACAATTTGCATTAGACCTCATTAAAGTGTGTATTATTCATCTTTGCCACCAAAACAGAACGATTTAGATAACAAGCTAAAGAGTTCTGTTTTTTTAGGGTATTAAAATAATTATTTGATTTTTTCCTTGCGCTAATTATTGCAATATGATAAAATAATAATACGAATGAAACAAATGAGGTAGTTTTTGTTATGGATATGAAAGAGATGCTTTTTGAAAAAAGAATTGACGGAGAGGTAAAGTATTCGGGCAAGATTGTAACTGTTGTTAAGGATAAGATTGAATTGCCCGACGGAAATACCTCTTATCGTGAGGTTGTAAGAAAGAACGGCGGCGTGTGTGTCGTTGCCTTGACCGATAATAATGAAGTTGTATTTGTTAACCAGTTCAGATACCCATACGGAAAAGTGTTGAAAGAAATTCCTGCGGGTAAATTAGAGAAAAACGAAGATCCGCTTGAATGCGGAATAAGAGAATTATCCGAGGAGACGGGCTATACTGCAGGGAAGATTATTCCGCTTGGAGAGTTTTATCCCTCGTGTGGTATTATGGACGAGGTTTTGTATATGTATCTTGCTACGGATTTGAAGCTTGGCAAAGTTCATCTTGACGAGGGTGAGTTTTTGACGAGCGAAAAAATACCGCTTGATGATGCCGTTCAAATGATTCTTAACGGTGAATTAGCTGACGGAAAAACACAGATTGCTATTCTCAAGACTTGGGCGTTGAAGCAAAAGGGTGCTATATAATTATGTCAGGAAAAATAACTAAAGGCGAAGTGTTTTCTTTGCTCCCCGTAAGAAAGCAAGAAAGCTCAAAACACGATTACGGCAGACTTTTTGCTGTTTGCGGAAGTTCGTATTACAGAGGGGCTGCATATTTGAGCTGTGCGTCGGCGCTTCGTTGCGGAGTCGGAATAACTACTTTGGCTTCGATTGAAAAGGTAATATCGTCGGTAAGCGCAAGTTTGCCCGAATGTACGTTTTTGCCTTTGAGTGAAAGTGTAAACGGTACGATTTCGGCATATAACGCACAGACTGTTTTAAGGCGGTCAAAAGGGGGTACTGCGCTTTTGCTTGGCTGCGGTTTGGCGATTGACGATGATACCCGTTCTCTTGTAAAAAGAGTGGTTAGTGAGGCTGAATGTCAGCTTGTTCTTGATGCAGATGCTTTGAATATTCTGTCAGAAACACCTGAGATTATAAAAACGGCAAAAATGCCGCCTATTATAACTCCACACCACGGAGAAATGGCACGTCTTTGCGGTAAGAATAGGGAAAAAGTTGCCGATTCGCCTATTGTAACTGCGTTGACCTTTGCCGAGAAATATAATTGCTACGTTGTGTTGAAGTCGCATATAACATATATTGCAACGCCAGACGGCAGTTTGGCGATTAACGACGAAACGGGTAATTCGGGCCTTGCGAGGGGCGGAAGCGGAGACGTACTTGCGGGTATGATTTCTTCATTTTGTGCACAGGGAATGAACCCGTTTGACGCGGCAAAATGCGGTGTATATCTTCACGGACTTTCTGCCGATATGTGCGCCGAAAGACTATCTGAACGAGCAATGTTGCCGAGTGATATACTCACAGATTTAAGTAAAATATTTTTAGAAAATGAGTGATGTTTTCAAGATTCGTTTTCATTGCTCGTTGTGCTGCTGCACAAGCGTCCATCGCAAACAAGTAATTGCAAGGATTCAAAACAATTCACTCCCCTCGGAGCAATTCGAGGGGAGTTTTGTATGGAATTGAAAATTTATAAAATTTATGTTATAATATCACCGATGACAGAAATAACTTTAAACAGGAGACGCTATGCAACCATTTTTATACGGCACGGGTATTACGATGCTATACATAGTAGTAGCAGTCGCAATTATGCTATTATTACGAAAGTTGATTACAATACCTGATGAACTTTTTTGAAAAAATGTTCTCTTTGTTGTATACAATTGAGGGGATATGGGCGAAGCCCATATCCCCTATGATTTATTCTTCTTTTGCAATTTCGTCGAGGCGGCGGCATACTTCGTCTGCGCGGAGTCTGTCTTCGGCGTATGATTTGCGTAGTAGTTCGCTCGGAATATAACTGTCATATTTTTCAAAAATAGGTGTTTCTGTCGTACCTACAAGCGAATAGGTATCAATGCCGTACATTTTCGCCTTTTCGTCTAACATTGTTATAAATCCCTTTGGCTCATTTACTTCCATTTTGAACATAATATAATAGCTTTCGGATTCGATGTTGCTAATCTTATATTTATCTCTGTTTTGTGAAATAAATCTGCGCAAGGTGCGCATAGAGCGAGTACCAAGCCAAGGGAAGAGGCACCAACTGTAACCGCCGAGGTGAACGAGTGAGTTTTTCAGCATACCCGTATTACGTGCAACTGAACGTGCTGACTTAAGTCTTGCTACTGCATTTTGTTGCAAGTACGGGTAAATTGTATCTTCGCATAGTACTTGTTTCATGCGTTCGAGTATTCGCGTATGAATCTCGCCGTAGTCGCCGGGCCATGATATTTCCATTTTGCCTTTTATGCATTTTACGTACACAAGGCGGCGGGGAATATCAAGCTCTTCAACTTCCCAAACCTTACCTGCAAGCGCAAAGCGGTCGCCGACAGGTGGCGGTGTTGTTATTGTTCCAATCTCGTCCGATTCGCATCTTACGGTAAAATCCTCGCTGTCCTTAAAAACGGCATAAAACTTAAAGCTGTTCGTCAGTTTTTCGCCGTCGAGTCCAACGATAAGCCCCTTTTCTTCTGTCTGCTGAATATATCCGTTTTGAATCATAGACATAAGCAAGATTTTGTAATCTTCTTTTGATATTTTTTGAAAAGGAGGGAGAGAAAGTACTCTTTCGGCAAGGACTTTGGGGGATAATTCTCCTGCCGCATTAAGAATTGACAAAGTCTGTTGAAAGAGCAAACTAAAAGGCATTTTCTTAACTCTCGGCGGTTCAATAAAACGTTCCTCGATATATAGTTGAATTATAGCTATACCCTTAATAAGTTCCCACGGAATAAGCTGTGGCAATGGGGCATTTGGAAGCGGATTTTCCTCTCGGAACACCATCATCATTTCGGGGGGAGTGTTACGTCTTCCCGACCTGCCGAGTCTTTGCAAAAAGCTTGAAACGGAGTTGGGAGAGTTATTTTGAACGATGCGTTCGAGTTTGCCTATATCTATACCGAGTTCAAGGGTAACGGTAGCGCAAGTAACGGTATGAGTATCGTCGTTTTTTAGCTTCATTTCAGCCTCTTCGCGAAGAGAAGCGGAAAGATTGCCGTGGTGTATTGTAAAAATATCTTCTTCTTTTTTTGCATCGGCTATCTGTCGCAACGTCGCCGTAACGTATTCTGTTTCTTCACGGGAATTGGAAAAAACAAGTGATTTTTTGTTTTTTACGCAGTTGTAAATATATTCATACCCCGAGTCAAACATAGCCTTTCCGTCGGTATTTTCGGTTGTGGGAACTGCTTGGTTTTCGTTTTGGTTTTGAATATAAAAATGCTCCAGTCCGAGTTTCCAACGTAGTTTTTCCGGAGGCAATTCGGGCATTTCGGTATCTCTGCCGCTGCCTGTTCCGAGCCAGTTTGCCGCAACTTTAACGTCTCCGACGGTTGCGGAAAGACCTATTCTGCGTGGGCTGTTACATATAAGACTTTGAAGTCTTGAAAGCTGACAGATTATTTGATTGCCTCTGTCGGTGCCGGTCAAAGTGTGTATTTCGTCGATAACGATATATCTTAAATCGTGAAAGAGCCTTACTATATCGTTTGAACGGTTCATAAGCATACTTTCAAGGGATTCGGGGGTTATTTGAAGAATGCCGCTTGGATTTTTTAGGGCTTTTGTTTTATGTGATGCCCATACGTCGCCGTGCCAATGGAATACCGATATTCCCGACAAATCAAGGAGCTCGTCCATACGGTTAAATTGGTCGTTGATAAGACTTTTGAGGGGTGAAATATAAAGTACGCCAAACGAAGTTGACGGATTTTCATATAACTCGGTTAAAATCGGAAAAAATACAGCCTCCGTCTTACCCGAAGCTGTTGAAGAAGTGAGCAACAAATTGTTGTCGGTATCAAAAATAACTCTCGCTGCTTCAAGTTGAACAGTTCGCAGTTCTTCCCAATTGTTTTTATATATAAAATCCTGTATAAAAGGGGCATACCTTTCAAAAACATTGTTCATAACCATTTCACCTCGAATATAGTATAACACAAAAATACAATGCGTGGCAACTGTTTTTTTAAAAGACGTAAAATGCTTTGGAGATTGTTTTTGCTTGCTTGATATTTTTGCTAAAAGTTATTGAAAAATAATGTGATATATAGTATAATATAGGGTACGAATGCGATTTATTGGAAATGATATGACAAAGAAGGGCGAAATGATGAGAAGATACATTGACTGGAAGAAACAGACGCATTTTGTTTTCCCGATTGACGGAGATGTTTTGAACGAATATGACGGAGAAATACGTAACGGAAAATTATACGTTAAAGCGAGAGTAGAGTCTGACACTCCCGTTAAAATAAACGGTGTTGATGCAGAGATGAAGAATGGTTTTTATATCGCCGAAGTATGTATTGACGGCGAAAGGACTACTCTCGTTGCCGAGGGAGCAAATGCAAAGGACGAAATTACTGTATTCACCCTCAAAAAGCATATAGGTTACTACCGTCTTTCTAGTGATGACAATATTATTTTCCTTTATGACATAAATAAGAATAAGGACAAGTACAGCTCTATTTTTGACAATCCTTATCTTGCGGTATATAAAAAGGCGCACGAATTTTACGGCGCATGCGTTCATATCAATATTTATTATGAAATGCCCGCAGAACATAAGTATTTTACGGAAACCAGAGAGTATTTTAACTTGTCAATGATGACAGATAAGTTTAAGTCTGAATGGCAGGAAAATTCCGACTGGCTCAAGCTTAACTTTCATGCTAAAGCAGACCAGCCCGACAAACCCTACGTTGATACCGACTACGATACAATATATAATGACTGCAAACAGGTGATGGAAGAGATTGTTCGTTTTGCGGGTAAGGAAACGCTTTCTAATGAAACAACGGTGCATTGGGGTGCTGTTACCTACGAGGGCACAAAGGCTGTCAGAGACTTGGGATTGAAGAGCCTTGCGGGTTATTTTGTTCTTGAGGGTGGAGACCCTATAGTGTCTTATTTCTACCCGAAAGACCTTACGGATTATTTGTCGCAGAGAGATTTTTGGTACGATACGGAGCTTGATATACTCTACTGTAAGATAGACAGGGTGCTCAATCTTCATACGGCTGAACAGTGCGTTGACCTTCTTAACCTTATGAACACACAAAAGACACGCAGTGGATTTATTGAGCTTATGATGCACGAGGAATACTTTTATCCCGATTGCACACTTTATGAGGAAGATTTTGAATCAAGAGTACTCGAGCCGTGCCGTTGGTGTTATGAGCACGGATATAAGGGCATATTCCTTGACGAAGTAAGATAATTAAAGACATAATACAAATTGATGGAGATACAAAGATATGATACAGAAACCGAGAGGTACTATGGATATACTGCCGAAAGACGTTGCTACGTGGCAGTTTATTGAATCAAAAGCGAGAAGTGTTGCGGCAAAGTTTGGTTTTTCCGAAATTCGTTTCCCCAGTTTTGAATCAACGGAATTATTTCACAGAGGTGTGGGCGATTCTACAGACGTTGTTCAAAAGGAGATGTATACCTTTACAGACAGAGAGGGCAGAAGCTTAACTCTTCGTCCTGAGGGTACGGCATCTGTTGCAAGAACTCTTATTGAAAACGGTATGTGTTCCGATACTATGCCCTTAAAGCTTTACTATCTTATAAACTGTTTCAGATATGAAAAGCCGCAAGCAGGCAGAAGCCGTGAGTTTTTTCAGTTTGGCGTTGAGCTTTTCGGTGCGGCAGATGCGGCGGCAGATGCTGAAATAATCGCGGTTGCTCATTCTCTTATAAAAGAGCTTGGCATAAAGAACACAAAGTTGCACATTAACTCAATAGGCTGTCCCGAATGCAGACCTGCATACAGACAGGCATTGAAGGATTATTTTGCGGCAAATACAGCAGAACTTTGCGATACCTGCAAGGGCAGACTTGAAACGAATCCTTTGCGTATACTTGACTGTAAGAGTCCTGTATGTTCTGAAATAGCAAAGAATGCGCCCAAGACCGTTGACCACCTTTGCCCCGAATGTAAGCAGCACATGGACGAGCTCGAGGGTTATTTGCAGGAAATGGGTATTGAGTATGAAATCGATCCGCATATCGTAAGAGGACTCGATTATTATACGAGAACGGTATATGAATTTATTGCAACCGATATAGGTGCGCAGAGCACTATCCTCGGCGGCGGAAGATACGACGGGCTTATTAAAGACCTTGGTGGGCCTGCGCTTTCGGGTATAGGTTTTGCCGCAGGGATAACAAGACTTATACTTGCTATGGAAAAATCGGGTGTTAATATAGAAAGCGAAAACAGACCTGCCCTTTATATAGCAAGCATGGGTAAGGACGCTGCAAAATATGCTATGGGTGTTGTTGCAAAGCTTCGTTGCGAAGGTATTTACGCCGAGACCGATTTGGTTGGCCGTTCACTTAAGGCGCAGATGAAATATGCCGACAAGAAGAGAGCAAAGTTTACGCTTATAATGGGAGATTCCGAGCTTGAAAATAATAAGGCTCAGTTAAAGAATATGGATAACAGTCAGCAGACAGAGATAGCACTTGATGATATAGGTGCGCTTAAAGCTATGCTTTCGGTTGAGTAATCAAAAAAGGAGTAAATAATTATGGCAGAATTACTTGCGAAATCAGATAAAAGAACAAAATACTGTGGAGAATTTACAAAGGCAGACATAGGCGCAACCGTATGCGTTGTGGGTTGGGCGCAGAAACAGAGAGACCTTGGTAAGCTTATATTTATCGACCTTAGAGACAGAACAGGTATTGTTCAGCTTGCTTTTGACAGCGAGGCCGACAAGGAGGCTTTTGATAAGGCATTTACAGTTCGTGCCGAATACGTTCTTTGCGCAAAAGGCGTTGTAAGAGCAAGAGAAGAGGGCGCTGTTAATAAGGATAGAGCGACGGGTGAAATAGAAATAGCTGTTAATGAGCTTAAGATTCTTTCGGCTTCCCAGACTCCTCCTTTTGAAATTGTTGAGAACAGTAATGTTAAGACAGAGCTTAGACTTAAGCACCGTTACCTTGACCTTCGCCGTCCCGATATGATGAATAATATTTTGATGAGAAGCAAGATTGCAAAGATTGTACGCGATTATTATGCAGAAAACGGTTTTGTTGAGATAGAAACGCCCAACCTTATTAAGCCTACTCCCGAAGGCGCAAGAGACTACCTTGTTCCCAGCCGTGTTCATCCCGGTAAGTTTTATGCGCTTCCTCAGTCTCCTCAACTTTATAAGCAGATTTTGATGTTGTCCGGCTTTGACAGATACGTTCAGCTTGCTCGTTGCTACAGAGATGAAGACCTCCGCGCTGACAGACAGCCCGAATTTACACAGATTGACCTTGAAATGTCTTTCGTAACAGAAGATGACGTTATGGCTATGAACGAAGGCTTCCTTAAGAGAGTGTTTAAGGAATTCCTTGGCAAAGATATAGAGACTCCCGTTCAGAGAATGACCTATGCTGAAGCTATGGAACGTTTTGGATCTGACAAACCTGACCTTCGTTTCGGGTTTGAACTCAAGAACCTTTCCAATGTAGTTAAGGATTGTGAGTTCAGAGTATTTAAGGGCGCTATTGAAATGGGCGGAAGCGTAAGAGGTATCAACGTTAAGGGTGGAGCCGCAAGGTTCAGCCGTAAGGAAATTGATGCTCTCGGTGAGTTTGTAAAGACCTATCGAGCAAAGGGCTTAGCTTGGTCAAAGAACGTTGACGGTGAAATATCTTCTTCTTATGCTAAATTCTTGACAGATGAAGAAAATAACGCTATTTATAATGCTCTCGAGTTTGAAAAGGGCGACCTTGTGTTTATTGTTGCAGATAAAGATAACGTTGTATTTGATAGTCTTGGCGCACTTCGCTGCGAGGTTGCAAAGCGTATGGGACTCTGCGATCCTATGGACTTCAAGCTTCTTTGGGTAACGGAATTTCCGTTGTTTGAATACGACGAGGAAGAGGGACGATACTACGCAAAGCATCACCCCTTTACTTCACCAATGGATGAAGACCTTCCTCTTATGGATACTGATCCCTCAAAGGTTAGAGCAAAGGCTTACGATATGGTTATTAACGGTATGGAAGCTGGCGGCGGATCTATTCGTATCCATAACCCCGAAATTCAGTGGAAGATGTTTGACGTGCTCGGACTTACCAAAGAGGAAGCAGAAGAGAAGTTTGGCTTCTTGCTTGAAGCGTTTAAGTACGGTACACCTCCTCACGGCGGCTTGGCGTTCGGTTTTGACAGACTTTGCACTCTCCTTCTCGGTCTTGACGATATTAGAAACGTTATCGCATTCCCGAAGGTACAGAATGCTACCGAGCTTATGACCGAGTGTCCTAACTTCCCGGAAGCGAAAGCTCTCGAAGAACTAAAGATTAAGACTTATACAGAAGAATGAGATGATAAAAGGGGCTGTCTTATTAGCAAAAAATGAATTTGAGACAGCTCCTTTATTATATTGCATTTTTTATAAGAAAGCTAATTTCTATTTGCGCAATAAAAAAATAGAAAAAAGTAAATTAATTTAGATTATAGTAAACGAGTAGGGGGGAAAAGTTTGGTTTTGTATTGATTTAACGAGGTTGTTGTGATATAATATAAAATTGAAGAAATATAGGCAGAGGAAAGGTGATAGAGTGCAGGTTGTAAATAATATCAAATATGTATGTAAGAAGTATAGTTTTTTGCTGAAACAGCTTGTTTCGCGCGATTTTAAGGTTAAATATAAGAGAAGTGTATTGGGAGTTTTTTGGAGCCTTTTGTATCCTGTGTTGACAATGGCGGTAATGGCTTTGGTTTTCACAAATGTGTTTAAGTTTACGACGCCGGGAGTTAACTATCTTGCATATCTTATGTCGGGCCTTGTAATGTTCAACTATTTCAGCGAGGCATCAAACCTTGCGATGAGCAGTGTGGTGGCGAACTTTAGTTTGATTAACAAGGTTTATATGCCGAAATATATATTCCCTGTTTCAAAATGCGTATTTGTTGGGATTAACTTTTTGCTTTCGTTGATTCCTCTTTATGTGATTTTACTTGCTACTGGGACGGGCGTGAATTTATATCATATTTTTCTGCCTTATGCTTACGTTTGCCTTTTCTTGTTTACGGTGGGATTTAGCTTAATATTATCATCGGTTGCGGTGTTTTTGAGAGATATGTTTTATATATACGGTGTCGTTATTTCGCTTTGGACGTATATGACACCCATTATGTACGACATTGCAATAATAGACAAGCCTGCGCTTTTGTTTATTTTTAAGCTTAACCCTTTATATTGGATAGTGTATTTTGTAAGACGTATTATGCTTTATAATACTATTCCCGAGATAAACGCTTGGATATACTGTGCTCTTGTTGCGATAGTGGCAATGGTAGCAGGTATAGTGGTGTTTAAAAAGACTCAGGATAAGTTTATATATTACGTGTAAGGAGGAAATGCGATATGGAACATAATTATATGGTTGAAGTTGATAATGTTTCTATGCGTTTCAACCTTGGAATAGAGAAAGGCTTTTCGCTTAAGCAATGGTTTGTTGATATAGGAAGCGGAAAGAAGAAAGAAAAGAAGGATTTTTGGGCGCTGACCGACGTTAGTTTTAAGGTGAAAAAGGGCGAGGTTATTGGTTTTATAGGCTCTAACGGCGCAGGCAAATCGACAATGCTTAAGGTTGTAGCCGGTGTTATGAATCCGACAAAGGGTGGCGTTAAGTCTTATGGAAACATTTGTCCTATGATCGAGCTTGGCGCAGGATTTGACTCGCAGCTTACAGCGAGAGAAAATATTTATCTTAACGGCGCAATAATGGGCTATTCAAAGGAGTTTATTGATTCGAAATTTCAAGAGATAGTTGATTTTTCGGAATTACACGATTTTCTTGACGTGCCGGTTCAGAACTTTTCATCGGGTATGGTGGCAAGACTTGCGTTCTCGGTAGCGACAGTTGTTGATCCGGAAATATTGATTGTAGATGAAATATTGTCTGTTGGAGATATAGCTTTTCAAAATAAGAGCGAACAAAAGATGCTCAGCATGATAAACGGAGGTACTACGGTGCTCTTTGTTTCACATTCAATTGAGCAGATAAAGAAGATGTGCGATACTGTTGTATGGCTTGACCACGGTCATGTGAAAATGATTGGCGGTAAAGAAGTATGCGATGAGTATATGCGGACTATGATGGGATAGTAAAATGAAAAAGAGCAGAATCGTTTTTTTTAGTCGCGATCTAAAAATTGGTGGTATGGAAAAGGCTTTAGTTTTATTATTGAACTCTCTGGCTGATTTAGATTGTTACAATATAACGTTGGTTCTTGAAAAAAAAGAAGGTCCCCTTTTGAGTAAAATAAATAATAATATAACTGTAAGAGAATATCGGTTAAGTAGTATTAAAAATGTGTTCTTTCGCAAGGTGTCAAATTATCTTCATCGTTTGTTTTGGACTCTAAAGAATTACAATAGATATAGTTTTTCATGTAATTATGCTACATATTCTGTGATAGGCTCAAGATTAGCTCAAATTGCCTCGAAAAACAACTCGCTTTATATACATAGTGATTATTATAATGTGTTCGACAAAAATGAACAAAAAATGCTTTCATTTTTTTCTGAACTTAAAGCGCGGAAATTTAAACATTTAATTTTTGTATCAAATGAGAGCAAAGATAACTTTATAAATGTTTTGCCGAATTTTAAATCAAAATGTAAAGTCATTAATAATATTATAGATTACGAATTAGTTAAAAAATTAGCATATGAAGAGTGTTTATATGAATTTAATCCTGACTGTAAAAATTTTATTTTTATTGGCAGATTAGACAATGTATCTAAAAACTTAGACTTACTTGTAGAAAGTTTTAATTTAGCATATCAAAAAGATAAAAATATTTGTTTGTATATAGTAGGAAACGGACCTTATAAGGCAGAAATAGAAAAATATATAAGGACAAACAAATTACAAGGATGCATAGAACTTTTTGATGAAACATTAAATCCGTATGTATATTTGAAAGAATGTGATTTTCTAATATTAACCTCTAATTACGAAGGATTTCCGGTTGTTTATTTAGAGGCATTAGTTCTTAACAAAAAAATTATCACTACAGTATTAACAAGTGATGATATGCTTAGTGTTTCAGATTATTCGATATATATTAACAAGAACGCTCAAAACATTGCTGAAACAATTTTGCAAGTTGATAAAAATGAAAAAGTTAATTGGAACATTGACTTTAAACAAATGAATGAAAATAAGGTTAACAAAATAATAAGTATAGTGGGAGGTTAACTGTATGAAAAATAAGTTAAAAATAGTTGCTGGATATATAAAAAGATTATATATTATTAATGATGATGTTGAATACTTATATAATAAATTATATTCAATGAGCACAAGTGAAAAAAACATAAAAAGCATTTTAGAAAATTTTTATAACGAATATAATACTAAAATTGAAGTAGATATAGATACATTTATAAAAACAGTTAATAGAATATATGAAGATATTTCAGACAATTTGAATGAAGAACTTTTAAATAAAAAACAAGTGGCGCGCTCGTTTGGAAACGAATACCGTATAAAAGATAAACATAATTTTGAAAAAATGACGTATCCTTTGTTTTTGTTTATTAACAATTTATATTTTAAATTATTAAAAAATAATTGTGAAAGAGTGTTCTTTTTTGCAAGAGAAGGACAGTTTTTAAAAAAGTTATTTGATAAATATCAAGAAGCTATTGAAGGGCCAAAAATTAAAACAGAGTATCTTTATGTATCCAGAGCATCAACCTTTTTAGGAACTTTGAAATCTCTTGATGAAGAAAATTTTGATGCATTGTTTGTACAATATCCACATATGAGTATAGATACTTTTTGTAAGAATTTAGGTTTTTCAGAAGAAGAGATAATAAAAATAATTGATATAGTTAAAGTAAATATATTTGAAATAATATACGATTTAAAAGATAAAGAAGTGTTTAAAAAACTAACAGCTAATGAATATTTTATAAAATTGTATGAAGAAAAAAGACAAAAATCAAAAGAAAATTTTCTTAAATATTTAGATGGATTTAAAATATTAAATGAGAAAGAGCTGCACATTGTAGATGTTGGCTGGAAAGGAAGTATTCAAAACAATCTTCAAAAATGTATTCCTCATATTAAAGTACACGGATATTACGTTGGATTAGTACATTATGGTGAGGTTTTTGATTATGAAAAAAAGGAAGCAGTATTATTTGAATATACTGCACACAAAATATCAAACAATGGTTATTTGTATAATAGCAATCGTCCTTTTTTTGAAATATTTTTAGACGCTGATCATGGAAGCACGGTGAATTACGTTACTAAGAACGGGAAAACAGAGCCTGTTTTAAATGAACTTGAAAAAGAACAAATAATGTATAATAATCACATTAAGCCAATTCAATCTGCAATTTATAATAAATTTGAAAAACTACTTAATATATTAAAATACGGTTATTATGACATTGAAACCATAGAAAAGATGTTTAATTTAAAATTTTTTGAATTAAATTTTGTTTCAAGCAAGAGTGAATTAGAAGAATTTAATGCTTTATATCATTATGAAAATTTCGGAGTAATGAATTATTCTACTTTCAAGCGTAATACAAAATTAAATATAAAACAAAAGATAAAGGCTTATTTGAGATTTCATAGATTTATTCAAAATGATGAAACATGGCAATGTTTAAAACTTTATAATAGTAATATGTATTTAGGTAGATTAATGTTAATTATTTATAAAAAAATGAGATTGAAAAAAAATAATGTTATTTAGGAGTTAAAATGAAAATAGTGTTTTTATTGGGTTCCCCGGATATTAGCGGGGGGACATACGTAATATTTCAACATGCATTAAAATGCTTAGATGATAATAATGAAGTTACAATAGTAACGGATGAAGAAGTAACACCTAAAAGAATAGCATGGCATAAGGATGCAAAAAGACTAAATTTTAAAAAATACAAAGATGTAAAAAATGAAAATTTTGATTTAGCCATTGCAACATGGTGGAGAACAGTTTATGAATTGCCAAAAATAAATGCAAACAATTATATGTATTTTGTACAATCTATAGAATCCAATTTTGTAGAAAGCGACGATTGGGTTTTAAAGAGGTTAATTGATGCAACTTATACTCTGCCTATACCAATAATTACTGAAGCAACGTGGATTAAAGAGTATCTTGAAGAAAATTATGGAGCAAAAGTAAAATTAGTACGTAATGGAATAAGAAAAGATATTTATACAGAGATTGGTGATAAATATCCAAAAGAAGATGGTACCTTTAGAGTTCTTCTTGAAGGTCCGGTAGATATTTTTTATAAAAATATACCTAAAACTCTTGAAATTGTTAAAAAAAGTAAGGCTGATGAAATATGGCTTTTAACATCCAGTGATATACAAAAGTATGATGGAGTAGATAAATTATTTTCAAAGCAACCACTTTCTGAGTGTGCAAAGATTTACCGTTCATGTGATGTTTTAGTGAAATTAAGCTTAGTTGAAGGAATGTTCGGGCCTCCCTTAGAAATGTTTCATTGCGGAGGAACTGCTATAACTTATAAGGTTAGCGGGTGGGACGAATATATGAAAGACGGTTATAATTCCTTAGTAGCAGAGATGCATGACGAAGAAAAAATCTTGTATTTAATTAATAAGTTATATGATGACAGAGATTTGTTAAAAAAATTAAAAAGAAATGCACTAAAAACTGCCCAGAATTGGCAAGGTTGGGAAGAATCAAGTAACGCATTTTATGATGCAATGATGTCTTTGGCAGAAGATTCATATCACACAAAGTTAATCAAAAAAACAATAAAGTTTTATATGGATACTTTTGAATTATATTGGAAAAATAATATAACTTTTAGACGAAGAGTAGGGAATTTCTTAAGAAAACATCTTATGTTAGTTTATAAATTATATAGAAAGATCATAAGAAAGTAGTGAGTTGTATGAATGAATTAAAAAACTTAGAAGCGCTAATAGATAAATATGATGTAATATCTTTTGATATTTTTGATACATTATTACTTAGAAATGTTTTAAAACCCATAGATATATTCAGAATTTTGGAAATAGAAGTCAAAGAAAAATATTATATTAATAATTTCTGCAGAATGAGAATTGAGGCTGAACAAAATTCCAGAACCGAAGAAAATCATTATGAAACGTCACTTGATGAAATATATGATACTTTATCAATAAATTCTAAAATAATAAAAGAAGAAATTAAAAAAATGGAGATAAATCTTGAAAAAGAATTTTTGACATTTAATCCATTTATGAAATCTGTATACGATTATGCTGTTTCTAAAAACAAAAAGGTTGTATGTATATCAGATATGTACCTGCCTGAAAAAATTATTTCTGATATATTAAATAACAATGGGTATGAAGGCATTAAAGTTTATGTTTCAAATGAATATCATAAACATAAAGGTAATATGACTTTATACGAATTGGTTTTGGAAAAAGAAAAATTTGAAAAAGAAAAATGGTTACATATCGGAGATAATTATTACTCTGATTATGAACAAGCAAGAAAATTCGGAATAAGTTCTTATCATTACAAAAATGTTTTATCAAGAAGCAAAAATTTAGGAGACAATTTAAGCGTGGCAAGTAGCATAATTTTTGCTATATCTAACAATGCTGTAAATAACGGGTTGGAAGTAGATTATTGGAAAAAATTCGGTATAATTAACGCAGCACCCTTATACTATGCTTTTGCTAATTGGGTTTATAAAAATAATATTGATCACGATAATATATATTTTTTTGCAAGAGATGGTTATATTATAAAAAAAATATTTGATAATATAAAAATGGTTGAGAATAGTAAAATTTTTTCATCATATTTATACACATCTCGTAGAGCAACTCAATTACCGATTTTAACTTACGAGAAAAAAACAGTTGCTGTAGATATGTTATGCGGGGTTAACTTTCAGTATGATAAAAATCAAAAGTTAAGAACAATATTTGAGTGTTTTAATTTGGATGCGGATAAATATAGCGAAGTTATAAAAAAATACGGCTTCCTAAGTCCTGATGATATTATAACAATAGAGAATCATATATATTATCGACAATTAATATCTGAAGTTTATGATGACTTCGAACAAAAAATGAATGAACAAAAAGAATTAATCGAAAAATATTTGATTCAAGAAAAAGTATATGAGCACAAGAAAATGAATGCAGTAGATATAGGGTGGCGGGGTAGTATTCAATATGCATTAAGTAAAATATCTGAAGTTGAGTTGTTTGGGTATTATTTCTGCACAGGACAATATATTTATGAAGATATATTATATAATACAAGAGGATTTTTATTAAATTATAATAAGCCCGAAACGATTTCTAATTTAATAATTAATAACATGATGATGTTTGAATTTATTTTTTCATCACCGGAAGGCTCATTAGTAAGATATGAGGAACAAGACAATAAAGTAATTCCTGTTTTAAGCGAAAACAAAGATTATATTAAAGAAGTAAGTATTATACAAGATGCAGCAATAAATATAATTGATAAATATTTAAAGTATTATAAATATACTAGCAAAATAGACAGTGAAGAATCATTGTTGCCGTATAAAAATTATTTAGAAACAAGAGATTATAATGATGTAAAAATGGTATCAACATTATTTACAAACGTGGGCTACTCCGGAAATGAATTTAGTTTTATTAATTCCTTTACCAAAGAAGAAATAGAAAATAATATTATGAATTTTTTTGAGGGTGGGATAATAAAATCCTTATGGGAAAAAACTTTTGTGATTGAGGGAATAGATTCTGCTGAAGAATTTAATTCTTATATGGCACATATTGATAATAAATATAAAAAAATGTGCAAAATAAGATTTTTAAAAAGGTTTAAACCAAGAAATGTATTAAGAGTATTAAAAAGAAAAGTTAAAGTTCTAATTAAAGGATAGTATCAAAATGAACAAAATCAAAGTGATGAGCATATTCGGGACACGTCCCGAGGCTATAAAAATGGCACCTTTGGTAAAGGAACTTGAGAAGCGCGAAGAAATTGAGAGTATTGTTTGTGTTACCGCACAGCACAGAGAAATGCTTGACCAGGTTTTGGATACATTTGATATTAAGCCTGATTATGACCTTAATATGATGAAACAAGGACAAACACTTGTTGATATTACAAATAGGGCAATGACCGGTGTAGATGCTGTTATCAAAGAAGCAAAGCCTGATATTGTGCTTGTTCACGGTGATACTTCCACGACGTTTGCCGGAGCTTTGGCTGCTTTCTATAATCAAGTTGCAATAGGTCACGTCGAAGCAGGTCTTCGTACATATAACAAATATTCGCCATATCCCGAGGAAATGAACAGACAAATGGTTGACTGTATGACGGATATGTATTTTGCTCCAACCGAACTTAGCCGAGAGAATCTTCTCAAGGAAAACTATGACGACAGCAAAATATACGTTACCGGTAATACGGCGATCGACGCTATGAGCACCACTGTAGAAGAAAACTACACTCATCCCGAGCTTGATTGGCTCGAGGGAGACAAGCTTATTCTTCTCACTGCTCACAGACGAGAAAACCTCGGTGAGCCTATGAAAAACATTTTCAGAGGTATCAGAAGAGTTCTTGACGAGGTTGATGGAATAAAAGTAATATATCCCATACACAAGAATCCTCTTGTGCGCGCGGCAGCAGATGAAATATTCGGAGATTGTGACAGAGTTAAGCTTATTGAGCCTCTTGAAGTATTTGATTTCCACAATTTCCAAAATGTTTCGCACTTGATTTTGTCTGATAGCGGCGGTATACAAGAAGAGGCGCCCTCGCTTGGCAAGCCTGTTCTTGTTCTTCGTGATACAACAGAAAGACCTGAAGGTATTGTCGCAGGAACATTGAAATTGGTAGGAACTGATACTGATGTTATCTACAAAGAAACCATGCGTTTGCTTACTGACAAGCAAGAATATGAACGTATGAGCAGAGCTTCAAATCCCTACGGCGACGGCCACGCAAGCGAGCGAATCGTCGACGCAATTATTAAGAAGTTTATCAAATAATATTTAAAAAACAAGGAATATTATTGAATGAGAGAAAAGTTTTCGAAACTTGTAAACGTTTACAAGAAATACGGTTTTATTGGCTTTTGTAAAAAGCTGTATGCTTATATCGTTGCAAATTATTTAAACAAAATAAGCTTTGCGGTGTTTTTTAATCCAAAGAAGTACAGGAAGCAGTTGAGTGATATACTGAATTCAGACTCTTTTGACAGAATTGTACTCTGGAGAAGCAGCTTTGGATATAACGTTCCTCTGTTTCAGCGTCCGCAGCATATTGCAAATAATTTGTCAAAGAACCGTTGTCTTGTGCTTTACGAGGTAACTACGATGACCGATAAGGTCAAAACCATAAAAGAATTTGGTGATAATCTATATCTTATCAACTACAATAACGTTTTGCTCAACAAGATATTGATGTCCGAGCTTGAAAAAGTAACCAAACCCAAGTATATACAGCTTTATTCAACCGACTGGAAGCTTTCGGTGCAAAATATAAAGGATTATATGTCAAAGGGATATGGCTTTATATACGAGTATATAGACGATATAAGTCCAGAGCTTGCGGGTACAAAAAATCTTCCGCAGAATATAGTTGATAAGTACGAATATGCAATGGGGAATACCGATGTATTCGTAGTTGTAACTGCCGACTTGCTGCGTGAAGACGTTATCAATCACAGGGGCGAAAAGAATCTTGTAATGTCTTCGAATGGAGTTGATTATTCTTTTTTTGGCAGTGTAGATGAAAACTTTGATTATATGCCGGAATTCAAGTCGATTCTTGAAAAGGGAAAGCCTATAGTATGTTATTACGGAGCGTTGGCAAAGTGGTTTGATTATAATCTTATAAAAAAAATTGCCGCTACCGGCAAATATTCGATAGTCCTTTTTGGCATTAAGTATGATGAGGCATACGATGAAAATATGAACGGCGAAGAAAACGTATATTTTCTCGGTCCGGTTGATTACAAGATTTTAAAGAACTATGCGGCGAAGTGTGATATACTTACCATTCCTTTTGTTATAAACAATATAACAAAGGCGACAAGCCCGGTTAAGCTTTTTGAGTATATGGCGCTTCACAAGCCTATAGTAACAACGGATATGAATGAGTGTCGTAAATATGAAAGTGTTATGCGCGGCGTTGACCACGATGATTTTATTGCCAAGCTTGACAAGGCGTTGGAGCTAAAAAGCGACAGTAATTATATGGAGCTTCTCGATAAAGAGGCTCGTGAAAATGACTGGTTGGAAAAGGCAAAAGTAATTATCAATCTTATATCAAAATCGGAGTAAAACAGTAAGGACTGTCTCAAAAGCAAAATTTACCGCTAACGAGACAGTCCCTATGTATTTCATAAGCAAAAAACAGACCTTGTATTTTTACAAGGTCTGTTTTAATATTGTTTGATTATTATCCAACGTACATCTTAATGCCTTCTTCGCTAACTGAATAGGGGCAAACCGGTACGCCGTGAATAGTTAATTCATAACGGAGGCTGACACCGCCGTAGTTATAGCCTGTATCACCTACAACGCCAACGATAGAGCCTTTTTCTACAATATCGCCAACGTTAACGGTAATGGAGCTAAGGTTCATATACCAGCTCTTGAGACCATAACCATGGTCGATTACAACCAACTTGCCGCTGTAAAGCTGTTCACCGACGTAAACAACCTTTCCTTTGTTTACTGCGGCTGCCTGATCTCCGCCTACAACGAGGTAGTCAACACCGGTATTTATATATTGGCCTGCGGTAGAAGAAATAGTAACTGTTCTGCCGAATCCCCAACGAACCTGTCTTGTTGTGGGCTCGATAAATAAATCTTCCCAATAACGTGTTGTTTCGTTGGTGTTAATTGTTGTTTTGAGCGCATTTGCAAATGATTCCAAAATTGCAGTGGTTCTTGTTCTGCTTACAAGCTCTGCGGAGGCTTTTGAAATAATGTTGTTTTTCTTTGCTCTTTCGGTTACAGTCAACGTGAGTTCTTCGGTAACACCACCTGAAGAAACCGTAAATACGTAAGAGGGATTATAATCAAGTGTTACGGAAATCGGGATAAGAGCAACAACGTAATCGCCCTCTTTGTAGAATGTAGGCGTATAGTTTATAGCGGGTTCTGACTTAAATACAATAGCGTTTACGTCAATAATATTTTTAGCTGTGAGAACAACAAATTCGCCGTGTTCAATAGTGTTTTCGCCGAGATAGAATGAAGCGGGAGCACTTACGTTGGCTGTAAACTTATACGTTGCATCTCCGTGATATTCTTTCTCTTCTGATTCATACCATTTTGCGCTTACTTCAATGTTAAACGTTTTATTGGTTTCTCCTATAACGGACGGAGTCAAATTCTCGTACAAATCATTAAATATTTCGGTTTCGCCGTGCATAATTTTTACGGTTACGTAGTCGGGCTGGTTAGTAAAAGCAAGCTGTAAACTTCCTGATACGGGGAATTGTGATGAAGCATCCTGTTTTCCCGAATAAGACGTCGAAATAAACTCGCCCGCACCCGCCTTATATTTCCAATCAATATTATAAGGCTCAAGCACACTCATATTTGATACGGTAAGCTCGGGCTCTGTTGATGCCTCGTATGTGCTTTCCGCATACTGCATAGAGAGGAATTCAACTGCCTTTTGCGTCGAAATGCTGTATGTCTTGTTTTGAGCGTCTATATAATAAGCTTCTTCGGGATTGGTTGTAAAGTAATACTTGTACTCCTTGTCCTTGTTGTAGCTTCTGTATACAGCTTTATAATATTCCATTTCCTTCATCTGTGCCGGCAAAGAGGGAACTTCCTTTGCAGTATCGTTCATCTCTACAAAGAACGCAATCATTTCCTTTGATTCTTTGCTTTCTTTGTTGAAAACGAACTGCTTACCGTCAAGGTCGGTAACTGTCATTTTTTCAATCGTTCTTTCCGCAACAGGTGCATTTTGAGCAGATATATAGTAAGCTGCAGCCAAGTATGTAGGAATAAACAATGCCAAAATAATAAGTGCAATAATTATTTTTTTCTTCATTAAACCGCCTCCGATTTGAATGCACATCAAAATATTTCTATTCCATTATATTATATATCATTTTTTTTCGTAGGTCAAGGGCAAATGTAATTATTTTAAAAAAAGGTTTGCGTAAAGTAAGGGGGGAGATTATGTGTTTTTACAAAAACAAAAAAGTATGCGTTTTTCGAAGAACGAAATACCGCATACTTTAATTTTTTAGAAGGTATATATTGTTATTATTTAAGCTCGTTCTTGTTGCTCTTTGAAACCTCGGCAACTACCTTACCGAGAGCGAAGAGGGCAATAACGTTGGGGATAACCATAAGGTTATTAAACATATCCGTAAGCTCCCAAACGAGGTCGTTTGAAAGAAGCGAACCTGTGAAAATGAATGCAATTGCAATTATTGAATAAGCTACATCAAACTTCTTGCCGAAGAGGTATATAGCGTTAATTCTTCCGAAGAGGTTCCAGCTGAGAATTGTGGAGAATGCGAAGAAGAACAAGCAAATTGCAACGAAGATGTTACCAACGGAAGCGAGACCGAATGATGAACCGAATGCATGCTGAGCAAGGTTTGTTTTTGAAAGTCCTGCCATTGATACCGCATCTTCAAGGATTACGCCGTCTGCAAAGTTTGCGGGGTTGAGCACGCCGTCACCTGTAAAGAATACGGAAATAACAACGAGTGCTGTAAATGTAAGTACAACGAACGTATCTATAAATACACCGATCATTGCAACAACGCCCTGGTCGTGAGGCTTTTCAACGTTAGCCTGAGCGTGAGCGTGAGGTGTTGAACCCATACCTGCTTCGTTAGAGAAGAGACCTCTTTTAGCGCCCTGAGTTACTGCGAGGTAAATAGCTGCACCAACGCTTCCGCCGAGAGCAGATTTAGCGTTAAATGCATATTTGAATATAGCTGCAAATGTTGCGGGAATGTTTTCGAAATTAACAGCAAGAACTATAAGACCGCCAATGATGTAAAGTGTTGCCATAATGGGAACCAATTTCTCTGTTGCAGAACCAATTCTCTGAACACCGCCGATAAAGATGACAGCAGAAATTGCGGCAACTGCCAAACCAACTATCCAATTGGGAATGTTGAATGCATTGTTGCAAGCTTCTGCGATGGAGTTCGACTGAACCATTGAACCCATAAATCCGAGAGCAAGCATAGTAGCAACTGCAAAGAATATAGCAAGGAATTTACCGAATCTGCCTTTGAATACGCTTGTTATGTAATATACGGGACCGCCCTTAACAGTACCGTCTTTTTCAACAGTACGTGTCTTCTGTGCAAGAACAGCTTCTCCGTAAATGGTAGCCATACCAAAGAAAGCAATAATCCACATCCAGAAGATTGCACCGGGACCACCGATAAGGATAGCGCCGCATGCGCCGACGATATTACCTGTACCAACCTGCGCTGCAATAGCCGTTGCAAGTGATTGGAAAGAGCTTAAGCCGGATTTTTGTTTTTTGCCGTTAAGAGAAAAGTCTGCGAACATTTTCTTCCAGCCCTCGCCGAAGCAACGAACCTGAACGAAACGTGTTCTGATTGAATAGTAGAGACCGATACCTACAAGGAGAATGATGAGAATGTAGTTTGACAAGTATGTATTGATACTTGCAACTATGTTGTACAAAAAGTCCATATAGACCCTCCTAAAAATAAAAATAATAAAAAAAGCAAAGCCAAATTACCAAATGAAAATGATAACAGCTCTGCAGAATAAAGCAACTCTTTAAAAATATTATAAATAAAGAGGGTATATTTAATCCGTCCTTTTGCCTGAGAGATTCGCGGTAACATTTACCGTTTACACCTTCGGCACCCTTGTGCTTTCAGCGAAGCAAGGGATTCTCCGGAGTGCTATCTGCTTACAGTCCTATCTGTCAAAACAGACTCCTGAGAGGTTTACTCCTTCGGCACGGAAGACAATTTCCGACTTTCCTGCAAGCTTCATTTAGCCAATTATGCAATTTTAATGTATTGATTATATCACATCTTAAAAAAAATATCAATATCTTTAGTCGACATAATTACACAAAAAGTTTATTGTAAATTGTGCAAAAGCACCAAAAGTGTTGGATTTACAATAATTTTGGTGCTTTTTTGATTTATCTCTATATCAATAACGTTAAATGCGTTTATATTCCCCACACTGTAGCGTATGTCCTTCTAAAACAGTGTTGTTTGTGATTTTTGGGGGAACGCCCGTTTTCTTGAATTTTATTATATTTATTCGTATTTTACCCACAAATAAAATCAATTTGAGAATTCTTCTTTTTTTATATAGTCAATAAAAGTTTTTAAGCTTTTGGTCATCCATTTGTTTTTGTGGTATATAAGCTGTTTCCAAATATCAATTTTTACATCGCTAACGTCAAGATAGCAGAGTTTACCTAACTCAATTAAATCCTTTGTAACAAAATCGGGAAGGAAAGAAATCATTTCGCTTTCCGCCAACATTGTTGTAATAATATCGGTTCTTCCGATTTCAAGAACGGGGGTTATTTCCAATGACATTTTTGATAGTTCACTGTCAAAAACACGGCGGTATCCTTGACCGTATTCGGTTAAAATAAACGGTTCATTAACAATATCTTTTATAGACAGTCCTTTGGCGTTGGCAAATTTCGAGTTTGCGCTTGCAACAAAATGAGTCGAAAGCGGTTCTTCCTTTGCAATTATGTAATCCTTATTATATGTACGCTGATCAAGCGTGATAATTATATCAGCTTTGTTGTGGTCAAGCATATCAAGCATCAATGCGGAGTCGCCCGTAGTAAAGCGGATAGAAATTTCAGGATATTTTTTATGAAAATCAATATAATGAGAATTGATCATTTCGTCGCACACAGAGTCAGGCGTTACAATGTGGATATGTCCCGAGAGCTGACCTTCTTTTGCGAAGCTTTCCTTAAACTCATCCGTAATAGCGCGAACCTGATGTGCGTATGAAACAAGATCACGTCCGCGGTCTGTAAGTGATATGGTATGGTTAATTCTTTCAAACAAAAGGCAATCGAGCTCATCTTCGAGTTGTTTTATTTGAAAAGATATAGTTGATTGTGAGTATCCAAGCAGCTCGGCTGCTCTTGTAAAGCTTCCGAGCTCGACCACGTGGGTAAAAGTGATTAAATTTCGTAATTCCATTTTTTCCTCCATCCATCGAAAATATAGATGATAAACATCAAAACCATTCGTTTGACTAATAACACAGTGTATTATATAATAAACGCAACAAAAAAGCAAGACTTAAATGAGCTTTTAGTAAAAAGGAGATTTTTAAAATGAAGAAGTTAGTATCTATTATGCTAGTTCTTGCGCTTTGCGTAGGCTGTATGTTGACATTTGCCGGATGCTCCGGTTCAAATGATGATGGCAAGTATAAGATTGGTATTGTTCAGCTTGTTGAACATCCGGCGCTCGACGCTGCGACAGATGGATTTAAACAGGCTATTATTGATGAGCTTGGTGAAGATGCTGTTGTGTTTGATTTCCAGAATGCACAAAATGACGCAAACACATGCTCTACAATTGCCAATCAGTTTGTTTCAAACAACGTTGACTTGATTATGGCGAATGCTACTCCCGCTTTGCAGGCTGCAGCTGCTGCAACAGGGGATATTCCGATTCTCGGTACATCCGTAACCGAATACGGTGTTGCTCTTGAAATTAAAGATTTTAACGGAACAGTCGGCGGTAACATTTCCGGTACGTCTGACCTTGCTCCCCTTGATAAGCAGGCTGAAATGATTACAAAATGGTGTCCTGATGCAAAGAACGTTGGTTTGCTCTACTGCTCAAAGGAAGCTAATAGCCAGTACCAGGTAGACGTTGTAAAAACAGAGCTTGAAAAGAAAGGCCTTAAAGTTACAGCTTATCCTTTCACAGATTCCAATGACCTTGCTCAGGTTTGTACAACAGCCGCTGACAAATGTGATGTAATCTACGTTCCTACAGATAATACTGTTGCGGAAAACACAGGTATTATTGATAACATTTGCGAACCCAAGAAGATTCCTGTAATTGCAGGTGAAGAAGGTATTTGTTCTGGGTGCGGTATTGCTACACTCTCTATCAGCTACTATGACCTTGGTTATACTACAGGTAAAATGGCTGTTAAGATTTTGAGAGACGGCGCTGATATTTCTACAATGCCTATTGAGTATGCAGAAAATCAGACTCCCAAGTACAACAAGCAGAATTGTACAGCTTTGGGCATCACGCCTCTTGAAGGATACACTGCTATCGAAGAAAACTAATATATAACTAACAGCCGGGGAGAATAGATCTTCTCTCCGGCTTTTTACTTATTTTTAACTTATAGGTGATTTTTATGGAAATTTTAAGTCAACTTATAAACGCATTGCCCGGTTCAGTTTCACAGGGTTTAATCTGGGGGATTATGGCAATAGGCGTTTATATTACGTATCGAATACTTGATGTTGCCGATCTTACGGTAGACGGTTCTTTTGCAACGGGTGGTGCAGTTGCTGTTGTGCTTATCTTGCACGGCTGCAATTTGTGGTTGGCTATGATAGCCGCATTTATTGCAGGTCTTCTTGCGGGTGCAATTACCGGCTTGTTGCATACTCTAATGGGAATTCCTCCGATTTTGGCAGGTATTTTAACACAGCTTTCGCTTTATTCCATTAACCTTAAAATTATGGGTAAAGCCAATCAATCGGTTAACGTTAATCAAACCGACCTTCTTATATCGCTTCGTTGGGTTAAGGAGTTTGCACTCCATAATCCTTTGATTACAGTAGGGATTGTTTTGGTTGTTTTGATTGCTGTTCTTTACTGGTTCTTTGGAACAGAAATGGGTTGCGCAATTCGATCAACAGGCGCAAACTTGAATATGAGCCGTGCTCAAGGCATAAACACTAATTTTAATAAAGTACTCGGAATTATGCTTTCAAACGGTCTTGTTGCTTTTTCGGGAGCTTTTCTTGCTCAATATCAAGGCTTTGCCGATGTAAAAATGGGACAGGGGGCTATCGTTATCGGTCTTGCTGCCGTAATTATCGGCGAGGCGTTATTTGGTAAGATATTTAAGAACTTTGCGCTCAGACTTTTGTCAGTTGCGTTTGGTTCGATTATATATTACATAGTTGTTCAAGCAGTTATCACCATGGGACTGGATGCTAACCTCTTGAAGTTGTTGTCTGCAACTATAGTTGCTATTTTCCTTGCTATTCCGTATTGGAAAAGACAATATACAGAGATGCATATGAGAAAACCGAAAGGGGGCAAGGCAAATGCTTGATATTATAAACGTTGAAAAAACCTTTAACCCCGGAACAATTAACGAGAAAAAGGCTCTTAAAGGAATCAATCTCCATCTTGACGAGGGGGATTTTGTAACTGTTATCGGTGGTAACGGCGCGGGCAAATCCACTATGTTGAATATGATTGCAGGGGTTTATCCTGTGGATTGCGGAAGTATTGTTGTTGACGGTGTTGATGTTACAAGACTTCCCGAGTACAAGCGCGCGAAATATTTAGGACGTGTTTTTCAGGATCCTATGACCGGCACGGCGGCAGATATGCAGATTGAAGAGAATCTTGCGCTTGCGGCTCGCCGAGGTAAAAGAAGAACACTTCGACCAGGTATTACCTCCAAGGAAAGAAAAGAATATAAAGAGCTTTTAAAAATTCTTGATTTGGGACTTGAGGACAGACTTACCGCAAAAGTAGGACTTCTTTCGGGAGGTCAACGTCAGGCACTTACGCTTCTTATGGCGACGCTCAAAAAACCGAAGCTTTTGCTTCTTGATGAGCATACGGCGGCACTTGATCCAAAAACAGCAAAGAAAGTTCTTGATATTACCGAGGAAATTGTAAAAAAAGATAATTTAATTACTGTTATGATTACACATAATATGGCTGATGCAATTCGTGTAGGCAATCGTCTTATTATGATGCATGAAGGTCAGATTGTTGTTGACGTAAAAGGTGAAGACAAGAAAAAGCTTACTATAGAACAGCTTCTTCAAATGTTTGAAGAATCCAGCGGCAGTAAGTTTACAAGTGATAAAGTTATGCTTTCTAAATAAAAAACATGGGCGGTTCATTGTGAACTGCCCATATTTTTTATAGTAACACCATACTGCAAGGTGCACTTTAAAATAAATTTTCTGTTTATCTGCAATTAGAGAACAAAGTAGGGATTTGGTTTAAACAGAAGGGTAATAAAGTCTACAAAAACTCCAATACCAAAAAGTCCTGCGGTAAGAATATATAATACTCCTAAACCTGCTTTGCCTTCATAAAACTTATGTGCTCCCAAAAAGCCCAAGAAAAAGCATAAAGCAAGTGCAACCCATTTATTTTTTGCTCTTCCATATCCCACAAGACCATTTTGATTTGTATTTGTGTTCATATTGGTGTTTTCATTGTTAATAACTATGCTGGGTTGCTGTGCCTGGTTTTTAATCTCTTCTACCTGTCTGCCGCAATGAATGCATAATACTGCTTCTTCTGCTATTTTTGCCCCACAATGCTTGCAAAACTTTGTTTTTACCTCTTGGGTTTGTGTGTTGTTTTCCATAATTTTTTTCTCCTTTTATTTTTTATTGAGTTTTCTTTGGTTACTTGCCCCCACAAAAGCAAGTACTGAAATAGTTATTCCAAAAATAAGACAAAGTGGCGAACATATAGCGCCTATTAAGTATATTACGGCTGCAACTGTTGCAACACTGTCTTTTTTGATTGCATAAGCAATCCAAGAAACTATGCACCCTACAATAACTAAACCTATATGTACCAACAATAAAATTGAAAGTACGAATAAATAATTTATTATAGCGAGATTCATACCGACCAGCTCAAAAGCAGTCTCGAAAAAACCTCCCAAAGTATTTATTATACTTTCTCTACCGGAATCAAGTATAGCCAAACTAACAAGCGACCACGATAATACTGTGCAGTAAATAGATGCTAAAATATTTGACGCCAAAAACACTTTACTTCTCATTGATATATCTCCATTAGTAATGAAAATGTTTTACTGTCCAATTTCTGTAAGCTTTCCGACAATTCTTAATACTTCTTTAGAATATTCTAAAGCATCTTCAGTACTTTTAATGCTTTTTGCCATATCGTCGGATTTTCTTGACCATTCACTCATTTGAGTTAACATCTTGCTATAGTCAGTAAGTATAGTTAGGTCACTAGGGTTTTCTTTTTGCTTTTTTACAATCGCAATATAATCATCTACCCATTTTTCGTATTCTTTTAAGAATTCTTTCCATTCCACAATATCATTACTGTTTTCTACGGAATCAGTTTGAAGACTGTCAATGTTTTCTTGAGATTCTAAAGATTCTGTATTAACATTTGTTAGAGTGGAATCATTAGTGAAATTGTTGTTGTCAGCGCATGATACCAAAAATACAACCATCAATAATGTAAGGGTTAAAGATACTAATTTTTTCATTTTCGGGGTTCCTCCTTAAGCTTTGTGTTAACATTATATACCTAAAGATTAAATTTGTCAACCTTTAGGTTGTTAATATTAAACTGTAAATGCAATATAATATTTGTAGATATTATTAAGGAGTGATTTTATGCTACAAATAGATTTAGTTGCAATTGGAAAACGTATTTCAACAGAACGAAAACGAAACAATATTACTCAAGAGCAATTAGCTGAAAAAATGAACGTATCTATACAAATGATATCCAATCTTGAACGAGGAAAAAAAGCAATAAAGATAAATAATCTTTTGTATTTATCACAAATTTTAGGTGTAAGCACTGATTATATCCTGACCGGCAACAAAAACTTATCTGAAAAGTCAGCAATTTCGGATAAATTATTTAATTTATCCAGTGATGATTATATGATCATTGAAGCTTTAATTAACAAGCTCTCCGGAAAATAATTTAATATATTTTAGGGTGTAGTACACGTTCATTTATTAAAATGCGTAAAAACAAAAAAATCGGTATAGTCAAAGGCTACACCGTCTACACAATCAATTATTTAAGTTTGAAAAAATTTGGCACACCTGCTCTAAGATAAGCTCCGATAACGAAGGTTTCAAAAACAAGTGGTAAAGACAATCGATACAGTATATCGCAAATAATAATTTGAATGGAGATACTGTAATGAAAACATTGTACGAACAACTTGGTGGAACCTATCGTGAAGAAAACGGGCGTCTTATTCC
>JAFYPF010000033.1 GCA_017547655.1 Clostridia bacterium
AAAAAAGACAGCCGCACGTGAGCGGCTGCCTGTGAGTGTAATGCGGTGTCAAACTTCTGTAGTCCCTTTCAGGGACGAAGCCTGTATTAGCCCCTTATAGGGGCTGTGCAAGCCACCAGTTCAACTGGTGGTCTTGACTTTACATTTTATCTGTTCTGTCTGTAAACCTCAAATCCAAGGACTGTTGATGCCGATGCGGCGGAGAGTGCGGCGGGAAAATCCTTGCCGTATTCGATTCGCACGATGCTGTCGGCTTGTTGTAGTACAGCGCTCGAAATACCCCTTTTTTCGCCGCCGACAATAAGCAACAGCGGTTTTTTTAAGTCTGCATCATACATAGAAATACTGTTGTCAAGGTCGGCACAAACGATTTTATAGCCTTTATTCTTGAAGATGTTTACAAAGGAATCATCGAGTGTGATAAATATATCGATTTGCTCGGAAGCCCCCGCCGACGCACGGCAAACAACCCCTGCAGCAGAGAGCCAGTTTCTTTGCGGAAGAATAACCCCCGATATGCCCGAGGCATACAAGCTTCTCAAAGAATAACCGAAATTATAAGGGTCTTCAATGCCGTCAAGCATAACGTAAAATCCGTTTTCTTGAATGGCAGTTAAATCAAGCAAGGGATAGCTTTTGTCGGAGCAAACGAATGCGAGTCCACCATGACTGTTACCGAGTGTTAATTCGTCAATAACATTTTTCTCAACGAGACCAAGCGTATATCCCTGTTCAAAGGATTTAGCTTTAAGAAAGGAATATTCTTTAGGTTTCTTTTTTGATTTTTCTATATCGTAATACACTTTTAGAATTTTTCTGTCGCTTTTATTTTCAAGGATTGATGACAGAACTGCTCTGAATGAAACAATGCCCTCAAAAGTATTACTGTTTTCAAATTTGTCCCGTTCTTTCATATTCAAGACTCCGAATTTTTTAATATTTTTTCATATACGTATCCCTCTCGGATACCGCAGGTTGAAACGGTAATATTTTTTATACCCACTTCTTCAAATATACCTAAATATGCCGCAAGTCCCGGAATTACCGTTGTAACACGGTGGGGAACAAGGGCGGAGAGTAGATTAACGATTTCGGCGTTGCATTCCTTTAGCTTCACATACATATTATTCAGATTGTCATAGGTCATACAAAATTCCGCAGAATCCTTGTAGAAGTGGGAATATAGCTTGCATAGAGCAAGAGCTGTGCCGCCGACAAGTATAGCATTTGTAGATTTTAAAGGATAAAGCTTTGTTTTTTTAAAGGACTCTGTAGCATAACTCTTCATAGCATCAAAGTTACTGCCGTCAAAATCAAGATAAAGCGAAAGGGAGCCGAACCCCATACTTTCGGAAGCTTTTCTTTGTGCGGAGATACAGTGTACTATTTCGGTGCTTCCTCCGCCCATATCGAGTAATATTGCTTCATCGGGGAAGAGGGGCGTTGTGTTTTTTACGCCGGAAAAACTGTAAAAAGCTTCATCCTCTCCCGAGACCAAATCTATTTCCTCTTGACAGGCATAGAGTACGGCGCTTGTTATTTCGTCGATGTTTTGAGTCCTTCTTAAAGAGGCAGTTGCAAAGCATTTAAAAATATCGGCATGATTTTCGTTTGCTTTTGCTTTAAAATGGTTAATAATGCTGCAAAGGAGAAAAATACCGTCAACCGACAGAGTGCCCGAAGAAATATATGAAATAAGCTTGGCGTTGTTGATTTCTGAATAGGTTTCGTTCAGTATTCCGTTATTGACAGAGTAAATCTTCATTTTTACAGTGTTTGAGCCAATGTCAACGACTGCAATTTTCATTGAACGCATCTCCTTTGAATAATAAGTTTAGACTATTATAACATATATCAATTTAAAAATAAATAAAAAATCAACAAAAAAGTGTGTTATTGACAAAAAAGTATAAAGAGTGTAAAATAGGTATGAAAAACTACTTGAAAGGAGTGGGGGATATGGCATATTTAGAAAAGATAGACAGTCCGAACGATTTAAAAAATTTGAGCATATCTGATACTGCCGTTCTTGCAGAGGAAATAAGAGAAAATATAATAGAAACTCTTTCCGTGAACGGCGGACACGTAGCCTCCAATCTCGGAGTAGTTGAATTGACACTTGCATTACACAGAATTTTTGATTTGCCGAAGGACAGTATAATTTTTGACGTAGGGCATCAGTGTTACGTTCATAAATTGCTTACTGGAAGAAAGGACAGATTTAGTACAATAAGAAAGCACGAAGGGCTTTCGGGATTTACGAACAGATTTGAGAGCGAATATGATGCGTTTGGAGCAGGGCACAGCGGAACGTCTGTTTCTGCTGCGTTAGGTATTGCAATCGGAAACAAGCTTGCGGGAAATAACGCGTATTCGATTGCGGTTGTAGGTGACGGTTCATTTACAAATGGTATGATATATGAGGCGCTGAACAACTGTTCGGGAGATATGTCGAATGTTATTATTGTTTTGAATGATAACGAGATGTCTATTTCAAAAAACGTAGGAGCTATGTCGAGTTATCTTTCGGAGTTTAGTAACTCACGCAGTTATATTAAGTTTAAGAATAAGGTGTATGCATTTTGTTTAAAGACAAACGGATTTGGTACGCTTCTTTTAACTATCGGACGCGGGTTAAAGAATATCGTTAAGAAAGTATTTATGACCAAGAATTATTTTGAGTGTCTCGGACTTAAATATTTCGGGCCCATAGACGGACACGACCAGGAGTTAATGGAGCTTGTTTTCGAGCAGGCGAAGCGCAAGAAAAGACCGTGTATCGTTCACGTTGTAACAAAAAAAGGCAAGGGATATAAGTTTGCAGAAGAAAGAGCAGACGTGTTCCATTCCGTCGGAAGTTTTGATAAGGAAAGCGGTAAGACGGCTGATGCAAAATACGATTTTTCAGCAGCTTTTGGCGATGTTTTGACCGAGCTTGCCGACAAGAATGAAGATATAGTTGCAATAACAGCCGCAATGACGCAAGGAACGGGACTTACTCGTTTTGCAACAAAATATAAAAACAGATTTTTTGACGTTGGAATTGCCGAGGAACACGCATTGACGTTTAGCGCAGGATTGTCGGTGACGGGAAAGGTGCCTGTATTTGCTGTATATTCAAGCTTTTTACAAAGGTGCTATGACCAGCTTATACACGATGTTGCCATACAAAAGCTTCCGGTTGTTGTAGGAATAGACCGAGCGGGGCTTGTAGCGGGAGACGGTATGACACATCAGGGCATATATGACAGCGCGTTTTTGCTCGGTATACCCAACTTTGAGGTGTATACTCCCGAAAACTATGCTGATTTAAGAGAGTCGGTTACAGCGGCTGTAAGCAGTAACACCCCGTCGGCTGTAAGGTATCCAAAGGGAACGGAAATTTTATATAACAATACATTTGAAAGAAGGTACAAATGGATTTCGGTTGCAGAGGTAGGGAGTGGACCGAAATGTGTAGCTGTAATAACCTATGGCAGAATAACGGCTAATGTATATTTGGCAGCAGAAATTCTTAAAGAGGATTATTGCATTAAAATAATAAAACTACATAGAATAATGCCACAACCTACAGATGAAATATTTGCGGAATGTGCGGATATTGAAAGAATACTTGTTGTTGAAGAGGGGATAGAAAAAGGCGGTGTAGGCGAGAAGATAGCAGCATATTTCGGGCAAAAAGGAAAAAATGTAAATTTACACGCAATCAATCCTGAAAAATCCTTCTCGGGCGATTTAAAAAATTTGTTTGAAGATTTTGGATTTACCCCGAGCAAGATAAAGGATAAGATAATTTCAATACAGTAATAAAATAACACCCTTGTACGTAATAATGTACAGGGGTGTTTTTATGTTTTTGGAATCAATGTTAAATTTTATATATCTTTTTTTGAGGGTATCGGGGGGGCAAAATTTTCCTCCTCCGTTAAATTCCGACGAGGAGTATGAACTGTTTAAAAGGGCAAGAAAGGGAGATTTGTTGGCGAGAGAAAAGCTGATAGAGCATAATTTAAGGCTTGTTGCCCATATAGTTAAGAAATATTATACGGCAAATAAAAATCAAGAAGATTTAATTTCGGTAGGAACTATAGGACTTATAAAGGCTATAGACTCATACGATATAGAAAATGGAACGAAGTTTGCGACTTATGCGGGTAAATGCTTGCAGAATGAGATTTTAATGTATTTCAGGGCTCAAAAGAAGACGGCGAATGAAGTGTCCATAAATGAAACGATAGACATAGATAAAGATGGAAACCCTTTAACTTATATAGACATTATAGCGAGTGAGGATACTATTGCCGATGACCTTGATATAAAAATGAAGAGTGCGAAGGCGTTAAAAATTATAAATGATGAGTTGAGCGATAGAGAGAAAGATATAATTGTAATGCGTTACGGGATAGGTGCAGAGCGGGCGATTACCCAAAGGGAAATAGCCAAAAAGCTCGGAATTTCACGTTCTTATGTTAGTCGTATAGAAAAGGGAGCGTTAGAAAAGATAAACGAGCTGTTATCCCGACCGGGGTTTACGATGTTTTAGGCATACAAACAAAGAACAATGCATATTATTAACCAAAAAAGCAGAATGAGAGAGGTTGTTTTATGAGTACTGAAAATTTGAGTAATAATAAAAATTTGCAGTCATTTAAAGATGAGTTTTGCGTATGGAACGAGGCTTTAAAGATGTCTCCCGAATATGATGTAAGCGAGGAGTATATTTTACCGGATTATTTTCCCGACATTAGAAAGATACTTTTTGTTAGCGCAAAGGCAGAAGAGAATGATGCAAACAATCAGGAGGGAAAGGCTGAATATAGTGGCGACGTTATATTTAACGTAGTTTATATGGGCGATACGGGTCAGGTTAAATGTGTTACACAGAGCTACCCTTATACGAACTATATATCGAACGAAAATATATATGACGACAGTATAATCGAGGCATCGACAAGTGTTGAAAACCGTTCTGTAAGGGCAGTCAGTCCGAGAAAACTGCTTTTAAAGTGTAGGGTAGTTTCCGATATATCTGTGTTTAATAAAGTCTGTGTATCTCCGAGGCTTGTGGGCGGAAGCGGTGTTGAGGATGAATTTACACTTGAGAGAAAAGTAGGCAAAAAGGAATGTGTAAATTATATGCAGTTTACCGAATCCGATATAAGAGTCAGCGAGGATATTGAATATAAAGGCAAAACACCAATAGCCGAGATTGTTTACAGTGACGCTGAACTGTTTATGACTGACTGTAAATACAGCGATGGTAAGGTTGATATAAGAGGAAACGCAAGGGTGAAATGCCTTATAAGATGTGCAGAAGAGGGTGACGAGGGTGAATATGAGAGTGTTGAAAAAAATATTCCGATTGACCACTCGTGCGAGGTTAAATTACCCCAAAATGACAGCAAATGCTTTGGTAAGCTTGAGCTTGGGGCAATAGAAATTGGTGTTGCAAACGATAGCTATGGTGAAAACAGACTTATACAGGTAGATTTTGTTTGCAGAGCAAGGTTGACGGGAATTTCAAACTCTGACACCGTATTTACAGACGATATTTTTTCTACTGCTTATAAATATGAAAATACATATAAAGATGTTATGACCGAGAGACTTGCGAAGTGTGGCTATTCTAATTTTTCTGCAAGCGGAAGCGGAGAGGTATCAAATCAGGAGGGGATTGTGCTTAACCGAGTTGTATTTAGTCAGGCTTTTTCTCAAATGAAATTAAATGGCGTGTCAAACGGAAAAGCTGTGTTTGATGGCGAATGTACCGTTAAAGCGGTATTGACGGACAACGAGGGGAATTGTATGTCCTCGGATATGGTTTTCCCTATAAGATTTGAGATACCGACAGATTGCAGTGAGGTAAAAAGAAGCATAGTTGACAGTACCGTTCTTGATTCAAGAGTAAACATTGACGGGAATAAGTTGAATGCAAACGTAGAAATAGGTATTGATTATGTGCTTTACGAAAAGGTAACGGCAAATACTGTGACGACTGTTTCTATTGATAAAAACATAAAAATTACCGAAAATAAAGATAGGTGTGTTCGTCTGTATTATCCCGAGGAAAATGAAGACCTATGGAGTGTAGCTAAAAAGTATAGTCTTTCTCGTGCATCATTGGAAAGAGCAAACAACAGGCAGCTGTCAGAGGGACTGCCGAGGGTTATTCTTATTCCGACAAATACAATAAAGTAAAAAGATGGGTAACACCATCTTTTTTTGCTTGAAAAACAAGACAAAATATGTTATAATAATAGCAAATAGTTTAAAAAAACAAGTCAAATATTGTGAAAAGCGAGGTGCATTATGAAGGCTGTATATTTATTTGACTCGAAGCAGACTCAATGCAGATTAAGAAGATCATTGGAATTCAAGATGCATTTTCATCATCAGGTTGAAGTGGTATATATGCTGAAAGGTGAATGTACTGCAATAGTTGAGGGCGAAGAGTTTTTATTGCGCTCGGGTGACATATTGACTGTTTTTCCAAACCAAATACACGAATATAAGGACGGAAAGAATGAGGAGTTTTTTATTGCCATTTTCCGGCCCGAAACTTTGCCCGATTATAGGGATTTGTTTTATAATATGGTTCCGGTGAATAAGGTGTATTCAACCGAAAACAAGAATGAGCTTTTACTGTATTTGGCAAGGAAGATGCCGGAGATGTATGAAAAAGAGAATAGATATAAAGAGGCGATATACAAGGGCTTTCTGACTGCTTTTTTTGGGGAATTATTTTCTTTTTACGAGCTGAAAAAGGCAAAAAGCGCTGATATGTCGGTTTTGAAGTCCGTGCTTTTGTTTTGTAATGAGAACTACTTAAATAATATTTGCCTTGAAGATGCATCGGAGTCGTTGCACGTCAGCAAGTTTTATATATCACACTTGCTTAACAAAAAACTCGGAATAAGCTTTAATGACTACGTTAATTCACTCAGAATAACAGATGCTGTTTATTTGCTCGAAAAGAAAGATGGCGGAATGACAGAAATAGCACAAAAGTGTGGTTTTAATACGGTAAGAACGTTTAATCGAGCTTTTAAAAGTGTATATGGGGTATCTCCAAGCAAATACAAGCGAGAGAATATTGATATAAATAACGAATAAAAAATGGCACACTCATATTAAAAAGAGTGTGCCATATATATTAACCTCTATCCTTGAAAATGGGTTCTTCCTTCGGGGAATTATCCTCTTGCTCGTATGGCTCTATCATAATGCTGTAAATTTTTGGCCATGAGGTGTATATAGCTATAAATTGACCTATTGAAATTGTTATAATAAAGGGAAGAAGGGCTCCGAGCGGTGGGAATGTCATAAGCAGTCCGTAGCTGAAGAATATGAGTACGGCAATACCGAGAGTTCCTACAAAATTTCTCTTGAAGCCAATCAAAGAGAACAGTAATGAGTTTTTTAAGATTTTATAAAGATTCAACTTAAATGTGAGCATAATCGTATAGATATAATACCTCATCACAAAATAAATTATGCCGATAGCCACCGTAAAATAGAGCATAAGCGACATTAAATAAGTTGAAGCATTTGCCGCAAAGAAAATAATATCGTAGAAAATCAAGAAGAGAAGCGCAATATCGATAACACCAAAAATAAGAGCCTGTTTCCAGTTTCTTTTTATGACATAGAAATAGTCTTGCATAAAGAAGATAGGTTCACCCTTTACGATATTTCTTACAATGTATGTTGAGCCAACCATTGATAGACCGAACGTAAACAGAGTGAGTAGACCTATTCCGTAGAAGATATACGTAGCAACAGTAGGAACGGAAATTTCCACTTGAATACCGAGAACGCTTTTTAATGCAATTGTAAGTGGAGAGATTTCACCGGATATTTTTGTAGCTCCGTAGATGGGGCCAAAAAGCGAGGATACCGGAGAATAAGATGTGGTATTCAAATTTCCGCTTACCGCAAAAAGTGTAAAGAGAATAGGGAAATTTGAGAATACAAGTAACATATTGACCGACAACAGCCTATTCATATTACGCCAAAGAAGCTTAAAGAAGAATTTGAAGTTTCTCGGTTCATTAACGTCCTTGGGAACGCCTTTTCCGTCAAGCGAATATCTAAAAAGGCTAACCCTTTTTTTTCTTTTTTCTGACAATTTTTACAGTCCTTTCGAGGAAATCAGCAAAAAGAGATTTCCGTGATTTAATAGTATAATTAGAAAGCCGGCTCCGCAGAGCGTTAAAAAGTTAATTAAAAAAATAAAAGTATCTTTTCTGTTTAGTAATGATTTTAGTTTTGGCGGATAGATTATGTTTTTTGAATAGGTCATAGCTAATGTGCAGGTATAGCACAGAAGACAAATATTTGCAACAGAAAGCAGGGTAAAGGCAAGACTGCCGAACACCTTAAAACGAACGGCGAGTGCGCCAAGCCTTACAGCCCTTAAAAATATTGCAGAGCATAACCCTGCGGATATACCCTTATAGGCTACTGCAAGGGAGAAGAAATACGTTCTTTTAATTGAGAATGTCGTAATAAAGACAAAAATCAAGTATTTTAATTCTTCGAAAAAAGACGAAGAAATTGTACTGATTTCAAATTCAGAGGCACTCAACACAGAAGACACAACGTTGTTTTCAAGTAATGAAAAGATATGTGAATCAGGCGAAAGAATATATCCGAAAGTTAATCCGACAAGAAAAAATAATGCAGAAACAGAAACATAAATCAAAAAATACGAAGTTAAAGTTTGTTTACGCAAGTAATACCACCACCATTAAAATATATGACGGTGGAACTGATAAAATTACATACCTTTAGAGAGTTTCTCGGCTCTTTGTGAGCATTTGATCATAGCTTCTTTTACAATGTCGGAGAAGTTGTATTCCGTAAATACGTTCAAAGCCTGTTCGGTAGTCCCTTTGGGAGATTTAACCATTGAAATAAGCTCGTCAGGAGTTT
>JAFYPF010000034.1 GCA_017547655.1 Clostridia bacterium
AAAGACAGCCGCACGTGAGCGGCTGCCTGTGAGTGTAATGCGGTGTCAAACTTCTGTAGTCCCTTTCAGGGACGAAGCCTGTATTAGCCCCTTATAGGGGCTGTGCAAGCCACCAGTTCAACTGGTGGTCTTGACTTTTGTATACAGTTTTATTAATACATACCTTCCATACCGGGAGCAGCAGGAGCAGCGGGAGCAATAGGCTCTTTCTTGTCTGCAACGAGAGCTTCGGTTGTAAGAATTGTAGAAGAGATAGAAGCAGCGTTCTGGAGTGCGGAACGTGTAACTTTTGTCGGGTCAACGATACCTGCTTCAATCATATCAACGTACTGTTCGGTGTAAGCATCAAAGCCGAATCCAGGCTTGTTAGCCTTGCGGATTTCGTTAATAATAACAGAGCCTTCGAAACCTGCGTTGTCGGAAATTTGACGAACAGGTGCTTCAAGTGCCTTGAGAACAATGTTTGCACCGGTCTTTTCATCGCCTTCAAGCGAATCTGCGAGCTTTGAAATTTCGGGAAGAATGTTGAGATAAGCAACACCGCCGCCTGCAACGATACCTTCTTCAACAGCTGCTCTTGTAGCGTTGAGAGCATCTTCAATTCTGAGTTTCTTTTCTTTCATTTCAACTTCGGTAGCAGCACCAACCTTAATAACTGCAACACCGCCGGAAAGTTTAGCGAGGCGTTCCTGAAGTTTTTCTTTATCATAATCAGATGTAGAAATTTCAATGCTTGCTTTAATCTGACCGATTCTTGCCTTGATTTCGTCGGGGGTACCTGCACCGCCTACGATAATGGTGTTTTCTTTCGTAACCTTAACCTGACGAGCGCGTCCGAGTTGAGCTACGTTAGCTTCCTTAAGGTCAAGTCCGAGTTCTTCGGAAATAACTTCACCGTTTGTAAGGACAGCAATATCACGAAGCATTTCTTTTCTTCTGTCACCAAATCCGGGAGCTTTTACAGCAACGCAAGTAAAGGTTCCGCGAAGCTTGTTGAGAACGAGTGTTGTAAGAGCTTCGCCTTCAATATCATCAGCAATAATGAGAAGCTTTTTGCCTGATTGAACAATCTGTTCAAGGAGAGGGAGAAGTTCTTGAATTGTAGAAATCTTTTTGTCTGTAATAAGAATGAATGCATCATCGAGAACTGCTTCCATCTTATCTGTATCTGTTACCATATAAGGTGATGTGTAACCTCTGTCAAATTGCATACCTTCAACAACTTCGCAGTATGTTTCAGCAGTTTTGGATTCTTCAACAGTGATTACGCCGTCATTTGTAACCTTTTCCATAGCGTCAGCAATAAGAGTACCGATAACTTCATCACCTGCAGAAATAGTACCAACGCGAGCAATGTCGGCAGTTCCGTTCACTTCTCTTGAAATATTTTTAAGAGAGTCAACAGCCTTGTCAACAGCTTTCTGGATACCCTTGCGGAGAACCATAGGGTTAGCACCTGCAGCAACGTTTTTCATGCCTTCGTGAATGAAAGCCTGAGCGAGAAGAGTAGCGGTTGTTGTACCGTCACCTGCAGCATCATTTGTTTTTGTAGCAACTTCTTTAACGAGCTGTGCGCCCATATTTTCCATAGCATCATCGAGCTCAATTTCGCGAGCGATGGTAACGCCATCGTTAGTTATAAGGGGAGCGCCGAACTTCTTGTCAAGAACAACATTTCTTCCCTTAGGGCCCATTGTGATTTTAACTGTATCAGCAAGCTTATCAACACCGCGAAGAAGGGCGTTTCTTGCGTCAATACCATACATAATCTCTTTAGCCATTTGAAAATACCTCCAAAAATTACCGATTATTCAACAATAGCGAGAATATCGCTCTGTTTAACGATAATGTATTCTACTCCGTCGCACTTAACTTCTGTGCCGGAATATTTGCTTGTAATAACCTTATCGCCTGCTTTAACTGTCATAACGACTTCCTTGCCTTCAACGATACCACCGGGGCCAACTGCAACAACTTCTGCAACCTGGGGCTTTTCTTTAGCTGTACCTGCAAGAATAATGCCGCTTTTTGTAGTTTCTTCAGCTTCGACCATTTTGATAACAACACGGTCTGCCAAGGGTTTGAGTGTCATATTATTTTCCTCCTTAAAGGGTAAAAAATTAAATACTTTTTGATGGTTAGCACTCAAGGATGTTGTTTGCTAACACTGTGTGATATTGTATATTATTTCCATATAAAAATCAAGCATAATTATAATTATTAACATTTAATTAACAATTATACCGTCAGGTGATAATATATTTACAAAACGAATAAAAATTCCTATAAAGAAAGGAGAGGAATTGTTTGCAAACTATTCTTAATTTTTTAAATACATATATATTTGGACCTGCATTACCCATCGTTGTTTTTCTTGCAGGAAGTTTCCTTTTTTTAAAATACGGCAGTTTTATTATATTCAGGCAAAAGACTGTTCTTTCCGTTTTGATGAGAAAAAATAATGACACTGGTATATCACCATTTAAAACTGCGATGTTAGCACTTGCGAGTACATTGGGGGTAGGGAATATAGTCGGTGTATCAACAGCTATATTTTTGGGCGGCCCCGGCGCTGTATTTTGGCTGACGGTAAGCGCGTTTGCCGCTATGCCGTTAAAGTATGGTGAGGTTGTATTGGCTATGAAATACCGAAAGAAAGAGGATGGTGAATATAGGGGAGGCGCGATGTACTATATCAGGGAGTGTATCAACAATAAACGGCTGTCGGTTGTATTTGCGATCCTATGTATAATTAACGCTTTTACAGTCGGAAATATAGTTCAGGTAAATGCGTTGACCGAATCTTTTGAGTCAGTATTTTCATTAAAACCCATTTACGTAGGAACCATAACTGCGGTTGTGATTTTTTTGTCATTAAGAAAAGGGACTGAAAGTATTTCGGGAATAACATCAAAATTAGTTCCTTTTGCAACTGCTTTGTATATGGCTTTTTCGCTGTTTATTATTGTATCAAATTATTCAAGCTTAAGTGCCGTTGCTTCATTGGTTTTTAAGAGTGCTTTTAACGTAAAAGCCGTTTTTGGAGGTATAGGCGGATATAGTATTATAAAAGCGATGCGGTACGGTGTGGCAAGGGGGATAATGTCAAATGAAGCGGGAAGCGGAACTTCTCCCACAGCTCATGCAAAATCTAATTTAGAAAGCGCTGTGGAACAGGGGTTTTGGGGGATTTTTGAAGTGTTTGCGGATACGGTAATAATGTGTAATATGACGGCGTTTGTTATACTGTTGTCGTTTGACGAGTTTGTGTTAGCCAAAGGGTTTACAGGCATGGAGCTTGTTATAGCCTCGTATGGGCGGTATATGGGGAATATTGCCGATATTGCGATTGCAATATCCGTAATGCTTTTTGCCTGTGCGACTGTAATATCACAAGGCTTTTACGGCGGTGAGTGTGTTCATTATCTGACAAAAAGCAAAGGTGTAATGAAGCTGTATAGGTTTTCTTATTGTTTGATAATTATTTACGGCGCAGTGGCAGACAGTGACGCTGTGTGGAGTCTTACCGATTTTAATATATCTCTTATGACAGTGATAAATACAATATGCTTGCTTGTTGCGGCAAACGAAATAAAAAAAGAAACGTTTGATTATTTTCATAAGTCAAAAAAATCCTCCCGAAAAAAACGGGAGGATAATATACAATGGGGCATTAAAGAATTTCCAATGCTGAAATGACGGTTGCTTTTGATGCCAATTCTTCAAACTGTAATTTTTTCATGGCGTTTGTAATAAATGCAAATTCGCCGTCGCAAGAAGAGATTGCCTTTATATCACCGAATATTGCTTTAGCCTGTTCTTCTGTATTGCTAACGCAAACGTAATATGCCGAAATCTTTTCAGAGAGGGGAGCAAGGTCATTATCTTCTGCTTTATCCCAGTTTTGATTCTTAATTTCAGGTCTGCCAGCAATGTCGACTATATCAGCAACAACTGCGCTTGCTGTAGGCATCATTCCAGCGCCTCTTCCGATAAAGAGAACGTCATCTACTGCATTTCCGTTAATAAGTACGCCGTTGAATACGTCATCAACCTTTGCGAGGAGGTTGTTGTAAGCAACGAGTCGGGGAGCAACAGAAACATACATCTTACTGTCGATATCTTTTGCCTGACCGATAAGCTTTATAGCATATCCCGCATTTGCTGCATTCTTTACGTCTTCAAGTCTGATTTTCGATATACCGGTAGTTGAAACCTTTGAGGGATTGATTAACTTGCCGAAAGCGATTGCAGCCAAGATACAGATTTTTCTGCAAGCGTCAATACCTTCTACGTCAGCAGTGGGATTAGCTTCTGCATAACCTTTTTGTTGAGCTTCTTTTAATGCAACCTCAAACGTTTTACCGAAGTCTATCATCTGTGTCAATATGTAGTTTGTCGTGCCGTTGAGAATACCGTTTATTGAATTTATCTTGTTTGCGGCAAGACAAGTACCGAGTGGGCGGAGAACGGGAATACCGCCTCCGACACTTGCTTCAAACAAGTATCTTACGCCGTTTTCTGTAGCTGTTTTAAGGAGCATATCTCCTGCTTCTGCAACGACTTCTTTGTTGGAAGTAACGACAGATTTACCCTTTTTGAGTGCCGCTTCAGAAAAGTCAACGGCAGGGTGAAGACCGCCCATAGCTTCAGCGACAATGCTTACCTCTTCATCATTCAAAATGATGTTAAAGTCGTGAACAACCTTGTCTGCGAACGGACTGTCCGGGAAATCGCGAAGGTCGAGGATATACTTAATATTGATTTCTTCGCCGATTTTGTTTTTGATTAAGTCTTTATTTTGTGTAAGAACCTCGGCAATACCGCTTCCTACTACACCGAAACCTAGAATAGCAACGTTTATCATTTTTACCTCTGTAGATCAAACTGAACAATCAGTATTATTGATTTATGTAATATATTTGCAACGTGACGGCATATCCGCTTTGTGTTGCGCAGAATGGACGGAAAGAACGCGAGAGTATGGCAGTATCATATTCAGCGTTTATTCTGTCTATAGCTTTGTGGATACTTTCTTCATAATCCTTGTGGTTGTTTGTGAAGATAGGATAAAGCTCAAAGTATGTTGATTTTTCCGAAACTGCATTTTTTATTTGTGTATAAGCCTTATCTTCAATTTCATCAAGTGAAACGACTTTTGCATCTTTTTCGGCATAATAGTTGTTTTCACTGTCGCATATCGGAAGATCAAAGTCCATATATATCCTATGGGTTTTTGCGATTGCGTTATCTGATAAATTAAAAAATCCGTGGAATGCCAGGTCTGAAACAAAATCTACGTCGGCATCATTCCAAGTACAGTCGATGTGATAATACTTTCCGTCTTGGTTAACGACATTCCATAAGTGAGGTTGAACGTCGGTAGCCCCCTCTGCAATTATACATTCAATGCCGCATCTGTTCAGCAGTATTTTGTATGCCGAAGCATATCCGTCGCAAAATGCATATTTATCGACTAAAGCACCGTAAGCTGTATGTGCGGTTGGTTTTGAGCCTATCTCCGTATCCGTTTTACCGGCATAAGTACATGATTTTGTCAAAAAATCGTGTAAAATAACAGCCTTTTCAAAATCTGTTTCCGCATCCTGAATAAAAGCCATAGCAGCTGCGCTTACAGCCTCTATTTCCATTTTCATTTTTGTGAAATCCGATGTGGTGGACAAGTAACCCATAGTAACAGAAGTTTTATAGTCATCGCAGAAAAGCTCAAAAGAGTTAGGGTCAAGATAGAATAGCATAGGGCAGTCGAAGCTGACGGCTTTTGCAACCCTCATAAATTCTTCTTCGGTATAACGATAAGGAACGATTTTGCTTTCGTTTTTATATTCTTCTGCGGCGTTTTTTATGCTTTTGAAAAGCAACTGTTCTTTGTATGTCAGCTGATTAAAATAATAGTATTCCTCGGACGTTTCGTTTGGGAGATTCAATATCTTTTTTTCGTGTGCGCGGTATCTGACTTCTATAGATATAAAAGATACGGCAATCCAAAGTACGAGAAAGACTAAAACATAAACGGGAACAAAGAGAAGACGTTTTTTAGTTGTTTTTTTCATTGTCTTCACCCGAAATAAAAAATATAAAAATATTATAACACACATTAGTCCTAATTTCAATACATAAAATAATATTTATTCGATAAAAAAGTATTCAAAAAAACAGAAAACCCCTTGTAAAATAGAATTAGGTAATGTATAATAAATCTGTATATTTTTTTGAATTTAAAAAATTAAGAATACAAAATTTCGGAGGAAGAAACTATGAAAAAAGTTAAATGGGGCGTTATTGGTGCCGGCGGTATAGCAGACCGTCGTACCATTCCGGGTATGATTCTTGCAAACAATGCAGAGCTTGTTGCCGTAATGGAAATCAATATGGAACTTGCAGAAAAAATCAGAGCTAAATATGGTTGCAAGTATGCTTATGACAGCTATCAGGAGCTTATTGACAATCCTGAAGTTGAAGCTATTTATATTGCATCTCCCGTATTTGCGCACGTTGAACCCGCATTGGCAGTTGCAAAGGCGAAGAAGCATCTTCTCTGCGAAAAGCCTATAGCATTCACTGTTGAAGAAACAAAGAACATTATTGATGCTTGTAAGGCAGCGGGAGTTAAGTATGCTACCGGTTATATGATGAGATTCGGAGCATATCATATGGCTATTAAAAACTTTATTGCTGAAGGCGGAATTGGTAACGTAGTTTCCGCAAGAGCGCAGCTCTCGGGTTGGTTCCCGGAATCAGCAAAGAACTGGCGTCAGGAAAAGAAACTTTCCGGCGGTGGTGCGCTTGTTGATATGGCTGTTCACTGCATTGATATAATTGAATATCTTACAGGCGGACTTACTACAGAGGTTGGCGCATTTGTTGATACAAGAACGTTTACATACAATGTTGACGACTCTGCAAACGTTCTTCTTAAGCTTTCAAACGGTGCTACAGGTTACGTTGACGCACACTTCAACATTCCCGATGAAGCAGTAAAGAACCGTGTTGAAATCTACGGAACAAAGGGATCCGTTATTTGTGAAAAGACAATTGGACAGATTGACGAAGGTCATGTTGAAGTTTATACATCTGAAGATAAGGAATATGATGCACAGCAGAACAGAGATGATGCTGAAGCAAAGACTCTCAATGTTGAGTTTGGCAATATGTATACAAGAGAAATAGAATCATTTTCCGATTCTATTCTTAACGATACGCCCGTTGCTATTCCTATGGAAGTAGGTCTCCATATTCAGCAGGTAACAGATGCTGCATACAGATCTGCAGAAAACAAGACAATAGAAAAGGTTCTTGGTTAATTTAATATAAAAAGCCTTCTCCAACCGGAGAAGACTTTTTTTGTGCCAAAAAAAGTTTTTTTGCAATACTGCTTTTATGGTACGTCACCAATCAGTCATAATGAGTTTTTGCATATTCGAGCATCTCTGCTTTTTTATTCAAAAAAATTCTGCTCAAATTATATCACGTTGAATAAGAAAAGTGAACGACTTTATTTAATATTATTATATAATACTTGAAATGTCAGTGATGCTATGATATACTGAAAAGAGAGAAAAATAAGGGCTCCCGCTTTTAGAAAACTGGCGCCCGACACGGTTCACTGCGCCGTATGAAATAAGGCTTGGAATTTCAAAGAAGGTATTTGAAAGGGTTTGTTATTTAAATACCTACAGTGTGCCGCTCCCCCTAACAAAGGGGAGGCGTTTTGCAATATTCTACTTTAAAATTTTAGTGACATTTTACCCCTATTTTAGAGAAAAGGAAGTGATACGATGAAGAAGCCCGAGCTTTTGGCGCCCGCAGGTTCATTTGAGACGTTGGAAAGTGCGATACTTGCAGGAGCCGACGCCGTATATCTTGGCGGTAAGCTTTATAACGCCCGAATGAATGCGAAGAATTTTGATTCGGAGACAATGAAGAGGGCGGTTGAGTTGTGTCATGATAATGGTGTTAGACTTTACGTAACACTTAATACTCTTATATATGACAAATGCTTTAAAGATGCGTTGGGGTATGCCGAGGAGTTATATAAAGACGGCGTTGATGCGCTTATAACGGCTGATATAGGCTTTTCAAACAAGCTTCATGAATATATACCCGAGTTTGAGTTGCACGGCAGTACGCAGATGACAGGCCATAATATTGACAGCGCAAAGTATCTTGCGAAAATGGGATTCAGCCGTATGGTGTGCGCAAGAGAGATGTCAAAGAAGAATATTACTGAGCTTGTTGAGAAATCGCCTATAGAGATAGAGATGTTTATACACGGAGCTATGTGTGTGTGCCAGTCGGGGCAATGCTTAATGAGTAGCTTTATAGGTGGTAGAAGCGGAAACCGAGGAGAATGCGCACAGCCTTGCAGACTTCCGTATAACAACAGCTATCCCATATCGCTGAAAGATATGTGTTTGGCTGAACACGTAACAGAGCTTATAGATATGGGCGTGGCATCTTTGAAGATAGAGGGAAGAATGAAGTCGCCCGACTATGTGTATTCTGTTGTGAGCGCGTACAGAAGACTGCTTGACGAGGGCAGAAACGCAAGCAAAAAAGAAGTTGAAAGATTGGCTTCTGTATTTAGCCGAGGCGGTTTTTCCGACGGATATTTTGTTGAAAAGATTGATAACGGTATGTTAGGCGTAAGAAGCTCCGACGACAAGGAAGCGACAAGGAAGACTAATGTTAAGCATACAAAGGTCGGCGAGAAAAGAAACAAGATAGAAATTCCCGAAAGAAAGGGAAGTTTACCCGAGAATATAACGGTTGAAACAAGCGAAAAACGATGCGATAAGATAAATACCGCAAGGTTTTATAATGCAGAGTCAATACCGCAGACCGATTATTTTGATATAGTATATCTTCCGCTTGAAAAGTTTGCAAAGGGCAAGGCTAACGGTATAGTGATTCCGCCCGTAATATTTGACAGCGAGTATGAGAATATCGAAAGACAACTGAAGAACGCAAAGGCAAACGGTGCCGTTCATTGTTTTGTTGGTAACATAGGACACATGGAACTTGCAAGAAAATACGGGTTTATTATCCACGGCGACTATAGACTGAACGTGTATAACAACAGTACATTTATGTGCTTTGACGATATGGAAAGCGTTATAGTTTCTCCCGAATTGACGTTGTCGCAGATAAGGGATATAAGGGGTAAAAAGAGCGTTATTGTGTACGGCAAGGTTCCGCTTATGACACTTGAAAAGAAGACGGGACAGAAAGTGCTGCGAGACAGAAAGAGGGTAGTATTTCCGGTGTTGAAAGAAAGCGGAAGAGAGATTGTAGTTAATTCCGTTCCTATATATATGGCAGACAAAGAAGAGCTTTTGAGAAAAAGCGGTATATACGACAGACATTTTGTTTTTACAAATGAGAGCAAAGAAGAGGTTTTGCGTGTGATAAGTGCATATAAGACCAAAAAGGTGTGCAATAATAACGTAAAACGAATAAAATAGTACAAACTGAATTGAGATAAGGAGAAGAGCTATGACAAAGAAGACATTGAGAAATTATGCGAAGCTTATAACGAAAGTTGGTGTAAACGTACAAAAGGGACAAGAGGTTGTTATAAATGCAGAAACAGACCAACCCGAATTTGTTGCGCTTGTAGCAGAAGAGTGTTATAAGGCAGGTGCGAAGAGAGTAGTTGTTGATTGGAACTATCAGCCCTTGACGAAGCTTGGCGTAAGATACAGAACGTTAAAGGATTTGAGCAGAGTTGAGGAATATCAGGAAGCAAGACTTAAGTACAGACTTGAGACTTTACCTGCAATGATACATCTTCATTCTGCAGACCCCGACGGTCTTAAGGGAATAAATCAAGAGAAATACAGTAAGGCGACACAGGCTATAAGAAACGTAACGAAGCCCTATAGAGACCAAATGGATAATAAATATCAGTGGTGTATTGCTGCAGTTCCGTCTGTTGCGTGGGCGAAAAAGGTGTTTCCGAATGACAGAAAGAGTGTAGCGGTAGAAAAACTCTGGGAAGCGATTTTGTATTCTTCTCGTTGCGATGAAGATCCTATTGCTTCTTGGGATAGCCACAATAAGAATCTTCACGCAAAATGTAAGTATTTGAATGATTTAAGAATAAAGACTCTTATCTATAAATCGGCAAACGGAACAGATTTCCGTGTTGGTATGATTGAAGATGCAGAATTCCTCGGCGGTGCGCACGAAACCGTTCAGGGCGTTGAATTTAATGCGAACATTCCGAGTGAAGAAGTGTTTATATCTCCCAAGAGAGGCGAGGCTGACGGTATCGTATATTCCTCAAAGCCCTTGTCATATCAGGGCGAGGTTATTGACAACTTTTCAGTAAGATTTGAGAACGGTAAGGTTGTTGAAGTAAAGGCAGAACAGAACGAAGAGTTGTTGAAGAAGCTTGTTGGAATGGACGAGGGCGCAGCATACCTCGGAGAATGTGCGCTCGTACCCTATGATTCGCCTATTCGTAACTCGGGAGTACTTTTCTATACGACTTTGTTTGATGAAAATGCGGCATGCCACTTGGCTCTCGGACGCGGCTTTACAAATACGATAAAGGATTTTGATAAGTACACTCTTGAGGAACTTCACGCAAAGGGAATAAACGACTCTATGATTCACGTTGACTTTATGATAGGCAACGAAGACCTCGACATAATAGCCGAGACAGTTGACGGAAAGACTGTTCAGATATTCAAGAACGGCAATTGGGCATTTTAAGAGAAAAAAGACTTGGAAACTTTTTGAAAAAAGCTTCCCAAGCCCTCAAAAACTTTAAATAAAAAAACTCTCGTTTGGGTAAAACGAGAGTTTTTTGTTTACAGGTAAAACGTTCTGCTGCCTACCATTGTCGCAACGTTTCTTGCAAATCCGTCATAAGTAAAGCTATACGTCGTTCTGATTTCAGTTTGGGGTAAAATGAGAAGCTCAAAAGACATCTCTTTATTGCAATCAACAACGCCGACAGTCTTTTTAGATGCTTCATCATTTTACCCCTCCTTTGATTTTGTTTGGGTTTTGTGCCTATCTCCTCTCTAGCATAAATGCAATAAAATGCACTGTAGGGAAGAGATTATATTAGTATTTTTAAGTTAATCTGACATTAGTCTTTTAAATTTAATTAATAACCAAATTACTACACCTAAAGTTGCTACAAGCATAATAATAACAAAAATGAATACTAATATTGTTTTTTCCAATTGAGTTGAGGTTACATCATATAATACTGTTGATTCGCCGTTTGCAAGTGTTTTTGTTAATTGAGAATAGGAAGAAGCTAATATGTTTAAAAAGCCAATATCGTTTTTTAATTCATATTTGGTATCACCTATTTTGCGAGTTGTTGAGTATATTTTTGAGTTTAGATACGAATTGTTTTCAGTTGTGCTATTAAACTTTGTAAGTTTTACAATCTCACCTTTTGGAGCGATAGTTGCAATTACGTCGCTGCGTGAAAAGTAAATATTAATGTTGTTATTATTCCATTCTACACCAAACTTGCCTGTACAGTTAAAAGAATAACCGTATTGAAAAAGACCGTTATTGGAATAAACGCATATCACTTTTTTATCAGAACTTTTTTGCCCCAGTACAATCATTTCGTCGTTGGTAACATCAAAACATTCGATTATACTTTTTTCGGGCGGAGCTTCAAGGTATGATAAATTGATATTGTTTAAAAAGGAATCTTCATCTTTTTCTGACAAGGTTTCTGTAGAAGAAATACTGTTTGTAGCTGATACATTCATGCCACTACTTAACACACCCAAAAATAGAATTACAAATAAACATAAACATAAATATTTCATAATTAGTCTTCCATAATCTTAATATATGCTTTTTCAATTTCATTAAATATGTTAAAATTGAAAAAATCAAGAGTGAAAGTTTCCCCCCATTCGATATGAATTTCAGCACCAGGAGAGCCAACTCCACAATTCAATGTTATTCCATAATACTCGGTATTCAATTCCAAATCAGGTAATATCATAAAATCGCCACCGCCTGCTATTAATGTTGGGGTAGCTGCTGAACCACCTACTTGGTAATATGGACCTTCTAACTTATCTATTCTAGGTGCATTAGTGAAACTAGTATATCCTGTGAGAGAAGCACTTGGACTACCTCCAGTTACTCCTCCTCCTAAAGATACTTGTAATGAAACATTTCCTTTGGTATCAGCTGATACCCCTATTTGACCGTTAAAAATCCAAAAACTTGGTGTAAGACTTAAATTAACGCCAGACGAATATGTAAGATTAACTTTTGATAAAGTTTCTTGAACGGTATCTACAACTGATTTAACTTTTTTTGCTATTTTTTTGGCTACTTTTTTTACCCAATTAGGCCAGGTGCCAGTTGAATCTTCTAAGTTTATAGGATTATTAAAGCAATATGTAAAGACATTACTTCCTAAAATCTCACCACCAACACCTGATAATTGCCCATCAGCACTAATCCATCTACAAATCTCCGCATCATAATATCTTGCACGGCAGTAGTAGAATCCCGTCTCGGCATCGTAGTAATAGCCACGATAGCGTATAGGATTAAGTTCGCCTATTGTTGTAGCAAGAGAGCCTGTTGTCGCAAGAATCTTGCCCCAAGCATCGTAGGTATATTCTACAAACTTTGTGCCGTTGCTGTCAACAATTCCTATAACGTCGCCTTGCAGGTTATGGATATAGTAATAATCGGTTGAAGTGCTACCGTTTACTACTGTAAATCCATAAGCTATGCCGTTATCGTCATAGTGGTAATAGATATACTGGTTACCGGTCTTTTCAGCATAAAGCGTACCGTCGAGCCAATAGTATTCGGTAACAGTGCCATTGACATTTTTAGTTGCACGTAAACCATTGGGATCGTAAGTATAACTAATATTGTCTGTGCCGTTGACGATATTAGTCAGCTTTCTGCCGTCGCTCCAAGTAAACGTACTGCCATTGTAGTAGGTAAGCGGATTACCTATGTTATCATAAGTAATAGCATTACCGTTGTACGCAGTCAGCAGGTCTCTCCATTCGCTGTCGCCGTATGTATATGTCTTTGTTGCTGTGCCGTTCTTCGTAACAGACAGAATATTACCGCCATTATCATAGTTATACGTGTATGTATCTGTACCTCTTGTAACAGTCTTTAGCTGATTAAGAGCATCATACGTATAACTTTCAACGAGTGTACCGTTCTTTGATATACTTGTAATATTACCTAACTCGTCATAAGTATAAGAAAGTGTATCATCGCCGTTCTTCATCGAGCTGACGAGGGTAGTAGTACTGTTGGCATTAGCGCCCTGCAAATACGTATACTCGGTAAAGAAATTATTCAAGTTTCTTGTTGACAGCCTATTCAGTCCGTCATAAATATACGAAATCTTTTGTGTACCGTTGCGGTTAACACCTGTAATCAAATCAGGTGCAACACCGTTACCGCCGTATACGTAATCGGTCGAATTGGTAGTACCGCCTACCGTTACGTCATAACCTGCAAGTCTATTCTTGCTGTCATCATAACGCAAATTCAGCTTTGAGAGCAGGGAATTAGTAAGACTGTCAATAACCTTTTCAGTTGTCGGTCTGCCGAGAATATCATATTCAAACCTTGTCTTTCTGTTGAGAGACAAATCAATAAGCTCGGACAATCTCGAATAACCGTCATAATTATACTCATATTTAAGCCAATTATTGACGTAAAATTCTGTCTGTCTGTTCAGGTTATCATATCCATAACTCACAACAACGCCGTTACCGTAAGTCATAGTCTGTGGCAAGCTTCTTTCATTGTAGGTGTATGAACTTAACGTTCTGCTGACTACTTTCAATATTTCTTTGCCTTATTCCTTAAAATCTCCGATAATATGTAATTATTTTTAAATAATACTGTACTATAATTCTTTTATTCTTTTTTTATAAGAATTTCGTGCAATAAGATTTGAGGTATAACAATTATTAGGCTAAATAAATAATATAGAACAAAATTAATAAATAATGTTTGACTGTGTATAATTGCTTTTATTGCCAAAAGCAAAACAGAGCCAACTATACCGCTTACAAACATGCATAATATGATTTTAAATTGCCACCCTTTAGTCATTTTATGGGAATTTTTCATTGTTATAATATACCAAAATATCACATTTACAAACGGAATAAAACATAGTATCAATCTTTTTTTGTTCATAATTTCACCTGCTTTATTGTGTATTTAAGTCAATTTTTATAACATCACAATTCAAACAACTCGGTAATTTCTTCGAAATTATTACCAGTTAAGTATGTTATTAAAACACTGTGGTTTTCTATAAATTCGGCTTTAACAATAGGCTCAATAGCAATAGCGAGAGGGTATTCGAAAATTGATATTTCTTTATAATAATTGTTTTTGTCAAAAATATCTTGAATAACTACTTTATCAGCCATAGCATAGGCTACTTGGTTGTTTGATTCTGCGAGAATCCAATAAAACACTTCGGAGAATTTTGCTTGTTGAGTATCATAGTAATAACCATATTGTGTGCTTAATCCCGTACCGGCTTGAACTGTTAATTTTATGTAGTTTTCGTTGACAAACGTAACCTTCGGGCATTTTATTAGTGGACCCTCGTTTTTTACAATGTTACGTTCTGAATCATAAAAATAACAATAATATTCGTTATTTTCACAAGTTAGTTTGTAAAAATGAGTTTCCTCGATTACTTCCACATCATTGCTTGGTTCTAGATTATTTGGTTCTACTATATTTGTGGCGGGATAAAGTGTGGGGGAAGAGTTTGAGGTTGTTGAATGGTTGCTGAAAATGCATACCCAATAATCAATATTGTACAGATAGAGAAGAATACAGAATATAACAGCAGGGATTAAAATAATAAATATTTTTTTCATAAACCTCTCCTATTTATATCTATAAAAGCGACCTTCGTAATATGAGTCAACACCGGGAATTGAAACTTCTTTCAATAAATTAAAATTCCAGCCACGCGGAACACTACCTGGGGGGGCATTGCTGCTGGCGTGTAATAAAGTTGACATCCATTAGTTATATCATTTCTGTAGGCAGCCATTGTGTCCCAAATAATTTCTTCATATAGGGAATTAAGCCCATCTCGATTATTTAGATAATTCATACAAGCTCTGTAATCTTTATTACCATAACCATCAAAACCAGTAAATTGACATATTTCGGAGATTGAATCGTACATTGACCATTCTCTTGAGCCTACTCGATTGATAGCAACATTGGCCATTGCTTGTCTACCTTGCCAACTAACATTTTTTTTGTTTGCTGTAACAGTTGCTTCTGCTGCGATTGTTGCGATTAATACTTTGTTATCATCTGACAACTCACCATTGTAAATCATTTCGATTTTTTTCGATGGAGGTGATTCTTTATCTTTAGAAAGAGTAGGAAGAGGAGCTGTAGTAGAGTTACACTTGTGCCGAGAATTTACTCGTTGTGTTAAACAGATACAACTCATACCTAGAACATCTCCATAATTTATTGGATTATTCAAGCAGTATGAATACATATTGTTTGAAAGTAAGCCTTGTCCAGTTGAAACAAATCCATCTGCATTAATCCACCGACCGATCTCAGGATCATAATAACGGCTGGATACATAGTAGAATCCCGTCTCTGCGTCGTAGTAATAACCTCTGTAACGGAATGGGTTAAGTGTACCTATAGTAGTAGCAAGTGAGCCTGTTATTGTCAGAATCTTGCCCCACTCGTTGTACGTATATTCTACAACTTTTGTACCGTCATTGTCAACTATTCCAATAACGTCGCCCTGCAGGTTATGGATATAGTAATAATCGGTTGAAGTGCTACCGTTTACTACTGTGAAACCGTATGCTATACCGTTATCGTCATAGTGGAAGTAGATATATCTATTACCCGTCTTTTCTGCGTAAAGCGTACCGTCGAGCCAATAGTACTCGGTTGTTGTTCCGTTTACTGTCTTGCTTGTACGTAAGCCGTTGGAGTCGTAAGTGTAGCTAATGGTGTTTGAACCTTTAGTCACCCCTGTCAGCTTTCTTCCGTCGCTCCAAGTGAACGTACTGCCATTGTAATAGGTAAGCGGATTACCTATATTGTCATACGTTATTGTCTGTCCGTTGTACGCAGTCAGCAAATCTCTCCATTCAGTATCGCCGTATGTATATGTCTTTGTTGCTGTGCCGTTTTTGGTTACAGATAATATATTACCGCCGTCGTCGTAGTTATACGTGTATGTATCTGTACCTCTTGTAACGGTCTTTAACTGATTAAGAGCATCATACGTATAACTTTCAATGAGTGTACCGTTCTTCGATATACTTGTAATATTACCCAACTCGTCATAAGTATAAGCAAGAGTCTCATCGCCGTTCTTTACACTTTCTACAAGGGTAGTGGTACTATTACTTGTCGCACCTTGCAAATACGTATACTCGGTCAATAATTTATTTATAAATTTTATTTTGCACTCTCAAAAAATACTTCTTGAGAAGCAATGTGTAATTCATCTCCAGAAAACATTTGAAACATCATATATAGTGAGTTTATGATGTTTTTATCAAACATACTTGAATTAGTTTGTAGATTGGAATAATTATCTTCGATGCTCAGAGATAGAATTGTATCGCTGTTTCCCGATTCCTTTCCACTAATAAATAGCACAGTATGAACATCCAAAAAATGTACATTAATTTCTTGATTATTTATATGAGTACTTATTTTAATAGTGAGAGTTTTTTTGGCTCTTTCATATAAAACATTTTTAATTACACCATCATGAATATTGCTTGTGTATAGGTAATTCTTTAATTCATTTATTTGTGATTTATTAAATCTTGGCATATAATACCTCTCAATGTTTATCTGGGAAATATATATCAGCATATAATTTAGGGACTCTATCTATTCCTGGTACATAATGTCCCAAACCATGTAGCGAGGTAGTATATCGGAGAAAGAGATTTTTTCAAACCGCTTAATTATTGGTTGGTTTTTTAGAGTAGATTTTTAATTCTCTTAAATTATGGTTTTTATATGCGTTAATTATTGTTATTTCAAAATTTTCAAACTTTTTATTCCAATGGGTAGAACAAATATTAAATTTTGAGTGAGGAATATACTCATTCTTTGGTCTAATTGAATTTGAAAAATTTCCAATATAACTTAAATCTATAGGGATATTTTTTTTAGAAGTAGTAATTATTTCTATTCTAAATTCAGGCAAAAAACCGAATTCATCAACTTCGTATTTTATTTTTGATTTTTCGGCTATATCTTCTTGTGGGCGACTTCCATTAATGGGAAAGAAACGATCAGAATATTTTGTAAAACTAATTTGAATATATTCTAATTGATTGTATTCTTCGATATTGGTTGGAATTTTTTCGTCATTGGTTATTTTTACATAGACAATTGGTATAATATGTCCGGGATGCCATATATCTTCATCTACTTTTTGTATAAGTAAATAACGCCCCAAAAGACCTTTTTCTTTTGCAAGTTCACTTTCAAGTTTATATGCAAAAACATCACCAATTTTCCATTCGCATTTATAAAGCCTACTCTTACGGAATTTTTTTATCGGCGGTTGAGGAGATAAGAGTTTAGAATGCAACTTATCTATTTCGTCTTTTTGAACACTTATTTCCTCTATATCTTTAATTTTATTTATCCACAATAAAGCCATATCTTTAACATTTTGCAAAAGTCTTCCGTATTCCCATTGAGTATCTGCTAATGACAACCAAAACAAAGCTTCATCGTCGGGATAGCTGAAAATCTCTTGATTTTCAGCTATCATTTCGTTTGTAGCTTCTTCGCTGTCTTTTCCACGTTTTATTTTTTCAGTGTATTCATCGCGTATATCGCATGCAGTATCATTATCATATAATTTTGTTCCCCATGTTCCCATATCAGTTTCCTCCGTCTTCTAACCAACATAGTATTTCATTAGATACTTGGTTATAGCTATAATTTAAAAATCCTCTTGCTACTTCTTTGTAATAATCCCAATTCTTTGGTGAAATACCATTTATTTGATTATTTGCTTTGTTAGCAGTGTTTATGGTATGGTGAAATAGCATACTTGCCTGTTCAACAGCTCTTGCTTGTTCGTATGTTAAATCATCTTGAATAATTTTAAATTTTAAATGACAACGTTCAGGGTTAAGTTTATGTGCGATTCTGCGAGCAGTTACATTTTTAGTACGTCCGACATACTGAACTTTATTATTGCTATCCACTAAAGCATAAACAGTATGTTCTTTAGCTGTTTCTTCTTTAATTTTGTTTTTTGTAGCTTTTGTAGCTGATTGTATTTTTTCACCAACACTTGTTACCGCTTGATATAAGCTGTCAGCTGCTTCTCCAAGGGCATCTTGGACGTTTGGGTCAAGAAGTATGATGAGCACACCGCCGAGTAAAATTATAGCTACCCCTATTAATCCAATTGTAATAGGGTAATTACCTGAGCTGTCAACCATGTTTACCGGATTATTGTTGCAATAAGCAAACATATTGAACGAAATCAATCCTTGCCCGGTTGAAACATATTTGTCAGGATTAATCCATCTACAAATCTCGGGGTCGTAGTATCTTGCTCTACAGTAGTAGAATCCCGTCTCCGCATCGTAGTAATAACCACGATAGCGTATAGGGTTAAGTTCGCCTATAGTAGTAGCAAGTGTTCCGGTCGTTGCAAGAATCTTGCCCCAAGCGTCGTATGTATATTCTACAACCTTTGTGCCGTTGGTGTCAACAATTCCAATAACGTCGCCTTGCAGATTATGGATATAGTAATAATCGGTCGTTGTAGTGCCGTCGTTTACTGTAAATCCATAAGCTATGCCGTTATCGTCATAGTGGAAGTAGATATATTGGTTACCCGTCTTTTCAGCGTAAAGCGTACCGTCAAGCCAATAGTATTCGGTTGTGGTTCCGTTTACTGTCTTGCTTGTACGTAAGCCGTTGGAATCGTAGGTGTAGCTAATATTGTCTGTGCCTTTTGTTACACCTGTCAGCTTTCTGCCGTCACTCCAAGTAAACGCACTGCCGTCGTAGTAGGTAAGGGGATTACCTATGCTGTCATAAGTAATGGTCTGTCCGTTATACGCAGTCAGCAGGTCTTTCCATTCGCTGTCGCCGTATGTATATGTCTTTGTTGCTGTGCCGTTCTTCGT
>JAFYPF010000035.1 GCA_017547655.1 Clostridia bacterium
AAGGGATAGAACTCGTTTGCGGATTCAATGTTGGTCATCATATGCTCATCATATCCGTCAAGTCGTGCTTCAAAGAAATTGCTCATTTTTTCAAGCATAGATAACCTCCTACAAATTCTTATTTATCGTTCTGTTTTATCGCCAGTTTCGCCTTTGTATTACAACGGCATCGGGCATAGCCCATACCCCTAAAGTTGCACGAGCGCGTACATAGGCTCTCCCTTTGGGAGAGCTCCCGCGATAGCGGGTGAGAGGGTTCTTTGCGCACAGTTGAGCCCTCTCCGTCGGCTTCGCCGCCACCTCTCCCGACGGGAGAGGCATTTCGCAAACCCAGTATAACACAAATCGGCAGAGAAAACAAGTTCTCTGCCGAAATTTGATTGTTGCGGACAGTCGTGGACGCCTGTCCCTACGGTTTTGTAAACATCCTTATGAGAACGAGCGAAAAACGGGATTTTTTAATTTTAAAACCATTAGGGCTTCATTTTCATACCGCCGGATACGATAAGTGTATTACCTGTAATCCAAGAAGAGTCGTCACTTGCGAGGAATGAAACTACAGAAGCGATTTCTGAAGGATCACCGAGTCTCTGCATGGGACAAGAAGCGATTTTTTCTTTCATAACATTTTCGGGAATAGTGTTAAGAATATCGGTAGCAATCATACCGGGAGCAATAGCGTTAACAGTGATGTTCTTTCTTGCGCTTTCAAGAGCGAGAGTTCTTGTAAAGCCTTCAATAGCAGACTTTGCAGCGGAATAGTTAGCTTGTCCAATGTTCCCGAGAGCAGAAACGGAAGAAATGTTAACGATTTTGCCGTAAGCGCGGTCTCTCATGCCGGGGATAACTTCCTGACAGCAGTAGAACGTACCGAAGAAGTGGACGTCCATAACGAGTTTTGCCTGATCAACAGTCATCTTGTGGAACATAGCGTCTCTCGTAATACCTGCATTGTTAACGAGAATGTCAACTCTGCCAAATTTAGCGAATACTGTTTCGAAAGCTGCATGTACTTCTTCTTGAGAAGCAACGTTACACTTGACAGCGATAACGCGGTCGCCTGTAGGATCAAATTCTTTTGCTGTAGCTTCAGCCAAAGCAATATCCATTTCGAGTATAGCAACGCCTGCTGCATCGTCCTCAAGTAAGCGCTTAACGATAGCTTTTCCTATACCCTTACCTGCGCCCGTAACAACAGCGTATTTGTTAGTTAATTTTCCCATAGTTATTCTCCTTTTAGTCTATATCAGTTCTTTTTACCTGTGTAGACAGCACCGCTCTGTTCCATTGCGGCAATCTGTTCTTTGGTGTAACCCATATTAAGAAGAACTTCTTCGGTGTTTTCGCCGACCTTGGGGGCGGGTTTGGTAACAATTTCACCAACAGATTCCATTTCGATAGGAGGAGTAGGCATAGTGAGAGTTTCACCGTTGGGACAAGTCATATATTCAAGGTAGCCGTTAGCCCATGCCTGTTCGTCAGTAGTAACGTCGCTGAAGTGATTCATTCTTACAAAGGGAAGGTCATATTCCTCTGAAAGTTTAAGCCATTCGTCGAGAGTCTTTGTTTTAAATGCATCACGAAGCAATTTATAAAACTCTCCGTTAGATGAAGCTCTTGCTTTTAGAGTGGAATATCTTTCATCTCCAATGAGATCCGGTCTGCCAATCATTTCAAATATCTTGGGCAAATAAATGGAAACGTCGCCTGTAGCTGCGTAGAACCATTCGCCGTCTTGTGTTTCCCAACATCCGCTGGGTTGAGCACTCCAATGACGGGCTCTGGGATATTCCATTCCCCAAGGCTTCTGTGTAGCGATTTCCATTGTACCCATTGTGAATATACCTGTATGATAAAGACCTGCTTTTACGCATTCGCCTTTTCCGGAACGTTCTCTACCCAAAAGTGCAGCGCAAATCTGCATTGTAAGGTTGTATGCAGTAACTGTATCGCCAACGCTTGAGGGTGATGTCAAGGGCACGTAAGAATCGGTAAGGGGTGACATATCGCGGGGAAAGCCGGTTCTTGCCCAGAATGCTGTTGTATCGAATGCGGGTTTTGATGCGTCGGGGCCTTTTTCGCCGTATCCGAGAACAAGCGCATAAATGAGTCTGGGATAACGCTCTTTAAGCTCCTCATAAGTAAGCCCGAGACGCTTCAAAGCATCAATACGTGTGTTTGTTACAAATACGTCGGCATCTTTCAAAAGCTTGTGTATAATTTCTTTTCCTTCATCGCTTTTCAAATTAACCGAAATCAACTTTTTACCTGAATTATATATATCAAAGATGGGGTTTTCATTTTCGTTGAAGCGTGCGTTAAAGCTTATACCAAAGCCTCTCCAACCGTCACCTTTTGGGGATTCGATTTTAATAACTTCAGCACCCATATCACCAAGCATACGTGCAGCAACAGGAGCCGCAACAAAAGTGGTGAGGTCAACGACTTTTATTCCTTCAAGTGGTTTACTCATAATAAATTCTCCTTTTGTCTTCTGATATTAAATAAATTTAAAAAAAGTCATACACTTTAATTATATATGTATATTCAATCATTGTCAACATTTTTTTAGCCTTTTCTCAATATCATGCTAATTATGAAATAAAAAAGTTAGTTTTGTCATTGACTGAACAAGGTTTTTGTGTTATTATATAGAAAAAACAGAGAGTAGGGTTTGCGCTACTCAACGGGTTAATAAAAAACAAATATAACAGGAGAGTTGAAAAGTTATGAAAAACGTAGTAATTGTAGACGGTCTCCGTACTCCTTTTGGAAGACTTGGCGGCGGTCTCCGTCAGTTCCACACGGTAGATATGGCGGCAATGGTAATTAAAGGTCTTATGGAAAAGACGAACCTTGATCCAAAAGAGCTTGATGCTGTATATTTCGGTACGGCAAACGGTGATGCAAAGTGTCCTAACCCCGCACGTTTTGCAGCGCTTCAGGCAGGACTTCCTTACGAATCATCTGCTGTTGCAGTTGAAATGCAGTGTGGCTCCGCAATTGCGGCAATTAACCATGCAGCATATCGTATTATGCTTGACGATGCAGATGTAGTTCTCGTAGGCGGCGGTGAGACATTCAGCCAACGTTTTGTTAAATTCTCAACATCTACAGAACCTTATAAAATGATAGCTCCTACAGCTATAGATCCTTCTCTTGCGCCCAAGGAAGAGGATAACCTTATTATGCTTCAGGTGTCTGACCTTATGGCAAAGACTTGGGGCGTAACTCGTGAAGAATGTGACGAGTTTGCATTCCGCAGCCAGATGAGAGCGAAGGCGGCAGATGAAAGCGGATTCCTTGCAAAGCGCATTATGCCCGTTGTAATTCCCGCAACAAAGAAAACACCCGAAATTGTTATTGCGAAGGACGAGCATCCCCGTCCCGAAAGCACACTTGAAGGGCTTCAGAAGCTCCGTCCCGTTAACGAGGGCGGCGTAACCACCGCAGGCAACGCAAGTGGCAGAAATGACGGCGCGTCTATGCTTCTTATGATGAGCGAAGAAAAGGCAAAGGCGCTCGGTTATACACCGATTGCGCGTTGGGTAGGCGGATGTGACGTTGGTTGCGATCCCAAGCTTATGGGTATTGGTCCTGCATACTCCAATATGAAGCTTATGAAAAAACACGGACTCGGACTTTCCGATATAGACGTATATGAGTGTAACGAAGCTTTTGCGGCTCAAAACATCAGCGTTATTCGTGAAATGGAAAAGATTGGCGGTCAGTCAATTGATATGGAAAAGTGGAACCCCAACGGCGGCGCTATTGCATACGGACATCCTAACGGCGCATCAGGCGGAAGAGTTGCTTTGTTTGCTCTTCAGCAGCTTATTGAAACAGGCGGCGAAATGGGTATTATTTCTTCTTGCTGTGGCGGCGGTCTCGGCGTATCCGCGCTCTTCCGTAGAGTATAATTTACATATATAAGCAAAAATGAGGCTGAAGTTTAAATTCAGCCTCATTTTATTATATACTATTTTAGATTATTTATTTTTTGCCGAAAACGATATCGACTCAAACACCTGCGATTCCGGCATCTGTTTTAGCTTTTTCTTCTTCCTCGGATTTGAGTAATTTGTCAACACGAGCTTTATTCCAAGCAAGGAATTCGGGCCAATCCGCCTTGTTTCTGAGGTCTGTTTCGCCGTTCAAAACTTTAACCATTTTTTTCAAGGTTCTGGTTTGTTCGGGGTGGTTTCCGATAAGCAAATCAACGTCCTCAAGGGCAAGTCTTTTTAAGCCCTCTTTAAATTTTTCACGTAAATCAAGGGGCAAACCGTTTTGGGTAAGATATTCGGCAGTCATACTGTTTAATCCTATACCGCCGTGCATAGCGACAACACATTTATCACCGTTGTCGTCAAGAGTTATGATAAACGACATAACGCCCTCTGTATGTCCGGGAGTGTGAATACAGCGAATTGTGGTGCTTCCAAACGTAAAGGTATCGCCGTCTTCAAGCAATACGTCGCAGTCGAAAAAGGGAAGAGGCTTAAGGCCCATTTCTTTAGCCCAAGACAAGTCGCGTTTACCGTTTAAAATATCATTGTCAATACGGCTGATATATGTTTTTGCGCCCGATAATTTTGCATAATCCTGTGTATTTGCAAAGTGATCCAAATGACCGTGCGAATGGAAGATGGCGCATATATTCTTTGGATCATAGCCGAGAGATTTTATATTATTCAATATAAGGTCGTGCATTTCAGGAAAGCCTGTATCTATCAAAATTAGACCTTCTTCCGTTACGATAAGGTGTACCGACACATCTTCATTTCCGATGAAATAAAGGTTTTTGTGCATTTGGAATGGTTGTAATTTAATTTCCTGTGTGTTAGTCATAATTGTAAATCCTCTCTGTATTTGTTTTTATTTAATTATAAATCCCGTGGGGAGATACCACGAAGCGTTTGTGTAATAGAAAGTAACGCTTGTCATAAGGTATTCACCATCGTAGTACATACACGAAGAAGAGCCTCCGTCAAGGTTTGCGGCATTTACAGCACCGAAATCCTTCATTACTTTGATAAGGTCGGAAGCCGAAGCACCGAGGTGTCCGTTTTTACCTCTGCCGTCCGTTACGAACATCAATACTGCGCCGTCTGCTCTTTGACCGATAGCCGTTCTGGGATTTAGACCGCTTCCCATACCGTTCATTTCGCGGACCTCTCCGTTAATAATAAGTTGAACGAAATGGTTGTTAGCATCTGATGCTTCATCCTGGAATGTAACGGCATCACGTATTTTCTTTTCTTTTATCATCTGCTCAACTTGTTTTGCGTTCATTTTTGAAACGTCAATTATTTGAAGAACGTTGCTTTCCGTAAAGCCGATAAGCACAAGCCCCGCAAAGCTTTGAGGCTGATTACACTGTATTTCTCCGTTTGATACTACAACGCCGTAGGGAGAACCGCCTGTATTGTTGTAGGAGTTATAAAGTCCGCCGTTTATACCGCCTATAGCTCCGTTATCTTCCACAAGACGGTCAAGAGTTACACCGATTTCTCTCCATGGATAAATCGTTGCAAGGCTGACTCTTGAGGGATCTTTTACAACAATCATAGTGCCGAAATAAGTAGCGTCGGACACCTCGTGTATTTCTATGGGAGGGCCGTTATCTACGGAGCTGTCGTCTTGTTCTGAATTTGACGAAGTAAGGTCTATATTAAGCCTACCCGTAAGTTTTGTTCCGCCGAGATTTATTAGACCCTCGTCAACATCGGCGTTCATATCCTTCATTTTATTTTTATCGACGATAGCTTGAATTGAATCTGATGAAAGGTAGAGAGAGGGAATAAATTTAAATGCCCCCGTTTCGAGGAAGGTGGGAACTGTGATATAAAGTATTTCCGATATTTTACCCTCTGCTTTTTCTTGTTTGGAAACACGGTTTGCACAAAGCATACCCAGTCCGCAGTAAAGAGTAAGAGTTATTGCAAAGACAAAAGTGAATATAAAAGCAAGGATACGAACAATTATTTTTCCGATTCTTTTTTGTTTTTTGGATTTATGAGGACGGCGTGGCTTGAGGTTAGATAAATCTATCCCGTTATCCGTTCTTTTTTCGGGGGGAGTTATTTTAGTTTGCATTATTTACTATCTCCTTCATCGCAACGAGCTTCCACGTAGGATTGTCTTTGTTGTCTTTTGTGTCATCATATTTTACGAAGTAGCATTTTTCGTTCATTTCGTCATCCGTTCTTCTGCCGAGAACTATCATATGCTTTACAAAGCGTATATCAACCTCGAAGCAGTTGTCGGTAAGCCATTTGAAGTTTGAAACAGATTCCTGCTCAAACGGAGGGTTACCCAAGCGGTGTGCGCTTGTAAAGGTACGGTCAATACTGTAGCTGTACTTCCAAGCAACGTTATATTGATACGAATTCTTTATAAAATACTTCGAAATATCGTTGAAGTTCAAATCGCAAGTCATATATAAACTCCAGTCCTCGAGGACCTTGAGGACGTTGATTTCATTTGCGACCTCTTCGGGAACGGTATCGTAAACAGTACCCGATGATATGCTTCTTATATCTTGTATTTTTACCTCTTTGTCATATTCGACTGTATTTCCGTCTCTGTCGGTGATTTTGATGTCGGCGTTGTCTTTAAGCACGACTATTTTATACACGGGCAGGCGGGGGAGCCCTTCTACCAAATCGGCAAACGTAGAATATTCTTCATTTTCCGAATATTCTATACAGCTTTCGGGGACGTTTTGACCGTCAACGGTAACCGTGCAGAAGTCGCCTGTCATAAACGTGTAATACGTAAGAGGAACAGCGGATTTTCCGACGTAGGCTTCGGTGTTGCCGAATACGTCGCTTATAGTAACGTCAGCTTTTGTTACAAGGCGGATTCTGTAATTAAGTCTTCCGTCTTCCAACGCCTCGCCCGTCTGTCTTTCTCCGTTTACGTCAACGAAAAGCGAATTGGGGAGGGTGAGTGTGTAAAAGCTGTTGTCAAACGTTATTTTACCGTCTTGAATTTTTATATTTGCCTTGTTTTCTTTTTTGTCGGTAATTGTAACTGTAGGAATGGCGTAAAGATTATCAAAAGTAAAGGTTGTTTTGCCGTCCTCTGCTTTTACGCCGTGCTCTTCGGTAAGGTTTATACCGTTTACGTTAACTAATATATCGGAATTTACTATTACGTCGTCGGGCAGTTCGAGTGTATAAGTGTGGGTTAAAGGCACGTAAGAAACAAGCTCGTATTTCTGTATGCTGATAATAGCAAGTTTTTGTATAATGTCGCCGTCTTTGCGAAGCTTAATTTCAGCTATTTCGTTACCGTCGGAAATAACTCTGTAGGTACATTCATTTTCGTTTATCCAGTTTTGACCTGACAACTTAACGTCGCCCTTAATTTTTTTCAAAAATTCTTTCTTTTGGTCAATGCCGTTTTCGAATATACCGCTTTCCATTGACGGAACGTTGGGTTTTGACCAGAGCTCTCCGCTTTCCGCTTCGCTTTCAAGCAAAGCCAATGCATTTTCCAAATGGCGTTGGGGATGCTCGTTTTCGTAGGTTTCAAGTACGTTGTTTACGTAAAGAAGCGCCATAGATACGAGCACTGCCAGAATGGTAACGTATACTATGTAGGTTATTTTAAAAAACTTGGACTTTTTTTGTTTTTTCATTATTTTATTATTCTCCTTCGGGAAGATAGATTATGTAACTTTATTCGTCAAAAGATGCGCAATTATACTATAGCACATTTTTTAACTTTTAGCAATATAATTTAAATATTATAAAAAAATATACGATTCGGCAGTTTGCGGGCAGGGGATTGACAAGCAATTGATTTGGGTGTAAACTTGATTTAGTGCAAAATGAATAATGATAGGGGAATTTAAGGCTATGAAAAAGTTTATGAAAACGGCTTTTTTAGCGTTAATATGCGTGGTTATTTCCGTATTGGCGATTACTGTATCTGCTGCAGATGTTTATGATACTTCGTTGCCTTTTGACAAGGAGCTGTTATACGGAAGAAATGCTCTTGCAGAAATGGAGAATGGAAATAGACATGTAGAACTTTATGACTGTATTTATAAAGGGATAGAAAACCGAGAAACTGAAATTGATTTAAAAGAATTTTATATGGATTTCATGCTTGGGAATATTACTTACGGGGTTGTGATTTTGGCATATCGATATGACAATCCTCAGCATTTTTGGGTGGATTACGGAAGAGAAGATAACTTTACGGTTTATCATAACGGTAAAGGTGATTGTTATATTGAAATTTCCTATATTGATGATGTAAATAAAGACACAGCAAGGGATAAATTTAAAGCTGCTGCAGAGCAGTTTATAGTTGATGCGGGTGTAAAAGAGGGTATGTCCGAATATGAAATATCTTTATTGATCCACGATGCTGTTGTAAATCACGTTGAATACGACGAGGAGTTTGCTGCTGACAATATTTATAATGCATACGGTGCTTTGATAGGTAAAAAAGCCGTGTGTGAGGGATATGCTGAATTATATCAATATTTGTTGTATCTATGCGGAATACAGTCGCATGCGGTTACAGGTAAAGCAAACGGTGATCATATGTGGAATCTTGTCAGAATTGACGGCGAATACTATATGACGGATACGACGTGGGACGATCCTTTATGGAACAATACCGGCAGAATTGCTTATGAGTATTTAAACGTTACTCGTGAAAAAATGGAGCTTGAGGGAAGAGAAATTGATGACAACGGGTATCAAATTCCCGACTGTAACTCGACAAAAGCTAACTATTACAACAACTACTTTTACAATATGAGCAATTTCAAGGATCAACCGTTAGTAGAGAATGCTATCACGCAGATTAAATATAACGGAGAAGCGCGATTCCATTACAATGGGAACGGTACGTATAGTTTTGTAGAATTCCAAAAGTGGTGTAACGAAAATATAGAAGCGATAAAAGACGAAGTACTGATTGAGAGGGGAATTGTTTCGCCTTTGTATTCTTGTATACAATTGTATAACGAATATATTTTGACGATAACCAACGTAGATATAATGCCATTACCCGAAATCCAAAACATACCCAAAATAACGGCAATATGCGTTGATACGGAAGTTAAGGTAAATCCGAGCAGTAATGCAGGCGGAGTTGCGGTATGTCGTATAGATTCGGGGATCTCTCTTTCGGAAACGGATATACAGGAGCTTTTAAACAATACTGCAGTTGAGGTTGGAAATTTGGTAAACGGTAACGTTGCAACGGGAAGTAAGCTGATTTTCGGAAATGAAAAAGCGCTTATAGCGGTGTTGGGCGACGTTGACGGCGACGGTATTTTGACGGTATTTGATGCTAATATGGCTCAAAAGGGCGATATAAGTTTTCAAAATGGTTACGAGCTTCAAGGGGTGGCGAGCGACGTTAACGGAGATGATATTGCAGACAAGGTGGATTCGCAGTTGATTTTAAATCAAATAGTAAGCTGATATAAAAAGGGGCTGTCTCAAAAGCAATTTTTTCGCTAATGAGACAGCCTCTTTTAATACTTTTTTCCTTGAAGCGCAGATTCGGTGTCCTAAATAGCGCCGAGAGATTGTTTGTCTTGGTTTATAACTATATATAGGTATAAATAGCGTCAAAAATAGTAAGCCGGGCTATTCTTGAGCTCATAGCGAGGATAGACTTTTTCGCTTCTTCCCATTTTTGTAGACAAAGTGCTTTTAAACGAACGCTCAAAGTCTCTAAAAATAAGCGATAGCAGTAAAAAGCTTAAAAGAGTATGGTGTGTGGGCGAGAAGCCGATGAGCTTTGCCAAGCTTGTATCTGACGATATAACAGTAATTGAGCTTGAAGACGAGGATGTTATTGCAAAAAAATAATGGAAGAAAAACCGAATGCAGTACAGCATCTTGCGGGAATGCGGAATTCGGGAACCATTATAGCAATAAACACAGATAAAAAAGCCGATATTTTTGAGTATGCCGACTACGTATTTGTTATGTCGGCAGAAGACATTGAAATATAAAATATCGACTATTTAAATATTTATTGTTTTAGAGATTTTCAAACATATCGGCTAATTTGCGTGTTGCTCTGTACATTTCGCAAACACCGTCAAACACCTCTTCGGGAGCGCGCTTTCCGATGTGAGTATCGGCTTCAAGAGTGAAAACGCCCTTGTAGCCGACGTCTTTTAATGCTTTTACAATGGGAGCAAAGTCAATGTCCATAGTAAAGGGGATTTTGTGACTGTCGTGCCACTTATCGTTGTCGTGTAAATGCAAGGCTTGAAGTGAATCACCCAAGGCGTGTATCATTTCGACTGCCGTAGTGTTGTGTCCTCTCATTTCTGCGTGGCCTATATCAAGACAGGCAACAAAGAAGGGGTCATTTACCGCATTTATATGGTCAATAAAGCTTTTTGGGGTAGAACAAGCGGCAGGAAGAGCTTCGTCTTTTTCCTTATCCCAGTTCCACATATTTTCCGTAGCTATTTTTACGTTATGTTCCTTGGCGAATGGCAAAAGTTCAAAATACATTTCTGCGTTTTCTTCTGCGCTTTTATCGTTGTTGGGGTGAATAATGCATATTTTTCCGCCTACTTCTGCTGTGCATTCGATGGCATATTTTAAGGAGTCGCGTATGCCTTGTATACGAACGGGGAAAGGCGCATGAGACTGGTTGCAGGTAATTCCGTTGTCAAGACCGATTTTCTTAAGCTCTCTTGCAAATTTAAGTCTGTTAGAAGAAGCAAGGGGGTGATTTGTTTTAAAAACACCGTCTGTTATTCTGTCTCTGCGTGCAATATCGAACAATGAAAAATCCCAATGGTCAAAGCCTGCTTTTGCGACCATTTCGACAGCCTTTTCCATTCCTACGATTTTAGCTATTGATGCTATTTCTGTTGATGTTTTCATGTTAACTTCCTCTACGTTTCAAAGAAATACTTTTTTATTGCGTTAAAAACTTCATCGCTTATAACGTGTTCTATTTTACAAGCGTCTTCACTTGCAATATCTTCGCTGACACCTATTTTTAAAAACAGAGATTTTAAAATACTGTGTCTTTCATAGGTTTTCTGTGCTATAATTTTCCCGTTTTTGGTAAGGGTGATATAACCGTTTTTGTCGACGGTAATGTAACCTGCATTTTTAAGTATGCCGACAGCGCGGCTTATACTCGGCTTTGAATAGCCCATATGTTCACATATATCAATTGAGCGTACGTTTTCTTTTTGTTGAGTGAGAACGTATATCGTTTCGAGATACATTTCTCCCGATTCTTGTAAATGCATTTATATCACTCCCTTTTGTTTTTTTATTATAGCATAAAGGATAATATTTTTCAAGGTTTACTGTATTATTCAAAAATAAAAAGCCTATTTAACGAAAATAGGCTTTTTAATAAACGTTAATTAGTTTTCTTCTGTTGGGTTAATTTCCTTTTTGGTAACTTCTGCAACAGTTTCAGCAAAACCCTTATCATCTTTGTCACAATCGCATTCATCGTTGCAACAGAAATTATCGTCATCGTTGAAGAGGTCGTCATCACAGCAGTCGCAAAGACGGCACATGCGCTTTGTCTGAATGGTTTCGTAGATTTTTATTCCGGCAACAACAGATGCAGCAACTGCGGCAATACCCAAAAGAAGCTTGAGAACCAAAACGATAACGTCGTTTTTATTGTAATATTTCTTGTTTTCGTACATAATATAAAACCTCCTAAAAAATATTTTATACAGATAGTATACCACAAAACAACACTAAAGTAAACGTTAAATTTTAAATTTTTTATTTCTTTTCAAACAATATTGAAATAATGTTGAAAACATAGTATAATGTCAATGTTATATAAAAGAAGAGAGGGTATTTAGGTAAATGATTAAAGAAAATCTTGATTATCTTATGCAGTATGATGAAGAGGTTGCAAAAGCTATTGAGCTCGAGCTTAACCGTCAGAAGAATTGTATTGAGCTTATTGCGTCGGAAAATATTGTATCCGAGCCTGTTATGAGCGCAATGGGGACTGTTCTTACAAACAAATATGCCGAGGGATATCCCGGAAAGAGATACTACGGCGGTTGTGAATGTGTTGATATAACAGAAGATATTGCAAGAGACAGAGCGAAGAAGCTTTTTGGAGCTGAACATGCAAACGTTCAGGCGCACAGTGGCGCGCAGGCTAACTCTGCTGTATATATTGCGCTTCTTCAGCCCGGAGATACCGTACTTGGTATGAGTCTTGCTTGCGGTGGGCATCTTACACACGGAAGTCCTGTAAATATGAGTGGTTTGGTTTACAACTTTGTTCCTTACGGAATTGATGACGTAACCCACAGAATAGATTATGATAAGGTGGAAGAGCTTGCAATACAGCATAAGCCAAAGCTTATTGTTGCGGGAGCTTCTGCGTATCCGAGAATAATTGACTTTGAGAGATTTGCAGAGATTGCAAAAAAAGTAGGTGCATATCTTATGGTAGATATGGCTCATATTGCAGGTCTTGTTGCGGCAGGACTTCATCCGAACCCCGTGCCTTACGCAGATGTTGTAACGTCTACAACTCACAAGACCTTGAGAGGTCCCAGAGGCGGCCTTATTCTCTGCAAGGAAGAACTTGCGAAGAAGATAGACAAGGGGATATTCCCTGGTATGCAGGGCGGTCCTCTTATGCATACGATTTCAGCAAAGGCTGTATGCTTCGGCGAGGCATTGAAACCCGAATTTAAGGAATATCAGACACAGGTAGTTAAGAATGCAAAGGTATTGGCTGAAACACTTGTTGAAGAAGGCTTTGACCTTGTTTCGGGCGGTACAGACAACCACCTTATGCTTGTTGACCTCCGTAATTTCAATATTACAGGTAAAGAGCTTGAAAACAAGCTTGATGCAGTTGGTATTACACTTAACAAGAACGCTATCCCCAACGATCCGCAGAGTCCTTTTGTTACAAGCGGAGTAAGAATCGGTACACCTGCTGTTACAACAAGAGGAATGAAGGAAGAGGATATGAAAGTTATCGGTAAGCTTATTAAGCTTGCGGCTTCCGAGTTTGACGAAAAGGCTGATTACATCAGAGCAGAAGTAAAGAAGCTTTGCGAAAAATATCCGCTTTATTGATGAAAAATGGTACACGGAACGTGTACCATTTTTTAGTGAATAGGTAAGAGGGAATAGTGAATAAGTAAGGTAGGTGTTTGCTGAAAATTCGGCAGATACCTTTTTAAAATTCGGGAGTATATTTTGCCGAGGCGGAGTCTTTTTGCTGAAAAAAACCGTTGTAGCCCAATTCAATAGCCTTATTTAAAATGTAATTATATTCAAAAGATGTTATTTTTCTTGAAAGCTCTTTGAATTCGGGAGGGACGAAATCGGGAGTAAACTGACTCATAAGGCTGAGCCTTATATTTTCAACGGGCAACGTATTTTTTATTTCTTCAAGTATTTTTACAGAGTCGTGTCTGCATCCGGGAAGAGCGAGATGACGGATTATTAAGCCTTTTTTGGCTAATCCGTTTTCGTCTTCGCAGTAGGAATTGACCTGTTCATACATTTCTGTAACAGCTTTTAGTGCAACCTTAAAATAATCGGGAGCTTTTGAATATTTTGCGGAAAGTTCACTTTTGTAATATTTAAAATCCGGTAAATATACGTCTACGTAACCCTTAAGCATTTTCAGCGTTTCAATGAATTCATATCCGCTTGTGTTGTAAACAACGGGGATATTGAGCTTGTGCTTTACAAGGTCGAGCGCGCTGATTATCTGCCTTGTAAAGTGAGTAGGGGTAACGAGGTTTATATTGTGCGCTCCGCTTTCTTGAAGTTTGAGAAACGCATCTGCGAGTTGACTTGGCGTATATTCAGTGCCTACAGGAGTTCGGCTGATTTGACTGTTTTGGCAGTATACGCATTTTAGCGTACAGCCCGAGAAAAAGACGGCTCCGCTTCCGTTTTTAGCGCTTATAGGCGGTTCTTCCCACTTATGAAGCATTATTTTGGAAACAATAGCGGTGTTATTACAAAGACAAAAACCGACAGAGGAGTCTCTGTCGATATTGCACTGTCTTGGGCAAAGATTACACTTATCCATAACGTCAGTTATATTTAATTATTCCCTTATCCACAAGGTCGGTAAACCAAGCGGGGAGGTCCATGTCGCTGTCAAATATAACGTCGCCTTTTGTTAAAGCGAGTCTGCGAAATCTTACCGTATTGTCATAGAATGAAGCGGTATCGCAGAGGGGTAAAATAGCTCGTAACTGCTCGGGCATAGCTTCAAAGCGGCGGCGAATAGTTTCTTCGTCAATACCGTGTCCTCCCTTTGTGACTCTTTTTTCGACACGCTTAAGGGATACGTCAACCGACTCAACGCCCACAAAATAAAGTCTTATTTGAAAGCCTCTTGCCTTTGCCTTTTTTACTTGTTTTAAAATAACGTTTCCGGGAAGTGTCGTTTCCTGATGGAACGTAATATCATTTGCAATATACTTGCTGAGCATAGACATAGCCGTTCTACCCGCCTTGATTTGCAAAAGCTTGTCCATCCAACTGCCTTTGGCAGAAACGATTTCGTCGATATTTATTCTTTCTCCGAGGTCGTCGGAGCTTTCGAGTATTTGATAAAGAGAAGTTTTTCCAACGCCGTTTGCGCCTGCAATAATCGTATATATTTTCATACCAACTGTTCTCCTACTACACGTTCTTGCGCAATTTGAAGTTTAAGATTTAAAAGCGCTCTGTAAAAAGCTTTTTCTTCGCGTGTGTGTGCGGCGAGCAAAAGCTCTTCAAGCTCTCTGAATGAGGCGTATTCAAACTTTAAATAAAGTTCTCTGTTTATATTTTTTACGTTCGACATAAAATTATCCTTTCAATAGATTAAGCAATAAAGGTCAGATAATAGTACCGCCAAAAGCGATTTTATCATCTTTGTAAAAAACAGCGCTTTGACCGGGGGTTATAGCTCTTACGGGTTCGTTAAACAAGACGGTTGCAATACCGTTTTCGATTTTTACGGTTGCTCTCATAGGTTTTGCGGCATATCTTATTTTAACGTCGAGAGTATATTCAGTTCTGTCGTCGGCGAGGAGAAGCTGACTGTTAAGTGAATTTGCTCGTAACATATCTGCTTTAACGTCGCTCTGCTTTTCTACGGTAACCGTATTGTTTTCGGGGTTTATTTTTGTTATATAGGCAGGTGCGCCGAGGCTTATGCCAAGCCCCTTTCGTTGACCTATAGTATAGTGGATTATACCCTTATGTTTTCCTATAACCTTTCCATCGGCATCAACAAAATCGCCCTCGGGGAACACCCCTTTTTCTTTTTCTATGTATGATGCGTAGTCATTATCGGGAATAAAGCATATTTCTTGACTTTCTTTTGTATCTGCAAGATAGGCAAAATCAGTTTGCTTTATTTCTTCGCGTATCTGTTCTTTTGTTATATCGGAAAGGGGTAAATAAAGTGTTTTCAGTTGTTCTTGCGTAAGGTACCACAGCATATAACTCTGGTCTTTTTTTTCGTCGTTTCCTTTTGCAATACAGTATCTTTGTGTTTCAGCGTCAAAAACGATATGCGCATAATGTCCCGTTGCCGCTTTGTCAAAGCCGTTCTCATTGGCAAATCGGCAAAGCTCTGATATTTTAACGTATCTGTTGCAAACGGTACAGGGATTAGGAGTATGTCCCAAAGAATATTCCGAAATAAAGTTACCGACAACGTGCTTTTTAAAAAGCTCACGGCAATCAAGCGTGTGGAGCTTTATGCCTAAAATATCGGCAGTTCTTTTGGCGGCATTAACGTCCGTATAGTCGTGCATTATAAGAACCAAGCCCTCAACGGTATGTCCTTCTTTTATAAGCTTATATGCAGTATAGGTGCTGTCAAGACCGCCGCTGAGTCCAACGAGAATTTTCATACATTTTCTCCCATATTGTCATCGAACGTAGGGTTTTCTGCTGCTTCGACCGCAAGTGTATCGCAAATCTCATTGTATTTGTGTCCGTTGTGTCCCTTAACCCAAATATATTCGATTGTGTGAGTGCCGTCAAGGCTTAACATTCTTTCCCAAAGATCGGTGTTAAGCGCTTTTTTTTTGTCGCTTTTTATCCAGTTGTTTTCTTTCCATTTTTTTGCCCACCCCTTTGTCATTCCGTCAATAAGATATTTTGAATCGGAATATAAGCTGACGTCACATTTTTCGTTCAATGCTTCAAGGGCGGTAATAGCGGCTAACAGTTCCATACGGTTGTTTGTAGTATTTCTGAAGCCTCGGCTTATTTTCTTTTCGATTTCTCTGTATACGAGGACTATACCGTAACCGCCGGGGCCGGGGTTACCCTTACATGCGCCGTCTGTATAAATATCAACGTGTTTTGTTTTCATATATTGCTCTTTTCCATATTGATTATAGTGTTGTAGATAAGTTTTTGGAATTGAGATGATACCATATCTGCCGTTTCTTTAACCTCTTCGTGAGTAAGAGGTTTTTTGTTTAATCCTGCTGCGGGGTTGGATATACAGCTTACAGCGCAAACCTTTGCGCCCATGTGTCGAGCCGCCATAGCTTCGACTGCGGTGCTCATACCGACAGCGTCTGCTCCGAGTGTTCGCGCAGCTCTTATTTCTGCGGGAGTTTCGTATGCAGGGCCCGTAAACTGAATATATACACCCTGTTTTAGGGGGATATTAAGGCTTTCTGCAGTTTTAAGCAGTACGTTTATGAGCTCTGCGTTATATACGTTTGTCATATCGGGAAAACGTAAGCCGAGCTCGTCTATATTTTGTCCGATAAGCGGAGAGGGAACAAACGAGGAGATATGGTCGGTAAGCGCCATAAGCGTACCTGGCTTAAAGAGGGGATTGATTCCGCCTGCGGCATTTGAAAGAATAATCTTTTTTGCCCCCAACATACACATAAGTCTTACGGGCAAAACGACGTCGGTCATACAATAGCCCTCATAATAATGAATTCTTCCCTGCATAGCGACAACAGGCACGTCTCCAACGTAACCGAAAAGGAATCTGCCTATATGACCGCTTACGGTAGAGGTAGGGAAGCCGTCGATTGAAGCATAGTCAACGGCATCGACAATTTTTATACAATCCCCGAAGTGGCCGAGCCCCGAACCGAGAACGATGCCGACTTTTGGTGAAAAGGCGGTTTTTTGCTTTATTTGGTTATAACAGCTTAAAAGCTTTTCATAAACCTTGTTCATTGTTGTTTCTCCTTGCCTTTAAATACTATAAGCTTGCTGAATACATAGTTCAGAATAATGACAATAACCGATACTATAACCTTTGTTACTATATCGTTTATGCCGAGCTTGTCTATCATTACAATAAACATAACGCTGTTCAAAACGAGTGTAACAAGTCTTAAAGAGAAGAATTTTCCGAATTGGATTAAAAGTGATTTAAAATTGTTTGTTTTGTCTTCAAATACAAACAGCTTGTTGGTTACGTAAGCGAATAATATTGCCAAAAATTGCGCTAATACGTTTGAAAATCCCTCTTCCAAATGCAGAAATCTCGTAAGTATATAGTAGCTTACAAAATCTACCGCTGTCGTTAACACGCCGAAAAACAGATAGCTTATAACTTCTTTGTATGTGATTAACAAATCCTTTGTTTTTTTTATCATCAGTCGGTTTCGCTTTCTTTCAAAAATTCCTTGTATTCTTCGTATGAGTAAAGAAAGTTTATTATATCAAGCAGGGCGTTTGTAGATATGTTTTGTGGGAGTCCAAGTCTTTTTTTGAGCGCATTTCTTTTGTCTGCGCTGTTGGGATAGCCCGTAAGCCCGTCTTCATAAAGGTCGGTTTTTGAAACCTTTTTCTTTCCCTCTTTTTTTGAGTCGGATTCAAAAGGCGCAAAAAGGGTGCGCAGCGTGTCGGCAGAAATCCCCTCGACACCGAGAAAACCCTCTTTTGATGGGGAGTTTTTTCTTTTTTCCTTACCCTCGATTTGTGGCGGATAAAGATGTATTATTTTTTCTTTGGGCAAAATTGAGTTAAGGTGGTTTCTTATAACAAGTCCCGCGCCGTCACTGTCGGTAAGCACAATAACGCCGTTTTTATCGGCTAACTGTCTTATATAATTTTTTGTCTCTTCCGATTTAAAAAGCCCAAAGCCGTCTGTCTTTATTATTTGACCGTCAATAATGGAGTTAAGCTTTATGACGTCATATTTTCCCTCGACGATAATGGGAATATCAATAGAAATTTTTTTCATTTTATTCTGTCCGTCATTGACAGCTTAATGAGCAAAATGTCAAGAATGTTGTAGCTGTCAAGATTTCCCGATTTTATTTTTATATCTGCTTCGTGGCAGAGCTCGATTGCTTTTTCGATACCTTTTTTGCTCAAAACGGCGGCTCTCTTAATATAAAGCTTTGCTTTGTATTCGTGCATACCCGTTTCTTTAAGAATTTCTGGCAAAAGTAATCCCGATTCAAGCATAGCTTTAATTGTATAAAGAGTGGAATAAACGCTTGTAATTCCACCGAGTATAAGCTCCGTTTTTTCTTTGTGAAGCTTCATATCGGTCAGAATAGAAAAAGCTCTTTCGGTATCGCCGTTTAATATAGCGTTTGAAAAATCAAATGTATCAATCTCGTTTACCGAAGATGAAACGGTATGAATATCGGCTTCCGTAACAATATTTTTACCGTTTTGCAGAACGTAAGCGATGAGTTTTGTTATCTCGTGGTTTAACGTTGTCATATCTCGTCCGCAGTATCTGATTAAGAAGCTGCAAACATTGGCGTCGGCATTGATTTTGTTTGCGGCAAAATGCTTTTGAACCCAGGCGGCAAGACGTGCGGGGGGTTCTTTTGCAAAGTTTACGGTTTTTATACACTTGTTAATTCTTGCAAAAACCTTTGAGGGTTTCTTTTCCGTACCCGCGTCAAAGTTTTCGGGGCGGGTGTCAAATATAATAACGACGTCCTCGAATAAAGATAATTCATTCATACAGTCTTCGAAAAAGTCAAGCTCTTCTTCTTTCGCCTTTTTCCAGTCGACGTCGTATATATTCAAGAATCTGCTGCTCATATCCATAGATGGCATAGATGCCATATCTGTAAGTTGTTGGCATATTTCGGCCAAAGACAAGCCCTCGCCTGAAATCGACATAACGTTTGCGCCGTCGGGAGAAACGGTTTTTTTCGTAAGGTTAATATAATGCATTTTCAGGTATTGTTCTTCACCGTAAAAGAGAAATACGCCGTGTATATTATTTTTAATAATTTTTCCGAATTCAATCGGTGTCATTTTTGTAACCCCTTATTCTTTAAATTCTAAGGAAAAGACATTGTGTTCAGTTTTGACTCCGTGCATTTCAATATCGTAGTCAAGAACTATTTTTCCGTAAGCTTCACTGAAACGGTTTATAACGTTGTTTGTGCAGATGCAGAAAGAGAAAGGCATATTGCCGATACAATATGTGCAGTTGCGTCTGGGAAATTCGGTATCGAACATAAGTGAAGCGGGAGCAGCCCCTCTTCTGATAAGATTTATCATAGTAGGTCTGTTAATTTTAAAACGCAGAGTCGATTCAATATCAGCCATACCGAGCTCTTCATTTTCTTTGTAAGTTATTTCGGCAACGTTACCCTTTATCGTGAGAGTGCCGTCGGTAGAAAATTCAATACATTCACTAATGTCATCGCCTTCGGGCAGATTATCAACGAAAGGTGCGCAGCCTTTTTGCGCCATAGGATTGATTTCAGAATTTTCAAGGTCGGTTATAAGGCTTTTTATTTTGATATTGATTTTTTTGATTATCGTTTCGTTAGCATTCATTTTTAAAAAATCCGTTTTTCTTAATTGTTTATAGTTAATTATATATTATCATAAACAGAAAAAAGTGTCAATAAATTTCCGCACATCAAAAAATCTTAAATGGTTTTATTGATTTGCGGGAATTATTTTTTATGGAACGAGAAACAATAATTGCATAGTAAATAAAAATAAAATCGAAGAGGGAAAGATATGAAAAAATTTTTATACGGAGTGAGAGTGAGTATAATTACAGTGCTTGTAATGTGCAGTGTTTTGGCTGTATATACCTTTATATACAACGGTGCGGTTGAAACAAGAATAGAAAGAGGTTCAGACGGAGAAAAGGTTTCGTTGGTGCAGAAAAAGCTTAAAGAATTAGGACTGTACGACGGCAAATGCGACGGCGTATACGATGTTGATACCGCAGATGCGGTTAGGCGATTTCAGGAATATAACGGAATATATGCCGACGGTATATGCGGGAATAAGACGTTACAGGCGATGGGGCTTAATGTATATTCATACAGTGAATTTGAGGTTGACATTATGGCGCAGCTTATCGAGGCGGAAGCCGGCGGAACGGATTTGCAGACTATGACTGCGGTGGGAGCCGTTGTGATGAACAGAGTAGCGAATAATGAGTTTCCCGATACGGTACTGCAGGTTATATATTCGGGAGGCTCATTTGATTCGGTTGTTGACGGAAGCATATACGAAGCAAAAGCTTCCGAACTTGCGTATAGGGCGGCAGAAGATGCATTGATGGGATATGATCCGACCGAGGGGGCTTTATACGTGCTTCACGGTGGAGGTATGGGCAAACTTATAACCATGAAAAGCGACGGTATATATTTCGGCAGATAAGCAAAAAGGCTCTCCCGTCGGGAGAGCTCCGCCATAAGCGGTGATAGAGAGTATTTGAACACACATACAGATTCTTAATTTACTTTTTATTAACTTTAAAGAGCCTGCGAAGAAGCGGAACAAGCAGTTTTGGTGACCTTATAATAACTATTCTCATATCGGCAAATACCCCTTTCTTATTTTTGCAGAACGTACAGCAATCCTGCGGCTATGATAACAACCGCTTCAATTGCAGCCAAAAAGTATGTCGGAAGAAAGAATGCCAGAAGGATTCCGCAACCGAATGACAATACAATCAGTCCAAGAGCTTTGTAAATTCCGTTTCGACATTGCATGATAGTCTTCTCCCCTTGAGTTTTTCGAGTCTTATACTATATTGTATGTTTTTGGAAGAAAAGTGTTACAACGCAAAAAAACGTATAGGCAAACCTATACGCATTTTTTATTTAAAGAATCTGTGTATGCCGAGTAAGTTTCTGAATTTTCTGACGTATGCGGTTATAAACAGCGTCTGCGCCAAATCGAGCGTAAAGAATATAACGTTCAGCAAAAGCACAAGATATAGCTTTATACTGTTAATATCGGGGAAAAGCACGTCTTTCAAAAAGATATAGTAAATTGTAATTGCCATATTGAATACGACGAATTTTGCAATCCAGCTGATGATAATCGGCAGTCTTTCGAGATATTTTTTCAATATCGGATAGAAGCCGAAATACATTGCGTAGATAACAGCAACGGTTTTGTTGGGCAACAGTAACATTGACAGAGTTGACGTTGTTGCAAAAACGAGAAACGGCATATATCCGCCGACTTCAATAATACATACGATGACAAGAAATGAAGCCAAGGCAGCCATAGTAATGTCAATCGTTTCAATAACTGCGCCGAGAAACATTATAATAACCCCGAGAGCGCAAAGTATAGCGGAAAATGCTATGTTTTTTGCGGGGGATTTTTTGTTTTGACGATTTTTATTCATATTTTTTCAGCAACATCCAATCAAGTCGCCGCCGAGACATTCACAGCAACAGTCAGCGCATATAAGACTTGAACATATATCGCAGGTTGAACAGCCTGTCCCGTTTGTGTTCGAGGCTCTGTAACCGCCGTAGTTGTTTGCGGTGTTTTTTATTTTATTTAACGCATCTTTGTATTCGTTGTTGTCGGGGTCCATATAACAAGCTGCCTCGAAGAATTTCTGCGCATCGAAATACCAGCCTTTTTTTTCGAGAATACAACCGCGAAGGAAGTTCCATTCGCCGTTTCTGTCAGCCGAGGGGATGTAGTTGAGCATAGTTTCAGCCTCGGTAAGTCTGTTCATTTGTATAAGCTCTCGAATTCTTACGTATTCTCCCGAATATTTGTTATAGTTATTTGTTTTGCCATGATAACCGTTCTGACTGCGTTCTTTTTGTATTTGGTCGTAAGCCTCGTTTATTTCTTTCATTTTTTCTTCAACGAGGTCTGCAAGAGGATTATTTGTATAGTTATCGGGGTGGTATTTTCTTGCAAGCTCACGGTAGGCTTTTTTTATTTCATCGTCGGTAGCTTCGCGAGTAACACCAAGTATCTTGTAAGGATCTGTCATTATTCCGTAAACTCCTTTTCTTTTAATGTAAAGTTGTTGTCTTTAAGTATTTTTTCCTGAATGGAGGGTAGCCCGAGACGCAAAATGTTGGAAAGAATATTATATAATCCAACATCGGACTTGTCTATAAGTTCAAGGGCAGTATCGGCATTTGAAAGTATGTTTAAAAGCGTAATGTTAATAGCCGAAAACTGTTTTTTTGCTTCGTCCGAGTTTTCGGAAACGGCTAAAAGCGGATTATACGAGTGATGCTTCACGTCATGGTCGAGGTCGTCGGCGGCGTCGGTGATATATATCCATTTGCCGAGGTTTTTTCCAATTTCAAAAACAGTTGTTTTGTTATTGCCCGTAAGCCCTGCAGAAACAGCCTCTCCGAGCAAGATTCCAAACTCCTCGGCAGGCATATCTACCGAGGGAGTGTTGTTTTTTTCTATTTCGTTCAGTTTGCGCAGACTTTCTTCGGCAGTTTTATCAAATTCTGCAATAAGCTCATTTTTACACGCTTTCTTGCGGAGTCTTTTGAGTTCGGGCAACAAAAGACGGGAAAGAATGCTTTTTAGTCCGTCATTATCGTTAATTTTATCGAGCAAGTCGTGGTAGAGCATAATAACGCCTACGTCAGCGGTAAATTTTAACGCTTCATTCTCGTTCATCATATTCTTTTTCTTTGTGGGGTGAGCAATACACCGACTTTGAGAAAAAGAGACTTTTTCCGGGTTGACATAGAGCCTCAACAGAGTCATAAATACAAAATCATAGTTGAGGGACATTTTGTAGATATAAGAATATCTTTTACCCATAACTCTGCAGAGTCCGCAATATGTGCTTTTGTAAAGCTCAAATTCTTTAACCTTAAGCTCGTTTTTATTCGGTCTTACGTATCCAAACATTTTAATATAGTCCGTATCTATGTATTTTTTATTACAGTCCGTATCAGATAATCATTGGTGTCCAACGCCGTATCGGTACATTTTTTAAGAAGCTCGTACAGTTTGTATTCGCAAATGAGATGTAAGGCGGAATAGTTATTTTCGGGGAAGTGAAAATTAAAATCAAAAACATACTCGTCGGTATAATCGGCTTTCGTGCAGTTGCCTTCAATTTTTTTTCGAATGTTCATACAAACGTTTTTTAGCGGCACTAACTCTTTATTTAAATCTTTTTTTGGAAAAGATTTTTTCTTGTAATATGCCAGTTCACATAAATGTGTATTTAATTTGTGCAGTTTCAGCGCAATATAGGTTATATCCTCTCGGTCAATCGGAGGAATAAACTGTTTGATTGCAAAATCGATGCATCGGCATTTTGCGTCTGACGATTCTTTCAAAGCTGTTTTGGGGTTATATGCCTGTTCTTCGGATATGCTTGAGCATAGCGACAGAGATATATCGGCCATAAATTTAAGGTCTTGAAAACAGTTGTTATTCATATCGGTTGCCGTACCATTTCTTGTTGTAGTACCGCCCACAAAACAGTATACCACATATCGGGCGGATATTACAACACAAATTTTCAAATAATTTATGAATATTTATATGTTTTGTTCAAAAAAATATGTTATTTTAATGTGTAAAGAAATGGGAAAGTTTAGCTTTATGCTTGTTGACAAATGAGTTTATATGAGTTATAATATATACTAACTATTTTTGTGTAAAAAAGGTGATGCCTCAATGATAAGAAGTATGACTGCTTACGGCAGAGCGACAGCATCTGTCGAGGGTAAGGAAATAACTGCCGAAATAAAATCCGTGAACTCCAGATTTTTGGATTGTAATATAAAGATTTCAAGAATGTACAGCTTTCTTGAAGACCGAGTTCGCGAGTATATTCAAAGCAGAGGAATAAAGCGCGGTAAAGTTGATCTTTATATAGGGGTTGACGTTGTTGAAAAGGTTGGGATCGAGCTCCGTCTTGACGAGGCTTATACCGAAAGCTATGTAAAGGCTTTGTTTGCTCTTCGCGATAAGTTTGACTTGAAGGACGATATATCTGTTATGGCTGTAGCGCAGAACAGAGAGATATTTACGGTTATCAAGCCTGAAGAGGATATGGAAAAGGATTGGTTTATTATCAAGCCTGTTCTTGACGATGCTATAGATATGTTTATAGCTCAAAGGGAACGAGAGGGTGAAAAGCTTAAAGTTGACCTTTTGATTAAAAAGGCAAACCTTATGGAAATGGCTGACAGAATTGAAAAAATGTCTGCTTCTTGTATAGAGTCTTATGCCGAAAAGCTTGAAAACCGATTGAAAGCGGTTCTTGAAAAGCATAATATAGAGGCAGATCCTGCAAGGATTATTACAGAGTGCGCGATCTTTGCCGATAAGGTTGCAGTAGACGAAGAGATAGTAAGGCTTCGCAGTCATTTTGACGAGTTTGACAATATACTTGCCGAGGGCGGTGCTGTAGGCAAGAATATGGACTATTTGCTTCAGGAAATGAACAGAGAGGTAAATACGACGGGTTCGAAAGCTAATGATGCCGATATGGCGCATTTGGTTGTTAATATGAAGAGTGAGCTCGAAAAAATAAGAGAACAGATTCAGAATCTTGAATGAGGTAGACTATGTTATTTATCAATATAGGCTTTGGCAATATGGTTGCATCGAACAGAGTTGTGGCTATTGCGAGTCCCGAATCTTCACCTATAAAGCGGTTGGTACAAGATGCAAAGGAAGAGGGCAGAGTTATAGACGTTTCGTGCGGACATAAGACGAAATCGGTTATAGTAACAGACAGTGAGCACGTTATATTGTCGGCGCTTCCTACCGAAAGGATTACCGACAGACTTAACGGGGTTACGGATAACAATACATCTGACGACGACGTTTTATGACAGTGAACTAAAGGATAATTTGAATATGGAAAAAAAGAATTTGCTTATAGTTGTTTCGGGTCCTGCGGGAAGCGGAAAGGGAACGGTTTTGCGTGAACTGTTGAAAATGTCGGACGAATTTGCAATATCTGTTTCGGCAACGACAAGAACCCCCCGACCGGGAGAGGTTGATGGAGTTAATTACTTTTATATAACCCGAGAAGAATTTGAAGAAAACATAAAAAAAGATACTCTTATTGAATATACGGAATACTGTGGAAACTATTACGGCACCTTAAACGACAAGGTTCGCAAAATGCTTGAGGACAAGAATGTTATACTTGAAATTGAGGTTGAGGGAGCTATGAACGTTAAGAAGAAGTTTCCCGAGTCAGTTTTGATACTTTTGTTGCCGCCCGATTATAAAACGCTTGAAGCACGATTGAGGGGCAGAGGTACGGAGCCTGACGACGTTATCAGAGAAAGACTGGCGCAGTCGAGAAATGAGGTTGCTCATTTTGATAAATACGATTACGTTGTTATAAACCAGAATGAAGGGGCGTATGACGCCGCTTTAGATATATTAAACATTACAAAATCAGAAATAAAACGCACGTCGAGGCGTTTGGAAGTGAAGGAAAAGTTTTATGAATAACGAGAAATACACCAGTATGATTTCGCCTACTCTTGAAGATTTGCAGGAGAAAGGTAAGTACAACCGTTACGAGCTTGTAATAGCTACGGCAAAGTGTGCTAGAATAGTAACAAATGAATACGTAGCTCAGCGTGAATATGCTGAAAGACTTGTTGCAAATAAGGAGACTGACAAGAGTATTGCAGCTCTTATCAGCCGAGAATACCGCGACGAAAAGGCAGTAAGAACAGCAATCAACAGATTGCACAGCAAGGAATACGAGATAGTAGAAGAATCCTTGGGAAAGAATATTGACTGATTTTTTTAAGTAGTCAAAAATTTTGGGAGGTGTATCTGAATGAATGACCTGTTTGCGCGGGTGCATATTTTAGATGCACCTTACTTTATTGACGGGCTTTTTGATTATTTTATACCGCCGATTTTACACGGGAAAGCGGGGGTAGGCTCGGTTGTAAGCGTACCCTTTGGAAAGGGTAACAAAAGTGCTTATGCCGTTATTTTTGAGATTAGTGACACGACGGAATTTAACGGAGTTAAATCAATTATTGACGTTGTTCCCGACGTGGTTTTGAATGATGAGATTTTAAAGCTATGTATGTTTTTGAAGGACAGGACCTTTTGTACCATAGGCGATGCCGTAAAAAGTGCAGTGCCCGTATCGGCATTCGGCAAGATGTATACGGTGTACAACTTGGCAGAGGGGATAGATATTGAGTCCTTCAGTGAAAATGCAAAGAATATTTGTATGTACCTGAAAGAAAATCCGTCGTCAAAGTATGAAGCTATAAAGGCGAGGTTTGGAGAGCAGACCGAAAGAGCGTTGCGTGACTTAGCTTCAAGAGGTTTTATTATAAAAGATACTGTTTTTCGTGAGGCGGGGAAGAAGACGGAGAAGAATATTATTCTGTCTATTCCTTGTGAAGAAGCGGAAAATTATATTGAGGGTAAAGGCGTATACAAGCTGCGCGGAGAAAAGCTTAAGGCGGTTATATCGGCTTTGGCGGATAACGGAGGCAGACTTTCGGAGGCAGAATTAAAGGGTTTGACGGGGGCATCGTCGCTTCAGTTTAAATCACTTGCCGAGAAGAAGCTTATTCAGATTGAAGAGGTAGAGGTTTACCGTAATCCGTATCAGGAAAAGGAAGTTTCAAGAAAAGACAATATTTTGACTGTTCATCAGAAAGAGGCTTACGATAAAATATCCGCTTTGTATAGAACGGGCGAACCCAAGGCTGTTCTTTTACACGGTATAACGGGAAGCGGAAAGACGAGGGTAATAAAATCGGTTATAGACGAGGTTATAGAATCAGGCAGACAGGCTATCGTGCTTGTTCCCGAAATATCGCTGACACCGCAGACGGTTGACCTTTTCAGAAGTTTTTACGGAAACAGAATAGCCGTTATTCATTCGTCTCTGTCAAACGGAGAAAGATTTGATGCGTGGCGAAGAATAAAGAACGGTGATGTTGATGTTTGTATCGGTACACGTTCGGCTGTATTCGCGCCGTTTAAAAGGCTTGGGCTTATAGTAATTGACGAAGAGCAAGAGCATACTTATAAATCCGATATGTCGCCGAGGTATCACGCAAGAGACGTGGCAAGATTCAGGGCGGGATACAATAAGGCGTTGATGTTATTGGCATCGGCGACTCCGTCGCTTGAAAGCTATCACAAGGCGCAAACGGGTGTATATAATTTAGTTGAACTGAAAGAAAGATACGGCAACGCCGTTTTGCCGTCAACCAAGATAGCTGATTTAAGGATTGATTTGGCGAAGGTATCGGGATTATCCGTTATAGGAGAGACGCTTTATAGGGCGATGCAGGATTCTCTCGGAAGAAACGAGCAGGTAATTTTATTTATAAACAGAAGAGGATATAATAACTTTGTATCGTGTGCGATGTGCGGAAAGGCGATAACCTGTGACCATTGCAGTGTATCTATGACGTTCCATTCGCCGGGCAGAGTGTTTGCCGACGATGGGGAAGACGCAATGCGCGCAAGGGTAAGGAACGGTTGGCTTACTTGTCATTATTGCGGGGCAAGGAGAAAGGTACCCGAGGTATGTCCCGAGTGCGGAAGCGTTCACATACAGCATTTAGGCTTTGGAACGCAAAAGGTTGAAGAGGAATTAAAGCTTCTTTTCCCCGATAAAAAGGTAATGCGAATGGATGCGGATACAACCTCTACAAAATTTGCGTTTGATACGATGCTTTATCGATTCAGGAACGGAGAGGCAGACATTCTTATAGGAACGCAAATGGTAACGAAAGGGCATGATTTTCCGAACGTTACGTGTGTCGGAGTTGTTTTGGCAGATGCATCACTTTATCTTGACGATTATAGGGCGAATGAGAGAACGTTTGACCTTATAACGCAGGTTACGGGCAGAGCGGGTAGAAGCGACAAAAAGGGGTGCGCTGTTATTCAGACGTATAACCCCGAGCATCAGATGCTTTCTTATGCATCAAAGCAAGATTATACGGAATTTTACAAAAACGAAATATTGCTTCGTAAATCGTACGTTTTTCCGCCGTATTGCGATATGCTTTTGATAACGCTTACGGCATTTTCGGAAAACGAGCTGTTAAAGGCTTGCGTATTTCTTAATACAACCATAAAAGAAAGAGCAGATGCATACGACAAAAGCAGCCTTGCTCTTAACGTGTATGGCCCCCTTGAGGCATCGGTATATAAAGTGAACGAAAAATACCGTATGCAGTTTGTGGTAAAGTGCAAGAACAATAACGTTACACGTCAATTTTTTGCGAAGATATATGCGTTGTGCGAGAAGACGTTTGGGAATAAGATTCAGATTACTATGGATATGGAGCCAAACAACATATAGAGAAGAAATAGGAGAATATAACGATGGCAAAATTAAATATTGTTAAAGTGGGCGATGAAATTTTAAGAAAAAAGAGCCGTCCCGTTACTGAAATAACACCGAGAATACTTCAATTGCTTGACGATATGAAAGATACGCTTCATTCGGCGAACGGCTGTGGACTTGCGGCTGTTCAGGTAGGTGTACTTCGCCGTATAGTGCTTGTTGAGACCGAGCCGGGTGAGCTTTTTGAGATGATAAATCCCGAAATAATATCTGTCGAGGGTGAGCAAGAGGACCTTGAGGGTTGCTTGTCTGTTCCGGGGAAATACGGTATAACAAAAAGACCTATGACGGTTACTGTAAGAGCAATGGACAGGAACGGAAAGACGTTTGAGGTTACTGGAAGTGAGCTTATGGCACGTGCATTTTGTCACGAGCTTGACCACCTTGACGGTGTTCTTTATATTGACCACGCAAAGATGCTGACGCAAGACGAGCTTGATGAACTTTACGAAGAGGAATAAGATAGAAATATATGAGAATATTATTTATGGGAACACCCGATTTTGCGAAGGTGTGCTTTGAATCGCTATTGACAACCGACAATGAAATCGTGGGTGTAATAACACAACCCGACAAGCCCAAAGGAAGAGGATATACTCTTATGCCCCCACCCGTAAAGGTAAGCGCATTGGAGCATAATATTCCAGTATATCAACCTGCAACGCTGAAAGACGATGCGTTTGCAACGTTATTGAACGAACTTTCTCCTGAACTTATAGCAGTTGTTGCATTTGGTAAGATATTGCCGAAGAACGTGCTCGACTATCCGAAGTACGGTTGTATAAACGTTCACGGTTCGCTTCTTCCGAAATACAGAGGGGCAGCGCCCATACAAAGAGCTATTATTGACGGTGAGAAGACTACCGGTATCACCACGATGTATATGGAAGAGGGACTTGATACGGGTGATATGATAGAGATGTATGAGATTGCCATACGTGACGATGATAACTTTGAGACGATGCACGATAAGCTTGCGGATTTGGGAGCTTATGCGCTTCTTTCTACTATAAAGGTTATTGAAAGCGGAAACGTTAAGAGATATAAGCAAGATGACAGCAAGTCTACTTATGCGAAGAAGATAGAGAAAGAAGATTGCTTGGTTGATTTTACAAAGAGCGCATCGGATATTCATAATCAGATAAGAGGAACGTCGCCATTTCCATTGTCATTTGCATTTTTGAACGGTAAGATGATAAAGCTTGTTTCTTCATTCTTAACCGAAAAAAAGAGCGAAAAAGCACCGGGAACGGTTGTATCCCTCGAAAAGGGCAATATATACGTTGCTACGGGAGATGGAGTGATCGGTATAGACGGAGTGTTGCCCGAGGGTAAGGGCAGAATGAAGTCGGCAGATTTTATAAATGGCAGAAAGATTGCCGAGGGAGATGTTTTTACCTCCGTTAAATAACATATTATTTTTTGAAAAGGCGGTTTGTAAATGTATTTTGATTACACATATTTGATATTTGTAGTACCTGCGATGTTACTTGCATTGTGGGCGCAGTCAAGAGTGAACAGTACTTTTAATAAATACAGCAAGGTTATGTCTGCCAGAAGAATGACGGGCAGAGAGGCAGCAAGACGTATTTTAGATGCCAACGGACTACACAACGTTCAGATTAACCGTATAGCTGGTAATCTTACCGACCATTTTGATCCGAGAACAAATACGGTAAACTTGTCGGAGTCCGTTTATGATAATGCCTCGGTAGCGGCGATAGGCGTTGCCGCGCACGAGTCGGGACACGCTGTACAGCATGCGGTGGGATATTCACCGATGAAGCTTCGCGCGGCGATTATCCCCTTTACGAATATAGGCTCAAAGCTTGCCGTTCCGTTAGTGCTTATAGGAATATTGTTTTCGTTTTATGAATTGGCGTATATAGGCTGTATATTTTACGCGTCGTTGGCGCTTTTTCAGCTTGTAACTTTGCCTGTTGAATTTAACGCCAGTAACCGTGCTCTTGAAGCATTAGAAAATACCGGAATATTGGGGAACGAAGAATTAAAAGGATCAAAAAAGGTGTTGTCTGCGGCGGCTTTGACTTATGTAGCGGCACTTGCTACGGCGTTGGCGCAGCTTTTGAGATTGATAGTTATTGTAAACGGCAGGAGAGACAGAAGATAAATGTCAGACGTAAGAAGAATTGCTTATGAATCGCTTTTGAAGTGTGAGATAAAGCAAAGCTACCCAAATATTGAAATAGATTCTGCGATAGAAAAGCACGGCATAACAGGTGTTGACCGTGCTTTTTATACCGTGCTTGTGTATGGAACTATTGAGAGGAAGATAACACTCGATTACATAATCAATTGTTTTTCGGGCAGAGATATTGCCAAGATAGATAAGGAAATACTTGTTATTTTGAGAATGGGTATCTATCAGATAATGTATATGGGAAGCGTACCCGACCATGCCGCTTGTAACGAGTGTGTTGAGCTTTGCAAGAAGAACGGGAAGAGGAGCGCTGCGGGCTTTGTAAATGCAATGCTGCGTGAGACTATTAGAAATAAAGAAGGTATTATTTATCCCCACAAAGAAAAGGAAGCTGTAAAATATTTATCTGTAGTGTATTCATATCCCGAGTGGTTATGTGAAATGTGGTTTGCGGACTACGGATTTGAGAGGGCGGAAAAGATGCTTTCGGCATTGAATATATCGCCGGATATGACGTTGAGAGTGAATCCGTTAAAGACCGATAGGAATAGCGTAATTTCATATCTTGAAAATAAAGAGATAAAGGCGGATAGCGGATTGTATGCAAAGAATGCAGTAAGATTATTGCAATCTTGTCCCGTATCTGCGTTAGACATATTACAAGATGGACATGTGTTTGTTCAAGACGAAGCCTCACAGCTTTGCGCAGAAATTTTAGGGGCGGAGAGTGGCGAAACGGTAATAGACACTTGTTCGTGTCCCGGTGGAAAAAGCTTTTCTATAGCATTAAATATGCAAAACAAGGGAAAAGTGTATTCGTTTGATCTTCACGGAAACAAGCTTTCTCTTGTTGAAAAGGGCGCAAAAAGGCTTGGTGTTGAGATAATTGAAACAAAAGAGCACGATGGAAGTACGTTTGTTGAAGTTATGAAAGAGAGCGCCGATAGGGTGCTCGTCGATGCGCCTTGCTCGGGGCTTGGTGTTATTGCGAAAAAGCCCGACTTGAGATATAAGGAAAAGAGTGCGATTGAACGATTGCCCGATATTCAGTATAAGATTCTTAATGCGTCATCGAATTACGTGAAAAAAGGCGGAGTATTGGTATATTCCACTTGCACGATAAATATACGTGAAAACGAAAAAGTTGTCGAAAGATTTCTTGCTGAACATAAAGAGTTTGACGCATTTGATTTTGACCTTGAAAACGGTATAAAATCGGAAAAGGGTATGCTGACACTTTATCCCGATATACACAAGACAGACGGATTCTTTATTTCGAGGTTTATAAAGAAATAAATTTGAGGGGATATAGGCTTTAACCGTATTCCCTCTATTGTATAAAAAATCCCAACCGAAATTTCGGTTGGGATTTAATTTTTCAGTATCTTTACAAATTAAAGTTCTGCGAAGTACTTGATAGTTCTTACCATCTGAGATGTGTAAGAGTTTTCGTTGTCGTACCAAGAAACAACCTGAACCTGATAGAGGTCGTCGCCAATCTTGGAAACCATTGTTTGAGTAGCATCAAAGAGGGAACCGTATGTGATACCGATAATATCGGAAGAAACGAGTTCTTCTTCTGTGTAACCGAAGGAAGCGGAAGAAGCAGCCTTCATAGCAGCGTTGATGCCCTCCTTTGTTACGTTTTCGCCCTTAACTACAGCAACGAGGATTGTTGTAGAACCGGTAGGAACGGGAACTCTCTGAGCAGAACCGATGAGCTTGCCGTTGAGTTCGGGAATAACAAGACCGATAGCCTTTGCAGC
>JAFYPF010000036.1 GCA_017547655.1 Clostridia bacterium
ATCCCGCCGCAGCGGTAGGCTCCTCTGTGTAAGGGGAGCTGTCAGCGAAGCTGACTGAGGGGTTGTTTGAATATGTTTTTACAATCCCTCCGTCACGGCAAGCCGTGCCACCTCCCTTTACACAAGGGAGGCTGAAATAGTTGCCACATTTGTGGCAGTAGGGCAGGGGTGCATGTGTCGGACATTTCAATGGGCTTTCAGCCCAGCCGGTAATATGCCCTTATAGGGCTGAGCAAGCCACCGGCTTAGCCGGTGGTCATGACTTTTATTTATGCGGACCGTTAGTGCTATTGCTTGTGCAAACAATATTAAGAGGCACAAACCAGCAAAGCAAGGTTTCTTTACCTGCATTCTTTACTTAAAAGCCCTTTCAGTCAGCTTCGCTGACAGATCTCCCGAAGTGGGAGACTTGGGGCTTGTACAAACCCGAGAAGCAAGGTTCTTTGCCAAGCTTTCTTCCTTAAAGAAAGCGGGAGTGTATTCAAGTTCAATGTATTTATGTTCTTTGCCGAAAAATGTATGGGTAATATAGTTGCCCGTTTCTTTGAAGCCTAAATTTAGGTAGCATTTATATGCGGCTTCGTTCGTATCGAACACCGACAGAGTAATACTTTTGGCTTTGAGGGTTGTTTTTGCGTAGTTAAACGCAGTTAAAAGCATACGTTTGCCGTAACCCTTACCTCTTTTTGTATTGTCCACGATAATAAGACCGAATTTATATCTGTCTTGTTGCAGTTTCTGAACAAAGAAATGTCCGATGATATCCCCATTGTCTTCGGCAATCATACCGAAGAGGTCGTTCGGTTTATTTTCATACATTTTGTTAAACTCTTCGGGAGAGAGAGGATAGTTTTCAAATCTGTCGGCGCACCACAGTCTAAAAGCTTCTTCGTTTGTTATCCAACCGACAACATGGGCGGAATCGTTTGGTTTATATGGTCTTAATTTTAACATAGCTTTTTCCTTTTAATAATTAAAGGGAGCTTAACTAAAGCCCCCCTTTGTTTTTTGTCAATCGAATAGTCCGTCTTTTTTTACGGAATCCCAGTTTACGTCCAAAACTTTAATTGTCTTAACTGCACTTACTTTCGCTTTTTTCTGGAATACGTAACCCTCTTCCATTAGCTTACGCATAGCTTTCGTAACATAACCTTTGTCGATTTTGTTTTTTCTTGAAACCGCTTCGACTGTTGCCCAAAACGTAGGATAGCTTCGTTTTCCCTTTTTCTTGTTACTCTTTTCTGTAAGAGGCTTGAGACTTGAAAGGATAGCTCTGAAACAGCCATAAAGTTCTTCATCTCTTCCGGGAAGCTCAAAACTGCTTGAAGCGCAGTTTTTAAGCTGGGTGCTCATTGCGTCTTTTACACCGTAAACAATTACTTCTTTTTTGCGTCTTGTTACAAGAAAGCTGACGGCTGAACTGAAATGACCGTCGCCCGAAAAAATAATAAACGTATCAATGTTGTGCGACTCTACGGCTTTTTGATAGATATGGTCAAGCATAATAAAATCGGTAAAATCTTTTTTGTGATGCGCAGATGCGTTCTGTGTTTCGATTATAGTGCTTGAAACCTCGCGAATTTTCGGAATTTCAAGACGAATTGCCGTATTTGAAAAATCTGCAAAAAAGATAATGTCTTTTACGTCGTATTTGGTGGAAATTTCGTTAAACCAAGCCTTGATGTCGGGCTTTTTTTGATGAAGCTTTTCGAGGGAAATATACCAGTGTTCGTAATCAACAAACGCTATTGCATGGGGTTTTCTGAGGCTCGACTGACGTTTAAAAATATTAAACATCAAAAAACTCTTCGTCCTCCTTTCTTTAAAATTTATTTACCTCTATATTATACAGCACCCCTTTAAAATAATCAAGTTTTTTCTGTGTTTTAAAAAAAATGATTTACATTGTGCTTGAAATTGTGCTATAATATAAGTATAGAAATAACAAGTTGTCGGGAGAGTAATCAGTATTATGAAAAAAATGCTTGTAATTGATGGAAACAGTATAGTAAATAGGGCCTTTTACGGTATCCGCCCTTTGACTACAAAAGAGGGATTGCATACAAATGCCATATACGGTTTTGTTAATATTCTGCTGAAAAATTTGCAGAGTCTTTCTCCCGATTATGCGGCTGTCGCTTTTGACCTCAAAGCGCCTACTTTCAGACATAGGCAATATGCCGAATACAAGGCGGGGCGTCATGCTATGCCCGACGAACTCAAAATGCAGATGCCTTATGCAAAAAGAATCGCTTCTGCGTTAGGTTTTGCCGTTCTTGAAAAAGAGGGATATGAGGCTGACGATATTCTTGGTACTCTTGCAAATATGGGCGAACAAAACTCGGTTGAGGTATACGTGCTTACGGGAGATAGGGATTCGTTACAGCTTATTTCCGACACTACAAAAGTATTACTTTCGGGTAACACCGATACTGTTACATTTGACAGAGAAAAGTTTTTTGAAAAATACACAATTCAACCCGAGCAGTTCGTTGACTTGAAAGCGCTCATGGGGGATAGTTCGGACAATATTCCCGGTGTTGCGGGTGTTGGCGAAAAGACGGCTATAAAGCTTATAGCCGCAGAGGGCAGTCTTGAAAAGTTGTACGAGGGTATTGAAGAAAAAGATATTTCGACTTCTCTTAAGCAAAAGCTGATTGCTTCAAAGGATATGGCTTTTCTGTCGCAATTTTTGGCGAGAATTGAAAGAAATGCGCATTTAGGAGTAGACCTTTGTGACATTGAATATAAGGGATTTGTTGCCGATGCTTTAACTGAACTTTTTACCGAGCTTGAATTTTTCAATTTTATAAAAAGACTTGAGCTTACCAAAGAAGAGGCTTCTTTGGAGTATAAGTTGATAAAGGATTTATATAGTTTAGATAAAGACAAAATATATGCTGTTGATATAACCGATAACACTGTTGCCGTTGTTTCCGAAAACGTGGCTGTTAAGGCTGATTTAGGCGACAGTTATGCTTTCCTTGCCGATAAAGAATATAAAAAAGTCGTATTCGATTTAAAGAAAATTTACGGCGAATTTGCCGAAGAGAAAAGAGAAATAAACGGTATAGTTTTTGACGTAACGCTCGGCGCATATCTTGCAGATTCCAATATGGGTAACTATGATATTGAGCACCTTACTTCCTCTTTTCTGAATTCTATTTATGAAGAGGGAAAGACCGACAGAGCGCAGACGATTTATAAATTATATACAGTGCTTGAAAAGGCTGTTGAAGATGCCGGAATGACAGCGCTTTTGCGTGATATTGAAATGCCTCTTGCTTGTACGCTTTCCAGTATGGAAAGAAGAGGCTTCAGAATAGAGAGAGAGGGACTTGCAAAGTATGGCGATGTTTTGGCGGGTATTGCCGAGGAGTTGACGGGCAGAATTTACTTTGCCGCTGGTTGTGAATTTAATATAAATTCACCGAAACAGCTTGGAGAGGTGCTTTTTGAAAAACTGCAATTCCCTGCGGTCAAAAAGACAAAGACGGGCTATTCGACGAGCGCCGAGGTGCTTGAAAAGTTAAGACCTTATGCGCCTATTGTTGATGATATTCTTGAATACAGACAGGTTGTAAAACTGAAGAGTACCTACGTTGACGGGCTTCTTGCCGTTGCCGACGAAAACGGAAAGGTGCATACCACATTTAAACAGACGGGTACGGCGACGGGAAGACTTTCATCTACAGAGCCTAATTTGCAGAATATTCCCGTTAGACAGGAAATGGGCAGGGAATTGCGCAGATTCTTTATACCCGAAAGTGATTCATACGTTTTGATAGACGCCGACTATTCGCAGATAGAGTTGCGTTTACTTGCGGCAATATCGGGAGATGAAACGATGACTAACGCTTTTATTGACGGCGTTGATATTCATACGGTTACGGCATCGCAGGTGTTTAATACGCCTATTGAATTTGTAACGTCCGAACAACGAAAGAGGGCAAAGGCTGTTAACTTCGGTATTGTCTACGGTATGGGTGATTTTTCACTTGCTTCGGATATAAAGGTTACGAAAAAACAGGCGGCTGAATATATACAGAGTTATTTTGCGACGTATCCCAAGGTTGACGAATATTTGAAGAATACGGTCGAAAAAGCTAAAGAGGACGGTTTTGTAACGACTCTTTATGGCAGAAGAAGATATATCCCCGATTTGAAGTCGGGTAAGGCTGTTTTGCGTAAGTTTGGCGAAAGAGTTGCTATGAATAGCCCCTTGCAGGGAACTGCGGCGGATATTATAAAAATAGCAATGATAAATACCGAAAAGGCGTTAAATGAAAGCGGTATCGATGCGAAGCTTATCTTGCAAGTACATGACGAACTTATCGTTGAAGCTAACGTTGATTGCGCAGATCAGGCGAAAAAAATTTTGCAGAGAGAAATGGAGAACGCTGTTAAGCTTTCCGTTCCCTTGACCGTAGAAATCCAAAGCGGTAAAAATTGGTTTGAATGTAAATAAGGATAATAGGGGAGTGCAAATGAAGCCCCTTCTTTGGGAGGGGTGTCTTGCCAAAGTTAAAACAAAAGATTTGTAAAAATAAAATTTGGCAAGACGGGGTGGGGCTACAAGAAAAGTAACTTCACGTTAGCCCCCTTCCGTCAGCTACGCTGCCACCTCCCCCAATGGGGAGGCTTGATGCGCCTCTTTCGTTAGTTCTGTTGGAGATGTTGTGATGGTGGATTTTTATGGATAATTTTAAAATAAAAAAGAATGATTTGCTTTTGGGGTTTGCAAAAGAGTTGCGAAAGAATATGACTCCGCAAGAAAAGCATCTTTGGTATGATTACTTGAGTAAATATCCTATAAAAGTATATCGTCAACGCATTATTGATAACTTCATTGTAGATTTTTATTGTGCAAAAGCGAAGCTTGTAATAGAGCTTGACGGTTCACAGCATTTTACTCCAGACGGAAAACATTATGATTCGCTCCGAACTGACGTTATAGAAAAATATAAACTAAAAGTAATTCGTTTTTCTAACAATGACGTTGATAAAAAGTTTAACGGTGTATGTTCAGTTATTGACAGAACGATACAAGAAAGAATAAGCGAAATAGAAAAGTCGATAGATTAAAATTCTATCGGCTTTTTTGTATTTGCATCTTTCTTAAGTGGAGGATTGCTCATTAAAGCCCCTTCTTTGGGAGGGGTGTCTTGCCAAAGATTAAACTAAAGTTTTGTAAAAATAAAATTTGGCAAGACGGGGTGGGGCTACAAGAAAAGTAACTTTACGTTAGCCCCCTTCCGTCAGCTACGCTGCCACCTCCCCAATGGGGAGGCTTGATAGTTCCATTTCTCGTCAGCGGTAGCTGACTTATTAAAGTTTTTTGGGGATTAAAAGGGGACTTTTTTTAAAAAGTCCCCTTTGTTTCTACTACACTATTTGATTCTAACGATTGTTTAACATCGATAATACGTTGATTTGACGAGCCGCGGAATTTTAGTGAAATATCTTTCAACGCTTCTACGAATTCGCCGTCTACGAGAGTATCAATCATAGATAACATTTCGAGTGTTGTATCGGTAAATGCTCTCGAATTCTCTTTGCCTGTCAGTTGTTCGAATGTATATCCCGAATAACACCAAATATTCTTCTCGGGCAGTTCTTGTCTTATTCTCTTTAGGAGATTGACGAGAACTTTTTGATTTTCGGGTTCAAACGGTTCGCCTCCGAGCAAAGAAAGTCCTTCAATATAACTTGGGGTTAACGATTCGATTATCTCGTTTTCGGTATCGGTTGTATATTCTTTACCGAAGCGGAAATTCCACGTATCAGGGTTAAAGCAACCTTTGCAATGGTGGGTACAGCCTGATACAAACAGGCTGACTCTTATCCCTGTACCATTTGCAACATCTATCTTTTTAATTTCACCATAGAACATTACAGATGCAATACTCTTTCTTTAATCTCTTGGGTTCTGCCCTGGTTCCAATACTGTGTGCCGATATAACCGCAAGTTCTTCTTGCAACGTTCATCTTATTCTGGTCAGTATTGCCGCACTTGGGGCATTTCCAGATAAGCTTTTTGTTTTCATCGGTTTCAATAAGAATCTCGCCGTCATATCCACATTCCTGACAGTAGTCGCTCTTCGTGTTAAGTTCGGCATACATAATGTTATCGTAAATAAACTGCATAACCGATATAACTGCTTCGAGGTTATCTTGCATATTGGGAACTTCAACGTAAGAAATAGCACCGCCTGGAGAAAGAAGCTGGAATTTTGATTCAATCTTAAGTTTTGTAAATGCATCAATATCTTCCGTTACGTGAATGTGGTAGCTGTTTGTAATATAGCTCTTATCAGTAACGCCTTTTACGATACCAAATCGGTTCTGCAAACATTTTGCGAATTTATACGTTGTACTTTCAAGGGGAGTTCCGTAAAGTGAGTAGTCAATATTTTCTGCGGCTTTCCACTTCGCCGTATATTCGTTGAGTTTTTTCATTATCTCAAGTCCCAACGCCTCGCCCTCGGGTTCGGTGAGCTTCTTGCCGTTAAGCGACATAACACATTCCCAAAGTCCCGCATATCCGAGTGAAAGGGTACTATATCCGCCGTGCAAATATTTATCAATCTTTTCGCCTTTTTCAAGTCTTAACAAAGCGCCGTGCTGCCAAAGAATAGGAGCTGCATCAGACGTTGTGCCCGTAAGTCTTTCGTGTCTGCACTGTAAAGCTTTGTGGCAGAGTTCCATTCTTTCGTCGAATATTTTCCAGAATTCATTCATATTGCCTTTTGCAGAAAGACCGATGTCGACGAGGTTTACTGTAACTACACCCTGGTTAAATCTTCCGTAATACTTCGGTTTGCCGTTTTCATCAATAAAGGGAGTAAGGAAGCTGCGGCAGCCCATACATGTATAACAGTTGCCGTTGCCGTTCTTGTCCACCTTGTTCTGAAGCATAATCTTTTCGGAGATATAGTCGGGAACCATTCTCTTTGCCGTACACTTTGCGGCAAGCTTGGTCAAGTAGAAATAAGGTGTGCCTTCTTTAATATTATCCTCTTCGAGCACGTAGATAAGTTTGGGGAATGCGGGGGTTACCCAAACGCCGTCTTCGTTCTTAACCCCCCGGTATCTCTGCAGCAGCACTTGCTCTATTATAAGAGCTAAGTCCTTCTTTTCTTCCTCGTCTTTTGCCTCGTTCAAATACATAAAGACGGTAACGAAGGGCGCTTGTCCGTTCGTCGTCATCAGTGTAACTACCTGATACTGTATAGTTTGAACTCCGCGGCTTATTTCTTCCATAAGACGTCTTTCAACGATGGTGTTTATCTGTTCTTCTGTGGGTTTGATTCCAACAAGCTCGTTTTCTTCAAGTACGCTTTTTCTAATCTTGTTTCTTGATATTCTAACGAAAGGTGCAAGGTGGGTAAGGCTGATGCTCTGACCGCCGTACTGGTTACTTGCAACCTGCGCTATAATCTGTGTCGCTATATTACAAGCTGTCGAAAAGCTGTGAGGCTTCTCAATCTTCGTTCCGCTTATAACGGTACCGTTCTGGAGCATATCCTCGAGGTTCACAAGGTCGCAGTTATGCATTCTCTGCGCATAGTAGTCGGAGTCGTGGAAGTGGATTATACCTTCCTTGTGCGCTTGTACGATTTCCTGCGGCAAAAGGATTCTGTCGGTAATATCACGGCTTACTTCGCCCGCCATATAGTCTCTCTGTACGCTGTTTACGGTCGGGTTCTTGTTCGCATTTTCCTGCTTTACCTCTTCGTTTTTGCAGTCAATAAGAGAAAGTATTCTTTCGTCTGTGGTGTTTGCCTTTCTCGCAAGTGAACGAATGTATCTATACTTAATGTAATTTCTTGCAACGTTGTAAGCGCCGTGTTTCATTATCTCGCTTTCAACCATATCCTGTATCTCTTCTACGCCGAGCGCTCGTCCGAGCTTTTCGGCCACGCCTCTGACGTGAAGCTCGATAGCATCAATGTAAGGAGTAGACAGTCTTTCATTTTCAGGAACTGTTTGGTTTGCTTTTGCTATGGCTTTTCTTATCTTATCGCCCTCGTATACCACTTGGGCGCCGCTTCTTTTGATTATGTTCATTTAGTTCTCCTTTTCCTTGTTTTTTCATATTTCTATAGTAAATGTTTATATTTTTCATTGCTGGTTTGTATATTATACCACGCACAATATATAGATGTCAATAGTTTTGCTTGTCACAACATATTGTGTGTTTGGTGTCCGTGGAAAGTGGGTGGTATTGGAGCGTGAAAATGTAAAAAAAGCTTTATACTGTGTGGTTTTTTGCAACTTGATATGTGGGTATTTATTGCAAAAAAAGTCGTCGGTTTTTGCCGACGACACAATATGTAGATTAAAAATATTTTTGAAAAATCTCGTTGTATTTTTATGTCAACTCACATAAACATATAGGGGGTATATTTTATATGTTCTTCAATTCTTCAAGGCAACTTTTGCATATAAGCTTGCCCTTGTAATAGGTAATATCGTCTGCGTTTCCACAGAAAAGACAAGCGGGCTGATATTTTTTCAAAATTATCTTGTCATCATCTGTAAAAATTTCAATGGAGTCGCTTGTGGAAATATCCAAAACGTTACGAAGCTCAATCGGGATTACAAAACGTCCGAGAGAGTCTATCTTTCTTACTATACCTGTAGATTTCATGATTAAATTCCCCTTTTTTTAATAATTATTCTGCTAATTTCTATGATATTCTACCATAAATATTATAATTTGTCAATATTTCCCAAAAATATTTTTTAGGAGTTTGTTTTATGATAGGTAAAATAAGCGGTCTTATATGTGTATTATCGTTTGTGTTTGGAGTTATAAACGGAAACGTTGGGCAAATGAGTGAAGCTATATTCGAGGGCGCTTCGAGTGCTGTGACCTTGACTATATCGTTGGTGGGGACATTGTGCTTATGGAACGGGATTATGCAAGTAGCTACAGCGTCGGGGTTGATTGAGAAGTTTTCAAAAATTATGGCGCCTTTACTAAAGTTCCTTTTTCCCGATGCGTACAGAAAAAAGAACGGTCTTGGGGAAATTGCCGTAAGCATCAGCGCAAATATATTCGGAATAGGTAATGCGGCAACGCCTTTGGCTATTAAAGCTATGGAAAAGCTGCAGCAAAACAACGTCGATAAGTCTGTTGCATCAGATGATATGGTTATGTTTACGGTTTTGGGTACTGCGTCTTTGGATTTGTTTCCGACGACGTTAATAGCCCTGCGGCAAACGGCGGGGAGCGAGAATGCTTTGGCAGTTGTTGTTCCTATATGGATATGCTCGTTCATTACGGCAGTGTTGGGTGTTATATTAGTTAAGGTTTTTTGTATGAAAAAGGTCTTATAATTATATATAATATAAATAGGAAGGAATTTTTCCAACGTAATATGTCTGTGATTTCGCAAATGATAGTTCCTTTTGTTTTGGCGTTAGCCGGAATGGGAATGTTTTTTTCAAAGAAAGATTTGTTTTCCGAATTTACAACCGGCGCAAGCTATGGGTTAAAAACCGCTGTAGGTTTATTGCCTACGTTGGTGGCTTTGATTACTGCTATCTCTATGTTTAATTCGAGCGGCGCATCGCAAGCACTATCAAATTTTCTTGCGCCTTTGGGAAGTAAGGTTGGAATCCCCTCGGAAATAATACCTCTTATACTTGTAAGACCGCTATCCGGGGGAGCATCTACCGCCTTGATTGCCGATATTTTTGAAAAATACGGTGCTGACAGCTTTGCAGGACGGTGCGCATCGGTAATTGCGGGCTCATCGGATACGCTTTTATACGTAATTTCCGTGTATTTTGGGGCTGTTGGGGTAAAAAAAGCGCGTAAAACGCCTCTCATTGCCTTTATTGCAGCGTTATTTTGCGTATTTGTGTCCGTTTTTTTGTGCAGATTACTATTTTGATTGCATTAAGTTGTGCATATTGCCAATAAAAGTGGTTAAAAATAGTAAAAAGTTCTACAAATATGATAGGTGAAATTATGTAAAACTATTGCAATTATGGGGAGATTATGGTATAATCATAAGGCTTGATGTGCGTTGAAGCGAGAGGTTGCTGCAGAAATGCAGGTAATTTTCGTGGAGTATGTCCGATATTTAACCGGGCGACAGCAAATTGCTAAACACTTTCCCGCGCCTTTTGGTGCGGACGTTACCCGGATTTTGCCAAGAGTTGCAGGCAAATTCCGTTTTTTGTAGGGTTCACCACAAAACACCCGGAAGAGTGTTAGAAACAATTTCGGCCCTTTTAAATGGAGTGTATTATTTAAAAGGAGGCAAAAACAAATGGCAGTTATTGAGAAACTCAGAATCCGTCTTAAGAGCTACGATCACACATTGATCGACCAGGCTTCAGAGAAGATCGTTGAAACAGCGAAGAGAAACGGTGCTAAGGTATCCGGTCCTATTCCGCTTCCTACCGAAAAAGAGGTAGTTACGATCCTTCGTGCTGTTCACAAGTACAAGGACAGCCGCGAACAGTTCGAGTTGAGAACTCACAAGCGTCTCATTGACGTAATCAAACCGTCAGAAGAAGCAGTTAAGGCTTTCACAAGTCTTGAGCTTCCCGCCGGTGTTGAAATCGAAATCAAGCTGTAATAAGATTGCGGCTTTGATATGAGACCGAAAGGTCTTGGTCATGTTGGATTTTCCAACCAATAACCTAACAGGAGGAAAAAGAAAGATGAAAAAAGCGATCATCGGTAAGAAACTCGGGATGACACAGATTTTCGATGAAAAAGGCAACGTAATTCCGGTAACCGTAATCGAAGCGGGACCTTGTGTGGTTTCGCAGATCAAAACAAACGAAACAGATGGTTATGAAGCAGTTCAGCTTGGCTTTATGGATGTAGCCGAAAGAAAGCTGAGCAAGGCTGAAGCAGGTCACTTGAAGAAGGCTGGCGTTTCCATGAAGAAGCACTTGAAGGAATTCAGACTTGACGACATTTCCGGATACAAGCTTGGCGATACCGTCACCGCAGACATATTTGCCGCAGGTGAAAAGGTCGACATTACCGGTATTACAAAAGGTCATGGTTACACAGGTGCCATCAAGAGATGGAACCAGCACACTCTCATGAAGACTCACGGCGTAGGCCCTATCCACCGTCAGTCGGGTTCTATGGGTGTTATCGACCCCGCGAGAATCTTTAAGAACAAACACATGGCAGGTCAGTACGGTAACGAACAGGTTACGGTTCTTAACCTTGCTGTTGCAAAAATCGATGCAGAAAAGAACATTATTGCTGTAAAAGGTGCCGTTCCCGGTGCTAAAGGCGGTATCGTGTTCATCCGCAATGCGGTTAAAGCGTAAGCGGAAGGAGGAAATAAGTAATGCCAAACGTAAAAGTAGTTAATATGGCTGGTAAGGAAGTTGGAGAAATTGCTCTTAACGATGCAGTATTCGCTGTTGAAGTTAACGAGGCTGTAATCCACTCTGCAGTCAGAGCATATCTTATGAATCAGAGACAGGGTACACAGTCAACTCTTACTCGTACAGAGGTTTCCGGTGGCGGTAGAAAGCCTTGGAGACAGAAGGGATCCGGTCGTGCAAGACAGGGTTCAACAAGATCTCCTCAGTGGACACACGGTGGCGTAGCACTTGGTCCTAAGCCCCGCGAATACAGAGTTACTCTGAATAAGAAAACAAGACGTCTCGCACTCTTGGGTGCGCTTTCCGATAAGGTTGCTAACGGCAACATGATTGTCGTTGACAGCATCGCAACTGAGGAATACAAGACAAAGACCATGAAAGCAATGCTTGAAGCTATTGGCGCAGCAAAGAAGACATTGGTAGTGCTTCCCGAAGCAGATGCCAAGGTTATTAAGAGCTTCGCAAACATTCCCGGAGTTAAGACAGCTCAGGTCAACACCATTAACGTGTATGACGTATTGAACTGTGATAGCTTCGTTGTTGCTCAGGCGGCGGTTTCTAAGATGGAAGAGGTGTACGCATAATGAAAACAGCGCAGGATATTATTGTCAGACCGATCATTACAGAAGACAGTATGGCGAGAATTGCTGATAAGACATACACCTTCGAAGTAATGAAGAGTGCAACCAAGCCCGAAATTGCAAGCGCAGTTGAAGAGCTTTTCAAAGTTAAGGTTGCTGATGTAAATACGATCAACATGAAGAAGAAGCCCAGAAGAGTAGGCGTTCATGCAGGCTACAAGAAAGCTTGGAAGAAAGCAATCGTTACTCTTACTGAAGATTCAAAGACAATCGAATTCTTCGATGGCATGATCTAATGAAGGAGGAGTACAGAAATGGCAGCTATTAAATACAAACCGACTACTCCGTCGAGAAGACACATGTCAACTCCTTCTTTCGACGAAGTAACAAAGTTTACCCCTGAAAAGAGTCTTCTTACAACTCTTAAGAAGCACTCCGGCCGTAACAGCTACGGTAGAATTACTGTTCGTCACAAGGGCGGCGGTAACAAGAAGAAATACAGACTTATCGACTTCAAGCGTGAAGTTGCAGGTGCTGAAAAGGTTATCGGCATTGAATACGATCCTAACAGAACCGCTTACATCGCGCTTCTCGAAAACGAGGCGGGCGATAAGAAGTATATGGTAGCTCCTGCAGGACTTACAGCAGGCGACACTGTTTACACAGGCGCTGACGCTGATATCAAAGCAGGTAACACGCTTCCTATAGAAAACATTCCCGTTGGTACATTCATTTACAATATTGAGTTGTACCCCGGAAAAGGCGGCCAGTTGGTTCGTTCTGCAGGTGCTGCAGCACAGCTTATGGCTAAAGAAAACGGTATGGCACAGGTTCGTTTGCCTTCCGGTGAAGTTCGTCTCGTTCGTCTTAACTGCCAGGCTACAATCGGTCAGGTTGGTAACATCGAGCACGACACCGTTAAGATCGGTAAAGCAGGACGTAAACGCCACATGGGTATCCGTCCCACAGTTCGTGGTTCTGTAATGAACCCCGTTGACCACCCTCACGGTGGTGGTGAAGGCCGTTCACCTATCGGTCAGCCCTCTCCTGTTACCCCTTGGGGTAAACCTGCTCTTGGTTACAAGACACGTAATAAGAAGGCTAGAACCGAAAAATTCATTTTGAAGCATAGAAACGGCAAATAAGAAGGAGGTACCGATAAATGAGCAGAAGCTTGAAAAAGGGACCGTTTGTCGAAGAGAAGCTTTTCGCAAGAATTGCTGCGATGAACGAAGCCGGTGAAAAGAAAGTTATAAAGACATGGTCAAGGGCCTCCACAATATTCCCGGAATTTGTAGGTCACACCATTGCAGTTCACGACGGTAGAAAGCATATCCCGGTATACATTACCGAAGATATGGTTGGACACAAGCTCGGTGAATTTGCACCTACAAGATTGTTCAAGGGCCACTCCGGTTCCAAGACAAGTAACACGAAATAAGACGGGAAATGAAGGGAGGAATCATCCGTAATGGAAGCAAATGCACAGGTAAAAGAAGCAAGAGCGATTCTCAGATATGCCAGAATTTCACCGCGTAAGGTAAAGATTGTGCTTGATCTTATCAGAAACAAGGACACGGAGAAAGCACAGGCAATCCTCAAGAATATTCCCAATTCAGCAGCTGAATATCTTCTTAAGTTGTTGAACAGCGCTGTTGCTAATGCAGAAAACAACTTCAATATGGACGGCAAAAACCTTTATGTATCGGAATGCTACGTATGCCCCGGCCCTACTCTTAAGAGAATGATGCCCAGAGCAAGAGGTTCCGCAGACAGAATATTGAAGAGAACAAGCCATATGACAATTGTCGTAAAAGAAAGAGTATAAGAAAGGAGCAAGCGAAAATGGGTCAGAAGGTTAATCCTCACGGTTTACGTGTGGGCGTAATTAAAAACTGGGATTCAAGATGGTTCGAAAAAGACGAGTGCTTTGGCGATACGCTTGTATCCGACTATAAAGTAAGAAATTATCTTAAAAAGAGTTTGCAGGCTGCAGGCGTTCCTAAGATTGAGATTGAACGTGACAGTGCAAGAGTAAGAGTGTTCATTCACTGCGCTAAGCCCGGTATGATTATCGGACGCGGCGGCGCTGAAATTGAAAAGATCCGTATTACACTTGAGGGTATGCTCAACAAGCCCGTATCTGTAAACGTTGTAGAAGTTAAGTATCCTGATCTCAATGCACAGCTCGTTGCTGAAAGCATTGCAGGACAGCTTGAACGCAGAATTTCGTTCCGCCGTGCTATGAAGCAGGCAATCGGTCGTACAATGAGACTTGGCGCTAAGGGCATCAAGGTAACATGCAGCGGTCGTTTGGGCGGCGCTGAAATCGCAAGAAGTGAGCACTATCATGAAGGTACTATTCCGCTTCAGACACTTCGCGCTGATATTGAGTATGGCTTCTTTGAAGCAAACACAACATACGGTAAGATCGGTGTTAAGGTTTGGATTTACAAGGGCGAAGTACTTCACGACGGCAAGAACCGCTTTGCTGAAGCAAAGGTAGACGTTAAGCCCGACAAGCGTGACCGTCGCGACAATCGTCAGAGACGCGACAGAAACGACCGTGCTCCTAGAAGAGAACGCAAAGAAGGGGGCGCAAAGTAAGCTATGTTAATGCCTAAGAGAGTAAAATACAGACGCGTACAGCGCGGTAGACTTAAAGGTAAGGCAACTCGTGGTAACACTATCTCCTACGGTTCATACGGCCTCGTAGCTACAGAACCCGCTTGGATCACAAGCAACCAGATAGAAGCAGCCCGTATTGCTATGACACGTTACGTAAAGCGTGGCGGTAAAGTTTGGATTAAGATTTTCCCGGACAAGCCTATCACAGAAAAACCTGCTGAAACTCGAATGGGTTCCGGTAAAGGTTCTCCCGAGTATTGGGTAGCTGTTGTTAAGCCCGGAAGAGTAATGTTTGAAATGGACGGCGTTGAAGTTGAAGCTGCAAGAGAAGCTATGCGTCTTGCATCACACAAGCTTCCTATTAAGTGCAAGTTTGTAGTTAAGGAAAGCGCTGCATCCGAAGATGAGGAGGTATAAGCCGTGAAAGTTGAAGAAATCAGAAAATTGACTTCCGAAGAGCTCAATGCAAAGCTTGCTGAGCTTAAGGGCGAACTGTTTAACCTCCGCTTCCAGCATTCGATAAACCAGCTTGACAATCCTCATAGAATTGCAGATGTCAAGAAGGATATCGCACGCGTAATGACAATTCTTCGTGAGAAGAACGCTTAAGTTGCAGGAAGGAGAAACAGTCATGAGTGAAGTAGTTCGTAATCTCAGAAAAGTCCGTGTTGGTAAGGTTATTTCCAATAAAATGGAACAGACAATTGTTGTAGCAATTGAAGACAACGTTAAGCACCCCAAGTACGGCAAGGTTATTAAAAACACAATCAAACTTCATGCACACGACGAAAAGAACGAGTGCAATGTTGGCGATAAAGTTAGCATAATGGAAACAAGACCTCTCTCCAAGACGAAGAGATGGAGACTTGTTGAAATCATCGAAAAGGCGAAGTAATAAAGTAGATACGTCGAAAATCGTATCGAAAAGGAGGAAACGCAGTGATACAACAGCAATCATATATGAAAGTGGCGGACAACACCGGCGCTAAAGAACTTATGTGTATTCGCGTGCTCGGCGGAACAGGCAGACGTTATGCAAATATCGGTGACGTTGTAGTTTGTTCTGTTAAGAAGGCTGCTCCCGGCGGCACTGTTAAGAAAGGCGAAGTCGTAAAGGCTGTAGTTGTAAGAACAGTTAAGGGCATCAGAAGAAACGACGGTTCATATATCAAGTTCGGCGAAAACGCTGCTGTTATAATTAAAGAAGATAAGAACCCGAGAGGAACACGTATCTTTGGTCCTGTAGCGAGAGAACTTCGTGAAAAGGATTATCTTAAGATATTGTCCCTTGCTCCGGAAGTACTTTAAGGAGGTATTGTCATGAATAAGAAAGTTCACGTTAGAAAAGATGATACTGTAGTTGTTATTTCCGGCGACGATAAGGGCACTAAGGGCAAGGTAATTGAAGTCTCCCCCGAGGAAGGCAAGGTTATCGTTGCAGGTGCAAACATCGTAAGTAAGCATGTTAAACCCAGAAGACAGGGCGAAGCAGGCGGTATCATCAAGGTAGAAGGCGCTATGTACGCAGATAAGGTTCAGATTTACTGCCCCAAGTGCGACAAGGGCGTTAGAATTAAACACGAAATTAAAGACGGCAAGAAGATCCGCGTTTGTGCAAAATGCGGTCAGGCGCTGTAAGAATTGCGGAGGTAGAAAACAATGGCAAGACTCAGAGATTATTATAAGTCAGAAGTAGCCCCCGCTCTTATGAAGAAGTTCAATTACAAGAGTCCTATGCAGATTCCCCGTTTTGACAAGATTGTTATCAACGTTGGTACGGGCGACGCTAAGGATAACTCTAAGGTAATTGAAAACGTTATCGAAGAAGTAACAATGATATCCGGCCAGAAGGCAGTTCCCACATACGCTAAGAAGTCCGTTGCGAACTTCAAGCTCAGACAGGGAATGAAGATCGGTGTTAAAGTAACACTCAGAGGCGAAAAGATGTACGAATTTATGGATCGTCTTTTCAACTTCTCCCTTCCCCGTGTTCGTGACTTCAAGGGTATCAACCCCAACGCTTTCGACGGTAGAGGTAACTACTCTCTCGGGTTGAAAGAACAGTTGATTTTCCCTGAAATCGAATACGATAAGGTTGATAAGATCCGCGGTATGGATATTGCATTTGTAACGACAGCTCAGACTGATGAAGAAGCAAGAGAGCTTCTCACATTGATGGGCGCGCCGTTCGCAAAGTAAAAGGAGGAATAAATCGTGGCAAAGAAGGCAATGGTTTTAAAGCAGCAGAAAACACAGAAGTATTCCACTCGTGAATACAACAGATGTAAAATCTGCGGTCGTCCTCACGCTTACCTCCGCAAATATGGCATCTGCCGTATTTGTTTCCGCGAGCTGGCTTATAAGGGCGAGATTCCGGGCGTGCGTAAAGCAAGCTGGTAATTAAATTATTCAGTAAAAAAGCTAATAAAGCTTCCAAACCTGCCGGTAGGAAAGTATAAAACTTTAACCACCGGTATGCAGCCCATAAATTTTACAATGGGCGGCAAGAAATATAACTTGCATATATGGAGGATATAAAAATGCAAATGTCAGACGTAATTGCTGATATGCTCACGCGTATCAGAAACGCAAACAGCGCAAAACACGAATCAGTTGATGTTCCTGCTTCTAACATGAAGAAGGCTATTGCAGACATTCTCGTTGCAGAAGGTTTTGTAAAGGGCTATGAAATCATTGAAGACGGCAAGCAGGGCGTTATCAGAATCACACTTAAGTACAAGAATAAGCAGAGAGTTATCCAGGGCCTTAAGAGAGTTTCTAAGCCCGGTCTTAGAGTTTATTCAAACTGTGAAGACATGCCGAAGGTTATGAACGGTCTCGGCATCGCTATCGTATCCACACCCAAGGGCATTATGACCGACAAGAAGGCTCGTAAAGAGAATGTTGGCGGCGAAGTACTTGCCTTTGTATGGTAATCGGGAGGTAAGAAGAGATGTCAAGAATAGGTAGAAAACCGATTGAAGTTCCTGCAGGCGTAGATGTAAAAATCGAAGCAGGTAACGTTGTAACAGTTAAAGGCGCTTTGGGTACTATGACTCAGGCACTTCACAAAGATATGATCATCAAGAAGGAAGGCAACGAGCTTATCGTTGAGCGCCCCTCCGAGATGAAAGAGCACAAAGCTCTCCACGGCTTGACAAGAACATTGTTGAGCAATATGGTTGAAGGTGTAACAAAGGGCTTTAGCAAGACTCTCGATATCAACGGTGTTGGTTACAGAGCTGCAAAGGCAGGTAAGACACTTACTCTTAACCTTGGTTACTCACACCCCATCACATTCGAAGAAGCAGACGGACTTACAATTGAAGTTCCCAATGCTAACCAGATAATCGTTAAAGGTACAGATAAGCAGAAGGTTGGTCAGCTCGCAGCTGAAATCAGAAGCAAGAGACCGCCTGAACCCTACCTTGGTAAGGGCGTTAAGTACTCCGACGAGAGAATTCGCCGCAAAGCCGGTAAGGCCGGTAAATAATGAAAGGAGTGGAACAGAATGGTATCAAGAAAAGATAGTAAGGTTCAGCGTCTTAAGAGACATAAGAGAATCAGAGCAAAGATTTCGGGTACTACCGAAAGACCTCGCCTTTGCGTATATCGTTCACTTCAGAACATTCAGGTTCAGGTTATTGACGATACTAAGGGCGTAACATTGGTATCCGCATCCACTTTGGAAAAGGCCTTTGCAGGATACGGCGGTAACAAAGAAGCCGCAAAGCAGATTGGTAAGACAATTGCTGAAAGAGCTCTCGAAAAGGGCATCACAGAAGTTGTGTTCGACCGTGGCGGTAACCTTTATCACGGACGTGTTAAGGAACTCGCAGACGCTGCTCGTGAGGGCGGACTTAAGTTCTAAGGAAACAGGAGGAAAAGTTTAATGAATCAGAGAATAGATGCTTCGACACTCGATCTTCAGGAAAAACTCGTAGCTCTCAACCGTGTTTCCAAGACAGTTAAGGGCGGCCGTATTGCAAGATTTACAGCAATCATGGTAGTTGGCGACGGTCAGGGCCATGTTGGCTATGGTCTCGGTAAAGCAGCCGAAGTTCCGGACGCTATCCGCAAGGGTATCGAAGATGCAAAGAAAAATATGATCACAGTATCCATGAAGGGTGATACAATTCCTCACGAGGTAATGGGTATCTACGGCGCAGGTAAGGTTCTTCTTAAGCCTGCAGCAGAAGGTACCGGTATCATCGCAGGCGGTACATGCCGTGCTGTTGTTGAAATGGCCGGTATAAAGAACATTCGTGCTAAGTGCCTTCGTTCGAACAATCCTACAAACGTTGTTAAGGCAACATTTGAAGGTCTCAAGGCTCTTCGTACAATGGAAGAAATTGCAGCTCTCCGCGACGTAAGCGTAGAAGCTATCAAAGACTAAGGAGGCATGATTATGGCAAACGTAAAAGTAACGCTCGTAAAAAGCCTCATCGGCGCTAAGCCCAACCAGAAGACAACAGCTAAGTCTCTCGGACTTGGCAAAATCGGTGATTTTGTCGTACACGCTGAAGGCGATGTATTGAACGGTAAAATCAGGGTTATTTCCCACCTTGTTAAGGTGGAAAAGATTGAAGGATAAGGAGGAAATACAATGAAACTCCATGAACTTTCTCCGGCAGAAGGCTCTGTAAAGAGCGGATACCGCAAAGGACGCGGTGCCGGTTCCGGTAACGGAAAGACAGCAGGTAAGGGTCACAAGGGTCAGAACGCTCGTTCAGGCGGCGGTGTACGTCCCGGATTTGAAGGTGGACAGATTCCCCTTTACAGACGCCTTCCCAAAAGAGGATTCAAAAACAGATTTGCAAAGGAATATGCTATTGTTAACATTAGCAAGCTCGACGCGAAATTCAACGACGGTGATGTAGTTGATTTGGCAGCTCTTATTGAGTGTGGCTTGGTTGGCAAAGAGCTCGACGGTCTTAAGATTCTGGGCAACGGTGAAATTACAAAGAAATTAACCGTTAAAGCTAAAATCTTCTCCGCTGCTGCAAAAGAAAAGATCGAAGCAGCGGGCGGAAAGACTGAGGTGGTATAAATGCTTCAGACATTGAGAAATGGTTGGAAGATTCCCGAACTTAAAAGTAAGATACTTTTCACGCTTATGATAGTTATTCTCTATCGTATAGGCGCTGTAATTCCCGTACCTTACATTAACTCGGAAATGCTTAGCACTCTTATGCAGAGCTCCGGATCTTTCTTCCAATATATCAACGTTCTTTCGGGTGATGCGTTCGCGCAGGCAACGTTGTTTGCACTTTCTGTTTCACCTTATATCACATCACAGATTATTATGCAGCTTCTTACAATTGCTATTCCCGCCTTGGAAAGACTTTCCAAGGACGGAGAAGAAGGTAAGAAGAAGATCAACCAGATCAGCCGTTACGTAACTATCGGCATAGCGCTTATTACTGCATACGGTTACTACATGTTTATGAGAGTAAACGGTTTGATTTTGAATACATCAGTATTCGCAGCAATAGTTGTTTTAGCATGTTACGTAGCAGGTTCAGCATTGATTATGTGGCTGGCTGAACAGATTAATGATTACGGTATCGGCAACGGTGTTTCAATTATACTTTTTGCCAATATCCTTTCGGGACTTCCCGCATTCCTTATTGAAATGTTCACTCAGATGTTCACAGGCGGCTGGAAAGGTCTTGTTTATGCATTGGTTGTTATGATTATCGGTCTTGCTATGCTTACATTCATAGTATTTATGAGTGAAAGTGAACGCCGTCTTCCCATTCAGTATGCGAAGAAGGTTGTTGGCAGAAAGATGTACGGCGGACAGAGCACAAACCTTCCTATCAAGGTTAATATGTCCGGTGTTATGCCGATAATTTTCGCGAACTCCATTCTTGGACTTCCCACTACCATTGCTGCATTGCTTAGTCAGCCTAAGAAAGGTTCATTCTGGTACAACTTCCTTGAAGTGTTCTCTTATGAATCTCCCGTATATGCGATTATATTTGTAATTCTTATAATTGCATTTGCTTATTTCTACATTGCGATTTCCTTTAATCCTGTAGAAGTTTCAAACAACCTTAAGAAGAACGGTGGATTTATTCCCGGTATTCGTCCCGGTAAGCCTACCTCGGACTACATTACCAAGGTTCTTAATAAGATTATTCTTATCGGCGCTATTATGCTCAGTGTTATCGCTGTATTACCTCTCGTAATCAATATGATAGCAACTTCAACTCTTGGCTCCGGTATCGGAAGCCTCGCATTTGGTGGTTCTTCAATCATCATCGTTGTAGGTGTTGTAATTGAACTTGTACGCGCGGTTGAAGCTGAAATGACAATGCGTCATTACAAAGGTTTCTTGGATTAAGGAGATACTATGAAGATAATATTCCTTGGAGCGCCCGGCGCAGGTAAGGGTACTCAGGCAGAGAAGATTGCTGAAATCTGCTCGATACCCACCATCTCCACCGGAGCTATTATTCGCGAAGCGATAAAGAATGGAACAGAAATGGGCTTGGCTGCAAAAGCTTATACCGAAAAGGGAGCCCTTGTTCCCGATGAAGTGGTAATCGGCATTATTAAAGAACGTCTTACTGCAGATGACTGCAAGAGCGGCTTTATTCTTGACGGTTTCCCCCGCACGGTTCCTCAGGCGGAAGCGCTTGATGAGCTTGGCGTGAAAATTGATTACGTCGTTGACATTGACGTTGACGATGCCGACATTGTTGAACGTATGAGCGGACGCCGTGTGTGTGAAGCGTGCGGCATGTCTTATCATATCAAGTATATTCCTACAAAGGATAACAAGACTTGCGACAAATGCGGAGCAAATCTTATAATCCGTAAGGATGACCAGCCCGAGACTGTACTTGAGAGACTTAAGATTTATCACGATCAGACAGAACCCCTCAAGGACTACTACGGCAAGAAGGGTATCCTTAAGTCCGTTGACGGACGCGGAGATATAACAAAAATAACAGAATTGATTTTGAAATCAATTCGTGCCTAAAGGCAAAATATATGATACAACTCAAAAACGCAGCTCAAATTGCGATTATGAAAGAGGCAGGCAGAATCACGGGTGAGGCTTTGTGCCTTGCCGGTGAGGCTGTTAAAGAGGGAGTATCTACAAAATATCTTGACGATATAATCTATAATCATATTGTGAAATCGGGGGCAAAACCCAGTTTCCTCGGATACGGAGGCTTCCCCGGAAGCGCTTGTATATCAATAAATGATGAGGTTATACACGGTATACCTTCAAAAAGTAAGATTCTTCAAGAAGGAGATATAGTTAAGATAGACGTTGGTGCTTTCTATAATGGATTTCACGGAGACTCTGCCAACACATTTGCCGTAGGAAATATTTCCAACGAGGCAAAGAGACTGATTGAAGCCGCGAAGACTTCCTTTGAAAAAGGAATCGAGGCTGCAATTCCGGGAAATCGAATAGGTGATATCGGAAGCGCTATCGAAGAACAGGTAAAAAAATACGGATTCAGCGTTGTCAGACAGTTTGTCGGACACGGAATAGGTAAGGAATTGCACGAGGATCCAAGCGTTCCTAATTACGGAAGCGCAGGACACGGTGTCAGACTTGCAAAGGGAATGGCACTCGCAATTGAGCCTATGGTAAACGCAGGAAAAAACGAGGTTTACGTGTTACCTGATGGCTGGACGGTAAAAACCAAAGACGGCAAGTTGTCCGCTCATTATGAGCATACGAATATTTTGACGGACGACGGCGTAATATCTACCACAAAAATAAACTGATCTAATCAGGGTGTTTCGGTAGCATCGCAATTTTTCTTACGTTGATCGAAAAAACCTATATATACTTCACAGTCGGTGTGCTTGATGAAGGATTGGTCTTGAAGAAGACGTGAGAGAGAAAAATGAGAAGCCAAAATGGAAAAGATAAAGCATATAAGGCTTGTTGGTAAGATTTGACGGTGATTTAGCACCACCGCTCTAAAAGGTCTACCGACAAAGATCGCGGCAAGAAAGCTTTATCGTATCATAGTAGTCCTGAAAACTAAGAAGGAGTGATTGTTTTGCCAAAGGACGACGTTATTGAATTCGAAGGCACCGTACTTGAGGCTCTGCCCAATGCGACCTTCAAAGTACAGCTGCCCAATGGGCACACAGTTAACGCTCACATTTCAGGTAAGCTCAGAATGAACTATATCTGGATTGTACCGGGCGATAAAGTTACAGTAGAAGTTTCAGTGTACGACCTTACAAAAGGACGTATAACCTGGCGCACTAAATAATAATACGCGTAAAGAAAGGACCGGTGTAAAGAAATGAAGGTCAAACCCAGCGTAAAGAAAATTTGTGAAAAATGCAAAATCATTAAAAGAAAAGGCAAAATAATGGTTATTTGCGAAAACCCTAAGCATAAACAGAAACAAGGCTAAAGAGGTGAAATAATAAATGGCACGTATAGCAGGTGTTGATATTCCAAATGCAAAACGCATTGAAATCGCTCTTACCTATATATATGGTATTGGCCGTAAAAGCGCAAACGATATCCTCGCAAGTACAGGTATAGACCCTGACAAGAGAGCTAAAGATCTCACAGAGGATGAAGTTGCAAAGCTCAGAGATGAGATTGAAAACAATTATAAGGTAGAAGGTGACCTCCACCGTGAAGTTGCTCTTGATATCAAGAGATTAGTTGAAATCAACTGCTTCCGCGGTATTAGACACAGAAAAGGTCTCCCTGTCAGAGGTCAGCGTACTAAAACAAACGCAAGAACAAGAAAAGGCCCTGCAAAAACTATCGCAAATAAGAAGAAGTAAAGGAGGGTAATACTTCAAATGGCAAAAGCAGCAAATAAAAAGGTTGTAAGAAAGCGCCGTGAGCGCAAAAACATTGAAAAGGGTGCGGCACATATTCGCGCTACTTTCAATAACACAATCGTAACAATATCCGATGTTAACGGAAACGCAGTATCTTGGGCTTCAGCAGGCGAACTCGGCTTCAAGGGTTCTAAGAAGTCTACACCCTTCGCAGCTCAGATGGCAGCAGAAACTGCAGCAAAAGCAGCTATGGAACACGGTATGAAGACCGTAGAAGTTTACGTAAAAGGCCCCGGTAGCGGCAGAGAATCCGCAATACGTGCTCTTCAGGCAGTAGGTCTTGATATTACACTTATCAAGGACGTAACACCCATTCCTCACAATGGATGCAGACCGCCTAAGAGAAGACGTGTTTAATACGTAAATAGGAGGAAAAATAAGTTATGGCAAGATATACAGGACCTGCGTGCAGACTTTGCCGCAGAGAAGGTACAAAGCTCTTTTTGAAGGGCGAACGTTGTATGTCAGACAAGTGCTCGGTAGCTCGCAGACCCGCAGCTCCCGGACAGCATGGCGCAAACAGCAAGAAGCTTAAGGAATACGGTTTGCAGCTTCGTGAAAAGCAGAAGGCAAGAAGATACTACGGTGTGCTTGAAAACCAGTTCAAGCACTACTATGAACTCGCTGCTAAGCAGGAGGGCGTAACCGGTGAAAATCTTCTCTCATTGCTTGAACGTCGTTTTGACAACGTAGTGTACAGAATGGGCTTGGCAGAAAGCCGTAAGGAAGCTCGTCAGCTCGTTACACATGGTCATTTCTCAATCAACGGTAAGAAGGCAAATGTTCCTTCTATTATTGTTAAGCAGGGCGACGTTATTGCTCTCAGAGAAGGCGCACGTGCATCTGAAAAGTTCAAGGGCTTGATGGAAGTTATGGAAAGTAACAATGCTCCCAAGTGGCTTGAAGTTGATAACAGTGCTGTATCAGCAAAGGTTATCGCTCTGCCTAAGAGAGATGATATTGACTTCCCGTTCGAAGAACAGCTCATCGTAGAGTTGTACTCAAAGTAAAACAGCACCTCCGTCCACGAAGCCGGAGAAGAATACCGGCGAAAACCTAAAATTACAGGAGGAAAATTATGATCGAAATAGAAAAGCCCAATATATCCACGATAAACTTAAGCGAAGACGGCTCAAAAGGAAAATTTATTATTGAGCCCCTTGAAAGAGGTTACGGAACGACACTCGGCAATTCACTTCGCAGAGTCTTGCTTAGCTCACTTCCCGGTGTAGCTGTAACAAGCGTTAAAATTGACGGTGTACTCCATGAGATTTCTACAATACCCGGTGTTACCGAAGATGTAACAAACATCATTCTTAACATTAAGGGAATTACAGCTAAACTTAACAGCCAGGGCCCCAAGACCGTTGTTATTGACGTAACAGGTCCTATGGATGTAACGGCAGGCGATATTAAGCAAGATGCTGATTTAGAAGTTCTCAATCCTGACCATCATATTGCAACAGTCAGCGAAAATACTCGTTTGTATATGGAACTTACATTTGATCACGGTCGCGGTTACGTTTCTCAAGAGAGAAACAAACAGAATAACCAGTCGTCCGTTATTGGTGTTATCTGTACCGATTCCATTTACACACCTGTTTATAACGTTAGCTATACGGTTGAAAACACTCGTGTAGGTAATATCACTGACTACGATAAGCTTACCCTCGAGGTATTGACTAATGGTACTATTAGTGCCAAAGAGGCAATTTCCCTCGGTGCCAAGATACTCAACGAGCATCTCAATCTGTTTGTAGACTTGTCAGACGAGCCTATCAAGGCAGATATATTAGTTGAACGCGAAGAAACTAAACTGGAAAAGGTTCTTGAGATGACCATTGAGGAGCTTGAACTGTCCGTAAGAAGCTTCAACTGTTTGAAGCGTGCGGGTATTGATACCGTTCAGGATCTTACAAACCGCACGGAAGAGGACATGATCAAGGTCAGAAACCTCGGTAAGAAATCGCTTGACGAAGTTATTCAAAAATTGCACTCACTCAATCTCGGCCTTAAGAAAGAGGAAGACTGAGGAAAGCGCGACATACGCTCATTTAATTGATATGTAAGAAGGAGGTCCCTTACAATGCCAGGAACCAGAAAACTCGGCAGACCTACTGCTCACAGACAAGCGATGTTAAGAGGTATGGTAACCTGTCTCCTTGAGAACGGTTCTATCGAAACAACTCTTACCAGAGCTAAAGAAGTACGTAGCTTGACCGAAAAAATGATTACTCTCGGCAAGAAGAATACTCTTGCTGCTAAAAGAGCTGCTATGGCTTTCGTAACAAAGAAAGACGTAGTAAAGAAGCTTTTTGATACAATTGCACCTGAATACGCTGACAGAAACGGCGGTTATACCCGTATGTATAAACTCGGTCCCCGTCGCGGTGACGGCGCAGAAATGGCTCTTATTAAGCTCGTAGTTGAAGAAAAGGCTACAGTAGAAGCTAAAAAAGAGACTAAAAAGGCTGCAAAGAAAGCTGAAGAAGCAAAGGTTGAAGAGGTTAAGGCTGAAGAAGCTACCGAAGAAACCAAAGCAGAATAATTTTAGTTTTATTTGGGGACTCATGCTTTGGTATGAGTCCCCATATTTTTTATTTTTTATATAGTGCTGATGCACACGAAAGGAGTACTTTTGATTATGTCGGATAATATAAAAAACAAAGGCGGTATTTCCGTCGAAACAGAACACATTTTTCCGATTATAAAAAAATGGCTATACTCGGAAAAAGAGATTTTTTTGCGTGAAATCGTAAGTAATGCATCTGATGCCGTTACAAAGCTAAAAAGACTCATATCCCTTGGGAAAGTTAAAGGTATTGACGGCGATTTTAAGATATACGTCAAACTTAATAAAAATGAAAAAACCTTGACCGTAAGCGATAACGGTATCGGTATGTCGCTTGATGAGGTCAATAAATATATATGTCAAATTGCACTTTCGGGCGCACTCGATTTTATAAAGGAATATGAAAATGAGGACAGCGCACAGAATGGTATTATCGGTCATTTCGGACTCGGATTTTATTCTGCGTTTATGGTGAGCGATACCGTTGACGTTATTACCAAAAGCTACACAGATGCTCCCGCAGTTAAATGGGTATGTAACGAAGCGGGCGAGTATGAGATTTTTGAAGACGTTGAAAAGGCTAATAGAGGTACCGACGTTGTAATGCATATAAGCGACAACGAAGCCGAATTTTTGGCGGAAGATAAGATTCGTTCTATATTGAATAAATATTGCTCGTTTATGCCTGTTGAAATTTATTATGAGGTTGAGGGAGAAGAGAAAAAGTGCGAACATAATCACGATGGGGAAGAATGTGATTGCGATTGCAATAAGCCTATAAATGACGTTAATCCCCTTTGGAAGAAGCTTCCGAGTGAATGTACCGATGAGGAATATAAAGACTTCTATAACAAGGTGTTTACCGATTTCAAAGAACCCTTGTTCCATATTCACATCAATGCGGATTATCCCTTGAATTTCAAAGGAATTCTTTATTTCCCGAAGATAAACCACGAATATGACAGCCTTGAAGGCCAGGTAAAGCTCTATTATAATCAGGTTTTTGTGGCTGATAACATAAAAGAAGTTATTCCCGAATTTATGCTTATGCTTAAAGGCGCGCTTGATTGCCCCGAGCTACCTTTAAACGTTTCGAGGAGCTATTTGCAGAATAGTGCATACGTAGCGAAAATGTCGGCGCACATTGTTAAAAAGGTTGCAGATAAGCTGAATTCTATGTTTAATACCGAACGTGAAAAGTATGAAAAGCTTTGGAACGATATTAAGCTCTTTGTTGAATACGGTTGTATAAGAGACCGTAAGTTCTATGAAAGGGTTAAGGGAAGCCTTATGCTTGCGCTCTCCGACGGCAGATACGTTACGGTTGATGAATATCTCGAAAAAGCTAAAGAAAAGAACGAAAATACGGTTTACTATGCGACAGATAAGACGGTTCAGGCACAATATATTTCTCTCTTTGCGGCAAGAGGTATAGAAATTGCGCTTCTTGACAAGGTTATTGACACCTCGTTTATGGGGCTGCTTGAATCGGAGAAGAATATAAAATTTGTTCGTGTTGATGCTGATATTGAGGCATTAAAGGGCGACGGAGAATCCTTTGAAAACGATATCTTGGCTAACGTTTTCAAGACCGTAAGCAAGAATGATAAGCTTTCCGTAAAATTTGAGGCTCTTGCTGACGTAAAGACACCGGCACTCTTGAATATATCCGAAGAGGCTCGCAGAATGGACGATATGATGAAATTCTATGCGGCGAATGGCGCTATGGAATATACGAATATTCCCGTAGAGTCAACGCTCGTGCTTAATACCCAGAGCCCTCTTGTAAAGAAAATGGCTGATGATGCCGACAGCGAAAAGACAAAGATAGTTGCGCATCAGGTGTATATGTTGGCTCTTCTTACACAAAGACAGCTTAATGCTGACGAACTTCAAGAGTTTTTGAGTGACAGCTTTAAGTTGCTTGAAGATAACATCTAAAAATATTAAAAAAGGGAAATACGTTATGTCATCTTTTGAAGAGAAAAATCAAATAATTGACGAAAATCTGAAACATAACGACATTTTGATAAGTAATGCCCTTGAAAAAAGGGTGTCGCATATAGCCGATAAGGCAGAAATGATTATTGGGCTTTCGAGAGAAGAGTCAAGAAAGATATACGAAAAAGAGTTTGCAGTTAAAGGCGTTCGGACACATTTTATAAGTGAAAACAAGAAATATCTTTCTTCGGTATACGAGTGTTTGAATGGCTTTGATAAGTTGAATTGTATTGATTCGCTATATCCCGAGACCGAAAACGAGGTTGAAGAGCTTGAGAACGATACTGTTTTTAGTACGGATATTGTTTCATATTTAAGAAATCCATTGGCAGATATAGCTTTTAATAACTTTTCAAAGCTCTTGAAAGAGCCGAGAGTGGCGTACGGAGAAAGTTTTTCCGACGTATGCGAGGATGTGTATTACGGCAGAACTCCATATTGTATATTGCCTATTGAAAATTCCGATGATGGAAGAATGACAGGCTTTTGCAATATGATTCGCAAGTACGGCTTGAAGATAGTACTTACTTGTAAAGTCGATAGCGCAAACGGCAAGAGTACCGGATTTGCACTTCTTAAGAGGGATATTGCAAAAATTGAGTGTAAAAGCGGTATTAGCGACGGAGAATACGTTGAGTTTGGTTTTAATTTCGGTGAAAAAATACGGTTGCAAGAGGTTTTGCAGGCGGCGTCGTTCTTTGGTTTTTCCTTGCATAGGGTTGACTCGTTTCCCATATACTATTCAGAAAAGGAATATTATTTCGACGTTATATTTAAAGGTAACGGTGACTTGAAAAAATTTCTGTTCTGGCTCGAGCTTGAGATTCCGAGGTTTGAAATAATCGGACTCTATACACAAATTAAGATAACAAAAAATAAACGCGGAGGATAAATATGGCTGACTATTTGAGTGAATATAAAAGATGGAAAGAAAATGCCTCTCTTGAAAGTGACGTTAGAGAGGCGTTAGATAAAATGGCGGGTAACGACGATGAAATAAAGATGTGGTTTTCATCGGATATAGCTTTTGGGACGGCAGGACTTCGAGGTGTTATGACTGCGGGAACGAATGCTATGAACGTTTATACCGTAGGTAGAGCAACGCAGGGGATTGCCAATCTTATAAACAGTATAGGAGAGAGTGAAAGAGGCGTTGCGATTGCGTACGACTGCAGAAATAACTCGGAAAGATTTGCAAAAGTATCGGCAGAAGTTTTGGCGGCAAACGGCGTAAAAGCATATATTTTTGAATCGCTTCGCCCTACTCCCGTTCTTTCGTTTGCCTTGAGAGAATTGAAGTGTATTGCGGGAATAAATATAACGGCTTCTCACAACCCTGCAAAATATAACGGTTATAAAGCATATTGGGAAGACGGCGCACAGCTTGCTTCCGAAGAGGCTAATACAGTTGCAGACTATATGAAGCGTACAGATATTTTTGACGACGTAAAGAGGGTTGATTTTGATTCGGCAGTTGCTGAGGGCAAAATTATTGTTATCGGCAGAGAAATTGACGAAAAATATCTCGAAAATGTGCAAGAACAGGCTATCTATCCCGAGCTCTTTGACAAGGTAGCTGATACCTTAAAGATAGTATATACCCCCTTGCACGGAACGGGACGAGTGCTTGTTCCCGAAATTTTGAAGAAATGCGGACTTCGTTATCTCTATACTGTTGAAAGTCAGATGATGCCTAACGGTGATTTTCCCGGTACTCCAAACCCTAACCCCGAATTCCCCGAAGTATTTGAAGAGGGAATTAAACTTGCAGAAGAGGTTAAGAGCGACCTTATAATTGCGACTGACCCCGACGCTGACAGAGTTGGAATTATGGCTCGTGATAAGCAGGGAGAATTCAAGACTCTTACGGGTAATCAGGTGGGTTCTTTGCTTCTTGATTACATTATTACGGCGTACAGAGAAAAGGGGATTGAGCTTAAACATCCATACGCAGTAAAGACTATCGTATCTACACAGCTTGCGGCGAAGATTTGTAAAGAAAACAATGTAACGCTTCACAACGTTCTTACCGGCTTTAAGTTTATAGGTGAGGTTATAAAGAACTATGAAGCAAAGGGTTACGGCGACTTCTTGCTCGGCTTTGAGGAAAGCTACGGCTATCTGAAAGGTACTTATGCGAGAGATAAGGATGCAGTTGTTGCGACGATGCTTATATGCGAAATGGCGGCTTATTATATGCAGAATGGTATGACTCTCTATGATGCGTTGATAGCTCTCTACGAGAAATACGGATATTATTTCGAGGGCGTACAGAACATATATATGGAAGGTCTTGACGGCAAGGCAAAGATGGATGCATTTATGGAAAACCTCAGAAATAATCCTCTTAAGACCTTGGGCGGACTTAACGTGGTATCTGTTCGCGACTATAAAGCGGGAACGATTACCGATACGGAATCGGGCAAGACGGAGCCTACGGGACTTCCTTCGTCGAACGTGCTTTATTATGAAAACTCGAACGGCGACGTCGTTGTAGTAAGACCGTCGGGAACAGAACCGAAGCTTAAGCTCTATTATCTTGTAAACGGTGAAACGGCAGAAAAAGCTAACGCCGCAATAGATGCTTGTAAAGCAACTATGAAAGAATATTTATAATAAAAACAAAAAATGTACACGGTTTTTGCCGTGTACATTTTTTTAACGGACAGTCGAGGACGCCTGTCCCTACAATTTAGAAATAAAGTTTGTGCAAATAATGTTGTTTGTACAAAACCGAGAGGCAAAGTTCTTTGCTAAGCTTTCTTTCAAGAAAGCGTCTCAAATCCACTACGTAAAATATCTCCCACTTTTACTTCAAAGGGAGTTTTCACGTACACGTACATACCGGGGTGGGGAGCTGATTCAAGCACATTCATCTTCTCGTCGAATATTTCGGTTACTGTTAGCGGTCTTCCTACCATACCGGGGGAAAGAAGCTCTGCTTTATCGCCGACTTTAAATTTATTTCTTTGTCTGAAATATGCAAGTCCGGTATCTGCGTTATAGCCCTCGGCTATCGCATAATAGGACTGTTCGCACACGTTCTTATTGCCCGTACTGATATTCGCCTCTTCGTTAACTTTATCGTAGAAAAAGCCCGTCGAATAATCTCTGTGGCTTACCGATTCAAGTTCACGTTTCCAAAGCGGATTATAAGTATAGTTTTCTTTATCTTTCGTATAGGTGTCAATAGCCATTCTGTAGGCGTTTGTAACGCAGGCGGTATAGTAAGCGCTTCTCATTCTTCCTTCAATCTTAAAGCAGTTTATGCCGCATTCCATAAGGTCGGGGATATGTTCAATCATACACAAATCCTTGGAAGCCATAATAAACGTTCCCTCGTTCGTTTCAATAACGGGCATTCTTTCGTCGGGGCGTTTTTCTTCTTCAATCTCATACATCTTATAGTTCCAACGGCAAGGCTGTGAACATGCGCCCCTGTTGGCGTCTCTTGCATTAAGATTACCCGAAATAAGACATCTGCCGCTATATGATATACACATTGAGCCGTGAATAAAGCATTCAAGCTCAAGCTCGGGGGAGATTTTGCTTCTTATTGCTCTTATTTCATCAAAGTTAAGTTCTCTTGCAAGAACAATACGGCTTGCCCCCATTTTGTGCCAGGCGTTGCAGGCGGCGTGGCTGACGGAGTTCGCTTGGGTAGAAATATGTATTTCCATATTTGGCAATACTCTTTTTACCATTTCGAATACGCCTATATCCGAAATAATAAGCGCATCAATTCCTGCATCTTTTATATCGTTCAGGTATTTTTCCAGAGTTTCGTATTCATACCAATGGGGCATTGTATTTACGGTAAGATATACTTTTTTGCCGAGACTATGCGCATATTTTACGGCTTCGTATATTTGTTCGACGCTGAAATTTGTGGCTGCTGCCCTCATACCGAAGACGTTACCCGCCATATATACGGCATCGGCGCCGTAAAGAATTGCGCTTTTCAGTTTTTCCATATCTCCTGCGGGAGACAAAAGTTCAATATTCATTATTTCACCTTAAATTTTATCCCCGCGGAAAGATTACGCGGGGATAAATATCATTCTTAATTACCTGCTGCAGCCGCATTCTTTTCGACCTTTGCGATGTTTGCGTTATGCTCCGGCAGGTTTCTTGCATAGAGCATATAACCGTCGATATCCGAAACGAAGAAGTAATATTTTTCACTCGTTTGTTCGGGATATAAGGCTGCTCGTATTGCTTTCAACGTTGGATTACTTATAGGACCAGGGGGGAGACCTCCGTGCGTATACGAGTTGTAGGGACTGTCGATAAGGGTATCGTCGTGCGTTAAGTCGGTTTTACGTTCGGGTAATGCATACTGTATCGTAGCGTCGCAGTCGAGTCTGTACATATAATACGCACTGTTGAGACGGTTGTGTATTACGGAAGAAACAATAGTATAGTCTTTCTGGTGCTTTGCTTCCATTTGGATAATAGATGCGAGGTTTACAACGTCATCAATACTCATACCCGCCTTTTCACATTCCTGCTTATATTTAATATCGAATTTAGCATAGAAGTTTGCGAGCATCTTGTCGATTATCTTTTCTTCGGGCCATTCCTTGTAGAAATAATATGTGTCAGGATAGAGATAACCCTCGAGTCTGTATTTTCTGTCGGGGTTAACGACCTTAAGCCCCTCGAGGAACCAATAATCGTACACTCCGTTTTGAATAGCATCAACAAAGCCCTCTTTTGTTCCCATACCCTTTTCTTCAACAAACAGTTTTATTATATCGTCTATCGTATAACCCTCGGGGATAGTAACCGATATTTCGGTCATCGTCGTAACTTTTCTTTCGACGAAGGTGTAGTATAGTTGGTCAAAGTTTTGTTGTGGCGATACCGTATATATACCCGCTTTATAAACAGCGTCGTCTCTGCCTCTGATTATGCTGTAGAGTACGAATATTTTTGGGAATTTAATAATCTGCTTTTCGTGGAGCTCGTCTGCTATCTGGTCAAGGGTGGCGTATTCGGGAATAACCACCTCAATCTGCGCATCTGCCTTTACAAAGGCGAATACGTCGTTTGCAACGGTTATAATAAAGTATGATGCAAGAGCCGATATAAGCAAAACCACCGCAATATAAATAAGCGCTTTTGAGAGTACCGCAAGAGGATTTGCTCCCCTGGTTTTCTCTTTATATGGTTTTATGGGTTTTTGCTTTATAACCTTGTTATCAGTGCTTTTCTTGCCCATAGGCTTTCTTAAAGATGCATTAAAAACGACCTTGTCGGGCTTTATATCGGTAATGCTCGGCTGATGTGTTCTCGGCACCTGTTTAGGCGTTCTTGGGGCAGAGCTTTGTGCGGCTTGCGCAGTTGTTTTCGGGGGAACAGGTCTGCTTTGCGCACTCGGTTGAGCTACCGGTTTCGGCGTTGGGTTAGGCTTTGGAGAGGCTTTTGGCGCTGTAGAGGAGCGAGTTTTTTCGGCTTCAAGCTTCGCCTTGCGGTGAGCATCAAAATCGAATATCTCCATATCGTTATAAACCTTAACGTTATCCGAATTCGCACTATTGTTTTCGTTTGTTTTTTTGATATCGTTTTCGTTCATAATGTTTTTCCTTTGTAAATTATCGTTTTGTCGATTTTATATCTAATTTAAAAACAGAGTCGTTATGAGAAAGAGAAGAACACAAGCAAGGAAGCTTGGTGAAATAAGCGCTTCAAGAATAAGCTTTGCGCCGCCCTCTTTCTTTGTTGCTTCCTCGGGAGATTTTTCGCCCTTTATACCTGCGTAATAGAGTATTGTCTCGGCTCCGTTAAATGATAACACAAGAAATACTATAAAAAGTGTCATAATAACGAACAAAAAGAAAATTAAACTGTTCGGAGACTTAATAACGTCCCATAAAATAGATTCAAAGAAAATAGCGTATATATTATTTACAAAATGAAGCAGTATAGCCGCCCAAAGCGATTGGGTTATATATACTGTGTAGGAAGCTACAATGCCGCAGAAAAAGTATACCAAAAACTGATTGAGGTTAAAGTGAAGCATCGAAAACATAATCGATGACAGTATGATTGCGGTCGATACACCGTAGCTCGAATATTCCGACTGTAGTATTCCTCGGAAAATAAACTCTTCTGTAACAGCAGGAACTGCCGCAAATGCAATAACGGTATATATAACGTTCGTTATCTGTGAGCCGCCCGAGGGGGTAAAGGTGTTGTAGAGAGAATATTGCGCTTCGTTGCCGAATATGTGGAATACTGCGGTGTTAATGAGTGTGCTTCCGAAAACAAGCACTCCGAAGCAGGTAAATACAAACCATATCTTTCCCGCTGACATCGGCTTTAGCTTTAATTTTTCTCCATTTGTTCCTTTGAGCGTACAGTAAAAAATACTCGGGAGAACAAATATCAAAAGCTGAAGAATTATAAGGGTAAGATATATGTTATCTTTAAGCTGAAGCGAGTTTAAGTCAAGGTACCTTGACGAAAGCAACAGAACGTATATAACCAATACAAGTAAGGGCGCTGTAAAAGTATTTTTAATTTTTTGCAAAGGATATCACTCCTTTTTCTGTAATAACAAAGTCTGACTGTAGGTCAAATTTCCCGTATGGAATACTGTCTAAAATATATTCGCTGTATATGAGTCCTGCCTTTGCGCCCTTAAAGCCCGAGAGGAAGCGGTCGTAATAACCTTTCCCGTAGCCGATTCTGTAGCCTCTTTTATCATAGACTATAGCCGGAAGAACGCAAATAACGTGTTCTGTATCCGTCGGGGAGAATATAGGTAAATCTTTACTTGGCTCTTTTATGCCGTACATTCCGGGAATGAGGTCGTTAAGCGAGGATATATAGTGATAGACCATTTGGTTGTCTTCGATACATCTCGGATATGCAACCTTTTTGCCTTTTAACAGCGCATCGGTAGCAATTTCAAGAGTGTTTATCTCGTATTTTAGGGGCGAGTACAAAAGAATGGTATCCGCAAATCTGTACGAGCTTAAAGAAAGAAGCTTTTTGGCAATGGCGCTGTCCATTGTCTTTCTGTCTTCGGGGGAAATGCTTTTTCTTTTTTCTTTGTATGTGTTTCGTATTTCGTTCTTCAGTTCTTTTACGTTTACTTTGTTCATTTTTCTAAAATAATTATGCAAAAATTGAGTTTTTTATCTTGTCGGCTGTTTGTTTGTCTGTCAATACTTCTATTATAGCAAGGGAAAAATCAACGGATTTACCCATCGCTTTTGCGGTTATTATATTTCCGTCGCATACGCAACCGGATTCAGCTATTTCGGCACCCGTGAGGTATTGCTCAAATCCGGGATAGCAAACAGCTTTTTTCCCAACGAGAAGTCCTTTTTCGCCGAGTATTCTCGGAGCGGCGCATATAGCGCATATAAGCTTTGAGTTTCTTGCTGCAGCGTCGATAAAAGCTTGTACCTTTTCGTTTAGTCTTAAATTGTCAGCGCCCGGAAGACCGCCGGGAAGAATAACCGCATCAATGTTTTCAATGTTTACTTCGCTTATAGTCTTGTCGGCAAATACTTCAATGTTGTGTGCGCCGATAACCTTGCGTGTTTCATTAACAGATACGGACGTAACTTCGATTTTTGCACGGCGAAGCATATCGATAGGCGTTAATGCTTCAATTTCTTCAAACCCGTTTGCAAGAAATAAATATACCATAGCTCTTTCCTCTTTTTTATAAATTCAATGCATTTATAATGTCGTCAAATATTTCGGGAATAGTCCTCAAATTTCCGTCGTCATCGCAACAGTGAACCATATCCCAGCCTAATTTTTCACTTGAATAAAGCGCCGCTTCATAGCTGTTAATAAGATGGTTGTTGTCAGACTCGTGTATATCCTTAACTCTGCCCGTCTGTTCCGAACGGCTGTTTATGAGAGACATCGACACATGAGGCTTCATTTCAAGATAGATAACTCTGTCGGGGGCGGGAAGTCCAACCTTTTTAAACTCGAAATCCCATAACCACTCGAGAAAGTCATTCCATTTATCTTTAGGCAGCTTCGAAAGCTGATGTACGGCGTTTGCCGAGGTGTATCTGTTCGCTATTATATAGGTTTCCTCGTCATAGTAATCCTTTGACCAATCGGTACGGAAGCTGTAGTATCTGTCCATTGTAAAAAATACCGATGCTGCGTATGCGTTTGTGTCTTCGGGATTTTTGCCGAGCTCGCCCTTAAGATACATATCAACAAAAGCAGAGCCCTTTCCGTCGTATGTGGGGAATGATATCATTCTGACCTTTTTGCCCTTGGCTTCAAGATATTTCAAAAGCTGTTTGCTTTGGGTTTCTTTTCCCGAGCCGTCAAGCCCGTCTATAGCTATAAGCATTGCCATATATATTCTCCTCTGTATTCTTTGAAATAACGTTGTTATAAGAACGAGGGTTACGCTTCTTGCTTAAACGCCATTTCCATAAATTCTTGTCGGCTTATAAGAACGGTACGGGGTTTTTGACCTTCGGGGGCGCTGACTATACCCTTTTGTTCCATTTTGTCGATAAGCTTTGCGGCTCTTCCGTAACCTACTGATAATCTTCTTTGGAGAAGAGAGGTGGATATTTTGCCCGATTCGATTGCGAGTTCTACGGCAGCTCTGAACAAAGGATCGCCGTCGTCGGCTCCGTCTTCGTCTCCGACGCCGTTCTTTCCGTCGCCGCATCTTGCCGCCTCTTTTTCAATACTTTCAATAACGCTTGCATCATAAGAGCTTACGCCGCTGTTCGTTTTTATAAAGTCAATAATCTTTTCAATCTCCGATTCACTTACAAATGCGCCCTGAACACGCGCGGGCTTCGAGAAGCCTACGGGTGCGTAAAGCATATCGCCTCGGCCGATAAGCTTTTCTGCTCCCGCGACGTCAATAATCGTACGTGAGTCAACCTGTGATGCCATTGTAAACGCAATACGAGAGGGAACGTTAGCCTTAATAAGACCTGTAACAACGTCAACCGACGGTCTTTGCGTACCGATAACAAGGTGCATACCTGCGGCTCTTGCTTTCTGCGCAAGGCGGCAAATCGATTCCTCAACGTCTTTGGGCGACGTCATCATAAGGTCAGCCAACTCGTCTATAACTATTACTATCTGCGGTAAAAATTCTTTGTCGGGATCGTCTACAGTTATTCTGTTGTAGCTTGCAACGTCTCTTACTCCCACTTCTTCAATAAGCTCAAAACGTCTGTCCATTTCCGTAACTGCCCAATGTAGTGAGCCTGCCGCTTTCTTGGGATCCGTTACAACGGGAACAAGCAAGTGGGGAAGACCGTTGTATATACTGAGCTCGACCTTCTTCGGGTCAATAAGGATAAGCTTTACTTCGTCGGGGGTAGCCTTGTAAAGAAGGCTGACTATCATAGAGTTAATACATACCGACTTACCCATACCCGTAGCACCCGCAATAAGCAGGTGGGGCATTTTTGCTATATCGAGATAAATGGGAGAACCCGCAACGTCCATACCGAGACCAACGGTAACTCGGCTCTTGGCTGTTCTGAATTGCTGATTGTCAAGGAGCTCTTTGAGATATACTATAGAAACGTTTTTGTTCGGTACCTCTACACCTATAGCCGATTTGCCGGGAACGGGCGCAATTCTTATACCCGTTGTCGCAAGGCTGAGGGATATATCGTCAACAAGGTTTTCGATAGCGCGTACTCTTACGCCTTCCTCGGGCGCAAGCTCGTATCTCGTTATGGAAGGACCTCGGGAAACATCGATTATTCTTGTCTTTACCTTAAAGCTGCGCAACGTTTCAACAAGCTTTATTGCTGTCGAACGCATTTCCTCGCTTACGTCCTCGTTTTTTACGTTTGTTTCAAGGTTGAGAAGCGCATAGGGCGGGAAGATATATTCCTTTACGGGCGGAATCTCTTTCGGTTCTTCGATAGGCTCTTCTTTAAGCTGCTTGCGCTCAACCATAAGCTCAAGCTCTTTTGCATCGGGAACACTTCCGTCGTCGGAGGCGCTGTCAACGTCTTCGTTATCTTCGCTGAAAATATCGTTGAGGTTGATTTTTTTGTTTTCTTCCGTTGCTGCTTGATTGTTTTCAAGAGCCGCTTTCTTGGGCTTTCTAAAGGGGAATATAAACTCTTTTTTCGTTGAGTTAACGTCTTCTGCTAATTCGTCGAGAGGAACGTCGGGGTTAAAAGGCTCATCGGAGTTTTCTTCCGCTTCAAGATTCTTTTTGCGTTCCTTTTCTTTCAGCGCATCGTCATACGCCGTCATATCAACGGGCGCTGCCGTCGTTTCCGGCTCGAGTGCAGATTCGTCTATTGTAAGCTTCTTTTTATCCTTGGGAGAGTGCCATACCTTTTCCGTGTCTTCTTCAAAGCGGTCTCTGCCTTCGCAAATTTTACCCCTTATAGCTGCGAATGCAGAAGCCGGTGTAAGACCGAATATAAACGTTGCAAATACGAGAAGAAGCGGAATAAATATGCATAGAGTTAACGGCTTGTCTATACCCATTACGAATAATGAGGATATAAAACCGCCGATAACGCCGCCGCCTTTCCAGGAGTTACCGTCTGTCCAAAGCGTGGCGGGATTTATTGTAGAAGCTGGTGTAAATATCGTGTGTAATGCTACCGAGAATGAAACTAAAACAAAAAGAGAAGACAAAACCTTGAAAAAGACGGTATCTGTCTCAATATCCTTTTTCCAAAGGAATGCTTGTATTATTATGAGCACGGGAACGGAAAATGCTCCTATTCCAAACAGACCGCAAAGAACCGGCTTTACTATTTTCATACCGATAAAGCCCGAGTGTGCGGTGAATATAAGGCAAAAGCAAATCGCAAAGCCGAGTAAACCCCATACGTAAGGCAGTATCTGATTGATAATGCTGTTGGGGTTATTTTCTTTTCTCTGTTTTTTTGTCGGTGGGCTTGCCAATTGAGCCTTTGTATTTTTTTTGGGCGCCGCCTTTTTATTCTGTTGGGGGGCGGGGGATTTCGTATTTGTTTTTTTGTACTTATAAGTAGCCATTTTTTCCTCTTTTTTCGCAGTACGTATTTTTTAACCGAAAATTATTGCAAGGATACCGACACCCCAGCAATAGTATGAGAACATTCTGAAGTTTGATTTTTTTGATATGTAAATAAGAAGCTTCATCGCGAGTACTCCCACAACGGCAGCGGCAACTGTTCCCGCAACGTAGGGGACTATGTCCGTTTTGGCAATAGGATTTTCCGCAATGTCTGTCAAAGAAAGTATGTTTGCTCCGAGTATTGCGGGGATAGACATAATGAACGAAAACTTAACAGCAAGCTCACGCTTAAAGCCCATAAACAAGCCACCCGTTATCGTTGAGCCCGAACGGGAGAGTCCGGGGACGAGCGCGCACATCTGGCAAAGACCTATAAACAGCGCGTGAAGCGGCTTTGTGTTGTCGAGGGTTATCGTACCCTTTTCGAGCTTGTCGGATATAAAGAGAACCAAGCCGTTGAAAAGAAGTATGCCGCCGATTATCTTTGTGTAGTTCCCGATGGCTTCAACGTAGTCCTTGAACAATACGCCGACAAACAGGGGGAGAGTTGCTATTATAACGAATATAACAAATTTTTCGGTTTCGGTATATTCAGATAACTTGAACTTGCCCTTGAATACCTTCCCGAGCATTGTGAATACGGCGGGAACCAAAGCGAATATATCTTTGTAATATACAATGAAAACGGCAACAAGCGTGCCGAAGTGAAGAAGTATATCAAATGTGAAATATGAGGCTTCAAGGTTTTCCATTCCGAACATGTTTTGAGCTATTGCCAAATGCGCAGAGCTCGATATGGGAAGAAACTCTGCTATTCCTTGAATTATGCCGTATAAAATTGCCAAAAATATATTCATAGCGTTACCCCTAAATGAAGTTATATATAATATATAATACCATAAATACAAAAAAATTACAATAGAATTTGCGATAAAAAAGGAGAATTAAGAAATTGTGAACGTTATATCAATAATTTTAGCCGGAGCGGGCGCGGGATTTATAAACGGACTGCTCGGAACGGGCGGAGGGATAGTGCTCATTTTTATGTTGAGTTATATGTTAAAGGGTGAGAAAAATAAGGATATATACGCCTTTACGCTTTGTGTAACCTTGGCGCTTTCGATAGTATCACTGCTCGTGTATTCAAGAAACGGAGCTGTTAATATATCAGAGGGAGTGCGATATGGAACGGCGGCAATTCCCGGAGGAATTTTGGGCGCATTTTTGCTTGACAGACTTGACGGAAAGATAGTGAAAAAGATATTTGCCGTTTTGCTTATAGTGGCAGGAGTGAATATGTCGGGATTGTTTTAAGGGGAAAGTAATATGTTTGATTTTGTGATTGGAGTTTTAATAGCGGCTTTGGCGGGAATGGGCGTTGGCGGAGGAGGACTGTTGGTTTTGTATCTTGTGTTTATAAAGGATATGCCGCAGCTTGAGGCGCAGGGGATAAATTTGGTGTTTTTTGTATTTGCGGCTTTGTCTTCGCTTTTGTATCACATAAGGAGGAGGGAGATAAGGTGGAAGCTTGTGGGAATGGTTATAGGTGTAGGCGTTGTGGGGGCATATTTCGGAGCGAGGGCAGCGGCGGCGTTTGAGCCGCAGATGTTGAGAAGACTTTTTGGGGGGCTTATGATGCTTTCGGGAGGAATTGTGCTTTTTGGCGGAAAGATAAAGGGGATAAAAAAATAAATTTTTTTGAAAAAGGGTTGACATATCGAAAATAATGTGGTAGTATATTCGGGTAGTCTAAAGACAGCAGGTATCACAGTAAATCCTGCCGAGGATGAAAACAATCGAATTTATGTGAATATGAATTGGTTTGCTTTCTGTCGGTGTGTTTTGTGAACGCTGCAAGAAAGCATTTTTTGATTCAGGAGGTGAAAACCATGCCGAGCGCAAAAATATTGGAACAGAAGAAAGCAGTTGTTGCTGAACTTACAGAAAAGTTGAAAGGTGCGACTGCAGGTGTAGTAGTAAACTATTCCGGTATCACAGTTGAGAACGATACAAAGCTTCGTGCAGAACTCCGTAAAGCCAATGTTGAATATAAAGTATACAAGAACACTTTGACAGCAAGAGCGTGCGAAGAAGCAGGACTTGCAGGTCTTAAGGATCAGTTCGAAGGTATGACAGCTATCGCAATCAGCTCTGAAGATCCCATTGCTCCCGCAAAGATTCTCAAGGAATATGCAGACAAGCTCGAAACATTTGAGATTAAAGCAGGCTTCCTTGACGGTGAAGTAATGGACAAAGACCAGGTACTTGCCCTTGCAGATATTCCTTCAAAGGAAATTCTCATCGGACGTATTATTGGCAGCCTTATGTCTCCTCTTTACGGCTTTGCATACGGATTGCAGGCAATTATCGACAAGAGCGGCGAAGGTGCGGCTGAACCCGCAGCAGAAACAACAGAAGCTTAAGCCAGAGCTTCAAACCAAAATTAAAAATAATTATAATATCTATATTGGAGGTAAAATAAAATGGCAAACATTGAAAATATCATAGAAGAATTAAAATCTCTTACAATTCTTGAACTCGCAGACCTCGTAAAGAAGGTTGAAGAAGAATTCGGCGTATCTGCAGCTCCCGTAGCAGTAGCAGGCGCAGCAGCTCCCGCTGCAGCAGCAGCTGAAGAAAAGACAGAATTCGACGTAGTACTTAAGGAAGCAGGCGCTAAGAAGCTTGACGTTATCAAGGCAGTTCGTGAAATCACAGGTCTTGGACTTAAGGACGCTAAGGATCTTGTTGAATCAGCTCCCAAGGTAGTTAAAGAAGCAGCTCCCAAGGATATGGCTGAAGGTATCAAGAAGCAGCTTGAAGAAGCTGGCGCAGTTGTTGAACTTAAGTAATATAAGTTTAGCATAAGAAAAGAAAATATTGACTTTGGTGAGTTCCGTAGGAATACGGGACTTGCCGAAGTATAATATTAAATAATAAGCAGAGATGGCTGAGCTGGTCTAAGGCGCACGACTGGAAATCGTGTGAACGCTAATACCGTTCCGAGAGTTCGAATCTCTCTCTCTGCGCCAAAAAATCCACCCAAAAGGGTGGATATTTTTTTGGCAAAAAGCAGAGAGATTCTAACAAATCTATAACAAACCCTTTACTTCGTCTCGGCTTCCTCGTCAGAGGAAGGCGTGATAAAGAACCTATAAACTTTATATCTTTGCATAGAGATAACGGGATTCCTCGATTCCGCACCTGACGGTGCTTCACTCGAAATGACCATAAGTTTTTATTTGTACAGGTTTTATCATATTTCACTGCAAAGTACAGGTATATGTTGTTCTCATTAGTGCCCAAAATAAGCGTTGTGGAAAACTGTGTGGAAAAGTGTGTGGAAAAGTGTGTGGAAAAGTGTGTGGAAAACAGAAAAAATATGGTTGCCAAGGGTGCCTTTATATACTATACTTACATAACATATACTATACTAACCTATACTAACCTATACTATACTATACTAATCTTATCTATACTAACCTATACTATACTACGCTGTCAATGTGGCGCTAATATGGTTCCAAGTTGGCAACCAACTGACAACCATACATAGCTTTTATTTCGTTTGGTAAATTTGACAAAAGACAAAGGCTTTCCTTTTTCGGAAAGCCTTTAGCGTTTCGACGGTTGTGTATCAGTTAGTCTTATTTGAGAAATATTTTTTAACGAGTATAGCAATAATTATAAGCGCTGCGGCAAAAGATAAGTCGGAGAGCATTAACGTCGGATTCATTGTGCTCGCAGATGAGAGTGCGGATATAGCGTAAAATACTCCGAAAACTATAAGCCATACTTGTGCTTTTGATACCTTTTGAATCTGCTCGGTCGGCATACCCATATTCAAATATATCGATTTTACGAATTTGTGTATGGACTTTCTGCCGATTATATTAAGCACAATTATAATAATTCCTATTACGGATATAACAATGCCTATAAAACCTGCAAAAGATGCTATGTACTGCGAGAACAGTTCAACAATCTCGCTTCCGCCCGTTGTTTCAAGCTCCTTGTAAAACAAATCAAGCATCTCTTTGTTTGACGTAATCGTTGTAAACAAAAACGAGAAAAACAATCCGAAGATGATAAAAAGTACACCTAAAACGTTGTTAAGTATATACGATGCATAAACCGTTCCGCTTATATTTCTTATGTGAGAGGGGGTAAGTGTATTGTTTTTTGCCTGTGTGTATGCAACCCATAAAAATACAGCCAAAAATATTCTGATTAAAGGAAGTCCTAAATTGAGGATTGACAGTCCGCAACATACGCTTACAAGAACACAAACTGCCAAGAAAAGCTTGTCTTTTAATGCGATTGTTATTGTGTGTTCGGGTTGGGGTGTTGGTTGTTCATAGGAATATTCCGATTGAGGGGGGGAATAAAAATCCTGCTCCTTCTTCTCGATAGCTGTCCCGCATTGTGGGCAATATTGATAATCCTTTGCGCTTTCAAAACCGCAATAACTACATTTCATGGTAGTACCTCCTTGTGTATTCTGAAAAAAGTATAACAAAATTACATAAAAATTGCAATAATTTTTTCGTAAATATGGAAATATTTTTATGAATATGTTATAATTGCTTTATGGTGAAATAATAAATATATTGCCAGAGGGAGAAAAAAATGAAGTATGATGTTATAATAGTAGGTGCAGGTCCGGGGGGAATATTTGCAGCTTACGAGTTAATGCAGTTAAATAAAAATCTTAAAGTGGCGGTTTTTGAGGCTGGACACGCTTTGGATAAAAGATTTTGTCCCATTGACGGAAAAAAGATAAAGAGCTGTATCGGTTGCAAAAGCTGTTCAATAATGAGCGGATTTGGCGGTGCCGGCGCTTTTTCTGACGGTAAATATAATATTACAAACGATTTCGGCGGAACATTGTACGAATATATAGGCAAGAAAAATGCGCTTGACCTTATGAACTATATAGACGATATAAACGTGCGTTATGGCGGCGAGGGGACGAAGCTATATACGACGGCGGGGACACGTTTTAAGACTATATGTATTCAGCACGATCTGCATTTGCTTGACGCGTCGGTTCGTCATCTCGGAACGGATATTAACTATATCGTTCTTGAAAACTTATACAACTATCTCAAAACGCAGGTTGAGTTTTTCTTTGATACGCCCGTAAACACCGTTGAACGCTTGGAAAACGCATATAGGGTTGTTTGCAATGACAAGTCTTACGTATGTGAAAAGTGTATCATAAGCGTTGGTCGAATCGGAAGTAAGTGGATGGAAAAGGTATGTCGAGAGCTTGACATTCCCACCAAGTCCAATCGTGTTGATATAGGCGTCAGAGTTGAGCTTCCTGCGGCGGTATTTGCTCACCTTACCGACGAATTATACGAAAGCAAGATAGTGTACAGAACCGAAAAATACGGCGACAGGGTGAGAACGTTCTGTATGAACCCCAAAGGCGCTGTAGTTAACGAAAATACCAACGGTATCATAACCGTCAACGGTCACAGCTACGAGGATCCCGAAAAGCAGACCGAGAATACCAACTTTGCGCTTTTGGTAGCGAAGCATTTTTCGGAGCCCTTTAAGGATTCAAACGGCTACGGCGAGAGTATCGCAAGGTTGAGCAATATGCTTGGCGGCGGTGTAATCGTACAGAGATTCGGTGACTTGATAAGAGGCCGCCGTTCAACGCCAAACCGTATAGAAGAGGCGTTTATCACACCTACGCTTAATGCAACCCCCGGAGACTTGAGCCTTGTATTGCCGAAGAGAATACTTGACGGCATAATTGAAATGATATTTGCGCTTGACAAGGTTGCGCCCGGTACTGCAAACGATGATACGCTTCTTTACGGAGTCGAGGTTAAGTTCTACAATATGGAAGTTGAGGTTAACGAAAAGCTTGAAACGAAGTACGACGGACTCTATATAATCGGCGACGGAAGCGGTATAACACATTCACTTTCACACGCATCTGCAAGCGGCGTACACGTCGCAAGAAATATTGCAGGTAAAGAATAATAAAAACACCCGATATGCAAAGCCATATCGGGTGTGAATTTTTATCTGTTCAAAAGGAAGTAGGTGAGGTCCATTATTTCTTTTGAGCCGAGAGTATTTATAATGTGAAGTTCGCCTTTTTGCGTTTGGTCGTTGAGCATATCGATAGCTTCAAGACGGCGTCTGGTTTCTCTTGCCGTTCCGCTGCCGCCGTCAAAAATAACAGCCTTATGGTCAAACGCCTTGCTTACAGCCTCTTTTATGTGTGGGTAGTGGGTACAGCCGAGTACGACCGAGTCAACCTTTAGATATTTAAAGGGAGCAAATATTTCTTTCAGATGCTCGTCGAGCTCGGGGCCTTCAACTATACCTCTTTCAATAAGCTTTACGAGGTTAGGGCAGGGGAGAGCAATTATATTAGCATCACTGTCATAACGGCGCGCAAGCTCGTCAAACTTGTCTTGAGAAAGCGTTAATGGCGTTGCCATAACGATAACGGTCGGGTGTATTTTATAGAGAACAGCAGGTTTAACCGCAGGTTCAATACCGATTATTGGAATATCGGGATATTGTTCGCGAAGAGAGGCGGCGGCTACGCTTGTTGCTGTGTTACAAGCAATAACAATTGCTTTAGCACCCTTTTCGAGTAGTATATCGGCATTCTTTTTTGTGAGTTCTCTAATCTGATCAGCACTTTTTGTGCCATAGGGGGCATTTATAGAGTCGCCGTAGTATATATAATTTTCATTCGGCAACAAAGCCATAAGCTCTTTGAGAACGCTTATTCCTCCGACACCCGAGTCAAACACGGCGATAGGATCTGTCTTTTTCATCCGGAACAACCACCTTTTTAGGATTATTGTATAACTGTATTATATCATACAATTATATTACAGTCAATCGGGAAATAAACAAAACAGACTGTCTCAAATGTTTTTTTCTTAAAGATATTTCTCTTTTGTCTCTTTAAGAGCCTCAATAAACTTGCAATCAAGATTAGTCAGCTTATAACCGCTCTTATAAATAAGCACGTCTTTATAAACCCTCGTATTATCCACACATTTTTTCTGAACAAGGTTATAAGCCTTAAGCTTTTCGGGCGACGTAGGCGACACCCACATAAACGTCTCGTGGTTTTTCGAAAGCAGGTCTACCTGACTTGCTCTTTCAAAAATGAAAATACGCCTGTTTATGTTGTTGGGCAATTCTTCTTTTACTACCCTTGAAAGCGGGAGCGAGGGAACAAACGGGTCCGCGTGGGCAATTTCGATAAACTCAACAAGGTCTTTGTATGTTATATTCTCTTTTTTTGCAAGAGGGTTATTTGCGCTCATAAGAAGAGAATAAGTGAACTTCGTTACCATTTCGCCGACCAAGTCTTTTTCTTTCATCATTTCCTTAAAGTACTTGTCGTAGTTTTCTGCGTAACGGATTATACCGAGCTTATAGTCTCTCTCGGTGAGGTTGTGTATAGTTCTTTGAGAGTTGGTTTCCTTGTAAAAAACCTCGACGGATTCTTTACCGAGAGTGTTTGAAAAGTTAACGAAAGCTTCGGAAATATAGTTAGCTCTCGGAACGGATATAGAAAACTTTTTCTTTTTCTCGGTGTTTTCGCGATATATCTTTTCGACCTCGTCGATTTGACTGAGTATGCTTTTTGCATAGTTCATAAACTCTTCGCCCTCAAGCGTAAGAGTCATACCCTTTGCAGTTCTTTCGAATATAGTAATACCGAGTCCCGTTTCAAGCTCTTTAATAGAACGGCTGATATTGGGTACAGCGATAAGTAATGCTTCGGAGGCTTTGCTGAGTGAACCGGCTTTTGCAACCTCGTATGCGTATTTCATGTGCAATATGTTCATATTGTTTCTCCTTTGTAGCTAAATCGCTTTACCTAAAAGTAAGTATTAGTGCTTTTCATTCTACAGTATGGTCTCAAATTTGTCAATAAATTTTTCGATATTAGTACTATCAATTAAAAAAAACACACAAAAAAGCCCCATATTATGTTAAATATGGGACTTTATAACGGCAACATGCTTCAATTCATTCTTAAGTCATTCAGCAGCATAGGCGTAAACTTTGGAACCCTATATCTATCCGCAAAAAGCTGACACTTGCACAAAAACATATAATAAACGTTTCTTTGGCAATATCTCATAGTTTCAAAATTGCCTTGACCTTTTGCGATAACAACGTCGGCGAAATCGATAATTTGCCTTGCCTCATCGGAAATCTTATCAATACAGGTTCCCGCAACGTTTGAGCCGTTGGGCGTAACGTTTGCGATTCTGTCGAGTCTAACCTGCATAGCATCATCAATAGTCGCATCGTTGAGTACGGGAGCACCTCTGACGATAATTTGCAATTCAACGTTGGGATATTCCTTTTTTATCCTTGACATAAAGAGCTTGTCAAGGGCTATTTCTCCACAATTGTCGGTAATAAATACAAGCTTTTTTGCATTTGAAAGGTCATCCTTTAGGTTTTCGAATTCAACGTTGTCGAATTTTATATCCGATGCAATTTTAAGCATTTCCTTGAGTTTGTTTTCATCTACGCTGTCCATAGCGCCGAAGTCGATATAGTTGCCGAGCATAGAGTAACACATAGCAAGTCTAAAGCTGTCGTTTGACCTTTCAATATTGCAAGACAAGTCTTTCCCGAGGCTGTCCATAAGCGCATTGTAATACCTTTTCAGCTCTGTATAATCTTCTGATTTGCCGAACATTTTCTTTTGGAGAGAGGTTATTTCTGCAACAATTTCGGGAGCGCTGACGGTGGGCTCGGTCTCGGATATAATCTTTAATATCTTCTGAAAATATTCAATTTTCGTATTCTCGTCCATTTCGCAGGGAAGTTGGTTCAAATACTTGTTCAAAAGGCACCTAATGCATTCCGAACTGATTCTTATAACGTTATTTTTTTGCATAATATTTTTCCCGATGTTATTTACATAAGCCCGAGTCCCTTTGCAACGATAGTTATAAAGTCTTGAACGTTTGTAACCATTGTAGTTGCGGAAAGGCTTCCTCTGTCGAGTAGCTTGTTTACAACGAATTCGTCTATATCAATGGTATAAAGATATACAGGTCTAATTGTTCCGTCTTCGGTAACTCTGAAAGATGGAGTCATATTGCCCGTCGCTATAGTGTGAAGCATAGTTGCAAGACAGATAACCGTAGTAGATTTTCTTACCATATTACGCATAGCGGTCTGTCCTGCGTACGCGTCGCCGATAACCTCGGGCAAAGGTCCGTCGTCTCTTATTGAGCCGGTAAGAACAAAGGGAACGTTATGCTTTACACAGCCGTACATAATACCGTCTTTTATGTTATAATCTTCAACAAACTTATGGATAGAGCCGCTTCTTCTGACTCTGTTAATAACGTCAAGGTGATTATAGTGACCGTTTGGAACGGAGTGTTGAGTGTATATATCCTGACCTAACGCCGTATGAAGCAAGCTGCCCTCAAGGTCGTGTGTCGCAAGTGCGTTGCCCGCCATAACCCCGTGAACGTAACCGTTTTCAACGAGCGCTTGCATAGCTTTTCTTGCATCATAGTCGAAAGAGAATGCAGGTCCCATTACCCAAATAATATTGCCGTGTTCCTTTTCGTGCTTCAGAAGCTCAAAGAGGTTGTCGTAATCTCTTGCATAAGAGGTTTCTCTGCTTCTGCCCTGACGAAATACAAACTTATCGTCATTGGAGTTAGCCGATTCGTCAACGAATCCGTGTGTGTGAACGAAGATACCTTCCTCGCCCTTTTCTGTTCTGCCGAGAATAACCTTGTCGCCTTTCTTTATGTTACGGTTTTCTACAATGTAAAGAATGCCGTCATCGCCGATAACCACACTTGAGTCCATACGGCTGTCTGCGGCAAGAGTCCATTTACCGTTAATCTTAAAATATTCGGGATACATAGACGTGCTGTGGAAGCCCTCGGGAGCAACTCCGTCTGCCTCTGCCGTTTCGAAAATAACGTCAGGGGCATTTTTCAGTTCTTGTGCGCTGAAATCGGGGTGGTTGTATTTCGGAAGCTGAAAACTCATTATAATTAACCTCGCTTTTTTGGGTGAATTTCAAAATAAAAATTATCTTTAAAATTGTACCATTTTGGCGAATAAAAGTCAACAGTAAAGTATGACAAATTTTGTAGAAATAAAAAGTTACGGTCATTCCTTTTCGTAGCCGAGAAATCTCTCCTTCAGTCTCGCATTCGCTCGACAGCTTCTTCGTTAGAGGAAGCCGAGACGAAGTAAAGTGTTTGTTTAAAGTTTACACAAACAAAAAACCACTCATATTGAGTGGTTTCAGTTTTAAATATTGTAGATTAAAAATAACTGATAAGATTGAAAATCATAGCAAATACGCCGAGGAGCATAAGACCGCCCATAACACCGGATACAATTCTGATAATAAGCTTATCTTTGTCAGCTTTCGACATCTTTTTCTTCTTGGAGTTTTCCATTTTTTCACCTCAATTTATATAAGTATAACGTAAAAAACGATAACAACTTACATTCGTCTAATGTAATTATATCACAACATTAGCAAATATACAACCCCTAAATTTTATTTTTATTCCATAGACGAGCCGACGGCGGGAACTTTTATTTTTTTGCAGCTCTTGGCGGCGGGGTATTTTTCTTCAAAGTCGCGTACGGCGTTAACTATTCTTTGCTTGGGTTTCAGTTTAAACAGTGCCGTACCCTGTGAAGAACGTGTCGTCTTTTCGGTAATAAGCTTCGAGTTAATAACAATAGCCTTATTATTATCGGTAATCATAAGAAGCTCAAACGGCTGTTCTTCATAGAACACACCCACAATGGGAGAAGCGGACGAATATGCGCCCGTAAGCTTCTTTCTGAACGATTTTGTTTCGTATGCTTTAACGGGAACCTTTACGCCCTTGCCGTTTTCGAAAATAAATATAAACTTGTCTTCGTCTTTATATTCGTTGAGAACCTTCATAAAGACAACCTTCTCGCCCTCGTCAAAGCCGAGCTTGGCGGGGATATATTCGCCGAGAGAAGATGCCTTGTCGCATTCAAAGTCTTTAACTCTTGCTCTGTACATCTGCGCTTTATCGGAGAAGAAAATAAGCTCGTCGGTATTAGTTGCAGACTCTTCCGTTCTTATTTCGTCGCCGTCTTTAAGTTTTTGTTCATCGTTACCGCGGAGAGAGACAAGTGTAATCTTTTTGAAGTATCCGTCTCTTGTAAGAATGAGCTTAACGTTATAGTTTTCAACGTATTCTTCTTCCTTATATTCGGAAACGTCGTAGTCGTCAATAAGCTGTGTTTTTCTCGGTTGACCAAATTTTTCTTTAATCTCCTTAAGCTGCTTTGCAATAACCGCCTTAACCTTTGAATCGTTTTCAATTGTATCCTTAAGCTCTGCAATTTCTTTTTGCAAGGACTCAATTTCTTTAACCCTGTTTATGATATATTCAAGGTTGAGGTTACGTAGCTTGATGTCGGCGATATAGTTTGCCTGTATTTCGTCAATATCAAAGCCCGACATAAGGTTGGGAATAACGTCTTTTTCGTTCTTTGTTTCTCTGATTATCTGAATCGCCTTGTCAATATCAAGAATAATTTTACCGAGACCGAGAAGCAGGTGAAGCTTTTCGCTCTTTCTGTCGTGTTCATACTGGAGTTCACGCTTAACGCAACCCATTCTGAACTTTATCCACTCGGTAAGGATTTCGGTTACGCCCATTTGGCGGGGAATCATATCGACAAGCACGTTGAAGTTACAGCTAAAGTTATCTTCAAGAGGAGTAAGCTTGTAAAGCTTTGTCATAAGCTTGTCGGGATCTGTTCCTCTTCTGAGGTCAATAGTAAGCTTAAAGCCGTGGAGGTCAATTTCATCTCTGAAATCGGTTACTTCCTTGAGTTTGCCCTCTTTTACGAGGTCGGTCATACGCTTCATAATAGCTTCTATTGAGGTCGAGTAGGGAATTTCTATAACGTCGATACAGTTAGCCTCTTTGTCGTACGTATATCTTGCGCGGAGCTTAACGCTGCCTACACCCGTTTCGAAAATCTCTTTCATTTGTTCTCTGTTATATATAAGAGAAGCGCCGCACGGGAAGTCGGGAGCTCTGACAATGTCGAGCATCTTTTCAATATCCGTCTTGGGGTTTTTCAAAAGCTGAATGGTACCGTCGCATATTTCATTTAAGTTAAATGAGCAGATTGAACTTGCCATACCGACCGCAACGCCCATATTTGGGGATACGAGAACGTTGGGGAATGCCGTAGGAAGCAAGGTCGGCTCGGTCATAGAGTTGTCGTAGTTGGGAACAAACTCAACCGCATTTTTATCAATACCCCTAAAAATCTCCGAGCATATAGAGTCAAGCTTTGCTTCGGTGTAACGCGCCGCCGCATAAGCCATATCACGGCTGTAGTGCTTGCCGAAAGAACCCTTTGAGTCAACGAACGGGTGGAGAAGAGCCTCGTTACCCTTGGTGAGTCTTACCATAGTTTCGTATATGGAAGCATCGCCGTGGGGGTTAAGCTTCATCGTCTGACCGACGATGTTTGCGCTCTTTGTTCGCGCGCCTGTCATAAGCCCCATTTTATACATAGTATAAAGCAACTTGCGGTGTGACGGTTTAAAACCGTCAATTTCGGGAATAGCTCTCGAAATAATAACGCTCATCGCATAGGGCATATAGTTCTTTTCAATTGTTTCCGTTATGGGTTGAATAACCGGTATCGCTTCCGGGAGCTCTTCTTCGATTAGTGATGCGCTCTTTTTCTTTCTCGCCATATTTATTTACTCCTGTGTTTTATTTGCTTTAATAATAGTGAAGCCTGCCGCGCGTATAAGTCTGTTATAAACGGCAAGTCCGACGCCCTTGTCGGAGGGGAGACGGGCGTATATTTTGTCGACCGGCATAGAGTCAAATCTTCGAAGCATATCAAAAAGCTCGTGCGCTTGTTTTTGCTCGTCGAAATGACCGCCGAAAGTTAAAAGGTTATTAGCCGAAAGGTGTTTTGCGTCCTCGTCAAAGCAGAGAATACCGCAGTTTTCATTCTGTTGCTTTTCTTTAAAAAATTCGATAGTCTCTTCGTCTCCTCCGTCAACAAGAAAAACGGGGGAAGAGGGAGCATAGTGTCTGTATTTCATGCCCGGACTTGCGGGGTTTGCTGTCGTGCATTGGTTTTTAACCGCTTCGTTTATAGTGATATCGGGGATTACTTTTGCAAGGTCCTCGTATGTAATAAGGCCAGGGCGAAGTATCTCGGCGCTGTTGCCTTTTAATATAATAACTGTCGATTCAACCCCGACGTCGCATTTTCCGCCGTCAATAATAGCGTCAACTCTTCCGTTCATATCCTCTACAACGTGCTTGAATGAGGTTGGGCTCGGTTTACCCGAGAGGTTGGCAGAGGGGGCGGCAATGGGACAGCCCGAAAGCTCAATAAGCTTGTGCGCAATCTCGTTTGACGGAACACGTATAGCGACCGTATCAAGACCGCACGTAACCTCATAGGGGATTATGTCTTTTTTTGGAAGTATAACAGTCAAAGGCCCCGGCATAAAGCGTTTCGCAAGCTTGTAAAAGTTTTCGCTTGTGTATGCATATAGTTCCGCATCTTCGGGGGTTGCAAGGTGGACGATAAGAGGGTTGTCCATAGGTCTGCCCTTGGCTTTGTATACGTTTGTAACGGCGTTTTTGTCAAGTGCATTCGCCCCAAGACCGTACACGGTTTCGGTGGGCATAACCACAAGACCGCCGTTTGATATTATATCTGCCGCCTTGGCTATGTTGGCTTCGGTGGGGGAGGTAATTAAAAGTGTTTGCATTTTTTCACCTTAATGTTAAGAGTTTTTAAGTCTTTCTGCCGTATCGGCGGTGATAAGTGCGTCTATCATTTCTCCGATATTTCCGTTCAAAAAGTTTTCGATAGAGAAAATAGACATACCGATTCTGTGGTCGGTAACTCGTCCTTGAGGATAGTTGTAGGTGCGTATCTTTTCGCTTCTGTCGCCCGTACCTACCATACTCTTTCTTGCGGAGGCAATTTTTTCGTTCTGCTCCGTTTGTTTCATATCGAATAGCTTTGTGCGGAGAAGCTTTAAAGCCTTATCTTTGTTTTTGAACTGCGAACGCTCTTCCTGACATTCGATAACGATACCCGTAGGTAAATGCGTAAGTCTCACCGCAGATTCGGTTTTGTTTATATGTTGACCGCCCGCGCCGCTGCTCTTGCACGATTCGATTTTGAGGTCGGCGGGGTTAATTTCGATTTCAACTTCTTCGGCTTCGGGAAGAACGGCTACCGTAACGGTAGACGTGTGTATTCTGCCCGACGTTTCCGTTTCGGGTACACGCTGTACACGGTGTACGCCGCTTTCGAATTTAAGCTTGCTGTATGCGCCCTCGCCCTCGACCATAAACGAGATTTCTCTGAATCCTCCGAGCCCCGTTTCGTTCGAGCTGATAACCTCGGATTTGTATCCCGAGCTTTCGGCATACATAGAATACATACGGTAGAGAACACCTGCAAAAAGCGCCGCTTCTTCACCGCCCGCACCCGCGCGTATTTCGACTATAACGTTTTTATCGTCGTCGGGATCACGTGGCAGAAGAAGGATTTTGAGCTCGTCGACGCATTTTTGCATATCGAGCTTGCCTTGTTTGTATTCTTCTTCGCAAAGAGCTTTAAAATCGGGATCAAGCTGTTCTTTCATCATTTCTTCGCTTTCGAGAACGGCAGACTCCGCTTTTTTGTATTCACGGAACTTTTCGACTATAGGTGTAAGCGTTTTGTGCTCACGCATAAGCTTCTTATATTCTTCTTGGTTAGATACCGTTTCGGGCTTTTCAAGCTCGGAAAGTATATTTTCGTATTTTTCTTCAATTTGTTGCAGTTTTGCTATCATTGTATATTACTCCATATTGCTTGATGAAAAGAGTTGGTTGTATATTTTCTTAACTTGCTCCGCAACTTCCTCGAGTGAGCCGTTGTTTTGTATAACGAAATTCGATTTTTCGGTGTAGAATTCATCGTTCCATTGTTTGCTCAAACGAAGCTCAATAGCTTCAAGCGGAATGTTGTCGCGTATAAGCAGTCTTTCAATGCGTTTTTCTCGGGGGGCTGTAACGGAAATGATTACGTCACATTCTTTGTCGAATGAGCTTTCGAAAAGGAGAGGAGCATCAACTATAGCGGCTATATGTCCCTCGGCTCGCTGTGTGTTCAGCCACGCGCGTGCTTCGTTTAATATATAATAATGAGTGGTCTTGTTCAGAAATGCGTGTTTGTCTTTGTCTGCAAAAGCGATAGATGCAAGTTGCTTTCTGTTAAGAGTGCCGTCGTCGTTGAGAATAACGTTGCCGAAATATGTAACAAGCTCGTTGAGACAGGGTTTGCCTTTATCGCAGACCTGACGAGCGGTTTGGTCGGTGTCGATAGAATTGATATTGTATTTTAAAAACTCTCGGCAGACACAGCCTTTTCCGACGCCGCTTCCGCCCGTTAGTCCAATGATTACCATAAGATTACTCCAAAAAATAGCATTATTATAATATTATACATAATATTTTGAAATAATACAAGTGCTAATTTCAAAAAAATCTACACGCAATTGACAATGTGTAGCAAAAAAGGCGGAAAACAGGCGTGATTTTGGATAAAAAAACGAAAAGAAAAAAAGTTTAAAAAAAA
>JAFYPF010000005.1 GCA_017547655.1 Clostridia bacterium
AAAAACATATTCAAACAACCCCTCAGTCAGCTTCGCTGACAGCTCCCCTTACACAGAGGAGCCTACCGCTGCGGCGGGATTGCTCAACGGCAAAAGCCTCTTTTGAACCACCAGCTTAGCTGGTGGTTTTCATATACCAATCAGAGGGGGTATGGTCAAATTCCATACCCCCTCATTTTTTTAGTTAAATTAGAATATCAACGTAATCAAGAAGGTCTGCAAAGCTTCCTGATTTGTAACAGGATATATTCTTATTTTCACTGTTTATAAGACAATCGGTAAGAAGAAACACCTTCATTCCAATTTTCTCCGCCGTCATATCATCCGAAACGTCATTTCCTACCATAAGACATTCTTCGGGGAGAACGCCTAACTTTTCGGCTATCTCTTTATAATATCTAACGTCGGGCTTGCAAAAACAACATTTATCATAAGACGTATAGTATTCAAAATCGTCTGCATTAACCCCTGCCCAAGCCATTCGGCTTAAATTAGCTTCATCGGGAAATATCGGCTTTGTCGCAACAACGGTAACAAGCCCCTTTTTCTTTATTTCCTTTACCGCCTTATCAGCCTCGGGATTATATCCGCATACGTCTTTCAGCTGTTGAAACTCATTTAAGTAAAATTCACGCAAAACACCGATTTTATCGTCTGTCTTTTCGGGAAAGCCTTTGTTAAAGCAGTCCCAAAAAACTTCTTCATTTACCCTGCTCCCGTCGCTCTGCTCGACTGCGGTAACGCCGGCCCATATAACCTTTACAAGTTTTTTCGGATCGTCATACCCGTAAGGATAAAGTTTTGTAGCAAGAAGCTTAAAATATTCTCTGAAAAACTGCTCTTGCTCCATAGGCAAAAGTGTTCCGTCAAGATCAAACAATACTGCCTTTATCTTCATTTATTACCGTATTCCTCAATCATTTATCATATTTTTTGCATATATTTTCAAGATTGCTGCTAATGAGAGATAAACTGCGATAAAATACAACTCTGTCCTCTTCCGAAAGACCGTTTCCCGCCTCGTTAAGCACGCTGTCTATCTTTTGAGATAATTTTTCTGCTATTATTTTACCCTTTTCGGTCAACTTCATATTCGCTCTGTAGCGTTTTTTTATGCCCTCAGGATATTCAACGTACCCCTCGTTCTCAAGCTGAACTATCGAACGGGAAATAGCCGCCTTGTCTTCATCACAAATCTCGCAAAGCTCTGTTGCCGTCATATTTCCGTATATATACAAATAATACAAACATGAAACGTGAGGACTTTTTAAATTATATTCAGCCATTTCTTCGGTCTTGATTCTCTGAATACTTCTTCGCGTCTTTGTCATCAAAACCGTAAACAGTTTAAATCTTTCCTTCATTTCATTCACCGTTTCTTATTTCTTATTCCGCAACAAAAATATAAGGATATACCTCTTGACCGCCGTCAACAAAATATATTTCTACAGACGGGTGAACCTCTTTGATGTACGTCTCAAGAGCCATACACTCATCAGCATTCGAGTCCTTCCCCGTAAATCCTGTAATCATAAACTTTCCGTCAGCACTCAAAAGCATTGATACAAGCAGCTTTGCCGCTTCAAGTCTGTCAGGCTCCGATACAACTATCTGTTTTTCAATAATTCCTATTGTATCACCTTTGCTTATATGAACCCCGTTCATATCGGCATCACGAATAGAGGGAGAAATATAACCCGCCGTAACCCTCTTCATCGCCTTCATCATCTCTTCGATAATAGCATCCGGACTGTCATTATTAAGCTCTGCTGACGATATTGCAACATAACCCGTACCGATATTCTTACTTGGAATAACGTGTACTTTCGCCTTGTCATATATTTCAGCCGCTTGAGTCGCCGCCATTATAATATTACCGTTATTGGGAAACACAAATATATGCTCTGCCGACACCTTGGCGAATGCGTCAAGAAAATCGTTTGTCGAGGGGTTCTGTGTCTGTCCGCCCTGAACTATCTCGTCTGTGCCAAGCTCCTTGAACAATGCTTCAACACCGGGGCCGTTCGTTACTGCAACGATACCGTATTTTTTATCGGGAGCTTTTTTCTCGTCATTTGCCTGTTTTTCAGCCTTAAGCTCATCATTTTCTTGGTTTTCGGTATGCTGCAATGACATATTCTCAATCTTTATTGTAATAAATTCTCCAAATCCACGACAATATTCAAGCACCTTTTCTGGTGTCATCGTATGAACGTGCAATTTAACTATGCTTTCTGTTTTAAAGCACACTACGGAATTGCCTATCTCACACAAAAATGCCTTAAGCGGCTCTATATCAAAACCCTCAACATCTGTCTTTGCGTTCATAAGCTGAATAAGAAGCTCAGTGCAATAACCGTATTCCATAACGCTGTCAGGACCGAAATCAGTATCTATCGCAGCAGTATTAACCTTTGATACCTCCGAGGTGGAATCAAAACTAATTTGCTCTCCGTTAAGAACTCTGTTAAATCCATCCATTATGTAGAAAAGACCTGCGCCGCCGCTGTCAACAACGCCCGCCTCCTTGAGAACAGCCAACGCTTCGGGAGTTCTTTCAAGAGAAGCATACATCTCTTTTACAAGGTCTCCGAAAAGAGACCTTATCGTACTTTGTGGGGTAATTCTGTTTACCGCATATTCAACCGACTCACGCGCAACGGTAAGTATTGTTCCCTCTGCGGGATGCATTACGGAAGCATAAGCCTGCTCAACGCCTTTTTTCAGCGCCTCGCCCATTGTCATAACGTCAGCCTTTTTGGACTTGTCAAGTCCCTTCGAAAGTCCCGAGAAAAACTGCGAAAGAATAACGCCCGAGTTTCCTCGCGCACCGAGAAGCATACCATGCGATATAGCTTTCATAACTGCGGCAATATCGTCCGAATCCATATTCTCGACAGCGGCAATACCGCTTTCGATAGTCATTCTCATATTATCGCCCGTATCTCCGTCGGGAACAGGGAAAACGTTAAGCTTGTTAACTTCATCCGATTTTGAGCGCAGTCTCGCAGCACCGCCCAACGCCATCTTCTTAAGCAATGCGCCGCCTATTGATTTAAGCTCTTTAGAAACTCCGCTTTTCTTTGCGGTTGTCTTCTTTTTCTTTTCTTTAACCATAATAATTATCCCTTTTCATCACGCTTGTAAACACTTAAACCGCTAAATAATTATCTCTCTTTACCAACAAAGAAGAAAGCAAGTACACCGGGACCGGTGTGTGCGCCTATAACCGGACCTACGTCTGTTATTATCTCAACGTCAACACCATGCTTGCTTTTTATAATAGATGCAAGATATTCCGCATCAGCCAAGCAATCGCCGTGAGAAATAAACAACGTTCCCTCTTTTGTATTAAGCGCCAATTCGTCATATTTTTGAGCCAAAGCTTCAACTGAAGTTCTTCTGCCTCTAACCTTTGTCATATTTATAAGATGTCCCTCATTGTCCATATGAAGAACGGGTTTAATACCAAGCACGTTACCTACAAAAGCAACCGTCGGACTGATTCTTCCGCCCCTCTTCAAGTACATCAAGTCATCAACAGTAAACCAATGGCAAAGATTCGGTCTCAAATCTTCGGCAAATTTCGCCGCCTCTTCAATCGTTGCGCCTTCGTTCTTCTTCTTTAAAGTAAGATAAAGAATAAGTCCAAAACCTGCCGATGCCGAAAGAGTATCTACTGCAATAATCTTTCTGTCGGGATATTTTTCCTGAAGCTGAAGCGCCGCAAGTCTTCCCGAATTATAAGTGGTGCTAAGTCCCGAAGAAAATCCTAAATAAAGAACATCTAACCCGTTTTCAAGATATTTTTCAAAGCTCTGTGAAAAAATTTCAACGTTTACTGCAGCAGTCTTTGCAACACCGCCCTCACGCATCTTTTCATAAAACTCCGTTGATGTCAAATCAAAGTTTGAATATTCCTTTTCTTCTCCATCAAATCTGAATGTAAGACTGCAAAAAGGAACGCCCCATTTTTCAAGTATCTCCGGCTTTATATCACAAGCCGAATCGGTTATAATAATATATTCACTCATTATTTTTTACTCCTGTTTTCATAAAATTTAGTCGTAAAATACAATTCTCCAATAATAATATTTTCCTTATTATACCATCCCTATGTTGTTTTGTCAACAATATAATATATAATATATATAGTACAATATTTAATATAATATTTAATACACAGCAAGAAAATTCCACACAAAAAAAGGGCGGATAAAAAACGCCCATATAAATATTATTTTTATCAACCTAACAATACGTCGGTTACAAGCATTACGCAAAAGCCTACGAGTAATGCATAAGTTGCGCCGCGCTCACTTCCGTGCGCGTGGGTTTCGGGTATCATCTCGTCGCTTATAACATAAAGCATCGTTCCGCCCGCAAACGCCAAAGCAAACGGTAATATCGCCGACGCTACAGTTACCGCAAAATAGCCTATCAAAGTTCCGACAACCTCAACAAGTCCCGTTATCATAGCGCAAACAAACGTCTTCTTCGGTGTTACTCCCGCCGCCAACATAGGCCCTATTATAACCATTCCCTCGGGAATATTCTGCAAAGCAATACCGCCCGCTATTATAAGCGCCTGCGTTACGTCCCCTGCACCAAAGCCTACGCCTGCGGCAATACCCTCGGGTAAATTATGTATAGCTATCGCCAATACAAACAGCAATACCTTATTAAGATTTTCATTCTTGTGCGGCTCTATATCAGCACCAACTATCTTATGCAAGTGAGGAACAATCTTGTCAATAACGTTTAGACACAACGCCCCCGCAAATATTCCCGCAACGGTAATCAATATCCCGTATTTGCCTCCGCATTCAAGAGACGGCAAAATAAGCCCCAATACCGCCGCCGCAAGCATTACGCCTGCTGCGAACGACAGTATGATATCGGAAAATTTGTGGCTTATCTTCTTAAAAGCAAAGCCTATTATCGATCCTATAAGCGTCGCTCCTCCGACTCCGAGAGCCGTCAACAATACCATTTCCATTTATTATCCCTCTTTTTTACTTTAATTTTATACGACAAATTGCCGTCTTGTGAAGACGGCAATTATTATTTTGATTTTTATGCTTCGCTGAAATTAGACTTATCTACTCCGCAGATAGGGCATACGAAATCCTCCGTAACGTCTCCCCATTTTGTTCCTGCACGAATGCCCTGACTCTGTTCGCCGGACGCTTCGTCATATTCATATCCGCATATATTACATACATATTTTTTCATTATAAATTTCCTCCGTATCTTCGTTAATTAAAGGTCTGCCTTCCAAAGGCCGTGAAGATTACAATATGCATATACTGCAACTGCTTTTTCTTCGGCAAGAGCAAACGTTACCTTCGGCTCTTCTCCGGGCGCAAGATTCTTTCTCTGACCACCATTGTCTGTCTGAAGATAAACCCACATTATGCTGTGCTCCTCAGTCATAGGGTGAGCTACCGAGCCTATCTCAACGGTTACAAGATTGCCCTCAACCTTTGCAACGGGTATATGCTTTTCGTGGCTTGCCTCAACCACTCCCGGCTCAAGCTTTGTCATCTTCTGTCCGCAACATACCACGGGAACCCCAGACTCCTTAATAAGTCCAACGATATTGCCGCAATGTTCGCAAATATAAAATTTGTTATCACTCATAATAATTTCCTCCAAAATTGTCATTTATATTATTTATTCAATAGGTTCAAAATCAGCCGCCCCATGCTTACACAAAGGACATACTATATCTTCGGGAAGTTCTTCTCCCTCGTATACGTATCCGCATATTCTGCACACATATCCTTTTTTACCTTCCACCTTCGGCTTCGGCTTAACATTATTATGATAATATGTGTACGTCATCGTCTCCTTATCGGATATAACTCTCGACTCGCTTACCGAGCATATAAACATCCCGTGTGTATCAAGGTCTATATACTGTTCAACCTTAAGTGACATAAATGAATTGATATATCTCGGCAAGAACACCAAACCGTTATCCGAACGGAGAGGCGTACAATCCTTAAACTTATCAACGTTTCTTCCGCTTGCAAATCCAAACTTTTCAAATACCGAGAAAGGCGTATCTACCGTCAGGCAGTTTATATTCATCTTTTCGGTCTGCTTGATAACGTGGTGTGAGTAATTATCTTTGTTTATAGTAACGGCAATTCTGTTGGGAACGTTAGTCACCTGTGTTACAGTATTTACGATAAGTCCGTTATCCTTTTTGCCGTCGTTCGACGTTACAACGTATAGTCCGTATCCGATATTAAAGAGGGCTGTTAAGTCACTCTTGTTAGCCGTTTCCGACCTCTGCGCCAAGTAATCCTTGCAAAGCTCGTTAACTAACCTTTTCAACTGCTCGGCGCTTTCTTCGTTAAGAGCAGACAATATTCTTACTGTAGTATCGGTGTAGGTTATGTTCTTGCATTTCTCGAGCATACCCCTCATAACCTTTGCCGCCAAAGGCGCCCAGCTTCCGTTTTCGATAAGGGCAACCGTTCTGTTGCTGAAATTCCTTTCAACAAGATGATTTATAAACTCTCGCATAAACGGAAATATTTCAGCATTATAGGTAGTTGTCGCAAGAACAATCTTGCTGTATCTGAACGCATCCTCAACCGCTTCTGCCATATCGCATCTTGCAAGGTCGTTTACGACCACCTTTGGACAACCGTTATTTTCCAAAGCCTCCGCAAGTTTGAGAACCGCCTTTTTGGTGTTCCCATACACAGAGGTATAACAAATAACAACTCCCTCTTCCTCAGGCTGATAGCTTGACCATGTATTATAAAGATCAATGTAATAACCTAAATTCTCTTTCAAAACAGGCCCGTGCAAGGGACAAATTATTTCTATATCAATCCCTGCGGCTTTTTTCAGAAGCGCCTGAACCTGCGCGCCGTACTTTCCTACGATACCTATATAGTAGCGCCTTGCCTCGCAAGCCCAATCCTCTTCAATGTCAAGAGCGCCAAATTTACCAAATCCGTCAGCCGAAAACAAAACCTTATCGGTCGAATCGTATGTTACAATAACCTCGGGCCAATGCACCATAGGCGCAGCTACGAAAGCAAGATTATGCCTACCGAGAGAAAGCTGACTTCCCTCTCCTACAACCATCTGTCTTTCGGCAAAATCGGTACCGAAAAAGTTCTTCATCATCTTGAATGCTTTTTCAGAGGATACGATTTTCGCATCGGGGTAGGTCTTAATAAAATTCATTATATTTGCCGAATGGTCGGGTTCCATATGCTGAATTATAAGATAATCGGGCTTTCTGTCTCCTAAAGTATTCTGCAAATTATCAAGCCATTCGTGAGTAAAGTTTGCATCAACAGTATCCATTACGGCTATCTTTTCGTCCATAATAACGTAAGAATTATACGCCATTCCATTCGGTACGTTGTACTGACCTTCAAACAAATCAACTTTGCGGTCGTTTACTCCTACATATTTTATATCCTTGGTAATAATCATATTTGTTTTACCTCTTAATAATTTATTGCTTTTTATTATAGTCAAGCCTCTTGCATTTCTGTAAACATTATAGTATAATTTTTTCAATAATTATGTTGAATTTTCAACAAAATGGAGAATTTTATGGAAAAATATTCAGAAATTTTAAAAAAATGCCCTCTTTTTTTCAAAATAGAAAATAACAATCTCATAAAAATGCTTACTTGCTTCGGCGCAAAAATAGAAGCGTTTGATAAAAAATATACAATTTTTGCCGAAGGCTCTTCGGCTAAATATATAGGTATAGTTTTGTCAGGTTCTGCCCAAATAATTCAAATAGACTACTATGGAAACAGAAATATATTGGGAACAATAGAAGCCTCGCAGGTTTTTGCCGAAGAATTTGCATGTACAGAAGCAAGCTCTCTCCCAATTTCAATTGTCGCAAACGAACCCTGTGTAGTTATGTTGATTGACTGTCAACATATTTTACATACCTGCACCAATAATTGTGAGTTCCACCAACAAATTATATATAACCTTATGAAAGACCTTGCATTGAAAAGCATTGATTTTCACCAAAAAATTGATATAACCTCCAAAAGAACAACCAGAGAAAAGCTTTTAACCTATTTGATTTACAGGTCAAAAGAAGAGGGAACAAAAAGCTTTGATATTCCTTTTAACCGTCAAGAGCTTGCCGATTATCTTGAAGTCGACAGAAGCGGTCTTTCGGCTGAAATAAGCAAATTGCGTAACGAGCGAATTCTCGAAAGCAACAAAAAGCATTTCGTATTGCTTTAAAAAAACATTAAGGGGATATGCGCGGTGCCCATATCCCCTTTTATGTAATATTTACGCCTTTTTCAATGCCTTATATTTTGCATACGTTTCGTTTGTGTAGCCGACAAGGCAGTTGTTATTATGATTATAAATCTCGATTATAGCGTTCTTAATCTCCTCTTTCTTATCCTTGCCCATACTAACAACCAATTTGGGGTTCATCTTCTTTGTTGCAAGATAAAGAGAATCCGTAACACTTATCGGGATAAACAATAATGTTGTCGTCTGTCTGTGCTTATATGCCCAAAGAATCTCATCATAAGAAAATACAAAACCGTTACCCTTGCAGAATACAAAGCTGTCTGTGAAAACTATCTTACCCTTTATATACTTCTTGAGGTTCGTAGATGATAATTCAGCCGCAGCCTTATCCAACAAGCCCTTCGCTTCCAATTCATTAATCTTCTTCTTTGCTCGAAGAAGTGCAGGAAGTGTAGTCGTAAGGAAGAATATCAGTGCAAAAAAGTTTATAACAGGCACTATGAAAAGAATTACAACAGGTATCCATTTGGGGTTAATAAAGCTCGAAACAATCTTTCTATTGTCCATAATCAATTTCTCCATTCAAAAATATCAGTCAATCCTATTTATATTATCAGAAAAATACAGATTTAGCTTTTTCTTTTATTTCTTTTGATGCAACAAAAGGAATTCTTGTGGTATATCCGTTCTTTGCCGCAACTATTTTCTTTGTCGGCCATTCAAATATATCCTTGTTCCACTGATTAACAGTATCGTTGTAAAGTTCTCTTGCGGCTGTTATTTCTCTCTGCAAGTACATATTCTGCTGCATAGCATCTGCAATTTCCTTATGCGCCTGAAGGTCGGGATAGCTTTCTATTGCAACGTTAATTCCTCTTGAAAGGGTATCAAGCTGACCGCCTATCTCGTTACGTGCTTCATCAACGTCAGCTACGTTTCCCGATCTGTACTTTGCAATATTTTCAAAGGTGCTCTTATCAAGGTCAATAGCCTTATCCAAAAGACGTGCGCAGTTCTGAAGCACCATTACTCTTTGCTCAAGATAGTTGTCAATCTGCGATGCGTTTCTCTGAATCTTCTGCTGCAATTGGTCAAAATGCTTTTGCGCGTTTATCTTCATAAACAAAAATACAAGTCCCGGAATTATACCGCAAACCCACAGCATTATCTCAAAAAACTTTGAGCCTGCACCTACCTCGGCAGGTATCTTTTTTACAATAACATTTGTATCCAAGCCCTCTTCTCTTATTTCGGGATTGAGTTCGTCTAATTGATTAGCCATTTTTTCTTTCTCCTTTTTATTTAAGAATTAAATATACACAAGCCGTTACGCCTTGCTATAATTTTTTTGTCTTTTGCTATTTCATTTGTAGAAATACAGAAATTATTACGAGCTTCAAGAGGTAAATAATCATCCCATTCAACCCGTACGTTGTGATAATGTCCGTCTCCGCCAAGCATCGATACAATATCTACCTTTTTTTCTATATCATAAGAATATGCGGTAATGCAAGTCTCATCAATATTGTCCTTTGACTTCACAAACTCCGATTTCAAAATCGCCTGTGTTTTCGTATTCGGGTGTACAACGTGTTTGCGGTCAACCGCATTCGCCAAAACTTCACATTCCTTTAGTGAATATAGCTGTGAATAATCGGGAATCGGCTTTAGCGAGTGTACCGGTCTTTCCTGATATATCGGTATAGACCATATAGGCGCAAAATCAAAGTATATCGCCTTAAAAAATTCTTTGTTTTTCTCAACAAAGTTTTCTTTGATTATATCGTAAGAATACGAGGTATAATTCCCCGCCAACAGATTTATCGCTCTTCCCTGACTGTGTTTGGATATAATCTTGTTTGTTCGTTTTTGCTTTATAAAATTAAAATCATCGCCATAACCGAGCTTTGAAAGAATCAACGAAACCATATTGGTTTGCGCAAGGGGCGTAAAAAGAGTTCTGAACTGAACCTCATTATCACGGTCCAACGCATCAAATATAACCTCAAAATCCGAATTCGACATACTCATAAAGTCTTTGTTGTCGCCAATAGCTTTTTCGGTCTTCTTTTTTAGCTTCTTTTCACCGCGCTTTACAAACCTCTTTATCTCCTTTTCGCTCATTTGCTCCAAGTGAGAAGCATCTCGGCTGAATGATAAATCGGGACCTCCCTGCGAACAGTAATTCAGTACAACCTGAGTATCGTAAAAGGGCTTCGGCTTCGTAACGGTCGCATGAAGCGTTTGCGATCTTGTTCGAGTTCTCATCTTTCCGTTTGAGTCCCTATAGGTCTCTGTCCAATGAATGGTCTTATATCCGTGATACGTTTCCGTACCCATTGTGTGCAAAACCTTATTTTCAAACAAAAACGGATTCTCGTTGTAATATCCCGACAACACCTCGAACGTCGACTGTTCCGTTTCATTGCTTTCGACAAAGTCGTAATTTATCTTCATATCGGCTTCTTGCTTTACCGAAAAGCTTTTATTAAAAGAAAGTAAAGGAATCGTCGAATCAATAATATTCAATGCGTCTCTGTCGGTAAAAAGATTATTGAGCGGAAGCATCTGATTGTGTGCTTCTGCCAACAGCTCCTCGGCACGTTTGTCAGCCTCTTCTATCTCTGTTTTGAGCGCCTTTATCTTCGGTGTCATCTTCAGAATAACAAGCGGAATCAGTATAACTGTAATACACATCAACACTCTGAAAAATCTTAACCAATTCAGCTTCTTTTTCAGCTTCGTTAAATTCTCTATATATTCATTATACTGTTTTACTGTATTTCTATTCTGCTCAATATCAATACCGGATTTTTTTACAAGCTCATCGAAAAAACTGTTTGTCTTCTCGGCATGTACATCTCGGTATTTCCCGTCAAATTCTTCCAACGGATCATATATTAATGAATTCATTCTCTCCCTCCTTTTTCAACATTATACTACATTTATCAACCGTTGTAAATGGAATATCACAATTTTTTCGTTAGGTTTTTTCAGACGTTTATGCGGATAAACACTAACTAAAATACACTAATATATAAAACATATAAACAAAAAAGCTTTCCTTTCCGAAAACGGAAAAGAAAGCTTTTTATTTTAAATTTAACCGCCGAGGTAAGCTTTTCTTACAGAGTCGCTCTGCGCCAATTCTGCGCCCGTACCGGAAAGGGTTATTCTGCCCGTCTCCATAACGTAAGCTCTGTCAGCTACAGACAACGCCATCTGCGCATTCTGTTCAACAAGAAGTATGGTCGTTCCGTTCTTGTGAAGCTCTTTTATAATATCGAATATCTGTTCAACAAGAATAGGCGCAAGTCCCATAGAGGGTTCATCAAGCATAAGAAGCTTCGGACGGCTCATCAACGCTCTTCCCATCGCAAGCATCTGCTGTTCGCCGCCGGACAATGTACCCGCTATCTGCTTTCTTCTTTCGAGAAGTCGGGGGAACTGCTTAAATACGCCATCAATATCTTCGTTGAACGTCTTTCCGCCCTGCGTATAAGCTCCCATTTCAAGATTCTCTTGAACTGTCATCTGCAAAAATATTCTTCTGCCTTCGGGAACGTGCGCAAGTCCCTTTTCAACTATCTTGTGAGGGGGAATATGTGCAAGCTTTTCACCAAAAAACTCTATACTGCCCGTCTTCGGATGCAAAAGGTTCGAAATTGCTTTAAGTGTCGTAGATTTACCCGCGCCGTTAGCACCGATAAGGGTTACTATCTCGCCCTCGTTTACCTCGAGAGATACGCCCTTTATTGCGTGTATCGCTCCGTAATATACGTTTATATTATCAACCTTAAGAATCTGTCCCATTTTAACCCTCCTTCTTCTTACCGAGATATGCCTCGATAACAACAGGGTTTGACTGAATATCCTCCGGGCTTCCCTTTGCAATAACCTTACCGAAGTTAAGTACGCATATACCCTCGCATATACCCATTACAAGATTCATATCATGTTCAATAAGCATAATAGCAATCTTAAAGGTATCGCGAATCTTGAGGATATTTTCCATAAGCTCTGCCGTCTCCGACGGGTTCATACCCGCTGCAGGCTCGTCAAGAAGCAAAAGTCCGGGATTCGTTCCCAATGCTCTGACAATCTCAAGACGTCTTTGAGCGCCGTAGGGCAATGAACCTGCTTTATGGTTCGCAAGATTCTCCATATCAAATATCTGAAGAAGCTCCATCGCCTTTTCGTGCGCTCTTTTCTCTTCCTTCCAGTAATTCGGCGCGCGTAAAATACCACTGAACATACCGTATTTTATCTGGTTATGCATACCGAGCTTAACGTTCTCCTCAACAGTGAGGTTAGAGAAAAGTCTTATATTCTGGAACGTTCTTGCAACGCCAATTTTACTAACCTGAACGGTATTCATTCCGTGGGTGTCTATACCGTCAATAAGTACCGTGCCTTTAGTCGGCTGATAAACCTTTGTAAGAAGGTTAAATACAGTCGTCTTACCTGCACCATTAGGACCGATAAGTCCCGCAATCTCGGTTCTGCCTATCGTAAGATTAAAGTCGTCAACAGCTTTCAAGCCGCCAAACTCAATACCGAGGTGTCTCGCTTCAAGAATAGGTGAGCTGTTTATATCTCTCTCGGGTACAAGAGCATCACTCGGAAGCGGTACAAGCTTTCCTCTTCTGTGTGCAAATCTATCCATCTATTTCAGCCCCCTTTTTCTTGGGTATAAGCTTGCCTAACATATTCTTAAACGTAGGATTGTTTGTCGCAATCATAACAAGGATAAGAATTATAGCATAGAAAAGCATACGGTAGTCGTTAAATTCACGCAAAAGCTCGGGAAGAAGTCTGATTACTGCAGCCGCAATAACCGAACCCCAGATGTTACCCAAACCGCCGAACACTACCATCAAAAGAATTTCTATTGAAATATTAAAGTTAAACGTCGAAGAGATAACCGCCGAGAAATTAAGTCCGTACAAAGCACCTGCGGCTCCCGCCAAAGCGGCAGACGTCACAAACGCCATAAGCTTGTACTTCGTAACGTTAATACCAACCGATTCAGCCGCAATTCTGTTATCTCTCAAAGCCATTATAGCTCTTCCCGAACGGCTTCTCGTAAGGTTAAGTACTACAACGAGTGTAATCATTATAAGTATAAATCCCGCAGTAAAAGTAGATATAGTCTGTATACCCGTCGCGCCCTGCGCACCCTTAATTATAACTCTTCCGCCCTCTTCAAGGTGTAAATCCTCAACCGTAAGCAAACCCTTCGCATTGAAAAGAACGTGAAGTCCTTTTGAATCAATACCTACAAGCAAACAGTTAATAAGGTCTTTTATAATCTCACCGAAAGCAAGAGTAACAATTGCAAGATAGTCACCTCTGAGTCGAAGTACAGGAATTCCTACCAAAACACCCGCAATTGCCGCAAATATCGCTCCTGCAACAAGCGCTATAGCAAGTCTTAACGAAGCAGATTCTATAACGCCGATAAGGCTCTGCGATGCAATAATTCCCGAAAATGCGCCCACACTTACAAATCCTGCGTGGCCGAGGCTGAGCTCACCGAGTATACCAACCGTAAGGTTGAGTGATACAGCCATTACAATAAAACAACAAATAGGAACAAGCATACCCGACATAGAGTAACTGAGCATACCGCCGTTCTGCATTACGAAAAGAACAATAAACGTTACGATTACGCCGAGATATGTAGCAAAGTCAACTTTAGTAGTCTTTTTCAAGTTAAATTTTTTCATCGCTCCACCTATACCTTTTCCGGTACATATTTGCCGAGAAGTCCGGCAGGACGTACCAACAGAACGATGATAAGTACTGCAAACACAACGGTATTAGCAAGTTGTGTCGAAATATACGCTTTAGCAAGAGACTCTATTATTCCGAGCAATATACCTCCTAAAAACGCACCGGGAATTGAACCAATACCACCAAATACGGCTGCGGTAAACGCCTTAATACCAGGCATCGAACCCGTCGTAGGCATAAGTGTCGGATATGATGAACAAAGAAGAACTCCGGCTATAGCAGCCAATGCCGAGCCTATTGCAAACGTCAAAGATATTGTCTTATTTACGTTAATACCCATAAGTTGAGCCGCAGCCTTGTCCTCTGAACAGGCTCTCATAGCCTTACCCATTTTGCTCTTGCTCGTAAAAATTGTAAGACCTATCATTATTACGATACATACAGAAACGGTAAGCATTGAAATATAAGAAATGGGAAGCTTGCCGTCAAAAAGCTTAAATGTTCCTTCGATTATCGGAGAATATACCTTCGGGTTTGCTCCCCAAATAAGCAAAGCCGAATTCTGAAGAAAATATGATACGCCGATTGCTGTAATCAATACGGCAAGAGAAGGTGCTGAACGTAGCGGCTTATATGCCAATCCTTCAATTATTACACCTAATACTGTACATACGACCATAGCGAGAAGAATTGCAGCCCATGTCGGAAGCCCAAGAGACGTCATGGCGAGCAGACTGACATATCCGCCCACCATGATAACGTCGCCGTGTGCAAAGTTAAGCATTTTCGCTATGCCGTACACCATCGTGTACCCCAACGCGATAATTGCATAAACGCTTCCGAGGCTTATTCCGCTAATCAAGTAGGAAAGAAATTCCAACATTAGAATTGCACCTCGTAAATTACTTTTTTGTTTGGTAAATAAACCTTATATTATTCAGCAGCTTCTGCAGAAATGTAATCTCCGTTCTTGATTACAACTGCTATAGGCATCTTGTTAACTTCGCCCTTGTCAGACCATGTCATATCCTGACCTGTAAGACCGTCGAAGCTGATTTCCTTAATTGCCTTTACAAGCGCTTCACAAAGGTCAGTTCTTGTCATATCCTTTGTGCAGCCTGCCTTTTCGTATGCAGCCTTAACTGCGTAAATGCAGTCGTAACCGTCAGCTGCAAACTGGTTGGGAACCTCACCGTAAAGCTCTTTGTACTTCTTAACAAAGTTCTTTGTAAGGTCATCTTCAGCATCTGACGAGAAAGGAGTAAGAACCATTACGCCTTCAGCAAGTGTGATGTCAAAGTTTTCCATTGTAAGAATACCGTCCATACCGTCAACGCCGAAGAACGTAGGAGCATAATCCATAGTCTTTGCCTGTGAAAGAATTACAGATGCGGGCTGATAGTAGATGGGAAGGAAGATAAGGTCTGCATTTGCAGACTTTGCTGCTGTGAGCTGTACTGAAAAGTCTGTAGCTGTATCTTCAGTAAATGTACCTTCATATACGATGTTGAGGTTCTTTGCTCTTGCTTCTGCTGCGAAGGTATCTCTGATACCTTGAGAATAAGCATCGTCATTTCTGTAAATAATAGCTATCTTCTTGTCAGCCATATTAGCTGCAATATAGGTAGCAGAACCTGTACCCTGGTTGGGATCAGAGAAACAGAGCTGGAACATATTGTCCTTGTCTTTTGTTACGTCTGTAGATGATGCGGAGGGTGTGAGTGCGAATACACGGTCAGTGTAAACCTTTGCGGATACGGAGATACAAGGGGTTGTTGTAACAGTACCAACGAGAATGTCCATCCCCCAGTCCATAAGCTTGTTGTAAGCGTTTACGGAAGATTCAGCAACGTTTGCGTCATCCTGGAAATTGAACTCAATCTGCATACCGCCGATACCGCCGTTAGCATTGATTTCATCAACAGCAATCTTGCAGCCGTTCATAACTGCCTGTCCGTAAATTGCAGCACTGCCCGTTATAGGACCGATACCACCAATTTTCAATGTGTTGCCGTCGTCTTTGTTACCACAGCTTACCATTACAGCCGCGCACATAACAACAACGAGCATAAGTGCGAGAAGTCTTTTCATTTTCTCTTTCTCCTTTTGATAAATATTTTGTTTTCGATATGCTCCAATCGTTCATTCCGACAGAATACATATCTGTATATAAAATATATTTGTACTATTCTATCACTCTTAACTTTTTTTGTCAATAGTAACAGTTTTTTTATTATCGGTACACTTATTTGAAAAATACACCCTCAAAAAAACTTTTATGCCGTAGACCAAAAAAATTTACAGAAGACTTGCAATACTGCGATTACAATGGTAAAATAAATTACACTATATCTTTTTGGAGGTAAAAACCTTGAATAATAAACTCGAACGAAAATTCGGTCTTACAACCGCAATATGTATGGTAGTCGGAATCGTTATCGGATCAGGCGTATTCTTTAAAGCCCAATCCGTCCTCGATATAACCGAAGGTAATATGCCTCTCGGTATTATTGCTTGGCTCATCGGCGGTTTGGCTATGATCCTATGCGCTCTCAACCTTGCAAACCTCGGCTCCCACTATGAAAAAGTAAACGGACTTGTCGACTACGCAGAGGCAACTATGGGTAAAAAATATGCATACTACGTAGCATGGTTTACTACTTTTATCTATTTGCCGGGAATGACAAGTGTTCTTGCTTGGGTATCAGCCCGTTACACAGTAGAGCTTTTCGGAGGAAACGCCAAAAGCGGTGTTTGCCTTGCCCTCTCTGCTTTCTATCTTGTTGCATCGTATGCGCTTAACGCACTTTCTCCAAAGCTCGCAGGTAAATTCCAGGTAAGTACGACTTTCATAAAGCTCGTTCCCCTTTTGGTTATGGCAATCATTGGAACTGTTATTGGTCTTATAAACGGAACAACAATCGAATCCTTTAAAACGGCAAACGTTGTTGCGGAAGGCGGCAATATGTCTGCCCTTTTTGCCGCAGTAGTTGCTACTGCATTTGCTTACGAGGGGTGGATTATTGCAACGTCAATCAATGCCGAGCTTAAAAATGCAAAAAGAAATCTGCCGATAGCTCTTATAGCAGGCAGCTTGATTATCGTTACTGTTTATATCACATATTATATCGGACTTGCGGGTGCTGCACCTATTGACATTCTTCAAACCCAAGGCGCTCCCGCAGCATTTAAAAAGCTTTTCGGAAACGTTGGCGGAACTGCCCTCAGCGTTCTTATCGTTATTTCTTGCTTTGGTACTCTTAACGGAATTATGCTTGCAGCTACTCGCGCGCTTTACGCTGTCGCTGCTCGTAACCAAGGCCCTCACCCTGAAATCATTAGAGAAATCAGCCCTACTACCAATATGCCCTATAACTCCGCAACGGTGGGTGTCCTTGCTTGCGGTTTCTGGTTGTTCTATTTCTACGGCGCAAACCTTATGAAAACACCGCTTTTCGGTCTGTTCAGCTTTGACTCCTCCGAGCTTCCCATTATTACAATCTACGGATTCTATATTCCCGTGTTTATAATGTTTATTAAAAAGCACGGCAAAGAAAATGTTTTGAAAAATATCATATTGCCCATTTTGGGTATTGCAGCTTCGATATTTATGGTCTTTGCGGCTATTTATGCACACGGTATTCAACCGTACCTCAACGCAAAAGCAAACGGAAGCTTCTCATTCCCCGTTATTTTCTATTTGATAGTATTTGTGGTTGTTTTGGTTATTGGATCATTCTTCTACAAAAAGGATAACGAACTGTAAAGCAAGTACAATTAAAGCGGCAGACGTTATACCCCAACCAACGTTATCGGCAAAGGAAATGAAGACAAAATCTCCGCTTTGCTAAACGATATTCACACAGTTATAAAGTAGGAGCTTACATGATTTTTAAGTATTTGAAAAAATATTGGTTCTTTTGTTTAATAGCGCCTCTGTTTATGGTAGGCGAGGTTGCAATGGACCTTATTCAGCCTGACCTTATGGGCAACATCGTCGATAACGGCGTCTTGAAAAACAACATCACACTTGTCCTCGACGTCGGGCTGAAAATGATAGTCCTTGTTCTCTTTGGCGGTCTTTGCGGTATGCTCTGCGGCGTCTTTGCCAACCTTGCCGCACAACAATTTGGAAACGACCTCAGAAAAGATTTGTTTTCTCGCATTATGGGGTTATCTTTCCAACAAACCGACAAAATCTCTACGGGATCTCTCGTTACAAGACTAACAAACGACGTTACACAGGTACAAAATATGGTTATGATGGCGGTACGCGGCTTTGTACGTAACACCGTTATGTTTGCGGGCGGTATTTTTATGCTTTACAAGCAGTCGCACCACTTTGCCCTTATTGCCGCTTGCGGATTTCCTTTCGTCGCTGTTTTCGTTACGTTCTTTCTCAAAAAATCTGCGCCTATGTTTGCCATTGTACAGAAAAAACTCGACGGCATAAACAACGTAATGCAAGAGGACGTCGCAGGCGCAAGGGTTGTAAAGGCATACGTCAAGGAAGAACACGAACTCAATCGCTTTGACGATGCAAATAAAGATTTATGTAAGGTTAATTTAAAAGTGCAAACCCTACTTGCATTTATGGGACCTTGTATGAATATCGTACTTAACGTTTGTATTGTTATCGTTATATTAGTTGGTGGATTAACGGTCAAAACAGGCGGTGATATGTCTCCCGGACGCATTATGGCGGCTATAACATATCTTGCGCAAATATTACATGGAATTATGTTTATGGCAAACATCTTCCAAACTTTCACAAGAGCAAAGGCTTCTGCCGACAGAATAAGCGAGGTTCTCGAATGCCCCGAAATAATATTCGACGGATTATATAACGAAGAACCCGAACAAAAAGGTAAAATCGAATTCAAAAACGTAAGCTTCGCATATCCCGAAACCTCGGGAAATAACGTTCTTGAAGATATTTCCTTTACTGTTGAACCGGGCGAAACATTGGCTATAATCGGCTCAACCGGTTGCGGAAAAACCTCTTTGGTAAACCTTATCCCCCGTTTTTACGACGTAACAAAGGGCGAAGTCCTTATTGACGGTGTGAACGTTAAAGATTACAAGTTGAAACAATTAAGGGATAAAATTGCCGTTGTATTACAAAAAGCAGAGCTTTATTCAAGGCCCATAGAAGCAAATATAAGATGGGGAAAAAGGACTGCAACTCCCCAGGAAATTAAAAACGCGGCGGAAATTTCTCAAGCGGATAACTTTATTTGCGATACGGAGTTTGGCTATCATACGATGGTTTCCGAGGGTGGTCACTCTCTGTCGGGCGGTCAAAAACAAAGAATATCCATCTCGCGAGCTATATTAAAAAACAGCGAAATACTTATTTTTGACGACTCAACAAGCGCGCTCGATTTAAAAACCGAGGCGAAATTATATGAAGAACTAAACAACAAGTGTCCCGATATAACCAAAATAATTATAGCTCAACGTATCGCCTCAATAAAAGGCTCTGACAGAATTGCCGTTCTCGACAAAGGTAAAATAGCGGCTCTCGGTACGCACAAAGAGCTTCTGAAAACATCGGAAATATATCGTGACATCTATAACTCACAGCTCAAGGAAGGAAGTGAAGAGGTATGAGCAACAAAACCACACTTCCAAAAGGCTTTGAAAAACAAAACGATAATCAATTTGTAAAATACGGCGCTCACCCGCCCAAAGATGCGCCTATGCAAATGGGGTTCCGTCCCGGCGGTGGAAGAAGAGGCCCCGGCGCTATGGGGCAAGTAATCGAAAAACCCTCAAATGCAAAAAACACGTTAAAAAGGCTGTTAAAATATTTCGGCAAAGCAAAAATGCTCCTTTATCCGCTTATGGCTGCCGTAATTCTGGTAACTTTAGCGGCGCTTGTAGCCCCCTCATTACAGGGATATGCCATCGACTTTATTAAAGACAAAGAATGGAACAATCTCTATAAAGCATTAATAGCCCTTTCTGTCGTGTATATATTAAATATTGGTTTCGGTCTTGCGCAATCACTTTTAGCGGCGCACTTGAGTCAGTCGATAGTTAAGCAAATGCGACACGACCTCTTCAAGAAAATCGACAACCTTTCAATAAAATACCTTGATACCCATTCAAACGGTGATATAATGAGCCGTATGACCAACGACGTCGAAAACGTCTCAAATACGGTATCGCAGAGCCTTGGCTCATTGATATCGGGAGTTTTAACGGTTATCGGTACTGTTGCCATAATGTTTTACTACTGTTGGCAGCTTACACTAATCACTATGCTTACCGTTGTTCTTACGATATTTGTTACAGGACAAATGTCAAAGATAATGCGAAAGATTTACAGAAAGCGTTCTCAAATGCTCGGCAGACTGAACGGACATTCCGAGGAAATGATTACGGGATATAAGTCTATCGTAGCCTACAACAAGCAAGACGACGTTATCGACGAATTCAACAAAACAAGCGACGAGTTAATGAAGGTCAGCATAAAAGCCGAAATTCTCGGCGGTTCGATGGGCCCTATAATGAACTGCATATCAAACATCAGCTTTGTTATAGTTGCGGCATTCGGCGGATTCTTCTCGCTGAAAGGGTTAATTTCCGTCGGTAAAATTTCTGCATTTATTATATACGCAAAGCAATTCTCAAGACCTATAAATGAAATAGCTATGCTGTACGGCTCTTTGCAGACCGCAATAGCGGGTGCCGAAAGAGTATTTGCTCTTATGGACCAACCCGACGAAGACAACAGCGGCAATGTTTCTATGGATAACGTAAAAGGTGAAGTAGTCTTTAAAAACGTTAACTTCTCTTACGTTCCCGAAAAACAGGTATTGTACGATTTCAATCTCAATGTAAAACCCGGACAAAAAATTGCGCTTGTCGGCGCTACGGGAAGCGGTAAGACAACGGTAGTAAATCTTCTTATGAGATTCTACCCCGTTGACTCCGGTGAAATATTGGTCGACGGTGTCAATATCAACGATATAAAGCGTGACGAATTGCGCAAAAACATAGCGATAGTTTTGCAAGATACGGTACTGTTCTCGGATACTATTGAAAATAATATAAAATATGCAAATTCAGAAGCAACCGAAGAACAAATGATACACGCATCTGAAATGAGCAATTCCCGTTACTTTATCGAAAGACTCCCCGCCAAGTACAAAACCTTCCTAAAACAAGCGGGCGCAGGACTTTCACAAGGTCAAAGACAGTTACTTGCTATTGCCAGAGCCATACTTGCAAACCCGAAAATTCTTATTCTTGACGAGGCGACATCATCAGTTGACACACGTACCGAAAAAAGAATTCAGGACGCTATGGTTAATCTTATGAAAAACAGAACAAGCCTTATTATCGCACACAGACTTTCAACGATACGCGATGCTGACAAAATAGTTGTTCTCGATCAAGGCAAAGTTGTTGAAATAGGTAACCACGATGAACTGCTCGAACAGCAAGGTAAATACTACGACCTTTATATGACGCAGTTTGCAGGAAACCAAATATAAGACGATAAAGCAAAATCAAATAACGTATACAGAGCAAAAAAAGGACAAAGAATTTGCAAATTCTCTGTCCTTTTTTATATTACAAGTATCGGCTATATTAAAGACGTCTGTTAAAATTACATCGTACCGCCTTTTATATCTTCTTCCGTTTTCGGTTTTACGTGCAATAAAACACTTTCGTTATTCTTCACGCATTTTTGAGGAAATACTGCATTGTGTGGCTGTTTTGTGCCACTCTCTTTTGTTTGAGCAGCATCTTCCATTCGTTAACCCTCAAAATTATCGTCGACAGCATTTTCCGAATTAGCTGCCTCATAGGAAATATAATCTAAAGGATTTACGTTCTTTCCGTCAACCTTAACCTCCAAATGCAAATGAGGCTCTTCCGCTATCTCTATAAGCGTACTGTCGCCTATTGAAGATAACGCTTGTCCGCAATATACGGGCGCCCCCTCCTCAATGCCCTCGCACACCTCATCAGATAATCCCATATAATACGAAACCATTCCGTTTGCATGGCTTATCGAAATGCAATTTCCCATCATAGGATCATCATATACATTCTGAACCGTGCCCTCCGCTATACAACATACCGTATCTCCGATGTCAGCCAAAATATCAATACCCGTATGAACTCTGTAGTCATTCATTGTCAATGAGTATACAGGCATATCAATATCATAGCTCTTCAACAAGTATCCGTCTACAGGCTTTGTAAACACAAGCTTTGCCTGAACGTCTACTTCCTTTGAGGGTTCGTCCTCGGGAATACCGTTCACTTCCTCTTCGGAGTTTTCATTATACGTATCTTCGGAATTTTGTGTTTCTTTCGGTATTATCGTCTCCGCTTTCTCGGTACGCTTTGCCGTTTGGGCGGCAGTCTCTTCTACCTTGGGGTTATCTGTCTTCTTTCTTGTGTTTGTTACTACACTGAACACCGTCATACATACTACCGCCACAATTATAAGTGACAGTACTATATATAACGCAATATTCGATTTGCTTTTGTTTGCGTTATACATGGTTTTCCCACCTTTTGTTTAATTTTTCTGTAGCTATTTTTGACTGCATTTCAAAAAGTTATACACAAAAATCATTTTTTTCATTTTAAAAGCGGGAATTTTAAAAGAGTTAAATAAAAGCTTATCCCTCGGAAAGTTTTAAAACAACGTGTCTTGCCAATAAGAGCCCCGCAACAGAAGGCACAAATGCAATAGATGCAGGTATCCTTTCGCCCTTTACAACAGGCTCTTCGGTACTGTACAAAACGTCAACGTTTCTTATATCACGCGCCTTTAATTCACGGCGCATTACCCTTGCAAGCGGGCAAACCGAGGTCTGATTTATATCAGCTATGGCAAATTTCAATGGATCAAGCTTATTCCCCGTACCCATAGATGATACAACCCTTATATCATTTTTCTTACAATATTCAATTATCGCAATTTTTGCCGATACGTTGTCTATAGCATCAACAACATAGTCGACAACATTCTCGCCTATTATATCTCCGGCATTTTCGGGAGTTACAAAAGTATCTTTCTCAATTACGGTACAGTCAGGGTTAATCTTGCGAATTCTTTCTGCCATAACCGACGTCTTTTTTAAACCAACAGTCGACGTGTCCGCAACAAGCTGACGATTTATATTTGAAAGTGAAACCGTATCAAAATCAACCAAAATAATTTTGCCGACACCGCATCTTGCGATAGCTTCTGCCGTAAAGCTTCCCACTCCGCCTATTCCGAATATCATAACCGACGAAGCTATAAGTCTGTCCGTCGCTTCATCACCCAAAATCGTTATCTGCCTTTCAAGTCGGCTCTTATCCATATCCCTGCCCCAATCCCTTTTTCACAAAATGTCAGCCAATACGTCCCTTGCGTTCGCAGGCATAACATTATTATAAACCAATAAGTCCAATATTGCAACCGCATTTTCTTTGTCCCTTGCAATATCGTACAAAAAATCATATTCGGTCGTTATTCCCTCTTCTGTTTGTAAAATCAAAACCGAATAAATATCCTCTTCATCAAACAAATCGCAATCCATTTTATCCGTTATTATCAAGCTGTAATCAAGAACAATATTGCGCCTCGATTTTACCTCTGTCCGCCTACAGTCAGTTACGTGTGTCTTCATTATGCACCTCCGAAATTGTTTTTAGCGCGGGTGTTCAATTATACCCCACAACCAACACAAAAGTAAAGAAAATATTGTCTTCCCCATTCGACAAAGTTATGCTTAATTTAGTATTTTTTCCATATTTTTTGCTTTTATTTTTGGATTTGCTCTTTTTTGTACCCATATTGCTTGGTTTTTTATATAAATTTGTCGAATAATGTCGAAAAATATAATATTAAAATATAACCATTTCACCCAAAAATCCACTAATGATTTTGCCTGTCGGTTAAGGTATAATACTCTTGTACACTTATATTCTATTTGAAAGGGTTTGTATTATGATAAATAAAATAAAAAATTTTAAGCTCTCCAAATTGTCGCTAACCTTTTTTAAAATATGCTCGGCTTTTATTGTTCTTGTGTTTCTCTACATATTATTTTCTTTGATTAACATATCTGAAAATGAAAAAGCATGGTTATACGCAAATGCCTACACCATGCTTGAATATGCCGTTATGAGCTTTACTCTCGTCTTCTGCGGCTCTGTCATTATTGACATAGCTCTGAAAGAAAAGAAATAATGTCTTCAGTTTTTGAACAATGATAAAGGGTTAAGGTGCACCTTAACCCTTTATATTTTTTAAAGTGATGCCGCGCCGATTATACCCGCGTCATTCTTAAGCTCTGCTATTTTTAATTCCGTCTTTACGGGATTTGCGCTTGTAAACTGAAGAGTGTCAACCAACTCTCGCAACGGAGCCATCAGGTTTTCGCCCTCGTTCGATACACCACCGCCGATACTCAATATATTCGGTTGGAATATGTTAATAATATTTACCAATCCGCAAGCAAGATAGTCTGTGTATTCGGCGCATACCGTACGCGCTGTCATATCACCCATTGCAGCCGCCTGATACGCCGTCTTTCCACTTACTCTGTCAATATCATTTTCAACCAGCTTCCACATAGCTGAATTGCGGTTGTGCAACATATACTCTTTCGTCATATTGATAAGTCCTGTAGCCGAGCTGTAGGTTTCCCAACAACCACGTCTGCCGCAACCGCACTGACGTCCGTTGTGCTCGATAACCATATGCCCAAGCTCACCGCCCGCATAGTTAAAGCCCGAATAAATCTTGCCGTCGATTATTATACCGCCGCCAACGCCTGTGCCAAGCGTTACCATAATAAACTTGTCAACACCCTTGCCCGAACCCGCAACAGCTTCTCCCAAAGCCGCCGCATTCGCATCGTTTTCAAGCTTGATTCGTCTTATCGGTAAAAACTCGCGAAGCTTTGAAACTATCGGATAGTCAATCATCCCAAGGTTTGTTGCTCTGGTTACTATACCGTTTACAGGATCTATAGCGCCCGGAGAGGCAATACCTATATGCTCGATTCTGCAAGGAATTATGTCGGTTTCCTCAAGCAGCTTCGTTATAAGTCCCGCAATATCTTTTACAATTTCGTCGGGGTGGCGTCCCGCATTTGTGGGTACGCTTCCTTTTTTCACAATGCTATTATCATTGTCAACAATACCTACGGCAATATTCGTACCGCCAAGGTCTACGCCAATTCTGAACATTAGTTTTCTCCTAAATAATACCTGTTAGTCTTTCTTGAGAAGATCGCGGATTTCTGCAAGAAGCTCTTCTGCCGTAGGCTTGGGAGGCTCTGCGGGTGCTGCCGCATTTGCAACCTCTTCCTCTGCCTTCTTCTTTGCTTCGGAAATATCTCTTGCCTTTTGAATAAGAGATACAAACATAAAAATTGACAAAGCAATGATAAAGAAATCAATTACAGTCTGAATAAAGTTACCATAGTTAAGTGTTGCAAAACCTGCTTCTTTTGCAGCTTCAATAGTCTTGATAGCCGCAGTATCAGCTCCGTTTGCGTTAAGTATTACAAAAAGTTCGCTAAAGTTTGCGCCGCCTGTCGCAAGGCTTATCAAAGGTGTGATAAGGTCGTTTACCAATGACGTAACAATCTTTCCGAATGCGCCGCCGACTACAACGCCGACTGCCATATCAACTACGTTACCCTTAAATGCAAATTTCTTGAATTTTTCCCACATGGTTTTTAATCTCCTTATTTATTTAAAATTTTATAAATGTGTTCTCCGTAAGCCGTCTCAAATAAAAACTCAAGACGTTCCGTTTTACCGTTCATATACAAATAAGCAAAAAGCGCTTCAAGCCCCGTTGCCCTACTGTACTCAACAGCCGTTGCTGACTTCGGGTGATTTACCTTGGCGTTTTTCCCCCTCTTGAAAAAAGTCATTTCGTCCTCTTCAAGTAAGTCAATTATGTTATCAACAACCTTGCTCTGCTCGGTTGCCCTTACGAAATCTCTTGCAAGGTCGTTTAGCTTACTTGCATTCGTATATCCGCTTTCGACCACCTTACAGCGCACCATTATCTCAAGAACCGCATCGCCGATATAGGCTAATGTCACTCCATTTAACTCTTCTGGCTTCAAAGTATCGACTTCTCCTTTTTGTCTGTTTAAGTCATTATATCATACTTTCCTTTTTTCTACAATATTTATATTTAATTTTTTCATAAATCTTTGACATTCCGACAATAAAGCCTTATAATAACTATAGAAAATTTTCTGTTTGGAGATAATTTAATGAACATAAAACAAGATTTGTGGACATATCTGCAACAAACAAATAAACCTATCGTTATGTACGGTATGGGAAACGGCGCCGACAAAATTATTGAACGCTTTAACTCGCTCGGTATTACAGTTTCCGATTTCTTTGCAAGCGACGGTTTTGTCAGAGGTCACTCCTTTCACGGAAAAACCGTTCTTTCCTTTAGCGAAATTAAAGAAAAATATGACAATTTTATTATTATACTTTCTTTTGCTTCAAGCCTTGACGATGTTCTTGATTTGTTTTACTCGCTAAACGAAAGCTACGAAATGTACGCCCCCGACGTTCCCGTAACCGGTGTCGGTACGTTTAATTTAGAATATTATCTGTCAAACAAAGAAGCCTTTGATAAAGCAAGAAGCTTATTCGCTGACGAAATTTCGAAAAACGTGTTCGATAACATTATAAAGTATAAGCTTACGGGAAGAATTTCCTATCTCAAAGAAATAGAAACTACTCCCGACGATGCTTGGAATAATATCCTTTCTCCCGAAAACTATAAGATATGCGTTGATGCAGGTGCATATAACGGTGATACCGCTAAAGAGATGATTGACAGATGCACTAACGTTGGTAAAATATTTGCCCTTGAACCCGATAATCGTAACTTTAAAAAGCTATCAGCGTTTGCCGAAACAGAGTCTCGCATATTGCCGATAAATGCGGCTGCTTGGAACGAGAATACCGTTCTGCGCTTTGATTCAAGCGGCAACAGAAACGCTAACCCCTTTTCGCCTAACTCAAAAAAGTCGATTGATATTGATGCGAAGACGGTCGACGGCGTATGTGACGGCAAGGCAGACTATATAAAATATGACGTTGAGGGCGCGGAAAGACAAGCTCTTATTGGAAGCAAAAATACTATTGCAGCTTGTTCGCCCGACTTACTTATTTCGGTTTACCACCGCAACGAAGACCTATTTGACCTGCCGCTTCTTGTAAACGAACTTAACCCCAATTACAAACTCTATTTGCGTAAATTCAAATACGTTCCCGCCTGGGATTTGAATTTATATGCGGTGAAATAATTAAAACAAGAGGAAAATCTATAGAAACCTATTATCCAAAAAGAAAACCAACACGAATAAAAAATTACGATTACAGCTCTACAGGTTCATATTTTGTAACGATATATACGCAAGACAGAAAACCAATCTTGTTGGAAACAATTAGAACAGATAATACATCTGTTTATGAAACAAACAATTACGCGGTAGGGGAGAGGCTTGAGTGATGTAGTTTGTGCGTTTAAGTCATTATCTTCACGTGTTTGCAAACAGAACTATGGAACAGAAAAGATTTTCCAACGTTCGTTTGCAGACCATATAATTCTCGATAATGAGGATTATGAAACAGTCATGACCACCGGCTTAGCCGGTGGTCATGACTTAATAAAGCATACTTTTGTGATGCGGTAATAGGAGTGATATAAACGAAAGAAAAGCAAGTGCTTTTACTCTTTTTTTACAGGGCATCGAGAACGTCGCCCCCTACGATATAGAGATATTGTTTGCACGAATAATATTAAGTGGCACAAACCAAGATGAGCAAGGTTCTTTGCCTGCTTTCTTGAAAGCCCTCTCAGTCGCCTTCGGCGCCAGCTCCCCCAGAGTGGGAGCCTTTTGGTTTGCACAAACCGGAGAAGCAAGGTTCTTTGCCTACTTTCTTGAAAGCCCTCTCAGTCGCCTTCGGCGCCAGCTCCCCCAGAGTGGGAGCCTTTTGGTTTGCACAAACCAGAGAAGCAAGGTTTCTTTGCCTACTTTCTTTCCTTAAAAGAAAGTAGGTTAATTCCCTTTCGCCATTTCGCGCAAGGTGTAAATCGCTTCGTTAAGTCCACCGACCTCGTCGATAAGTCCGCATTCAACCGCTTGTTTTCCTTCAAGCACCGTTCCCATATCGGTCGCAAGCTCATCTTTCGCAAGCATCATTTCACGCAGTTTTTCCGCAGATGTATTTGAATGCGCTTCAATAAATTTTAATATTCTGTCTTGCATACGGTTAAAATAGTTATAGGTTTGGGGTGCGCTTACAACAAGTCCCGTTGTTCTTACGGGGTGTACGGTCATCGTTGCCGACGGAACGATAAACGACTTTTTCGCCGACACCGCAAGGGGAACGCCTATAGAATGACCTCCGCCGAGGACTAACGATACTGTCGGTTTACTCATACTTGCTATCATTTCCGACAGCGCAAGTCCTGCTTCAACGTCTCCGCCTACTGTATTTAATATTATAAGCAAACCGTCGATGTCGTCGCTTTCCTCAACCGATACCAAAAGGGGGATTATCTGCTCATATTTGGTAGCTTTTTGGTCGTTCGGCAATATATAATGCCCCTCTATCTGACCTATTACGGTCATACAATGTATCGTAACTCCCTCGCCTGTTGTAGTTATGGAATTACTCATTTTTACGTTTTCAAGCTGTAAATTTTCGACTTTTTCTTTTTCTAATGCTTCACTTGAGTTTTCATTTTCGTTATTTTGTATGTCTGACATATTCTTTCTCCCTCTTGTTTTAAAATAAACATAAAAAAATGCCTATCCCTATTTACAATTTTATTTTTCTATAGTATAATTGTCTTTGATTGAAATTATTCAAAATTTAATTTTTTCTATAAAAACGGAGGATAACAAAACATGGAAAACAAGGTTCTTGTTGAAACATCTGCCAGACACGTACACCTTTCTGCTGAACACATTGAAAAACTGTTCGGCAAGGGTGCTACACTCACTAACAAAAAGGAACTCAGCCAACCCGGTCAATACGCTTGTGAAGAAAGAGTTAGCCTCGTTGGTCCCAAGAAGGAAATTGCTAACGTAATTATTCTCGGTCCTGCTCGTCCTGCTACTCAGGTTGAACTTTCTTTCACCGATGCTCGTACACTCGGAGTTTCTGCTCCCGTAAGAGAAAGCGGCGATATTGCAGCTACTCCCGGACTTAAGCTCGTTGGCCCTGCAGGCGAAGTTGAGCTTGACGAAGGCGTTATCATTGCTAAAAGACACATTCACCTTACCCCCGAAGCTGCTGCGCAGTTCAACGTTCAGGATAAGGAAATCGTTAAGGTTAAAATTGATTCTGAAAGAACAACTATTTTTGACGACGTTGTAATCAGAGTAAGCGACAAGTTTGCTCCCGCTATGCACATCGACACAGATGAAGCTAACGCTGCTTGCGCTTTCGGTGTTTGCTACGGCGAAATCATTAAATAATTTACGCAATATTAAAAAAACTTATATAAGGAGAACTAATCATGAGCAAAGAATTTTCTTGTGAATACGCCATGAGCACAGAAGTTGCTCACATGGGTTGTGTCACAAAGGGTTGCGATCACGGTCCTGCTCCCATTCCCGAAGAAGGTAAATGGATTCAGTCAAAACAGATTACCGATATTTCCGGTTATACACACGGTATAGGCTGGTGCGCTCCTCAACAGGGCGGCTGTAAGCTCTCTCTTAACGTTAAAAACGGCATTATTGAGGAAGCTCTCGTTGAAACTATCGGTTGCTCGGGTATGACACACTCTGCAGCTATGGCAGCAGAAATCCTCCCCGGCAAAACACTTCTCGAAGCACTTAACACCGACTTGGTATGCGATGCTATTAACACAGCAATGCGCGAACTCTTCTTACAGATTGTTTACGGTAGAACACAGTCTGCTTTCTCCGAAGGCGGCTTGGTTATCGGCGCAGGTATGGAAGACCTCGGCAAAGGCGCTCGTTCAATGGTTGGTACGATGTACGGTACAAAGGCTAAGGGCGTTCGTTATCTCGAAATGACCGAAGGCTACTGCACCAGAATGGCTCTTGACGCAAACAACGAAGTTATCGGTTACGAATTCGTTTCTCTCGGCAAGATGACCGACCTCATCAAAAAGGGTGTTGAACCCAACGAAGCTTACAAACAGTCTATGGGTACTTACGGACGTTTTGCAGACGCTGTTAAGTATATCGACCCCAGACATGAATAATTAAGGAGGGAAAACGTAATGGCAAATTTTGAAGGTTATGAAAGACGTGAGGCGAAGATCCTCGCTGCTCTTAAAGAATACGGCATTTCCTCTATCGACGAATGTAAGGAAATCTGCGCTGCAAAAGGCATTGACCCTTACAAGATTGTTGAAGAAACACAGCCTATCGCATTTGAAAACGCAAAGTGGGCTTACACAGTAGGCGCTGCTATTGCAATTAAGAAGGGTTGCACAAAGGCTGCTGATGCTGCTGCCGCTATCGGTATCGGTCTTCAGGCTTTCTGTATCCCCGGCTCCGTTGCTGAAAACCGTAAGGTTGGTCTTGGCCACGGTAACCTCGGTAAGATGCTTCTTTCCGAAGAAACAGAGTGCTTCTGCTTCTTGGCAGGACATGAATCCTTTGCTGCTGCTGAAGGCGCTATTAAGATTGCTCTTAATGCAAACAAGGTTCGTTCAAAGGACCTCCGCGTTATTCTTAACGGTCTCGGCAAGGATGCTGCATATATTATTTCAAGAATTAACGGCTTCACATACGTAGAGACAAAGTTTGACCCCACTACTGAAGAAGTTTCCGTTGTTAGAGAAGTGCCATTCTCCGACGGTCCCAGAGCAAAGGTTAAGTGCTACGGCGCTGACAACGTTCCCGAAGGCGTTGCAATTATGAGAAAAGAAAACGTTGGCGTTTCCATTACCGGTAACTCCACCAACCCCACTCGCTTCCAGCACCCCGTTGCAGGAACATATAAGAAGTGGTGTGTTGAAAACGGCGTAAACTACTTTTCTGTTGCTTCCGGTGGTGGTACAGGACGTACACTTCACCCCGATAACATGGCTGCAGGTCCTGCTTCCTACGGTATGACAGATACTATGGGACGTATGCACAGCGATGCGCAGTTCGCAGGTTCTTCCTCCGTTCCCGCACACGTTGAAATGATGGGTCTCATCGGCGCAGGTAACAACCCCATGGTTGGTATGACTGTTGCTGTTGCAGTTGCTATCGAAGAAGCAAGCAAGTAAAGCACTTTTTCAAGGTTTTATAACTTTGTAAAAATCTTATTGCTCAAAAATCAATAAAAAAAGTTGGACACATCGTTTTTAGGCTTTAACCTATGATGTGTCCAATATTTTTGTATACATTTAAGGAGGATTTTTACAATGAAAAAACAGAAAATGAAGTCTGCAAAAAAGTTTACTTTCGAAGAAGGCTGTAACAAATATCTTGACTATTGCCGCCAAAGAAATCTACGACAAGGAACCATCACCGTTGATTGCACTCTTGGAAGGCTCGATCCTATGTCAAACGCCTTTATTCAGATGTCAGGCGTATTTGCAGAGCTTGAATTGGGTATGATAAGAGATCGCGTTCGTTCTGGCATGGCAAATGCCAAGGCTAAAGGCGTAAAGCTCGGCCGACCGCAAATGACAAAAGATGATATTCCGCAAATCTTTTACAGACATTATCCAGCCTACCAAAACCGTCAACTCAACATATCAGAACTTGCAAGGGTTTGTGATATTAGTAGAAATTCTGTTTATAAATATATTGGACTATTGGAGAAAAAACAAGAATCGAGGACATAAATGTTCTCGATTCTTAGCTTTAGTTATCAATAATTCTCTTCAACTGCTTTAAAAATAGATTTAAGACATTTTATACAGTTATACTTTTGACAAAATCCTTTTTTTCTAAAGAAAACCAATTCATTATTATCATCATAGTAATAAAATTTATAAATTGTAACCAATACAGTATTATTTTCTTTTTCAATTTCTTTGGATATTGTCCGTTCTATCTTTACATACTTATCATCTGCTCTATTTATAGCTTTGTTATATATCAAAGCAAGAAATTTGCGCTTGGCATCTTCGCATTCAGCAATTGTTGAATACCAAGGTGATACCCCTAAAGGTTGTTTCCTATTGTTTGGGGGTAAGATTACAAAACGCCATTTCCCAGATATAGTTTCATTAGATATAGTATATTTCATATTATTCACCAGTAGTCCAATCAATAAAGCTATTCATTTTTGCAAACAACTGCTGAAGAGTTACATTATAGAAATTCTCTTTCATTTCTTCGCATACTTTAAATGTCGCATCATCCATGAGTTTGATGTCATCAATTTTTTCTTTATGTTTTTTTATATTTCCATTGTTTTTCTTTAATTGATTACACAAACGCTCATTCTCTGTTTGGAGTTCAGCTATCTGGGCATTAGCTTTTGATTTAAAAAATATTTTTCTACTTAATCTATCAATCTCATAGTTATTGTTGTTAATTCGGTAATTAATAGAATTGTTTTCTTCTGTTATTATTTCTATCTCTTTTTCATGTTTTTTTCTTTTAGCAGGCAGTGCATCATTTTCTGAAACAAGATTGTCATAACGGTCAAACAACTCATCTACACTCTTCAAAAAGTCTTTCAACTCACGTTCTTTTTCTTTATGCTTCTTAAAATAATTATTTTTGAGTTCAGTAAAATCAATTCTATCAAGTGGTTCTGAATCTCTAAAAGATTTTTCCCAATAATATACTTTATCATCAATAACGGTGAATTTAGGTAGCCAAATTTCTTCAAAATCGAATCCGAAAATCGATTTGAACCTTCCTAATGTGTTGCCACATTTTTTTATATCACATCTAACCCAAAAACTCAAGTATTCCAACATAAAATTTCTATGCGAACATACTTTATTTCCGTTTTTGTCAGACATATAATACCAACCAGTCAGTTTTGTATTGAAAAAATTATCATCACTATATTGCCGAACAAACGCCCCGATAAATGGGTTGTTTTCTACAAGCTTTTCAAGTGTACCTTTTGTGTTAAAGAACGGCATTCCAGTTAAGGTGTAATGATATGTAATTACATATTCAAGAAATAAAGTATCCAAATATATACCTTTACCCCGATATTTAATTCCAGGCTTATACGAGTTTGGGGGAATATATTTATATACGTTCTCAATAATTGTTATAATTGATTCAATTCCACTTACATATTCTTCTTTGCTAATAGGATGTTCTTTGCAATAAATACGATCCTCGGGTTTGAAATAACCATCTTTAGCTTTAATATTAAAAAAAGTATCAACAGCATCATCAAATTCTTTTTGAGTAGCGGTTGCTTTCTGCTCTAAAATTTTTTTGTCATTTGCAATACTCGAATTCTTTTTTTCTGTTCTTTCGGCT